>JANXUF010000003.1 GCA_025356335.1 Actinomycetes bacterium
CGGACTCATCCAATCCGTGTACTCCGTGGGTGCAGTACGACCCAGTCAAAGATCCCTGGTTACATGCGTTGTCGCCTCGAGCGGATGCAAGCGGCGAACTGTGGTACCTGTACCTCAGGACATGCAACGACGTGCAGCAGAGTACGTGGATCAAGCTGACAACGTCGGCTGACGCCGCCGCTGCGGGGCATGCGGAGGTCACGAAGCGCGTGCCGCACCTTGCTCCTCAACTTGCCCCACCGCTCGCCACAGGGGGAATCGTCAATGTCAATACATGGATCGGGCTGGACCCTCCGGCTGCGGTCTCTGTCACCGCGACCTTGCCTGGCCTGTGGGCGACGGTGACGGCTGCGGCATACGACGTCTCGTGGACGCCCGGAGACGGGTCGACCGTTGACTGCGGGAATCTCGGCGTCGTCTGGCATCCGGGGATGTCCAAGACATTGCACGACGCTCCATGCGGATGGACCCCGAAATATCCGTCGCTGCCGAAGTTCACGAACACCGAAGATCTCACCTATCACGGGCAATTTCAGGTGAAATGGCACGTCACATGGGTCGGCTCCGACGGGCGCTCGGGCTCCTACGACGACCTCACCATCACCGCCGAGACGAGCTACAAGGTCAGCGAAATCCAGACCATCGGCGACGGCTGACCGACTGGACTACCACGCACCAAGACGTTGAGTGGTCCCCGCCTACGCCTGTGCTGCCCCGCTCCGACGCCAGCCCGACATCGCCAAGCCGGCACGTCAGGCCAAGACGAAGGCTTCGACACGCTGTCGCCGGGCGTCCGCAGCCCCCCGCTTATTCGAACATTTCCGCTCCGAGCTTCCGATACGACGTTTGTCGGGCACTCGTTGGTGCATGACCTCGCTCGCCTCCGAACTGACACAACCGACGACAACGACCGGATGAGGATGTCCGACTTGATGATGTCCGAATATCTCTCGAGGGTCGAACTCGGAGCAGGCGACAAAAGACCTGGGCAACCGATGACCTCGTTCCGACCGCCGCATCGTCCGCCGTCGGCAGCGTCGCCGAACGCAGAGCCGCTGTCCGGCGACAGTGTTCAGCTTGCTCTTATATCGCCTGAGGTGCGGCTACAGTGACGGTCATGTCGCCGAGAGTCGCCATAGCGGTCGTCGGCCTGGCGACAGCTCTCGGAATTGCCGGCTGTTCGAGCACAACCACGCAAGCGGCGTCGACGACTCCCCCGCCGATGGCATCGACGGCCGCTTCGCCGGTGGCATCGACAACACCGATTGTGTCGCCGCACGGCACGTCGATCCCCGGATCAGCCACGACGTCGCCAGCACCAGCGGTTGCGTCAACCAGTGCAGCACCAGGCACGATGCCGCCGTCGCTGTCCGTGCTGCAGACGGCCGCCACGGCTCCCCCGACAACCGTCGTCTCGATCACCATCCCCGTCACGGTTCCGCCGACCGACACAGGAGCAACTCCGAACACCATCATCATCAACATCAACGCCGTCGAACAAGCGGTGGACAGTGCTGCGGCGAACTTCGACGCCTGCTACCAAGCTCCGACGCTATGCGCCCCATCGACGGTCTACGCACCGGCCAGTCCAGAACTCGCCTCGTTTCGGTCGTTCATCGCCACAGCGATTGCCAGCGGCAAATATCTGGCGCCCGACCTGCGAGGGTCATATCAAGTTGTTGAAAAACTTGACTTCCCGAGCAGCAACGAGGCGGTCGCTACGGTGTGCACCTTCGACGCAGCCACAACGCTCGGACCCTCGGGAAGTGACGGAAGGCCAACCGTTGTCGACGACACAATGACCAGCCGACGCACCGAGCAGAAGTTAGTGGTCGTTGGCGATGAGTGGATGGTCAGTCAGGTCTCCTTTCTCGAACAGTTGGGAGAGGGCAACCGATGCGCTGCAAAGCACTAGCCGTCGGAATCTCTGGGTTGCTGGTCGCTATTTCGCTATCTGTCTCCGCCCATTCCGCCACAGCCGGCGGGGGCGGGAACAGCAGCGGACCTGCAAACGCAGAGCCTGGAACCGTCAGCGCGACAGCCGATGCACCCGGTGAAGGACCGGAACCACACAATGCAGGAGGCGGTGCTACCGAAGCGCCCGTGTGTGACGGCTGGGTCCGCCCAGACTCGGGCTCGCTTGCTCTGAGCGTTCCCGGAGGTATCACCGTCATGCAGGACGCCAACGGCGATCTGCTGTTCATGTACACGAGACTGTGCGATGGGATTCGCAAATGGGAGTGGCGCAAGCAAGCGACCTCCCAGGACGCAGCGAATTCTGCGCATGACGAGGTCACCAGGCGACTGCCGCACACCGCGCCGCAACTCGCTCCTCCGCTGGCCACTGGCGGCATCGTCAACGTCAACACCTGGATCGGCCTCGAGCAACCGGCACCGGTCTCCGTGACTGCCACCGTGCCGGGTGTGTGGGCGACGGTCTCCGCTACGGCCTACGAGGTTTCGTGGACTCCTGGCGACGGGTCAACGGTTGATTGCGGGAATCTCGGCGTCGTCTGGCATCCGGGCAGATCCAAGACGCTGCACGACGCACCATGCGGATGGACCCCGAAATACCCGTCACTGCCGAAGTTCACGAACACCGACGACCTCGCATATCACGGTCACTTCGACGTCACCTGGCGCATCATCTGGACCGGGTCGGACGGACGCTCCGGCACGTACGACGACATCGTCGTCACCTCTCCCACCGTCTACAAGGTCAGCGAAATCCAGACCATCGGCGACGGCTGACCGACCCAACCGCCTCGACCATCGGCGCTGTGATGCTTGGACCGGCGACGCCGACAGGCCATCACAAGTGTTGGGGTTGGCGTGACCGAGATTGCCGAGCGCGGAGGGTTCGAGAGGCGACGGGTTTATCACAACACTCCACGACAGAGGCGACCCCGGACATGCGGTCAGTCGGCGGAAGACGAATCTGCGCTGGTGCCGGAGACCGCGGCAGGGGCCGGCCTCGGTTCCCAATCGATTTTCGGGGCATCTCGATAGAGGCGCTCGATCTCGTAGAACCGGCGCTGCTCTTCGGAAAAGACGTGGATCACGACGTCGCCGTAGTCGATCAGCACCCATTGCTGATCCGAGAGCCCTTCGATCCGCAGCGGCGAGCGGTCATGTTCGGCACGGACGGCGTCCTCGACAGCATCGGCGATCGTGCGCACGAGGCGGCGGTTGTTGGCGCTGGTGACGACGAACGCCTCGGCGATGACGATGACGTCGCTGACATCGAAGATGACGATCTCGGTGCCCTTCTTGTCATCGGATGCAGTGGC
This sequence comes from Actinomycetes bacterium, assembly GCA_025356335.1. Taxonomy (GTDB): domain Bacteria; phylum Actinomycetota; class Acidimicrobiia; order Acidimicrobiales; family Ilumatobacteraceae; genus JANXUF01. Next base: position 3,291 of record JANXUF010000003.1, read on the forward strand.
CGCCGTCTGGGCGATGGCGATTGCTGCGGGTGAGGAGCTCATGGTTTCTTCTTTGCTTTCGTGGTTGCCGGCGCAGCGGTCGTCGTCACCTCGACCGTCGTCGCAGCGGCGGTCGGTGTCGTCGGCGTGATCGTCGTCGTCGTGGTCGTCGCCGGTGTGTTGGCCGTGGCGTTTGCCGTCACCGCAGCATTGAAATCCTCGCCGAGGGTGATGATCACGTTGACGCCATCGATCGCCAGCGACGTCGGTGCGACGGTTGGGGCCTGCCCGAGGGTAGCGCCGAGCATCTTGGCAGCGGCCAGATAGCTCTGGTCACTGACCGACACCGTGGAAGTCGCCGGAGGCGTGCCGGTCGGAACGGTCACCAGTACGACGTTCGCTCCGGAGAACAGCAAGCGCGCAATTGCGGTCTGCGTGACGAGGTCGCTGAAGGCGCTCTTGACGTAGACGGTCGGTCCGTCGTTGGCAGGTGATACCGACGCCGGCACCAGCCTGGCCATCAGCCAGGCGACCTCGGTGACATCGACGCTGACGGTTCCTGCCGGGGTCGTCGGGGTCACATTGCGCTGCAGACCGGCAAGTTGGTAGACGTTCACCGACGCCGCGAGCAAGCTCGAAAAGAAGGTCGGGAAGTCCTTCGGGGCAGGAATCACGACGTTCTGCGTGACCCCGCACGTCGGCGTCCCGGTGGTCGGCGCAGTCGCAGCCACCGTCGTGGCAGTGCTGGTCCCCGACTGAACCGACTGAACCGACTGAACCGACGGAACGGCAGCCGGCCCGGACGCCGCAGACCCCGACACACCGGCGCCGACACGTGCCGCCACTGCCAGCCACACGGCGCGTTCACGTTCGAGCCGGATGGCTTCCGTGTCGGTCGATCCCTGCGCAGCCAGCAAGGTGCCGACCTGCGCCGGTGCAACCGTCGCTGCGCCGGCAGGGAACAGTTGCGTATCGGCACCATTTGCGCCCTGCTGCGTCACAGGTGCCGTCAACGACACCGAGATCTGACCGACCGGCGTCAGCTGCGCGCCGAGGGCGGCAGCGTCCTCCACCACGATCATGCTCGAGGTGATGCCGAGCACACCATCGACGCCGTTCTTCAACGCATCAGCACCGCCAGACGTGAAAAGGCTGTTCACCGGCCCCGACGTTCCGTCCGGCAGCACGACCGTGGTCGTCGCCGGCACGATCACGACGGTTCCGCCGGAGTAGACGCCCTTGACTGCCGGCTTCAACGCCAGCAGTTCGATCGACGTGACCTTGTGGTTGGGGTCGGTGAGCGCCAACACTGCCGACGGGGTTGCCTGGATGTAGGTCAGGGCGACGTTACGGACCGCGCAGCGGCCCTCGGTGCTCGTCTTCAACAGCCGCCAGGCATGCGTACCGAGGACGGGAATGGTGACGAGTGAACCGGCGACGACAACGCTGGCGAGCATCGTTCGGCGTCGCCGTTTGCGGACCGATGCCGTCACTGATCGTCGCCCGTATACAAGGAACGGGACGCTATCGCTCTCAGCACCGGCTGAGTGAGCAGGTAATCGAGTGGGCGGCCATCGTGGAAACGGGCTCGCAGATCGGTGCTCGACACCTCCAGGCGCGGCACCTCGACGCGCACCCACGCTGTCAACGGTGGCAGTTCGACCGGAACACCTGGTCGGTCGACGACCACCATGCGAGATCGTTCGATCACCTGTTCGTACCGAGCCCACGTTCCGAGTCCTGCAGCGGCATCGTCGCCAACGATCGTGAAGAGCTCAGAACCCGGATAGCTCTCGGCCAACGACGACAACGTATCGGCGGTGAAACTCGGACCGCCGTGGTCGATCTCCAACCGTCCAGCCTCCAATCCCTCGACGTTGGCGACCGCAGCTTCGACGAGCGCAAAGCGGTCCTCCGAACTGGTGATCGCCCGGGTCCCCTCCTTCTGCCACGGCACATGCGCCACCATCAAGATGACGATGTCGAGGCCGAGGGCGTGACGGACATTGACGGCCGTCACCAGGTGACCGACATGGGGTGGGTCGAAGGTGCCGCCGAAGAGTCCGATGCGCATCGTCCTGGTGGCGGCAGCGGATGGAGAGGCGGTCGAGGCGACACCGTTGGTCGAGGCGACACCGCTGGTCGAGGCGACACGGGCGTCAGAGGCAGCGCCGCTCGTCGAGGCGGTGACCGCGTCCGTCGACCTACTCCGCTGAGCCAGTGGCAACGCAGAAGTCGACATCGGCCGCCATGATATGCCGCGCTCGGCTGTGCGTGCGGGACGAACATCCTGAGTAACCGCTGGAACAGGCGGAATGGACGTGACTCGGATGCCACGGATGTGTTACTGTTCTACGTCCCCCCGGCGTCCCCAAATGCAACCGCGTCGGAAGTTCACTCTAGTCACCGTTCGGCGTCACGAGTTTCGACACCGATCGTCGCATCTGCGATGCGCCTTCTTCACACACCACGACGGGGATGTGTGAACTATGACACGCAGGGTACAGATACTCATCCGGAATGCCACCCACAAACGAACTGTTGACGGAACTGCCATGAATGATTCAATCGGTCTTTATCTCAATGACATCGGAAAAGTCCCGCTTCTCAACGCCGAGGAGGAGCGCCAACTGTCACGCACCATCGAACTCGGACGCGAGGCAGCGGTCAAGCTCGGCGCCGGCTCGAAGGGTCGCGAGTTGGCCAATGCCGTCAAGGACGCCGCCAAGGCGAAGGATCGTTTCATCCGCGCCAACCTGCGCCTCGTCGTCAGCATCGCCCGCCGCTACCCGCTGCCCCAGGGCATGGATCTCGGCGATCTGATCCAAGAAGGCAACCTCGGCCTCGAGCATGCTGTCGACAAGTTCGACTGGCGCCGTGGCTTCAAATTCTCGACCTACGCAACGTTCTGGATCCGCCAAGCGATCGGCCGTGCCCTCGACCAGAAGGCCAGTCTCATCCGTATCCCGGGCGATCGCTCCGCCAGCCTCCGCGCCGCCCTTCGCCAGGCATCTGGCGATGGCGAGACCCTCGACCTCGGCAACGCCGAACTGCATCGCCTGACCACCCCGATCTCGCTCGACAAGACGATCGGTGACGACGGCGACGCAACCCTCGGCGACCTGATGGACAATGGCGAAGGCACGCCGGAAGACGCCGTCATGGCAATGGTCGACAACGAACTGCTCGACGAGCTGCTCGACACCCTCGACAAGCGTGCCCGCTATGCGATCGAGGCTCGTTTCGGCCTGATCGACGGTGAGCGCAAGAGCTTCCGTGAAGTCGGAGAGCACCTCGGCGTCACCGCTGAAGCGGCCCGTCGCCTCGTCAGTCGTGCGGTTGCCGGGCTGCGTGAAGACGCCGTCCGCATTCTCGCCGCCTAGCCGAGTCGCTGCGGCCGCAGCGTCAACCGTCGCCAACGTCGACGTTCATCGTGGATCACGAACCGCCCCAGCCACCCTCCCGGCTGGGGCGGTTCTGCGTCCGGCGTCGTGATGTTGCCTCCCGGGCAAACGACGGATACGGCAAATACGTTGTGAAAGCGGTGTCCGATGGGCCAACCTAGTGAGGTGGCTCGTACCTGGACTCCCAGCAGTTGGCAATCGTTCGAGGCCGCACAGCAACCGACGTATCCGGATCCGGGTGCCGTCGACAGCGCACTCAAGCAGATCCACGGATTTCCGCCACTCGTCTTCGCCGGTGAGGCCCGCAGCCTCCAGGCGCAGCTCGGCCAGGTCGCTGCCGGCAACGCCTTCGTGCTTCAGGCCGGCGACTGCGCCGAGAGCTTCGACGAATTCTCGGCCGTCAACATCAGGGAAAAACTGCGCGTCATCCTGCAGATGGCGGTCGTCCTGACCTACTCACTCGGCGTCCCGGTCGTCAAAGTCGGTCGGATCGCCGGCCAGTTCGCCAAGCCGAGGTCGTCTCCGTTCGAGAAGATCGGTGGCGAGGACCTGCCGAGCTTCCGCGGCCACATCGTCAATGCCGCTGCGGCCACATCTGCGGCACGCACACCTGATCCTGACCGCCTCGTGCAGGCGTACCACCAGTCGGCATCGACGCTGAACCTCGTGCGGGCATTCACCAAGGGCGGTTTCGCCGACCTCAACCGGGTGCATGCATGGACACAGGAGTTCGTCGCCTCCAGCGCCGAGGGCCAGCGCTACGAGCAACTGGCGAGCGAAATCGACCGTGCACTCAAGTTCATGCGCTCCTGCGGCATCGAGACGGAGACATCCGATTCGCTCCGGTCCGTCGACGTCTTCACGAGCCACGAGGCATTGCTCCTCGGATACGAGGAAGCACTGACCCGTCAGGACTCGGTGGGCGGTGGCTGGTACGACTGTTCGGCGCACATGCTGTGGATCGGCGAGCGCACCCGCCAACTGGACGGTGCCCACGTCGAGTTCCTCCGTGGCGTCGGCAACCCGATCGGCTGCAAGATCGGCCCGGACGCCACCGCCGACGATGTCCTGCAACTGTGCGAGTCGCTCAACCCGGCGCGCATTCCCGGCCGCTTGACGCTGATCTCGCGCATGGGCGCTGAACGCGTCGAGTCCTCCCTCCGGCCGCTGCTCCAGGCCGTCCGTGAATCCGGCCATCCCGTCGTCTGGCAATGCGACCCGATGCACGGCAACACCTTCAGTGCCCCGAACGGCCTGAAGACCCGGCACTTCGACGCCATCTGCGGCGAGATCGCCGGCTTCATGAGGGCCCACGCCGCTGAGGGCACGTGGCCGGGCGGTATCCACATCGAACTGACCGGCGAGAACGTCACCGAGTGCCTCGGAGGTGCCGAGAATCTGCTCGACACCGACCTCGATGGCCGCTACGAAACGATCTGCGACCCCCGGCTCAATGCCCGCCAGAGCCTTGACCTGGCGTTCCGCGTCGCCGAACTGATGCGCACCAGCGGCGTCGCCTGAAGCTGTCGAGGTCGTTTCGTTGCGTCGATGTCACCGCATATCGTCGTGGTGGCGAAATTCGGTGACGTCGGTATCTCGCCCCCCGTGCGCAGTGACAGGCGCGACCCGATGAGTGCGTTCGAACAGATCGCCGCATGGCCGGTCGAACGTGCCGCCGCAGTGCTCCTCGGGCCAGCAGGGTTCTTCGACACGTATGGCGATCAGGCCGGGCAGTTCCGCATCGCCTCGGTCTCGAAGCTGCTCACCACCTACGCCGGGCTGATCGCTGTCGAGGAGGGATCGATCGAACTCGACGAGCCGGCCGCACGCCCCGGCGCGACGGTCCGCCATCTCCTCGCCCATGCCGCTGGATACGGCTTCGACCAGCCGGAGCCGATCGCCAACGTCGGCGTCAGCCGCATCTATTCGAACACCGGGATCGAACTGTTCGCCGATCATCTGGCGGCGAGAACCGGTATCGGATTCGCCGATTATCTCAGAGAAGGTGTCCTCGAACCGCTCGGCATGGTATCGACCGAACTCCGGGGCTCGCCTGCGTTCGGAATCTGGAGCTGCACGGCCGACCTCGCCCGATTCATCGGCGAGCTGTTCCGGCCGACATTGATCAACGAGGCGACGCTGCGGATGGCGACCAGTTCGCAGTTCCCGACGCTCGCCGGCATGCTGCCAGGCATCGGCCGCCAGGACCCCTGCGACTGGGGCCTCGGCTTCGAGATACGTGGCCACAAGCACCCGCACTGGACCGCGCTGAGCAACTCGCCATCGACCTACGGCCATTTCGGTGGGTCCGGCACCTTCCTGTGGCTGGATCCCGTCGCCGAACTCGGCCTCGTCTGCCTGACCAACCGAGAATTCGGCCGATGGGCGCTCGACGTCTGGCCAGCCCTCAGCGACGCCGTCCTCGCCGCACACCGCTGAACGTCGATCCGGAGCGCTGACGATCTGCGATCGAGTATTTCCGTGGCGACGTGGGGCGGCTTCGTACTCCTTTGACGGAAATACTCGAAGCTGGCTCCACGGTCGAGGTCAGGAGAGGCGCTCGATGATCATCGCCATGCCTTGGCCACCGCCGACGCACATCGATTCCATGCCGAATGTCTTGTCCTCGAACTGCAGACCGTTGATCAGCGTCGTCATGATGCGCGCGCCGGTCATACCGAACGGGTGGCCGAGGGCGATCGCCCCACCGTGGATGTTCAGCTTGTCCATCGAGATTCCGAGGTGCTTCGCAGACGGAATCACCTGAGCGGCGAAGGCTTCGTTGATCTCGACGAGGTCGATGTCGTCGATCGTCTTGCCCGCTCGGGCCAACGCCTGACGGCATGCTTCGATCGGGCCGAGGCCCATGATCTCCGGGTTCAATGCCGACACACCTGACGAGATGATGCGGGCGAGCGGCGTCAGCCCGAGTTCCTTGGCCTTCGTATCGCTCATCACCAGCACGGCGGCGGCACCGTCGTTCAGCGGGCAGGCGTTGCCGGCAGTGATCGAACCGTTCGGGCGGAACACCGGCTTCAACTGGCTGACCGCTTCGTAGGTCGTGCCTGGCCGCGGACCATCGTCCTTCGACACCACCGTGCCGTCCGGCAAGGTCAACGGGGTGATCTCGCGCTCGAAGAAACCGTTCTCGACGAACTCGCAGGCGAGGTTCTGAGAGCGAACACCGAAACGGTCCATCTCCTCACGGCTCACGCCCTCGATCTCGACGACGTTCTCGGCGGTCTGACCCATGGCGATATAGGCATCCGGCAGCCCCTCGGCCGGCGTCCACGTGGCGGACTCACCAGCGGAACGCTCCTTGGTACGGGCACCAGGACCCTTGAAGATCTCGTTCGGAGCAGTGTCAGAGGCACCGAACTGATAGCGACTGACCGCCTCGACGCCGGCGGCGATGAAAGCGTCGCCTTCTCCGGCCTTGATCGCATGGAAGGCCATGCGAATCGTCTGCAGGCTCGAGGAGCAGTAGCGGTTGACCGTCACACCCGGCACCTCGATGCCGGCGAGGATCGCCACCATACGGGCCGCGTTGAAGCCACCCTCGCCTGCCGGCTGCCCGATTCCGAGCATCAGGTCGTCGATCGAATTGGCGTCGACCTGCGGCACTTTGGCAAGCAGGGCGGTGACGATCTGCGCTGCCATGTCGTCTGGACGCAAGCTGACGAGCGAACCCTTGTTGGCGCGCCCGATCGGGCTGCGGGCAGTGGCGACGATGACGGCTTCGGGCATTGGATTCTCCTGAGGAGGCGATTGAGCGACAGGGAACCATATCTACCGACTGGTAACCGGCGCTAGTCGTGCCACCCCCCTCTGACGCCACGGGCCGGTGTGGGCACGAGATGCTTGACACCCTGGAATAGTTGCGCGCGCAAGTATGTTGCAGCGATCATGACCGTCACCGTTCAACGAGCACACAACCGCTTCACGACCAACCTCGGCTGGCTCGACTCCAAGCACTCCTTCAACTTCGATCACCACTACTCCCCCGAGCACACCCGCCACGGCCAACTGCTGGTGCACAACGACGACACCGTCGCCCCCGGCAAGGGCTTCGGCACCCATGGTCACCGCGACATGGAGATCGTCACCTGGGTGCTGTCGGGCACCCTCGCCCATCAGGACAGCGAAGGCAACACCGGTACCCTGTACCGCGGCCTCGCCCAACGGATGAGCGCCGGCAGCGGCATCCGCCACAGTGAGATGAACCCCGATCCCGACGAGCCCGTGCACTTCATCCAGATGTGGGTGCTGCCAGACACTGCCGGCATCGAACCCGGCTACGAGCAACTCGACGTGAATGAAGCGCTCGACAGTGGCGGGCTCGTCCCGATCGCCTCCGGCCAAGGCCATCCCGGTGCGGTCGCCATCCACCAGCGCGACGCCGTGCTGTGGGGTGCCAGGCTGCAGGCCGGCGAGCGTGTCACGGTGCCGGGCGGTGGCCATGTCCACGTGTTCGTCGCCGTCGGCTCGGCGGATCTGCAAGGCAGCGGAGCGCTGGCAACCGGCGATGCCGTTCGCCTCAGTGGCATCGAGGCGACCAGCAGCGAGCTGACGATCACAGCCGGTGCCGACGGCGCCGAACTGCTGATCTGGGTCACCGCCTGACCGACTCGGCTGCCGTCCGACGCAGGCACCGATTGTCGCAGATCGTGCAAGAATCGGTGCCTGCGTTGCCCATGGTCTCGAGTTGTGTCAGCGGGTGTTGACGACGCCGAACACCTCGGCGTAGCTCCCGGCGCTCAGGCCGGCTCGTTTGGCGTTCTCGCCGTTCCAGCCGCGCACGACCTGCCGCGTCGCCGCGGTATCGGTGTGCTGGCTCTCGTGGCGCAGCAGCGCACGAATCTTGCGGTCGATCTGCGCAGTGATATCGACGAAGTGGACCTCGCCGGGCCCGTTCATCGTCCACACCTCGTCGACCGTCCACGCCGCAAGACCCTCGACCTCGACGAGATCGGTGAACGTGAAGGGATTTCGTGAATCCGGATAGACGGCACAGAATGCGGCCTCGCCGGTAACGAGGTGATCGGGATGGCTGCCATAGATGCGGTCGTAGGTCCGTTCCGGCGACTGCGTGACAACACGTTGCGGGCGCACCTGCCTGATCACCCTGCTGATGTCCTTGCGGAGCGCGAGCGAGACCTCGAGGGCACCATCCGGATAGCCGAGGAATGTCAGCGAATGCACACCGACCTCCTTTGCCGCCGCGGTTTGTTCGGCCTGGCGGATTCCGGCAATCGCCGAGCGTGCAACTGCCGGATCGAATCCTCCGGCGTCACCATCGGTCACGATGCAGTAGGACACCTCGATCCCGGCATCGGTCCAGACGGCGACGGATCCGGCGGCACCGAAATCGACGTCGTCAGGATGAGCGGTGATCACCAGAATACGTTCGACTGCTGTGTCTTCGAGCATCCCTACAGCCTACGGGCCCACCGGCGGAGGCCGCTGACGAGCACGCCGTCGACCCGGCGCCAGGGCGGCGCGGTGTCAGCGCCGCTGCTACTCGGGCGGTTCCAACGCCCCCGCACGGAAGTGGCGGCGGCACATCAGTTCGTAGCGCACGTTCTCGCCGAACAGCTTCTCCTGACCCTCGTCGGTGTCACCGACGACGACGGTCTCACCCTCGAAGACGACGCGGCCGTCGACAACGCGCGCATTGTGCGTCGCCCGGGACCCGCACCAGCAACGTGCCTCGACCTGCATCGGCACCCGCTCGTCGGCGATTTCGAGCAGACGCCTGGTGCCTTCGAACAGTTCGCTGCGGAAGTCTGTCAGCAGGCCGAAGGCGAAGACATCGATCGCCAGGTCGTCAACGGCCAACGCCAATTGCTCGCACTGGGCGACCGTGTAGAACTGCGCCTCGTCGCAGACGAGGTAGTGCAGCGGCCAGTTGTCGATCGCCAGCTTGTAGATGTCGAGGTCCGGAGTGACCTCGATCGCCGGGGAGTAGACGCCCAGCCGGCTCGTCACCTGTGCGCCGTCTCGGTCCAACTTCGTCAGCAACTTGCCGACGAGGCCACGAGTCGCCAGGTTGTGATGGATCTGCAGCGCAACCGTGCTCTTGCCGGAACCCATCGTTCCGAACGAGAACCGCAGAATTGCCATGGCCGACGACGTTACCCTGCGGAGCACCCGCCAACGTCGAACCACGTAGCGCCCATGCCGCCGACCACGTAGCCCATGCCGCCGCCCACGTAGCGCATGCCGCCGCCCACGCAAACGGCACGACTTGGCGGCGTTGCCATCAGATTGCCAATCGGCGAACAATGAGGGAACCGACATCGACGGCGACGACCGGGGTCTATCCTGAAAGCGTGATGGGCTTCACGGGCAGCACGCACACCGATGGCGATTCGACGGTTTCCGGCGGCGCGTATTTCGGCTGCGTGTTCGAGATCGTGACGTACGTGAGCACCCGTAACCGGCAGGTCTTCTGATGCCGGATCCAAACCCGACGCCGATCCACCTGCGCCCTACGTGGCGTGGCTGGATCCATCTCGTCGCCTTCTTCGTCGCCATCCCCGCCGGGGTCGTATTGCTGCTCGACGCTCGCACCACATCGGCTCGGGTCGCCGTCGCCATCTACGTAGCGACCGTGCTCGCCGTCTTCGGCGTGTCTGGCGCGTATCACCGCCTGACGAAGACGGAGCAGGCACAACGCCTGTTTCAACGACTCGATCACGGCATGATCTACCTGTTGATCGCCGGTTCGTACACGCCGATCTGTGTCCTCGGACTGCCACGGGCCTGGGGCGTCCCGATGCTCGTACTCGCATCGTGCGAGGCGGTGGTGGGCCTCGTGCTGACGCTCGTGTTCTATGGTCGTCTGCCGAAGACAGCCGGCGCGCTCTACCTCGTGATGGGATGGGGCCTGGTCATCGCCATGCCGACCTTGTTCCAGCACGTCAGCGGCTGGACATTCGGCCTCGTCGTCGCCGGCGGGGTTGCCTATTCGGTCGGCTTTCCGATCCTGATTTTCGAACGCCCGGATCCCTGGCCGCACAAGTTCGGGTTCCACGAGATCTGGCACGCACTGACGGTCATTGCCGGCGGCTGCCACTTCGCCGCCGTCGCCCTGCTCGTCGTTCGCTGACGGTGGCCCGGCGGCCGACCAGCTTTCTGTGAACCGATTTGCACCGTCGGCGGCGCGTCAGTGGATTCAGTTTCCGGGTCGGAGGGACTGCAGGTGGGTGATCGTGTCGGCATCCGCTGCTGACTTGTCGCTGCGGTAGCCACGCACCCTGGCGAAGCGCAGCGCAACGCCGCCCGGGTACCTCGTCGAGCGCTGCACTCCGTCGATGGCGATCTCGACCACCATCGTCGGCTCGACGTACACCGTGTAGCCGTCGGACCGCACCGCCAGCGCCTGCAAGCGCGCCGTCTGCCATGCGAGGACGGCGTCGGTCAAGCCCTTGAATGTCTTACCGACCATCACGAATCGGGTCGGGTCGTCAGCGTCGCGGGCGCCGAGGTGGAGGTTCGAAAGCAAGCCGCGACGGCGTCCGTGGCCCCACTCCGCGGCCAGCACGACGAGGTCGAGGGTGTGGACCGGCTTGACCTTGACCCAACTGCTGCCGCGACGGCCGGCCTCGTAGGTCGAATCGATCGCCTTGACGACGACGCCCTCGTGGCCAGTGGCGAGGGAGGTGGCGGCGAATCGGTCCGCCTCGGTCGGATCGTCGGTCTCGACCGCTGGAACGACGCATCCCCCGACGAGGTCGCCCAACACCCGGCGCCGCTCACTCAACGGCGCGTCGAGCAGGTCGCGACCGTCGAGATGGATGATGTCGAAGAAGAATGCCTGCAACTCGACAGCCGGCTGTAGGTCAGCCCCGAAGTCGCGCATCGTGTCCTGGAACGCCAGCGGCCGGCCATCGTCGGCCAGGCCGATTGCCTCACCATCGAGGACGAAGCTGCTCGCCTCGAAACGGCTCACGGCATCGACGACACGTGGGAGCCGAGTGGTGATCTCGTTGAGGTTGCGAGTGAAGATTCGCACGTCGCCCCCGGCTCTGTGCACCTGGATCCGTGCTCCGTCGAGCTTCCATTCGACAGATGCGCGCCCGGTGACGACCAACGCTTCGGCAACGGTCGGTGCTGACGACGCAAGCATCGGCTCGATCGCCCGCCCGACGATCAGGCCGATCCGCGACAGCGCTGCAGAGCCGCCGTGCAGAGCGATGTGTGCCGTCACGCCGAGATCGCCGAGCAACATCGCCGCCCGGCGAACGTCTGGCAGCGGCACGCCGGCCGCCTTGGCAACGGCATCCGTCATCACCCCTGCCAGTGCGCCGTGGCGGATCTCGCCGATCACCAATCGCCTGACGAAGTCCAGTTCGGCAGTGGAGAGCGTCGCTGCGAAATCGTCGAGCAGCGAACCTCGGCGTCCGAGCGACCCCGATCCCGTCGTGATGCTGAGCTCCGTGAGCACACGATCGAGTTCGACCAGCGTGGCCACTCCGCCGGCATGATCGCCACCGGCACGAACATTCGTCAGCGACGCCCAGCCGACACCGATGCGTCCCTGACGGGCTGCACCGATGAGCGCCCCGACAGCAATCGGGATCTCGTCACCTGCAAGGCGGGTGAGCAGTGCCGCCAGCAGCCGGACCTTTTCCGTCCGTTTCGATGTCGCACCGACAGCCTCCGACACCGATACCAGATCGGCGACGAGTCCGTTTCCCGGTGACTCATCCATGACGTGATTCTGCCCGCTGCCGGGCCGTACGGCCGTCACTCGGCGCTTGATACCCCTGCCCGGCGACGAATAAACATCGTCCACGACCACACCACGCAGCGGATACTCAGCAGCAAACGGGCGCAAACGACAGAGGAGTTCCCATGCGAATCGACGTCAAGCGATTGACCGAACTGATCGACGAATCACAGGACCGGCAGGTCGACGCACTGCGCGACAGCAAGGCCTCGCTCCCCGATCTCCGCGACATCGCATCCGACCGCCGCCATGCCGGCACGACCGTCAGCACCGACGAGATCGATCTGCTGGAGCGTTCACGGGCGCAGGTCCTGAAGCGGCTCGGGCTGACCGGAGGAATCGCCAGCGCCGGCGCGCTCGGCGTGGCGATGACGGCACTCGTCGGCAAAGCCGCTGCCGCCGATTCGTCCATCGACATCCAGATGCTACAGACCGCATCCTCGCTGGAGATCCTCGCCGTTGCCACCTATTCGGCGGCACTGACGCTGCCGTTCATCTCCGGCGGCAACCCGGTGATCGTCAAGTTTGCGCAGACGACGATGCAACAGCACTCCGAACACAACGCCGCCTTCCAGGCGCAGTGCAAGGCACTCGGTGGAGTGATCCAGATGAATCCGAGCCCGAAGTACGGTCCGGTCGTCGAGGCTGCCAAGCCGAAGCTCAAGACGCCGGCTGACGTCGTCATGCTCGCTGCCACGCTGGAAACAGTGGCGACAGAGACCTATCTGATGGACCTGACGCTGTTCAAGGACAGGACCTCGAAGGCACTGATGGCCAGTGTCATGGGCGTCGAATGCCAGCACCTCGCCACGCTGCGGGCCGTCGGCGCATTGCTCGCCGGTGCCCCTGATCTGATCAAGATCCCGATCGGCGCAGACGCCGCCAAGTTGCCGGCAGCCGCCGGAAGCGTCGCATTCCCCTCAGCCTTCGAACCCGTCACGATGGCCAGCCCGCCCGCAGAAGGAGCCGTCAAGTGAGCACGCACAACACAACCATCGACAGTCATTCCAACGACAACGACAACGTCAATGTCAACGATCACGTCACGAAGATCGCCAGCAACGTGTTCAGCCGCCGCAGGCTGCTCGCCGGTGCCGGCATCCTCGGCGCAACGCTCGTGGCGGCGGCGTGCGGTTCCGACAACAACGACGCAGCGACGCCGACGAACACTGCTGCTGGCACCACTGGCGTTGCGGCCACGACGGCCGGCGCCACAGCGATGGGCGGCACAGCGATGGACGGCACAGCGATGGCCGGCACTGCCGGCGCTGCGACCAGCGGCACCGACGCCAAGATCGCCACGCTTGCTGCTGGACTCGAAGTCCTCGCCGTTGGCACCTACAAGGCGGCGCTCGAGGCAGCGACGGCCGGCAAGCTCGGTGCCGTTCCACCGGCGGTCGCCAACTTCGTGCAGACGGCGATGGCGCAGCATCAGACGCAGCTCGATGCGCTCAACAAGTTCCTCACCGGAGCCGGTGGAGCGGCCGTGACGCAGCCGAATGCGACCCTCAAGCCGATGGTCGACGCCGCCTTCGCCAAGGTGACCGACGTGACCGGCGCAGCGCAACTCGCGCTGTTGCTCGAACAGACGGCCGCGGCCACGTATCAGAGTGCGATTCCATTGCTCGAAGCACCGGCCACCATCCAGCTCGCCGGATCGATCCAGATCATCGACGCCCAGCATGCAGCAATCCTGCTGTTCGTCCTCGGCGAATACCCCGTCCCCGACACGTTCGGAAAACTCGACAAAGCCGTAGCCGCGTAATCTCCCCACTCGTTCACTCGCTCGTTCCTCGCGTCGTTCGCTCCGTTCGGTCGAGTTACTCGCTCGCTGGCGCTCACTTGTCGATGAGCGGCTTCGCCGCGCTGCTCTTTTGCGGCGACCAGCAAGCTGTCCTGGCCGCCGTATCGGGGGCTACCGCCCCCAAGCCCCCGACGGAACCTGCGGACACAACGCCTCGCGACCGACGTCATCGGACCCGTTCACGGCAAGAGAATGAAGTCAATGAAGACACGCAGCGCCCGAAGCGAGGAACGAGTATGGGGCGAGTGAGGGAAACTACGAGCAGCCCGAAGTGCTGCCGCAGCTCGGGCAGGCGTGGCAGGCACCGGCACGGATCATCGAGACGCCGCACTGCATGCACATCGGCGAATCCGACTTGTAGAACGGGCGAGCCGTTCCGTTCGGTCCGGTGAGGTCGGACACCGCTGCCGGCGGAGCTGTGCCGAGTTCCATCGACGTCTGCAACTCCGAGACCGACGGCACGCTCTTCGGGTCAGGGACGATGTCGTGCCCGTTGGCGTTGACGATCATGCTTTCCTCGACACCGGGAAGCGTCGGCTGCAGGCGCTCGTCGATCGAGAAGATGCCCATCTCCGCACGCTCGTCATAAGTGAGATATTCCAGCGCCAAGCGGCGGAACAGGTAGTCCATGATCGAGGCGGCGAAACGGATATCCGGATCGTCAGTCATACCGGCAGGCTCGAAGCGCATGTTGACGAAGGCTTCGACGAATGCACGCATCGGCACGCCGTACTGCAGGCCGTAGCTGATCGACTTGGCGAAGGCATCCATGATGCCCGACAGTGTCGAACCCTGCTTCGAGACGGTGAGGAAGATCTCCCCCGGACGGCCGTCGGCGTACTGGCCGACATTGGCGAAACCCTTGCAGTCGGCGACGCGGAACTCGAACGTCTTGGCGTTGCGCGACCGCGGCAGCTTCTCGCGGACCGGGCGATGCACGACCTTCTCGATCACTTTCTCGACGACCATCTCGACCACTTTCTCGACCACCATGGTGACCGGCTCGACGCCTGAGGCGCCGAGCGTCGGGTCCTTCTTGGCGGTCGACAGTGGCTGGGCGACTTTGCAGTTGTCGCGGTAGATGGCGACAGCCTTGAGGCCGAGTTCCCACGACAGCATGTGCAACGCCTCGATGTCCTCGATCGTCGCTTCCTGCGGCATGTTCACGGTCTTGGAGATCGCACCGGAGATGAACGGCTGCACCGCACCCATCATCCGCACGTGGCCTTCGTAATGGATGGTGTTGTCACCCATCGAGCAGGCGAAGACCGGCAGGTGCTCGACCTTGAGATGCGGTGCACCGAGAACCGATTTGTCGGTGTCGATGTAGGCGATGATGTCGTCGATCTGCGCTGAGGTGTATCCGAGGTTGCGCAGCGCCCGAGGGATCGTCTGATTGACGATCTGCATCGTGCCGCCGCCGACCAGCTTCTTCAGCTTGACGAGGCCGAGGTCCGGTTCTATTCCTGTCGTGTCGCAGTCCATCATCAGCCCGATCGTGCCGGTGGGGGCGAGAACCGAGGCTTGGCTGTTGCGCACGCCGAACTCCTCGCCGTCACGAACAGCGTTCTCCCACGCCAACTGCGCGGCTTCGAGCAGATCGGCCGGCACGAAGGCCGGGTCGATCTGATGTGACGCATCCTCGTGCTTGCGCAGCACCCTCAGCATGTGTTCTGCATTCTCCGAGTAGCCGGCGAACGGGCCCATACGACTGGCGGTGCGGGCGGACGTGGCATAGGAGTGCCCTGTCATCAGCGCGGTGATCGCTGCGGCCCAGGTGCGCCCGGCGACAGAGTCGTACGGCATCCCGAGGGCCATCAGCATCGCCCCGAGGTTGGCGTAGCCGATACCGAGCTGGCGGAACCGATGGCTCGTCTCGCCGATCTCCTTGGTCGGATAGTCGGCACGACCGACGAGGATCTCCTGGGCGGTGAACATGACCTCGATGGTGTGGCGGAACGCATCGATGTCGAAGACGTCGTCGTTGCCGAGGTACTTCAGCAGGTTGATCGACGCCAGGTTGCATGCCGAGTTGTCGAGGTGCATGTACTCACTGCACGGATTCGAGCCGTTGATCCGACCCGTCGAATGGGCGGTGTGCCACTCGTTGATCGTCGTGTCGAACTGCAGGCCGGGGTCTGCACATTCCCACGAGGCGGTGGCGATCTGACGCCACAGATCACGGGCGCGCACCGTCCCGACGACGGACCCGTCTGTCACCGACTTGTAATTCCAGTCGCTGTCGGCGATGACCGCATCCATGAAGGCGTCGGTGATGCGAACGGAGTTGTTGGCGTTCTGATACTGAATGCTGAAGCTGTCGCTGCCGTCGAGGTCCATGTCGAAGCCGGCGTCACGCAACACGCGGGCCTTCTTCTCCTCCTTGGACTTGCACCAGATGAACTCTTCGAGATCGGGATGGTCGACGTTGAGGATGACCATCTTCGCCGCCCGACGCGTCTTGCCACCCGACTTGATCGTGCCGGCCGAGGCGTCTGCGCCACGCATGAAACTGACGGGGCCCGAGGCGGTGCCGCCGCCCTGCAGCAGCTCCTTCGACGAACGGATCCTCGACAGGTTGACACCGGCACCCGAGCCGCCCTTGAAGATCACGCCCTCCTCCCGGTACCAGTTGAGGATCGACGACATCGTGTCGTCGACGGAGAGGATGAAGCAGGCGCTGGCCTGCTGGGGCACACCGGCGACGCCGATGTTGAACCACACCGGACTGTTGAACGCCGCACGCTGGGTGACGAGGATGTATTTCAGTTCGTCGCAGAATGCTGCCGCTTCCTCGGCACCGTCGAAGTACCCGCCCTCGGTACCCCACAGCGTGATGGTGTCGGCAACCCGGTCGACGACTTCCTTCAGCGAGGACTCCCGCTCCGGTGTCCCGAGCGTGCCACGGAAGTACTTCTGCGAGACGATATTAGTGGCGTTCAACGACCAACCGACCGGGAACTCGACACCGAGCTGCTCGAAGGCGACCGTGCCGTCTTTCCAGTTACTGATCCTGGCGTCGCGGTGCTCCCAGAGAACCTGGTCGTAGGGATGCACGCCCGCCTCGGTGAACCGACGACCGATTCCGATGGCGAGACGATCCGGTGCAATTGACATGGTTACTCCTTGTGTCGGCCGAGTGCCGAGATCCGTGTGTGCGTCATTCGTGCTGTGCGTCATTCGTGTGCTGTGATCGATCGAAGCGTTTCGGTGGAGCCGGGATGATGGCACTGCAAACCGCGAACAGACACAACATCTAGTGAACGAAGGTTCTTCCCGGCCCCCTTCTGCACTACGGGTAGATATTACAGCATTGAAATTACAACCGTGTCAATCGTTTGCCGGAGATACTTTTCTGGGAACCCTCACCCGCCGACCTGGCCGGGCTGGGACCCTGCTCAGCGACGAGCACGTTCTGCGGTCACGGTACGAGAAACGAAGGTTCGGGGTTCCCCACCCCATCCGGCACACGCGTCGCACTCTCAATTCGAGAACCATGACTCGCACAACCTGGACATCCGCGCTTTCGTACCGTGACCGACTACGGGAGGACACCCTAGGCAACGTCGCCTGTGTGGAGGAAGGGGTACAAGGGTGTGAATTGGTTGTGGATTCCGCCATCTTCATCCACAGGCGGGGGCCGCTGGGTCCGGACACAGCAGATTCAGTGGCGGACGCCGTCAGCGATGCCGTACACGGGCTTCCGGGCGACCCCTGCATCCACGCTGACGATCACCGGGATCGCCGTCAGGACCGACGTGCCTGAGAGCGGATCGAGCGACCTGTGGTCGCTGAGGACGTTGGAATTCACTCCGCTGACTCCGGCGGCGACCCGCAACTGCGTGCCGGCAAGGCCGTGTCCCCAGCCGTGCGGCAGGCTGACGACCCCCACGTCGAATCCCATCGGTGAGTTCGACGGCGACGGTCAATGAACCGGCAGACGACGACACCGAGCGAGCATTCCGTCGGCGAGGCCGATGCTGTCAGCGTCTTCAGGGTGAACCTGCAGTGTGCATCGAGACTTTCCCTTCACCAGCACGCCGATGTTGTGCATCCACGAGTTGTTCGAGCGCAGGTCACGTCGTCCGACCAGCACCATCTCGGTCCCAGAGAACGCGGGTGAAGTCTCAACGGCAGCTCGAGAGTCTTCGATAGCCCGCTGCACGCGGTCGAGATCATCGATCAGCACCCGGGGAGCCAACTCCACCATCCCGGATGGCGTACGGAGCACATCGGGCAGTCGAGGTTCGAGTGCTCCGAAATCGATCCCGTGCTGGTGAGCCAACAGTTCGTCGAGCGTCGCTCCGCCGGGTTTGGCACCGAAGCCGTCCCCGTACGGACCGGTGCGGATCATGAAGTCGAGCATCCGTTCCGGACCCGTCCGTGCTCCGGCGCCGACAGCAGCGAGCAGTTCCTGTGGATCACGGCTGTGGACAATGGAATGGGGGTCGCGCACGGCCGACGCAACCATCGAGCCGATCATGCCGTCGTCCACGAACCCGGCATCGGCGGACGCCGGTCTGCCCTGAGCAATCGAGGCCAATTTGATGAGGACCTCCCACTCATCCGGCTGCCCGGCCGGCCGCTCGAAAACCGGCGGGCTGTAGTTGGCGACGTTGCGTATGGCGAACTGCAGCAACGCGACGTCGTAGTGACCGCGTTCGAGTTGCGACGGCGGCGGCAGGATGACATCGGCATGCCTCGTCGTCTCGTTGAGGTAGATGTCGACGGACACCATGAATTCCAACTGCCTCAAGGCGTCGTCGAGGCGGGCGACACCATCGGCATTGCCATTCGGCGTCGACAGCACCGGATTGCCCGCAACCGTAACCAGACCTCTGATCTGTCCGTCGCCTGGCGTGGTGATCTCCTCGGCGAGCACGGCGACGGGATATTCACCCATGACCTCCGCCAACCCGCTGACCCGGCTGTGACCCCTGCCGACAGTGAATGCTGGACCGGTGCGGCCGGCGCCACGTGTCGTCGGGCCGCCTGTCACCGGACGAGAGAACATCACGCCTCCGGCACGATCGAGGTTGCCGGTGAGCACGTTGACGACATCGATCAGCCACGACGTCGTCGTGCCGAACATCGTCGTCGTCGTGCCGATTCGTCCGTACACCGCTGCCGTTGGTGCTGCCGCAAGCTCACGGGCGATCCGACGGGTTGTTGCGGCGTCGATCCCGCACCATCGTTCGACGAACTCGGGTGTGAATGGCTGCATCGCCGATCTGATGTCATCGAGACCGTTGAGAAAAGCGGAGACGTGCTGGCCGGGATCGACGAGACCTTCGATGAACAGCGTGTTGATGATGCCGAGCAACAGTCCGGCGTCGGCGCCAGGGCGGATGGCGAGCCATTCATCGGCAGACTCTGCGGTACGCGAACGCCGAGGATCGACGACGACGAGCTTTCCGCCGCGTTCGCGCATTGCTTCGAGCCTGCCCGGAAAATCGGGGGCTGTGGCACATGCTGCCGTTGGAGGCATACGGATTGGCACCGAGCATCAGCAGGTAGTCGGTGCGGTCGAGGTCGGGAACCGCCACCGAAACGCCTGTACCGAAGAGATACCCGCAGGCGATCTGCTTCGGCATCTGGTCGACAGTCGAGGCACTGAATCGGTTGTGACTGCCGAGCGCTTGGAGCAGCGGGCGGTTGTAGAGCAACGCCGACATGCTGTGCGCACCTGGATTGCCCAGATAACTGGCCAACGAACTGCGGCCATGGCGGTCGATGACGCCATTGAGTCCGGCGTGCACCGCTTCCCACGCCTCGTCCCAGCTCACCGCCACGTGGACGCCATCGCGCTTGAGCATCGGTGACCGGAGGCGATCCGGATCGTCGTGCAACTGCTTCAGCGTGCTGCCCTTCGGGCAGATGTAGCCGTGGCTGAAGACGTCGGCACGATCCCCGCGGATGCGCACGACTGTGCCCGGCTTCGAGGGTGCGTCTCGGACCGTGATCTCGAGACCGCAGCCGGCTTCGCACAACGGACATGTCCGAAACACTGTGCGCTCGCCTGGCCGATCGCTCGGCTGTTCGGCGGTCGCTTCCAGCTTCACGTCGCTGCGGGTGGCAGGCTCATCGGTCCACGCATCCATTCGAGTCCTGTCTGTCGAGTCGTACGTGCGATCATCGCACGATGCGTCAATTGTTCCCCCACCCAGTCGATGACCTCACCATCGAGGAGGCATATTCGGATCCGGGCCGTCGGCGGCACGGCGACGGCACCCCGTGGCTCGGCCTGTGCATGGTGGCAAGCATGGATGGCGGCACGGCCGTCGGTGGGACCTCGCGAGCGCTCGGCAACGCAAGCGACAGCGCGATCCTGCTCGGTTTGCGCCAGATCGCCGAGATGGTCATCGTCGGCGCCGGGACGATCCGCTCCGAGCGATACGGACCGCCGAAGCAGCCGGGACTGCGTATCGGCGTCGTCACGTCGTCAGCAACAGGACTCGATCTGGAGAGCGAGTTGTTCACCAGCGGCAGTGGATTCCTGATCACGACGACGTCGGCGCCGGCCGTCACGATCGACACGGTCCGCGCCGGCGATGCACATGTCGACCTGCGTGCAGCGCTGGCGCAATTGAACGTCGATTTCCTGCAGGGCGAGGGCGGCGCAGCACTCAACGGTTCGCTGTTCGAGGCCGACCTGGTCGACGAGGTCAACCTGACCGTGTCGCCACACGTCATCGGAGGCGATTCAGCCCGCGTCGTCACGGGTGCGAGCGAACAACTCCGGCGCTTCGAGCTGCAACATGTGCTCGAAGACGAGGGGTTCTTGTTCACCCGCTATGTTCGGCGCTGAGTTTCTGCAAGAGCGAAAGCTCACGTCGAAAGTCCGAAGCGCCGTCGAAACCCTTGTAGACGCTGGCAAATCGTAGGTAGGCAACCTCGTCGAGACGCCGCAGTCGATCGAGCACAGCGACCCCGATCCGAGCGCTGGTGACATCGGGTCCCTCTGCACGCATCTCGTCCTCGATGGCATCGACAAGCCTGACGATGTCCTCCTGCGTGACCGGCCTGCCCTTGGATGCAGCGCGGATCCCGCCCGCCAGTTTGGCAGCTTCGAACGGCTCACGGCCGCCGTGGCTCTTGGTGACGATCAGGCGAACTTCTTCGAGGCGCTCGAACGTCGTGAAACGATACGAACAGCTCAGGCACTGCCGGCGTCGGCGAATTGCCGAGCCCTCCTCGGCGACACGAGAGTCGACGACTTTGGTGTCTTCTTCGTGACAGGAAGGGCAACGCACACGTGCACAATAACGGAACTGTTGCCTCAGGCAATCGCACTCCGCCGGATCAGTTCGGCACGATCAGTTCGGCAGCATCAGCTGCTGCCCGGGCCGCAACGACGCAACTCCGTTGAGGGCGATCAGTCTCGACAGGTAGGTATCGACCTGGGACGACGCCACCCGGGAGGCAGCGATCGACCACAGCGAATCACCAGGCTGAACGGTGTAGATGGCTGACGTGCCACGTCCGGAGGCGACCGCATCGGGATCGATCGTGCTGTGATCGATCGAGTCGTGATCGATCGTGCTGTGATCGATCGAGCTGTGCGCCGGAATGCCGGCCGAACCGGTGACGTCGTTGACACGTTGCAGCTGCGCATCGCCAGCGCTCCCGGTGTCGACATTGATCTGGTTGCTCCCGACGGACGAGGCAGGGCGCACGTCAGGCGCAACCAGATGGGGGCGGGCCGCAAGGCCTGCGATCACGAGCAGCAGCCCGAGGAGCACACCGGCGGCGAGGCGCCGTCTGGCGAAAACGTCAGCCTGTGTGTGGCCACGGTGCCGTGGCTGCAGGGGAATCATCGTGACAGCCATCGGGCGCTCCTCAGAATCAGGGGTCGAACGGACGTTCCCGAACGAGTGTTTGCAGTCTGCCCGAACAACTGTTCGAAGTCAACCCGTGGAGCCAGGTTTTTCGAACGGGTGTTTGCCTTCCCGAACGAACAAGAGTACGATCGCCAACATGTCGGAACACACGCTCACGTATCGTCAACGGGAAATCCTCGATTTCATCGAAGTGCAGATGCGCGAGCGCGGCTATCCGCCTTCGGTACGTGAGATCGGTGAGGCCGTCGGTCTGACGTCACCATCCACGGTCCACAATCACCTGTTGACGCTGCAACGCCTCGGCTACCTCCATCGGGACCCGACCAAGCCCCGCGCCATCGCCATGCGGTACGACCCGAGCAGCGGTGCCCAACTCGAACGTCGACCGGTTCGCAACGTGCCACTCGTCGGAGATGTTGCGGCAGGAACAGATGTCCTCGCGCAGCAGAATGTCGAAGAACTGTTGCCGGTTCCCGCCGACTTCACCGGTGAGGGCGAGTTGTTCATGTTGAGGGTCCGTGGCGACTCGATGGTCGATGCCGGCATCCTCGATGGCGACTACGTCGTCTGTAATACCCAACCCCAGGTCACCAACGGCGACATCGTCGTCGCCGGAATCCCCGGCGAAGAGGCGACCGTCAAGACGTATCAGCGCAACGGCAACAAGATCACGCTCATGCCGCACAACACGCGACTGGCCCCGATGGTATTCGCGGCGAACGAGGTACAGGTCTTCGGCAAAGTCGTCACGGTCCTGCGCCGCTATTAGCCGCGCTTCGCGACTCGTTGCGGCGTGCTTCTAGTGGAGGTTTGCCGAAGCGGTCGGATCAGCGCCGTGCTGCAACAGATCGACCAGTGCGGCGAACGTCGCCTCGAGCGGGGCGCGATGCACCTTTTCGTCCTTGGTGTGGGCGATCGTCGCGTCGCCAGGTCCAAAATTCGCCGCTGGGACGCCGTGTTCGGCGAACCGGGCGACGTCGGTCCAGCCGAGCTTGGCGCGGATACTCAAGTGGCTGCGGGAGATCAGCGTGGCCAGCACCGGATGTTGCAGCGACGGTGCGGCGCCGTTCGATAGATCGACGAGTTCGAAATCGTCGCCGTCCTCGATCAATCCATCGAGCAACTCGCGAACGTGTTGCACGGCTTCTTCTGGCGTGCGGTCCGGCGCGAAGCGATGGTTGATCATCAACGTGACTACGTCGGGCACGACGTTGCCGGCGACGCCGCCAGTGACGTTCACCGCCTGCAGTGCCTCGCGATATTCGCAACCATCGATCACCGGTCGCCGTTCCTCGTACGACTCCAGCCGTTCGAGGACGGCACCGAGTCGGTGGATCGCATTCCGCCCCTTCCACGGTCTGGCAGTGTGGGCACGAGCGCCCCGCAGCACCAACCTCAGCCGCATGGTGCCCTGACACCCGGCTTCGATCACGCCATCCGTCGGCTCGCCGAGGAGCGCGACGTCACCCGCCATCAGATCGGGACGGAGCTCGAACAGTTGCTTCAACCCGTTGAAACGGGCCTCGACTTCCTCTGCCTCGTAGAACACATAGGTCACGTCGATGCGCGGCTCCGGAACGACCTGCGCGAGCATCAACATCACCGCCACGCCTGACTTCATGTCGCTGGTCCCGCAACCCCACAGGACGTCGCCGTCGCGACGTGACGGCACGTTGTCGTTGATCGGAACCGTATCGGTGTGACCGGCGATGATCAGCCGGTACGGATGGCCGAGTTGCGTGCGGGCGACGAGATTCAGCCCGACCCTGGTGACCTCGAGCGACGGCGCGGTCGTGGCGAGACGCTGTTCGATCCAATCGGTGATCTCGTCTTCGTGGTGGCTCTCCGATCGAATGTCGACGAGTTGGGCCGTCAGGTCGAAGAGATCGAGCGGCATTGCCAAGACGTTGGTCTACCTTGCCGGCGGGGCCGGCGGGGCACCCCAGCCCGAGCCGGACGGCGGTGCTGCAGGCGGCTGGTTCGGATCCGGCGGCGCGACGTATGGCTGCGTTGGTGGCTGACCATATGGCGGCTGCTGTTCATATGGAGGTTGCTGATACGTCGGCTGTTCGTATGTGGGCTGCGCCGGCTGCTGATAGGTCGGCTGACCGCCGTACTGCGGTTGCGCCGGCTGACCGCCATACTGTGGTTGGGTAGGCTGCTGATACGTCGGCTGGTCGTATGACGGCTGTGAAGGTTGCTGATACGTCGGCTGACCGCCGAACGGCGCAGTGGCCGGCGGGTATCCGGGCTGCTGCTGAAATCCAGGCTGGGCACCGTACGTCGGCTGTTGCTGCTCAGGCTGCTGATAGCCCGGTTGTTGGTAGCCGCCGAATGCTGCGGCGCCGGGTGCAAAACTGGCGTTGGCGACCGGCACCGTCGACATCTTCGGCTTACGTGAACCGGCGATGATCAACAGGCCACCGATCAACAGCCCGCCGGCACCGAACAGGATCGGCAGCAGCAGCGAGGGGTCCTCGATCGCCGTTTTGCCGATCGCCAGGTCGAAGGTCGCGTTCTTGGCGTCCTTCGGCACGATCGACAGCGTGAATTGGCCAGGCGTTTTGATCTCGGCCGTCTTGAACGCCACACCCTTGTAGCCGGCAGCGTCGTACTTTGCAGCGCTGTCGATCGAGGCGAGGTTGACCTTCTTGCCGCTCTTGTCGGTCAGTGTGGCGTCCATCGAGGGGGGCACTGTCGGGCCGCTGAGTGGGATGCTCGTCGCTTTCCCGGAAACATTCGTCGTCACGGTGCCGGCGTATTCGTAGTAGATGTTGAACGTTCCGGCCTTGTCGAACTGCAGGGTGTTGTCGAACCCGGGAACCGCCCTCGCCAGATTCTTCACCGAATCCTCGTGTTGGCCGTTCTGCAGGATGAACGTCACGATCGCACCGCCGATGCCGAGCACGAACACGAGCAATCCGAGAACGAGCAGCCCTTTGCCTTTTTTTGCGGGCGGCGCAGTCGGCTGCGACGATGCCGCGTATGGCCCACTTGCCGGAAACGGTTGATAGGACATTGTTACAGGACCCCCAGTCGCGCGGCGACCAGCTCTAGACGATCATCAGGTTGTACCACGGCGACACGTACGAAGTGAACACTGTCGGGTCCATAGAACTCACCAGGGCTCACCAGCGCACCTCCTTCTCGTGCCAAACGCTCTGCGAAACTCCACGCATCACCGACGTCGGACCACAGATAGAAGCCTCCGGACGGCAGATCGAACGTCGAGCCCGACCACTTCGACAGAATAGTTGCAGCCCGCTCGAGGCGGTGCACATAGCGCTGACGCTGCACGACAACGTGATCGTCGTCGTCCAGTGCAGCTACTGCAGCTGCCTGCACTGGTCCGGGAACGAGCATCCCGACGTGCTTGCGGACCTCTTTGAGGTAGTCGACGATGTCGTGGTCACCTGCATAGAAGCCGACGCGCAATCCAGCGAGGTTGGATCGCTTGGACAGCGAATGGACGGCGACGACTCCGTCGGATCCATGCTGCAGGATCGACGCCGCTGGAGCGTCCCACGTGAACTCGACATAGCACTCGTCACTGAACACCGGCACATCGTTGCCGCGACCCCAGGCAGCGACCACCGCGAGATCGTCGAGCGCGCCGGTCGGATTCGATGGACTGTTGGCCCACAACAGCACGGCTCGGGCTGCGTCGGAAGGATCGATCGCCGCCAGGTCGAGGCCACCGGACGGCAGGAGCGGCACCGGCACGGCGCGGCAGCCGGCAAAGACGGCACCCATCTCGTACGTCGGGTAGGCAATCGCCGGGTACAGCACGGTGTCCCGGCTCGGGTCGCGGAGGCGCATCCAATGGGGCGTCGTGGCGACCAACTCTTTCGTGCCGACGCAGGCGGCGACGTCGTTGAGCGGCACGTCGACGTCGAAGCGGCGCTGTATCCATCGCCTGATCGCCGAGCGGAGGTCGTTTGTACCGATGCTCGGCGGGTATCCCCGCTCGGCATTCGACGTCGATAGCGCAGCGATGACCGCCGCCGGCGGCGGGTCGCACGGGGTGCCGATCGACAGGTCGACGACCCCGCCGGCGAAGCCCTCCGCAAGCGGCTTGAACTTGTCCAAGCGGTCGTAGGGATATGGCGGCGGCACGAATCCGGGTGTGCGGATCGTCATGGCCGGTCCTCCGTTGCCGGCTCGGCCACGGCGATAGTGACCGCAGCACGATCTGTCGTCGGGTCCGCGGCACGATCTGTCGCCGGTATGACGCGATGTGCGATCACGACGAACTCATCGAGCCGCCCCGCAGACGCCGAACCGAGCAGTGCGCGTACACGGATTCCTTCGTCCTCGTTGACGACCGTCAGGACCTCGCCTTCTCGGTGGATCGATGCAAGCACGTCGCCCCGTTCGTACGGCACGATCAATTCTGTCACTCTGCTCAGCGCGCGCAGTCGGTCAGACACTGCCTCGAGGAACTTGTCGATCCCCTCGCCGGTCATCGCGCTGATCGCAACAGCACCGGGGTGATCGTTGACCAGTTCAGCCGCGGCTACCGGTGCGACGTCGAGCTTGTTGGCAACGAACAGCTCCGGGACATAACCGGCGCCGATCTCGTCGAGCACCTCGTGAACGGCGGCGATCTGTGCCTCAGGATCAGCGGCCGCCGAGTCGACGAGGTGAACGAGCAGATCGGATTCGGCGACCACCTCGAGCGTGCTCTTGAACGCCTCGACCAACGCATGGGGCAGCCGTTGAACGAAGCCGACGGTATCAGTCAGCAGCACCGGCTCGCCGCCGGGCAGCGACAGGCGGCGAGTCGTCGGATCGAGCGTCGCGAACAAACGGTTCTCGACAAGCACACCGGCTTCGGTCAACTGGTTCAGCAGCGTCGACTTGCCGGCGTTGGTGTAGCCGACGATGGACACCGAACCGAGACCGCTACGGCCGCGGTTCTTGCGCTGCAGTTGACGCGTCGACTGCAGTTCCTTGAGGTCGTGCTCCAGCCGGGTGATTCTGTGATCCATCCGTCGTCGGTCGGATTCGAGTTTCGTCTCGCCAGGGCCCCTCGTGCCGATGCGGCTGCCCTGCTGGGACAGGTTGGCGGCGCGCCCTCGACGTAGGCGAGGGCGCCGGTACCGCAGCAGCGCCAGTTCGACCTGCGCCTTGCCTTCGAGAGTGTGAGCGTTCTGAGCGAAGATGTCGAGGATTACGGCCGTCCGATCCAAAGCGGTTCGACCCAACAATTTCTCGAGGTTGTACTGCTGCCCAGGCGACAGCAGATTGTCGAAAACGACTGTGTCGGCGTCGACCGCGAGGCACAGCTCCCGGAGTTCTTCGGCTTTGCCCTTACCGATGAACATCGACGAATCCGGACGATCGCGCGACTGCGTCAGCCTGGCGACCTCGTCAGCGCCGGCGGTGTCGACCAGCAGCGCAAGTTCGTCGAGGCTCGCCGACATCGAAGCATCGGTCTCCCCCGGCAGGATCACACCGACCAGCACGATTTTCTCTCGGGTGGTCCGCTCGATGAGGGTTGCGCCGAGCGCTTCTCCGTATCCACTCACGTGTGGCCCCCTTCGGGTCGTCGATGCCACTTCGGCAACGGCTTCGGCGCAAGCCTCGGCCGCGGTCTGAGCGGCATCATGGTCTGGTCGGCATCATGAAATGAGGATGTCGCACACGAACGTCGCTGGGCCGATCAACGTGACATGATCGACCGCTGGCTCGTGCAGACGCACTCTTGCATCTCCGCCGTCCATGTGTACAACGATTTCCGTCGAACCTGCAGGGACGAGACCCCATGACGCTGCAGCCCAGGCGGCTGCGCACGCACCGGTGCCGCACGCCATGGTGATACCGGCGCCCCGCTCGTGCACGCGCATCGTGACGCCGTTCAGTTCGGGTCCCGGCTCGATGATCTCGAGGTTGACATGCGGGACCAGCGAACCGAGGTGAGCGAGGTCCGGGACGGCAACGTCTTCGACACCAACGACGCTGTGCGGGTTCCCGAGGCTCAGATGCGCGACCGGACGCAGTTCGTCGCACTGCAGCGCATGCCAGCCGTTCGGAACGTCGAGCTCGCCGACGGACCCCATTGCCACGCTGGCCTGCACCGTGTTCGGATCCTCGGTCGGCGTCACGATCACGGGACGCAGTCCTGCGTCGGTACTGATCATGTAACTCTGTTCACCCGTTCGGCCCTGCGCCCGGTAAGCAGCCTGGGCGAGACAGCGAATGCCGTTGCCGCTCATTTCTGCACGGCTGCCGTCGGCGTTGTAGAGGACCATCTTGAGGATGTCTGCGTCGACGGGATCGATGCTGAGGATCAGCAGCCCGTCGGCACCGACGCCGGTGCGGCGATCACACCAACGCTGCGCAGCGGCCCGGTACTGGTCGTCGGTCAGCGCTTCATCGGTCAGCGCGTCGTCGAGCACGAGGAAGTCATTGCCGAGTCCGTGATATTTGCTCAGGCGGGTCATCGGGTGCATCGATCCTCGAACGAAAACAGCGTGTCGCCGAAGCGACGATTGGGTGTGTAGGTGTGGGTGTGCGGGTGTGTCACGTTCTCCTGCTGTGCAGGATCACGTCACATCAGACTACGCAGTAGCGGGAACGCTTCCAGCGGGCTTTCGACAAGCTCGATCCAACGAATGCGGGGGTCGCGTCGGAACCAGCGATCTTGGCGGACAGCGAACTGGCGGGTCCTCTGCACGGTCAGCGAGATCGCCTGTTCGAGCGAGGCCCGCCCTTCGAGGTGATCGATGATCTCCTTGTAACCAAGCGCCTGGCGTGCAGTCGGCGACAGGCCGGCAGGTTCGGCGGCGAGCGCCTGCACTTCGGCGACGAGACCATCGGCGACCATCGCCTGCACCCTGGCGCTGATGCGTTCGGTCAGCGCTGCTCTGGGCCACCGGACTCCGACCTGGGTGATCGTGCTCGGCGGATAGGCGTCGACGCCGGGTCCGTATGAGCTGAAAGGCCGCCCGCTGCCGATGCAGACCTCCAATGCCCTGATGATGCGCCTGCCGTTCGTCGGCTCCATCTTCGTCGCCGCAACAGGGTCGAGCCGTTGTAGTTGCGAGTAGAGCGGGCCGAGGCCCACGCCGGCTGCCGCCTCGGCTTCGAGCACTGCTCTGATGTCAGGCCAACGCCCCGGGGGATCGAAGTGATCGGTGAGCGATTTCAAGTACAGACCAGTGCCTGCCACCAGCAATGCAATGCGATCACGCCGAACGATGTCGGTAGTGGCGACCTCGGCGGCTGTCTGGAAGTCGGTGACACTGAACGACACGGACGGTTCGACGAGGTCGAGCAGGTGGTGAGACACCAGCGACTGGTCCTGCTTCGTCGGTTTGGCGGTGCCGATATCCATGCGTCTGTAGACCTGCATGGCGTCGACACAGACGATCTCGACGTCGGGTTGCGTGCTCGCCAAGGCCATCGCCAGCTCGCTCTTGCCGGAGGCGGTCGTGCCAACGATGGCGATCTGTGGTGATCGCATCGATCGGGCGGTCGGCGTGCTCAGCCGGCGAGTACCGGGATGCGGGTGATGTGACGTGCCGGCTCGATCAGTTCGACGAAGCGTCCGAGCAGGTGATGTGGTGCCGCCCCGGTGATTTCGACAGTGGCATATGTTCCGGGGCGCAACGGCTGAGGGGCGACGAAGTGGACGAGCTTGTTCTGACGGGTCCTGGCGCTCGACTGAGCAACGTCCTTGCGGCTCAGGCCTTCGACGAGGACCTCCTCGATGCGTCCGATTCGAGCCTGATGCTTGAGGAGCGCACTGTGTTCGACGACGATGTGCAGCCGTTCGAAGCGATCCTTGATCACAGCCGGATCGACGAAACGGTCGTGCATCGATGCAGCCTCGGTTCCGCCGCGAGGCGAGAAGATGAACGTGTAGGCGTAGTCGTATTCGGCAGCGGCGGCGACTTCGAGGGTCTCGTCGAAGTTCGCTTCCGTCTCACCAGGAAAGCCGACGATGATGTCGGTGCTGACGGCGAGATCCGGGATCGCCGCACGAGCGGCCCCGAGGCGGTCCAGGTAACGCTCCGCTGTGTAGCCGCGATGCATCGCCGAAAGTACAGCATCGCTGCCGGACTGCAACGGATAGTGCAGATGTTCACAGATCGCCGGGACAGCAGCCATCGCTGCAAATGTCTCGGCGCGCATGTCCTTGGGATGCGGGCTGGTGAAGCGGACCCGCCGGATACCGGGGACAGCGCCGACAGCGGTGAGCAGTTCAGCGAACTGTGGCTGCACACGGCGATCGTCGCCAAGGCGTCTGGCAGCGAGCGACAGATCGCGGCCGTAGCTGTTGACGTTCTGGCCGAGCAGCGTCACTTCGGTCACGCCCTGTTGCGCCAACACTTCGACCTCAGTGACGATGTCGGTGAATGGTCGGCTGATCTCCTTGCCGCGAACGGCGGGGACGATGCAGAACGCACACGAGTTGTCACACCCGATCTGGATCGTCACCCACGCGTTGTACGAGGTTTCACGGCGTGCGGGCAATGCAGAGGGGAACATCGCATGGTCATCGATCACTGCCTCGTCGAAGATCTCGGTGATCGGCCCACGGGTACGTGCGTATTCGGTCAGTTCACTGACACGGTGCACGTTGTGGGTGCCGAGGACGACATCGACGTAGGGCGCCTTCGTCTGTACGAGGTCGCGGTCCTTCTGGGCGAGACAACCGGCGACAACGATCTGGCGGCCCTCTTTGGCGTTCTTCCACGTCTTGAGATGGCCGAGCGTCCCGTAGAGCTTGTTGTCGGCATTCTCACGAATGCAGCAGGTGTTCAACACGACCACGTCGGCGTCCTCGTCATTCTCGACGACGTGCATGCCGTCAGCTGACAGCAGGCCGGAGATCCGCTCCGAGTCGTGCTCGTTCATCTGGCACCCGAAGGTCCGCACGACATAGTTCCGGGTCACGGGCCCCAAGGCTAGTGGTCCAGACGTTCACCAACCTTCGCGAGTGCGTCAGATCAGCGGTAGATCGAGGCGGCCGTCTGGAGTCATCACGAAGTATGGGTTGTGGGCGATCTCCCAGAGGTGGTCGTCGAGATCGGCGACGTAGGAGGTATAGCCGCCCCAGAACGCCGTCTCCGGCGCACGCACCGCAGTACCGCCAGCAGCGAGCCACTCGGCATAGACAGCATCGACATCGTCACGAGAGTCGAGGTTGATCGCCAACGACACGCCACGGAACCCACTGCCTTCCGAGTCCACATGCGCATCCTCTGCCAGGTCAGCCCATCCGAACAGGCTGAGCACGACACCGGACAACTGCAAGAACGTCACCCCGTCGGTGGAAGCCGTTGCCGGCTTCCACCCCAGGGATGTGTAGAACGCCGTGGCCCGAGCGACGTCGCTGACGCCGATGGTTACCAACGTCAGCCGTGCCGGAATCATCGTTCGAACGGACTGTTCCGACTCAATCGAGACTGATCGGACTGTCGTCCGCCAGAGTGAACGGTTCGACCGGACCGTTGAGACCGGACGCCGTCTTCACTCGATCAGCGACTTCGACCATGATCTCCGGGTTGTTGGACAGGAAGTTCTTGGCGTTCTCACGCCCCTGACCCATCTGCTCACCGTCGTAGGTGAACCATGCGCCACTCTTCTTGACGATGCCCAACTCGACAGCGAGATCGAGCACTGAACCTTCACGACTGATGCCCTTGCCGTACATGATGTCGAACTCCGCCTGCTTGAACGGCGGCGAGACCTTGTTCTTGACGACCTTGACACGAGTACGGGACCCGACGACTTCGGCGCCATCCTTGATGGACTCGATGCGCCTGATATCGAGCCGCACGGAGCTGTAGAACTTCAGCGCGCGGCCGCCAGGTGTGGTTTCGGGCGAACCGAACATCACACCGATCTTCTCTCGCAACTGGTTGATGAAGATGGCGATCGTGTTCGTCTTGTTCAGCGAACCGGTCAACTTGCGTAGCGCCTGACTCATCAGGCGAGCCTGCAAACCGACGTGTGTATCGCCCATGTCGCCTTCGATCTCGGCGCGTGGCGTCAGGGCGGCGACGGAGTCGATGACGACTACATCGATGGCGCCAGAGCGCACCAGCATGTCGACGATCTCCAGCGCCTGCTCACCAGTGTCCGGCTGCGAGATCAGCAGCTGGTCGATGTCGACGCCGATGGCTGCTGCGTAGATCGGATCCATGGCGTGCTCTGCATCGACATAGGCGCAGATACCTCCATTGCGCTGCGCCTCGGCAACGACGTGCATCGCCAACGTCGACTTACCAGAGGATTCCGGGCCGAAGATCTCGACGACACGGCCACGGGGCAGTCCACCGATCCCGAGCGCCACGTCCAATGCCAGCGCGCCAGTCGGCACGGCTTCGATCCCGAGCGACGTCTTGTCGCCCATTCGCATGATCGACCCTTTGCCGAACTGCTTGTCGATCTGTGCCAGCGCCATATCGAGTGCTTTTTCGCGGTCTGTTCCCATGTCGTTCACGTCCTTCCGCCCCTACGGGCCCTGCCTGTCCAGTACTGCCGGGAGCGTCGCTCCGATGTCTTCAACGAACCATACGGAAGGGGTGTAACAGAGTTTCCGGATGCCTTCCGAGCCGCCTTGTTGAGCGAACGACAGGAGTGTAGTTCCGAACGTCCGTTCGTTGCAAGCACCAAAGCGAACAATCGTTCAGGCGGGTGGGAGCGGCGTGTATTCCCCCGGATCGAGCTTGTTCATCGTCAGGTCACACGCCGACCACATCGTATGGGTGATGGGGAAGATGAGGATCGGCACGAGGAGTCCGACGGCGACCAGCGCGACCATCAGGGGCGTCACCGGAATGTCTGGCAACGTCGCCAGCGTCACCGTCAGCACGGTCGCCGCAATCAAGCCGAAGGTGATGATGATGTTGATCGTCATCGATCCGGTCTCGAAGCCGACATTGCCGCGTTCCCACTTGAAGCCGCAGGTCCTGCACGCTTTCTCCTGCTTGAACCATCCGGAGAACCAGGCGCGACGGCCGTTGCACAGCGGGCAGTGCAAACGGACGCCACGCCACATCATCGTCAGAAATCCTGGCTGCACGTATGGACTCATCGTCTGTCGTCACTCGATCTACGGTTGCTCATCACAGCCTATTGAAACGACTCGACGGCTCAGGCCACCAGTTCGTCGACGAATTCACCGAAGACTCTGGCGTACATCATCGCGTCGGCTTCGGTGTGCATGATCGAAATCAGCCACTGCTCGTCGAGTCCCGGCGGCAACAGCACCCCGCGGTTGATCCCATGGATCCATTGGGCGAAGGCGAGGTCGAAGTTGGTCTCCTTGTAGTCGCGATAGTTCCGGATCGGCTCTGCAGCCCAAGTGATGCACGCTTTGGCACCGAGTTGGACGGTGTGGGCGACGAGCGAATTGTCAGCGATGATCGTGTCGCACGCAGCACGGAGCCGGGCATTTCGGTCGATGGCGTCCTGCGTCGCTTCGGGCGTGCAGACCTGGCTGAGAACGGCCTTCGTTGCCGCCATCACCAGCGGGTTGCCGTTGTACGTGCCCAGGTGGAGCACCTTGCCGGAGGTGATGATGTCCATGTACTCCTGGCGGCCGCCGAAGGCCCCAACAGGGAGGCCGCCGCCGACCGACTTGGCGAGGGCGACAAGGTCTGGTAGCACGCCGAAATGGCCGGTTGCGCCACTCCAGCCAGCGGTGATTCCCGTCTTCACCTCGTCGAAGATCAGCAACGTTCCGTACTTCTGGGTGATCTCGCGGACCGCCTGCAGGTAGCCGGGCTGCGGGAGGCAGATGCCGATGTTCTCCATCGCCGGCTCGACGATGAAGGCGGCGACGTCTCCGTCCTTCAGTGCTCGCTCGAGCGCTTCGGGGTTGTTGTAGGGAATGACCTTCGTGTCGGCAAGCACCGCTCGGGTGATGCCGGCGGTGCCCGGTATCGCGATCGGGTTGTCAGCTGGGCCGGCTTCGGAGACCGGAGGTTTCATCGAGATCATGACCTCGTCGTGATGACCGTGATAGCCGCCCTCGACCTTGACGATCTTCTCCCGGCCGGTCACGCCACGCGCTACGCGGATGGCATCCATCGTCGCCTCGGTTCCCGAGTTGGTGAAGCGCCACATCGGCAATCCGTAACGCTCGCCGAGCATCTCGGCGACTTCGGCGTTGCTCTCGCAGGGCGTCACGAACAGGGTTCCGTTGTCGAGTTGTTCTGAAACCGCAGCACGCACCATCGGGTTCATGTGTCCGGCGAACAACGCGCCAAATCCCATGTCGTAATCGACGTACTGATTGCCGTCGACGTCCTCCATATACGCTGCCCACGCCTTGCGGACGACGACGGGGTGCGGGTCGTATGCCTGAAAACTCGACGGCACCCCTAACGGCATCACCTTACGTGCACGATCAGTCGCCCGCTGTGAACCGGTGGTGCGGCCGGCGTACACCCGCAGTTCACGGGCAGTGATATCACGCGCACGGGCGCTCAGGTCAAGTATTGTGGAATTCGCAGCAGTCATGAGTCTCTCCGATGGAATGCGTTGCATGAAGCCTAGCGCACAACGGTTTCCTCCGTGAACAACGATTGTCAGGCGACGTTTGCGGCCATCCGCCGGAGTTGCCATCGAGCAACTCGACTGAGGAACACGGCTCGGGGTATGGCACACTGTGACGTCCTCGCGGGCCGCAAGGTCCAGAGGATTGCGAGTCGATCGCGCTCGATGGCGCTACGCTCATCGGCCGCAATGCCCCTCTAGCTCAATGGCAGAGCAACGGACTCTTAATCCGCAGGTTGACAGTTCGAATCTGTCGGGGGGCACCAAGAAAGACCAGCTCAGCGGCTACTTGCTGATGGTTTGACTTCAAACAAAGTGCCATCTTTGGTGCCATTCGTCCAAGCGATAGACTGTCGACAGACCGCCGGCAGTGCTGCAGGCTGATTCCGAGCAGCCTGCAGTGTCAGCGTCCTCGATCGCCAGAGTCGGCGGTAGTTCTCTGCGCATGTGGAGTCATCTGTGTTTCCTCCTCGTTCGATGTTCAATAACCCGTAGAAGGGGCACCTTCTCTCATCCGCGTCACAAAGATTTCTGGGACGTCGCCGTCGGGCATCAGAACCGGCTCGACACGATCGCCAAGATGGGCGGTTCGACCTACGCCACGACCAGGGACCGTTTCGACCTTGGCCGCCCCAGCTGAACGCGACGAATCTCGTCACTCGTCGATCGCCCTCAGAATTTCGACGACGAGCCTTCGCGACGTCCTCGTGAAACCTTTCGCCGAGATACGGACGATAGCGGGGTGGAATCCACCTCTCGGCAGGACAGAACGTCACGACGATTCCGATGGGATGCAAAGGCCCAAACAGTCAGCGCGTCCGATGCGTGATCAGCAGCCGTCATCGCAGCTGATCTGGAAGTCCTGGTCCCTGCTGATGGAATCCCTCAGCAGCGGATCCCAGCGCATCGGATCAACGATCAATGGTTGGCGACCGTAACCGTATCGACGCCCGAGCGAAGGAGTCGGCCGGGCAGCTTGTCGGTGTACTCCCCGTCGATGACGACCTCGTCCCCGGCGACGAAGACACGATGAATCCCGACGGCCTCAGTGGTCAGATGCATCGCTTCGCCGGGCCAATCGGTCATCGGGTGCATGCGGGTCGGCGCGATCTCGCCTGGATCGAACAGCACCATGTCGGCCCATGCACCCGGACGCAGCACTCCCCGATCGATCAGGCCGCAACTCGTCGCCGGCACCTCGGTCAAGCAGTGAATCGCCGCCTCGAGGGTCATGAGCGCGTCGTTGCGAACCAGTTCGGCCAGCAGCCGAGTCCCGAAGTCCGCACCGACAAACGAGTCGATGTGGGCGCCGGCGTCCGAGGCGCCGATCACCACGTGGTCCTCGCCCAGCAGTTTGGCCTGTAACGCCCGGTCGTCTCCGCCGTCGCTTTGGTCGGCACTGAAGGCGATGTCGAGCTGGGCTTCGGCAGCGAGTACCAGCGCCATGTCGAAGGCCTCGTAGCCGCGCTCGGCGCCGATGTCGGCAACACGTCGGCCGACAGATTCAGCCATCGATTCGACACCGCAGTCGTTGACCACGAAACGCTCCCACCGCTCCGCGCCTTCGTGGCGGGTGTCGGTCACGCGGTCGCGCTCGAGCGCGTCTCGCAGCTCGGCACGGACTGCAGGATCGAGGAATGCTGCAATCTTTTCCGGTTGCGTCAGTTCGAGGATGCGCGACCACGGGTCCGGCAGATTGCGCAACAACAACCCGTCGCCGAACGACAGGCGGATCGGGATTCCGGCGGTCAGGAACATCTGACCCCACAGCCGTCCGCCGGCACGTTCGGCCTCGATCGCGACGTCGGTGTCGCCGGGGGCCCGAACGAGCAGGTAGGTGACGGGCCGGTTGGACGTGATCGACATATCGGCGACCAACGCTCCGTGCTCGGCAGTCATCGGTGCCTGGGTCGGCGTGATCTGCATCCATGTACCTGCGTGGCGCCCGCACACGGCCGCCAGCGCGCGGATCTCGTCGTAATCTGCCGCCTGCGGCGGCGTGGGGCGACCGTCGCCGTCGACGTGCGACTTCTGAATCGCCGTTGCAAAGCCCATACCGCCGGCCGCCAGCGACTCGTCGAGCAGCGCACACATCTCCTCGATCTGCTCCGGCGTCGCCTTGTCCGTGGTGGCCGAGGGACCCATCACCGCACGACGAATCGGCGAATGCCCGACGTAGAAGCCGATGTTGATGCCGAGCGGGCCTTCGACCACTTTCAGATAGTCGCCGAAGCTCTCCCACGAGATATCGACACCCGACTGGAGCGCCGCCATCGGTACGCCTTCGACCCTGGCCAACAACGACAGCAGCCAGTCGCGGTCCTGCGGCTTGACCGGCCCGAGGCTGTAGCCGCAGTTGCCGGCGATGACGGTGGTGACTCCGTGCAACGGCGACGGCT
Organism: Actinomycetes bacterium; assembly: GCA_025356335.1. GTDB lineage: Bacteria > Actinomycetota > Acidimicrobiia > Acidimicrobiales > Ilumatobacteraceae > JANXUF01. Next base: position 39,968 of record JANXUF010000003.1, read on the forward strand.
TCAGCTGACGGTCCCACAACACCTGCGCGTCGTAGTGCGTGTGCAGGTCGATGAACCCTGGCGCCACGATCAGGCCCTTGGCATCGATCTCTTCTCTTGCCTGTCCTTCGGCAATGCGACCGATCTTCGCGATCAGGCCATCGTTGATGCCGATATCGCCGCGAAACCGGGGTGCCCGCGTGCCGTCGATGATCATGCCGCCGCGGATTACCTTGTCATAGCGCACTGGAATCTCCTGTTTAACGTACATCGCGCGAACTTCTTGAACGAACGTTCGCACAAACCCGCCGGAACGTCAACTGGG
>JANXUF010000017.1 GCA_025356335.1 Actinomycetes bacterium
GGGTCCTCGGCCCTCATCTCGGCGAACAGCCATTCCCAGAACGCGAATGGCTTGGTGTGCGGGTTGTCGATGCGGAAGACGCGGACACCGTGTCCCCGCCAGAAACGGATCACATCGGCGAGTGCCTCCCAGAGTTCGCGCCAATGAGGCGAATCGAAGTCGAACGGGACGATGTCCTGGTACTGCTTGGGGGGGTTCTCGGCATAGGCGATCGTGCCGTCCGGCCTGACCTGGAACCATTCCGGATGCTCCGTCACCCACGGATGATCGGGGGCACACTGAAAGGCGATATCGAGGGCGATCTCCAGACCCTTCGACTGCGCAGCAGCGACCAACGCATCGAAGTCGTCGAACGTGCCGAGCGCCGGCAGGATCGCCGTATGCCCGCCCTCGGCAGCACCGATCGCCCACGGACTGCCGACGTCGTCTGCGCCGGCAACGACGTTATTGTCCTTCCCCTTGCGATGCGACCGCCCGATCGGATGAATCGGTGGAAAGTAGAGGATGTCGAAACCCATCGCGACGACGTCGTCGAGGCGTTCCATTGCGGTCCGCAAGGTGCCGTGTTCGCCATTGATGCCCGTCGATCGCGGGAAGAACTCGTACCACGCGCCGAACGATGCGAGTGGGCGATCGACGACGATGCGTTCGGTCCGACTGCTGACGAAATCGGTACGTGGTGCCGCCAGCACAGCGAGTTCCGCTTCCTCGTTGCCCGTCACCTGACCGGCAGCCTGCTTGCGGGTGATCTTCGACTGCAGCGTCGCAGCCCGATCGATCCACGCGGTGATCGTGAATTCGTAGATACCAAGAGCATCGAGCGATACGTCGCAGGTGAACTCGTAGCCCGTTGTGCGCTCCATCGGCACGACAGTTGTTGCGCCGCTCGGCGAGGTCACCGAAGCGCTCGCGCCGAGAACCATCGCTCCGTCGCAGACGACGATCGCGCGTAGTTCGATGACATCGCCGGACACCCGCTTGGACGGATAATCGCCGGCGGAAACGGTCGGCTGGACTTTGGTGATCGCCAACCGCGCCGGGCGTGTGGGCACAGGCTCGACAGCTTCAGGAGGGGGTAACGAGGGCGAGGGCGAGGGCAGCGGTTCGACTGTCGTCACGGGATCCTCGGCATGTGGCCGCCGCCAAAATCGTTGTTGTTGTTGCGACATCGAAACCTCCGTGTCAGTCGGCGATCGCCTGCAGGACGACGGCACCGCGCGCGTCGAGGGTGATCGCTTCGCCGGCTTCGTACTCCGGTGGGTCGAGCGGCTCGAGCACGCCGGCGATCGTGTCGATGGCGATCTTCCAGCGGCTGAACGGCAGTTCGGCCGGCACGATGAACTCGACGCCGTTGGCTGCAGCGTTGACCAGTATCAGGAACGAGTCGTCGTGGACTTCCTCGCCACGCGCGTCCTTCTCCAGACCGGAACCCGACAGGAACATCGTCATCGCCCTCACCTCGGCGTTGTTCCAGTCCTCGTCCGTCATCTTGGTGCCGTTGGGGTCGTACCAGCCGACATCCCCCGCCTCGTTGCCGTGCAGCGGTCGCCCCTGGAAGAATTGGCGGCGGCGGAACGCGCGGTGATTGGCGCGGAAATGAATGAGCCCGGAGACGAAGGCCAGTAGGTCGCTGTCGACGTCGTCCCAGTGGTACCAGGAGATCTCGTTGTCCTGGCAGTAACCGTTGTTGTTGCCGTGTTGGGTGCGGCCCATCTCGTCGCCGCCGAGCAGCATCGGCACGCCCTGGGAGATCAGCAGCGTGGTCAACAGGTTGCGCTGCTGGCGGCTGCGTAGGGCGTTGATCTCAGGGTCATCGGTTTCGCCTTCGACGCCGCAGTTCCAGCCGCGGTTGTGCGATTCGCCGTCGTTGTTGCCCTCCCCATTGGCTTCGTTGTGTTTCTCGTTGTACGACACCAGGTCTCGCGTCGTGAAACCGTCGTGGGCGGTGATGAAGTTGATACTCGCATGCGGACGGCGGCCCGCCGCTTCGTAGAGGTCACTCGAGCCGGTCAGGCGATAGGCGAACTCGCCGAGACCATGCGGCGACCCCGCCCAATGGTCGCGTACGCAATCGCGGTACTTGCCATTCCATTCCGCCCACTGTGGCGGGAAGTTGCCAACCTGGTAGCCACCATCGCCGATGTCCCATGGCTCGGCGATCAGCTTGACCGTGCTGATTACCGGGTCCTGTTGGACGAGGTCGAAGAATGCCGACAGCCTGTCGACTTCGTGCATGCTGCGGGCGAGCGCCGACGCCAGATCGAACCGGAAACCGTCGACATGCATCTCCGTCACCCAGTAACGCAGGCTGTCCATCACCAGTTGCAACACGTTCGGATGGCGCATGTTCAGCGTGTTGCCGGTGCCCGTGTAGTCCATGTAGTACTGCTGATCCTCCGGCATCAGCCGGTAGTAGGAGGCGTTGTCGATACCACGGAACGACAACATCGGGCCCATCTGGTTGCCTTCTGCGGTGTGGTTGTAGACGACGTCGAGAATGACCTCGATCCCGGCATGATGCAACGTCTTGACCATCTGCTTGAACTCGGTGACCTGCTGGCCGGACCTGCCCCTCGACGAGTACTCGCCGTGCGGAGCGAAGTAGCCGATCGTGTGATAGCCCCAGTAGTTCCGCAGGCCCTTGTCCAGCAGATGCTGGTCATGGACGAACTCGTGGACCGGCAGCAACTCGACAGCAGTCACGCCGAGCTTGGTCAGATGGTCGACGAACGCCGGGTGGGCTATCCCGGCATACGTGCCCCTGGAGTCCTCGTCGATGTCAGGATGCAGCATCGTTGCGCCCTTGGTGTGGGCCTCGTAGATGACCGTTTCGTTCCACGGTGTCCGCAACAGGCGGTCGGACTCCCAGTCGAAGAACGGGTTGATCACCACGGCTTTGGGGACAAACGCGGCGCTGTCGGTCTCGTTGCGCTGATCGTGATCGTCGAAGTCGTAGGCGAACACCGCCGGGTTCCAATCGATCGTGTTGTCGATCGCCCGCGCATACGGATCGATCAGCAATTTGGTCGGATCACACCGCTGGCCGTGCGACGGGTCCCACGGTCCGTGGACCCGCAATCCATATCGGCCGCCAGCCCACAGATCGGGAAGGTACCCGTGGAAGACCGACCCGGAGCGTTCGGCCAGGAACCCGCGCTCCTCGTTGGCCTCGTCATCGAACACGCAGATCTCGATCGCCTCTGCAACGTCCGAGAAGACGGCGACGTTCGTCCCGACCCCGTCAAAACTCGCACCGAGCGGTGTCGTTTGTCCCGGCCAGATTCTCAATGCAATTCCCTTCACACCTACGTCGGACGCGAGCAACCGAGACCACCGCCGTGACCGTGTAGTGATGCCCACAGCGGCGCTGATCAAACATCGACCGTAACCGCTTGGAGCGGGCCTCACGTGGAACGGCACACGTCGTTTTGTCCGGGGCCGGGTCGAATGCCGGTGCATGGCGACCGGACGATCGACTCCTCGACACGACGACAACTCATGGGACATCGCCAAGGCCAGGTACAGGAACACCCATTAGGCAGCTCGTCGCCTTCGGCGACGCCAGCCCAGCGCCTCGTAGGGCCCGTCGGCGGCCACGCGGGTACAGTGCGGCGATGGACGCCTACGGCAACGGGCAGCGTGCGCTGCAGGATCGATTCGATACCCGTCGCCTCGCCGACCGCCTCGAACAGGTCACGTACCACGAGGCCTTCAGCGACGGCGACCGGCAGGTGATCGAGCGTGCGGCGTGCTTCTTCCTGGCAACGGTCGGAGACGACGGCTTCCCCGACGTCTCCTACAAGGGTGGCGTTCCGGGTTTCGTGCGCTGTATGTCCAACACCGAGCTGCAGTTCGCAACCTATGACGGCAATGGTCAGTTCCGATCGCTCGGCAACGTGCTCGACCATCCACAGGTCTCGCTGCTATTCATCGACTTCGAGCAACCCGGACGGCTGCGCATTCAGGGAACCGCCGCTGTGGCCGATGACCTGACGGTCACCGTCACTGCCTCCCGCATCTGGCCCAACTGCCCCCGCTATATCCACCAGCTGCAGCTGGTGCAGCTCTCCGAACATGCACCGCGGCCCGATCATGAGCCGCCGGACGCCGAGTGGAAGCAGTACTTCAAGGACGTCCTCCCGGCACGCTGATCCGCTTCGGCCGCCGAGCCGATCCTTCGACCAGCGCACGACTCGTCGGCCTACGATCCGCACGTCGTGTTACGGTCCACCCTGTGCATCGCCGAACTCGTATGGTCGCCATCTCGCTACTGTTCGTGGCCACGACCGGCTGTCTGCCAGTCGACCGCGTTCCGTCACCGCTGCGAACATCGATGCCCGCGGAACGGACACCGATCAGCCCGCCCCCAGGCCCACCGCCTGGCTCTGGGCCGACATTCGGGGGCTGCACAATGTTTCCGTCGGACAACGCCTTCAATCGCCGCGTCGACTCGCTCGCCGTGCGGAGCCAGTCGAGTGCGGTGATCACCAAGACGAGCTCCCTCGGGGCGAACCACATGCAGTTCGACGTCTTCTCCAATCCCGCATACGGCATGTATCCGATCAGCGTTCCCGCCTCGCAGCCGCTCGTGCCGATCAGCTACGACCAGTACGGCAGCCAAAGCGACCCTGGACCGTTCCCGATTCCGTTGACTGCCCCGCAGGAAGGCGGCAGTGACAAGCACATCCTCGTCGTCCAACAGGGCAGCTGTCAGCTGTACGAACTGTGGGCCACGCACCGCTCGGCGAACGGTTGGTACGCCGGTTCCGGAGCGAAATGGGACCTGACGACGAACTCCTCCCGGCCCGCCAACTGGACCTCTGCCGACGCTGCGGGACTGCCGATCCTGCCGGGTCTTCTGCGCTATGACGAAGTCCAGACTGGGGCGATCAACCATGCGCTGCGCTTCACCGTCCAACAAACCCGCCAGGCGTATATCGCGCCGGCCTCGCATGCCGCCGGCATCACCGACACCTCGCTGTTCCCGATGGGCGCCCGACTACGGCTGAAGGCGAGTTTCGACATCAGCGGCTTGACCGGCCAGTCGAAGGTCATCGCCACAGCGCTCGAGCAGTACGGCCTGATCGTCGCCGACAACGGCCAGAACTGGATGATCTCCGGGGAGAGCGACGCCCGCTGGAACGACTCCGACATGGATCAGATTCGCCGCATCCCGGCGAGCGCCCTCGAATACGTCGACACCGGCGCAGTCATCCCAGCCTGACGGCGCCGGCAACGGCGGCTACGGCTGGGGCGGTCGGCCGCTCGTCACCAGCGGCTTCAGGGTGGTCCGACTGAGCCAGTCGACGAAGCGGGTGAGTTGTGGGATCACCACCAATTGGCCGGCGAGGGCGACGAGCGCGCCGAGCGCCAATCCTGCGACCACATCGCCCGGATAGTGGGCCCCGACATAGACGCGGGTGAAGGCCATCAGTATCGCCAGCACGGTGGCGACGATGCCCCACCGCCGATTGGCGATGAGCAGGCCCGCTGCAACTGCGCCGGCAGCAGTTGCGTGATCGCTCGGGAAAGAGAAGTCCGACGTCCGATCGACCAGCACGTGGACTCCCGACAGCGCCGTGTACGGCCTGGCGCGATCGACCGCCCCGCCGATGACCTGGCCGATTCCGAGAGCGATCAACGTCGCTGCGCCGGTCCAGACGGTGGCGGCGACGGCTCGCAGGTCGCCATGGCGACGACCGTCGAGGTACGACACGATCAACAGCCCGGCGAAGAGCACGATGCCATAGCCTGCGTAGGCCTTGAAGAATCCGTGAGCCCATACGGTTCGGTCGGCAAAGCGGTTGATCGATCGGAACAGACTGGTGTCCATCAGCCAGCTGCTGTGCAGTGAGTCGTTGTCGCCGAGATTGCCATGCCCCACAGAATGTAACATGCGTTACATGGATCAGAATGGCAACGATCCGACCACCTGGATCGTGATGATCATCAGGCTGCCGTCCGAACCATCGCGCCATCGCGTTGCCGTCTGGCGAGAGTTACGCCGAGCCGGCGCCGTCCAGCTGGGCCAGGGAAGTTGGGCGCTTCCAGGCGCACCCGCCTTCACCGACGCTGTCGCCAAGATCGTCGAACTCGTCGGCCACAACGCAGGCGAGGTGCTGGCGATGCGTTCGACCGCGCTCGATCTGGCGACAGCCAGCCGGGTCCGAGCGATGTACGACGACGCCAGGACTGCCGAGTGGGACGAGTTCGCCTCCGAGTGCGGCAAATGCCTGGACGAATTGGCGCGTGAGATCCGCACATAGAAATTCACGCTCGCCGAACTCGACGAAGAGGAGCAGAATGTCGATCGACTTCGCCGTTGGCACCGAGAATTGCGGCTGCGGGATCTCTTCGACGCCCGGGCCAGGGAGACCAACCAGCAGCAATTGGACGCATGCGTCTCCGAGCTGGATCGTTTCACGACGCTGGTGTACGCCACAGTCGGCCTCAGCTGAGGTCACCGGCCGTTAGCGTCATGCAGGTGTTGCAACAGACCGCCACCGGCCGACTGCAGTCCGCTATTGCGCCCAGGTCACCCGGTTCCGGTGACGACGCGACGACGTGGGAACGCCCGATTCCGCTGGTCGGCGATGTCACCAGCGCACAGGAGCGCGCGCTCGACCCCGGCGGCTGGTCGTTCGACACGTCTGTGCAGACAGCACTGGCCGATGTCATCGCCGGTCGCCGAGATATCCGCCGCTACCGGCCGAATCCGGTGCCGCCCGAGACCTTGCTCCAGATCCTCGCCGCTGGCCACGCTGCACCGTCCGTCGGGCATTCGCAGCCGTGGCGCTTCGTCGTTGTCACCGCCGCAGCGACCAGGGACCGTGCAGCCTCGCTCGCCGATCGCGCCCGGCACGCGCAGGCGGCGGTAATGGACGACATCTCCGGCCAGCACCTGCTCGACCTGCAACTCGACGGTATCCGTGAGGCTCCGGTCGGCATCGTCGTCTGCTGCGATCGCCGGGTGACGCCCCAAGGCGTGCTCGGCAGAGGCACCTTCCACGACGCCGATATCTGGTCCTGCGCCTGTGCGATCCAGAACATGTGGCTCACTGCCCGTGCTGGCGGGCTCGGTATGGGTTGGGTCACGCTCTTCGAACCGCACGACCTTGCTGAGCTCGTCGGGCTGCCGGCCGGTGTCGTGTCGCTCGGCTGGATGTGTCTCGGCTATCCGGACGAACGCCCACCGGAACCGGGTCTGTCGCGCGCAGGCTGGTCGTCGCGTCTGGACCTCGGTCAGGTCGTGATCTCCGAGCGTTGGCAGCACGATTCGCCTGAACCACCGCGCGACCGCATCGGCGCGCCGGCCAGCGATCGGGTCGTGGCTGCCCATGATGATGCCGACTCCGTACTGACCGTGCCTGGCTCGCTCGGCCGGCTCGATCAGGCCGTCGATCGTGTCATCGCCAGTTGCGGACGGGATGTTGCCACGGCGACCCTCGTTCTCGTCGGAGGCGACCATCCGGTGGCCGATCTCGGCGTCACCGCCTACTCCCGAGACGTGACCGCCGAAGTGCTCGCCGCAGCCCGCGCCGGCGAATCGATCGGTGTGGCGACGGCGCGCACCGCCGGCGTGGCAACGATCGTGATCGATGCCGGCGCGAGCACCGGCAACCTCGTGGACGCCGACGCGATGTCGCTCGATCGTGTCGAGCAACTGCTCGCTGGAGGAAC
>JANXUF010000038.1 GCA_025356335.1 Actinomycetes bacterium
TCGGCTACCGTCTCGGAGGTGATCGATGACCTCAAGCGCCTGTACCGCGGCGTCGCTGTCCATGCCAACGCAGCCGACGAGCACGAGGCTGCACTCTCGCTCCTGCTGCTGATGATGATCTCCGACCGCAAGCTGCGCCTCGACGAGCAGGACGAGATCGAAGCCTTCATCAACGACTCCGAATGGGAATCGGACACCTTCGACATCGGGTCGAGATTCGGTTCAGCGATGGCCAGGGCACGCACCGCTGTGCGTAGCGACGCGGGCATCGATGCACTGCTCGATGAAGTGGACGGCAGTATCGCCAGTCGCATTCTGCGTTCCGAACTGCATGCCGCCTGCAAAGCTGTTGCTGAAGCCGACCACGAAACGGCGCCGGAGGAAGCCAGCCTGCTGGCCAGGATCGAGGTGCTGTTCGGTCATCCCGGAGCCACCGCAGCGCATGATCCCGAGACTGCGTCCGATGCAGGCAAAGGCGCAGATCCGGGCTCGACACCGAGCTTGAGTACGGAATCGGCCACCGGTCCCGACGCGGGCCCCGGTCCCGACGCCGTCGCCGACGATCCGGCCGCCTGAATATCAGCGTCGCTGATGATCGATCGGTGCCGACGCTGGCACCGAGACTCGCATCTGCTGCGATAAGCGGTGCCAACGACGACGAGCGCCGATCAGCGGCTGGTCAGAGGGGAACACGGCCGGCAGAGGAGGCCGCCCCGGGCACCGACGGTACGCTCGCGTACCGGTTTGTTTCGTCGGACAACCACACCCTCACCCACACCCGCAACCGGCACGGGGTCACGGCGTTGACGGGAGACAGGTCGAGTTGGACATCGCCAAGCTACTGCGAGTCGTATGGCAGCCACGATCGAACGCCTGGCGTGCGGCGACTGCTGCGATCGTGCTCGGCGGCGCGACGATCGCCGTCGTGGCCACCAACGGGCCTTCAGCAACGATCCAGCCGGTCTCCGTCAACGGCAGGACCTGGCTGCCGATCGCTCGCGGTGCACACTCGTCGCTGATCCTCGCCAACGGCATTTCAGGACTGGTCGAAGCAGGAGGCGAGAACGAGGCGGTCGATCTACCGACCAACCTGTCGTTCGCCGGCTCGAGCGCCGCAGCGACCGTACTGCAGTCTCCGCTCGCCTCCGTCGTCATCGCCAATGACACCCACCGCGAAACACTCCTCGACATCGCCCCCGGCTCGCACTCGATCCTGTCCGGCGAGACGATCGTCAGTTTCGGAGCGAAGGCGAGCGTTCGTCGGCTCACCGGCGATTCGATCGGCGCGGCGACCGACGTCGTACTCGACGGCGGCCCGATCATCGATGCCCCACCCGTCGCCGACGCCGAGGGTCGCGTGTGGACGCTGATGACCGGGCCTGCAGGTCCCGCAGCGATCACCGTGTCTGCGGACAGCGGCACTGCCACTACGACCGCCGTGTCAGGTGATCTCGGCACCCTGGTGGTCGTCGACGGAATGGTGTACCACGCGTCGGCTTCGGGAATCACTCCGCTCAGCGGTGGCAAGGCATTGGCGTCACCCGGCGCAGGCGGCATCATTCCCACTCTCGCCGTCGCCACCGCAGGCATATGGGCCGTTGCCAACGCCGCTGCCGTGACCGTGACGGCCGCCAGCGCACAACAGACGATCACGGCACCCGCCGATATCACTGCAATGGCGATCTGGCACGGCAACGTGTGGATCACCGCCGGCGGCGTGCTGTACAAGCTGGCGAACGACACCTTCTCCCCGGTCGCTTCGCTACATGGCGCCGCCCGGCCCTACGTCGATGGCGGCAGGATGTGGTTCGTCGGGACCGACACCGTCGTCTCCGTGGACGACCGCCAGAATGCCGTCGTCTTCGACCTCTCGTCCGTCGACATCGCCCTGTGCGTACAGACCTGCTCAGCGGCAGACGCAGCGAGGTACATCGAAGACCAGCCGAAGGTCACTGCCGGCAGCGCAACAACCGAACCGCCCTCACGGATCACGCTGCCCCCCGTGCTGCCGACTCCGCCACCGACGTCGCCCGTGACGGAGGCACCGGTCACCGTGACACCGCCGACCACCCAACCACCGGCAACCGCCCCGCCCGCCACCCAGCCAGCAGAACCGGAGACGACGCGAGCCGACACCGCCGCGCCGACGCGCCCTGCGGTCATCGCAACCATCGCCGCTCCAGTCGTTCAGGTGACGAACCCTCCAGCCACCGTGCAGGCGACGGCAGCGACAGAACCGACGGCGGCGCCACCCACCCAAGCGGTGCCAACGGATCCTGCCGTCATAGCAACCGACCCCCCGCCGCTCCCGACCGTGCCGCTCACGTCGCCGCGCCCGACCCGTCCGGCGAGGCCCAATCCGCCTGCACCGCCGACCGAGCCAGCCACCGTCGCCGATACTGCGGTCGCCGAGACAACCGCCCCGACCGACACGACCCCTCCGACAGCAACCGGACAGATCATCCTCGCCTTCACCAGCGGCGACGATCCGCTCACCGGCGACTCGACCACCATCGCCGCCGGCTGGGCCGGCGATGCGAACAGTTGCTTCGGCGGGGTCGGCGTCGGCACGCTGTCCTGGTCAGGGGCCGGCAGTGGCTCGCAGTTGGTGCAGCTGAACTTCGGCGGGACGACGAACGCCTCGATCAACATCGCCCCCGGCACACTCACCGTCACCTTCACCGCATGCGGACAATCGGCGCAGATCAGCAGAGCCGTCGGTTCGAACCAGCCGGCGATCGGCACCATCGGCTTCAGCCCGCCCGCACCGCAGCCTGGGCAATCGGTGCAGGCGAGCGCCTCGATCAACAATCTCGGCTGGCGAGTCGTCGGAGCGAGTTGGCTCGGCGGCATCTGCGCGCAGGGCACTGCTGCACTCGCGTCGTCGTTCAACCAGACGTCCACCTCGGCGACACTGCAGAGCGATGTGCCCGGACCGTATTGCGTCACCGTCATCGTGTCCTTCGCCAAGAGCGGCAACTCCACGACCGCCAACGGCCAGGGCCAGGTCGTCATCGGCGCAGCGTCAACGACCCCACCGACCGGACCGGCATCGACGACACCGGTCTCGACGACCACGACGGTGGTCGGGACACCAACCACGCCTGCTCCGGCCACCACGGCACCGGCCCCGACGACCACAGCACCCCCCGCCACCACCAAAGCGCCCCCCGCCACCACGGCACCTGCTCCGACGACCAAACCACCCCCGGCAACGACCAAAGCACCCCCTGCGACCACCGCACCCCCGACGACGACCAAAGCACCCACGACCACCACCAAAGCCCCAGCAACGACGACCAAAGCACCCACGACAACGACCAAGGCACCAATCGCCACGACCAAAGCACCGCCGACGACGTGAAGGGCTAACTCGTACATGACGAATCAAGGACCAGATCAAGGATCGAACCACGTGACCTTCGGGCCGGCACCGAGTACGCCGCGGGTCCTCTCCGGGGCGCCGACACTCGCCTCTCCGCAATTCGACACCTCCCGAAACCCGACCTCAGGAGCCGTCTCCGAACAGGAGGTCGCCTGGTTCGCAGAGATGTTCGGACGGATCGCCGGCAATATCGGACAGCGCATCCACGGCAAGGTGCAACAGGTCAGCCTGGCGCTGCTGGCGCTGGTCTCGGAAGGTCATCTTCTGCTCGAAGACGTGCCGGGCGTCGGCAAGACGAGCCTCGCGCGGGCGATCTCCGAGTCGATCAGTGGTTCCTGGAGCCGTCTGCAGTTCACCCCGGACCTGCTGCCGTCCGATGTGACCGGCATCTCGATCTGGAATCAGGGAAGCCAGCAATTCGAATTCCACCCCGGCCCCGTGTTCTCGAACCTGGTGATCGGCGACGAGATCAACCGGGCGTCGCCGAAGACGCAGTCGGCGTTGCTCGAGGTGATGGAGGAACGACAGGTCACCGTCGACGGCACGCCGCGAATGGTTCCGCGACCGTTCGTCGTGGTGGCGACACAGAACCCGATCGAGATGGACGGCACGTACAACCTGCCAGAGGCGCAACTCGACCGCTTCCTGCTGAAGATGTCGATCGGGTACCCGGATGCGGTCGCCGAGGCGCGCATCGTGCTCGCCAGACACGGCGGCGCACCCGGCCCACTCGAACCCGTCGTGTCGCTCGAGCAGGTGAAGCGGATGATCCAGATCTCGTCGAGCATCCGACTCGATCGCCAGATCGTCGAATACGTCGTCAACCTCGTTCACGCAACACGACGTACCGCCGACATCCGTCTCGGATCGAGCCCGCGCGGCACGATCGGTCTGCTCCGTGCGGCGCAGTCGTTGGCAGCAGCGGAGGGCCGCTCGTTCGTCATCGCCGACGACGTCAAGCGGCTGGCGATCCCCGTACTGGCCCACCGGATGCTCGTCGCTCCAGACGCTCAACTGCGCGGCATCACCGCCATCCAGGTGGTCACCGATCTGCTGAACGGAGCCAGGGTCCCAGGGGGCGTTGGTTGACCGAGCGGCCCATGACCATCAGCACACGACATTGAGCACACGACCATGAGGATGACGCGCAATGGCCGCAGCGTGCTCGTCGTCAGCCTTGGGCTGATCGGGCTCGGGCTCGGCGCCGGCATGCGTGGCGCGTTGATCATCGGCGCCTTCGGGCTGGTTTCTCTGGTGGCCGCCTGGTTGCTCGTCGCCGAAGTTCCACAATTGATCGTCAGCCGCTCGGTGACCCCGAGCGAGGTCGAACGCGGCGCTCCTGCCGAAGTCCGACTCACCTTCTCGTCGACCGGCAGACGAAAGCCTCGACCGATGACGATCATCGAGAACGTCGCCGGCCAACAGAAGTCGGCGACGTTGCCGGCGATCAGCGGCGAGCAGACACACGAGTTGCGCTATCCGCTGCTGACAACCAGGCGAGGATTGGTCAGCGCAGGGCCGATGGTGGTCAGGCGCAGCGATCCGTTCAACCTCGTGCAGGCAGAGCGTCGATACGGCGACGTCTCGACGGTCAGCGTCCGTCCGCGCCGCTACCGGCTGCGCATGCTGCCGTCCGGGCGTCAGCGAGATCTCGAAGGTCCGACACGTGAACGGTCAGAAGGCAGTTCGTCGTTCCATCAACTCCGGCTCTACGTGCCGGGTGACGACCTGCGTCGGATCCATTGGAAGACCTCGGCGCGCACCGGGGAACTGGTCGTGCAGCAACTCGTCGACACCACACGCCCGGAGGTCGTCGTCGTCCTCGACAATCGTTCGGCGGTGATCACCGAGGAGGATTTCGAGAGCGCCGTCGAGGCGGCCGCCTCCGTCATCCTCGCAGCCGAGAACAGCGGCTTCCCGACGATGCTCGTCTTCGTCGGGGAACAGAACGTTCTCGACCTCGACGGCCGTCCGATCCCCCACCTCGATCGACTCACCGCTGTCAGTCGGACGGACAACGGATCACTGCTCGAGCTAGCCAACGCGACCAGCGGCAGCGGTCGAAGCCTCGTTTTCCTGACAGGGGAAATCGGCGCCGCGGATTTTGCCGCGCTGTCGCGCCTCGCTCGCGGGTTCCGGCCGGCGTACCTCGTGTCGATCGTCGAGCAGCGTTCAGCTCCGATGGTCGCACCGCCTGGTATGCGATCGATCGCCTGCGCAGACGGGCCGGAATTCGTGGCGCACTGGGCGACGCTGTGAACCAGGCGCTCTCACCGTCACCGTGGGCGTGGCCCGCCGTGTGGCGTACGATGATGCTTCCTTCGGTGCTCGCGGCGATCGCCGGTATCGCCCTGCATCGCTCGCTGAGCCTCACCGTGTTGACCTACGGCATTGCCGTCGGCGTTGCCGGTGGGCTGGCGATCGCCCTCGTCCCGGCTCTCCTGCACCGTCGCCGCCTGATCGGTTCGATCGCTGCCATCTGCTTCGTCGAGGTCCTCATCGGTGTCGCCGTATTCATGGCTGCGGCGCGCTCGGTTCGTGGGCCGCTCGCGGTCGTCTCGGCGTTCGGGAACTTCCTGGTCGTGCGGCTGCCGGCCGCCGGGCTCAGCGGCCTTGCGGTGATTCCAACGCTCGTCGTGATGCCGACGGCCGCCGTGGCGATTGCCGCTGCGAGGCGCAACTGGACGATGGTCTCGATTGCCGTCCCGCTCGCCGCGCTGCTCGCAGCGTCGGCGCTCGTGGTGCCGATCGGATCGAGTCCCGTCGTCGCCGTCGGCTTCGCCGTGGTGGTGGCGGTCGTTCTGCTCCTCGATGCTCGACGGCAGCTCGTCGAAATCGAACCGCTCATCGGTGCAACGGTAGCCGCCCATCGCCACAGCGTCGCCGTCAGGTCGCTGCTGCCGATCACCGTTGCCTTGGCGTGCGCCATCGGTATCGCCTTCGTGCCGCTGCGTTCGACGCTGGACGTTCGTGATCTCGTCGACGCACGATCGGTCGAGGTCCTCGACCCCAACCCGCTGGCCGTCGCCGCACGGTTGCGGCTCAACGCCGGCCAGCCATCGGATACCACCGCGGACGACGTGATCGTTTCCGGACCATCTCCCGGACGGCTCCGACTCGCGGTCCTCGACCGCTACACCGCGGAGGGATGGGAACAGGACGCGACCTACGCGATCACCGGAAGTTCGCTCGACCCCGGCCCGATCCTCCCAGCGGAAACAACGGATACGCCGCAACAGTCGACGATCACCGTCGTGCCGGGTGCTCAGCAGTCACAGTTCGCCGGCGTCCCGACGGGCGGCTCACCGATCAGCGTCACCGACCCGAACGGCGTGCGCTACTCGTCCTCCGCCGGCGTGCTGCTCGGCAAGAACTGGCAGGCGACGGTGACCTACCACGCCCTCATCCGTAGCGGAGACAAACCGAACATCGTCGAAGCCCCGTCGGAGCAAGCGACGCCGGATCTTTCACGCTGCCCGGCGTCGGACACGCTGCGACGCACAGCGAACGTGCTCGTCGCCGATGTCGTCAGTCCGCTCGACCGCCTCGCCAGGATCGATGCATGGCTCAAACTGCAACGGATCTACGACCCGGCAGCGCCGGGCGGGCAAACGCTTCGCAGCGTCGAACGTTTCCTCGAACAGGACTTCGCCCGCGGCAACCTGGAGATGTTCGTCACCGCCGAGACACTGCTCGCGCGCTGCGCAGGCGTGGCTGTCCGCGCCGTCGTCGGCTATCTCCCACCCGGCGCTGAAACGGCCACCACCTATCGGGCCAGCGATATCACCGCCTGGATCGAGACACCGCTCGCACGGTCGGGATGGGTCGTCACCGACCCGATTCCGACGGCAGCCGAGCAGCAACGCCAGGCTCAGGTCGCCCGTGAGCCGCAGTCCGAACAGACACCCGTCGTCAAGCCACCCCCACCACCGTCGACACGACAGGTGCTGCCGAAGGGCATCCCGACGACATCGCATGCCGAGCTGTGGACGGTTGCTGCGGTCGTCAGCCTCGTCATCGTGCTCCTCGCATTGTGGGCCTTCGGCCTGCCGGCTCTGACCGACCGGCGACGGCGGCGCAGTGCCGCTGTCGACGCCGCGATACTCGCCGCATGGGTGTCGGTCACCGATCGGCTCGTCGATGGCCGGCTGTCGCTCGGTTCACACTGGACCCCTCGTGAGACGGTGCAGCACACCAACGGCACCGTTCCCTTCGGCGTCACCCGCATGGCGACCGAACTCTGGCCGCTGGTCGACATGGCGCGCTTCGGCGGCGACCTCGCGACAGCGCAACATGCCGATCTGGCATGGGCGCTTCGCGACGAGATCGTCCGCCTGTCGCCGCACCGCTGGAGTCGGGCTGGGCAGACAGTGTCGCACCCCGTCAGGACCGCTCGCCGATACCGCACCGCCCGGCGTGTCGAGGTCGGATCGACACGTTGGGGGGGTGTCGTGCCGGCCTCGCTGCTGGCGACGACGAAGCCAGACGCGATCAAGATCGACGGCGTCGAACTCGACGCACTGCTCGGCAGCGGATCGACCTCGGACGTCTATCGCGGTCGCCGCACGGGTGACGACCATCCGTTGGCGGTCAAGGTCTTCAAGTTCGCCGTCAGTGATTCGGTGTACACCAGACAGCGTTTCGAGTGGGAGGCGCGGGTCGCCAAGCTGGTGTCGGGCATCGCCAATCTCCCCGAGGTCCACGAGAGCGGGATGACCGCGTCAGGGCTCCCCTACCTGACGATGAGGCTCTACGACCAGGGCACGCTGTTCGACCGCATCCGACGCGGCGGGCCGGTCTCCATCGGCGAAGTCAGGACGGCCGGTACGGAATTGGCGCGAGCGCTGGAGATGCTCCACCAGCACAGCATCCTGCACGGCGATATCAAACCGGAGAACATCTTCATCGACGACGACGGGCTGATCCTCGGCGATCTCGGCTCTGCCTGGCTACGCGCCGATGGTGGCCCGGCGGCCGGAATGACGCCTCCGTATGCGGCCCCCGAGGTGTGGCGCGGTCAGGCACCGACCGTCGCCTCCGACATCTACTCGCTCGGGCTGACGCTGTTGTTCGCAGCGACCGGCAGGGTTCCCGTTGCCGGCGTGGCGATCGACATCATCGATATCACCGAAGCGTTCGGCGACGGCGAACTCGCGCCGTTGTTCGAGGTCGACCCGCGGCGCCGGCCGCGCCGGGCCATCGACATCGCCAAACTGCTCGGAGCCGACGACGACTCACCGCTGGCCGCCACCTCGGCAACACTCAGCCTGCCGAACCCGACGTTCACCTACCACCCGACGAACACCCGCTAGCACCCTGCTTTGTTTGTGGGTTGATGAGGTCGGCATCGCGAAATGTGCCGGCTGTAACCGAGTGCGGTGGCGACGGCTCCGGGTGTCAGCGCACTCGGGTGCGGCGATGACACTCGGGTGCGGCGATGACACTCGGATGGGCGGCGCGCGGGTCAGTCGCGCAGCGTCGGGTCGCACACCTGCATGATCATCGGGATGCGGTTGCACAGCAGCAGCCCGCGGCCCGGCGGCATCCGCAGACCGGGCCGAAGCGAAGCGCGCACACCGGTCAGTTGGATGATCTCACCAGCATCCGCCGGCTGCAGCAGCAGCAGATTGCGCGAAGCGCGTAACGCCGTCAGCAATGGATTGGTCGTGTAGCCGCTGATCGAGCGCGTCTCGATGCTGGCGACGAGCCGCAGTTCTTCGAGCTTGGCGAGCTGCTCCCACGCACCGTTGAGGGCGGTGTCGGTGAAACCATCGAGATCGTCGATCAACAGTACGAGTTGCTTCTTCGCGCCGTCGGTCGTAGCCGCAGCGACGAGGTCGTCGATGAGCGGATTGATCCGTTCGGCCTTTCCGAACGCCGACCTCGCCAGACCAAGGCGTTGCAACGGACTGGCCGCACCGCCGACGACGTACATCTCCGACCGTTGTGCGAGGCGGACCGCACATGTTTCGAGGGCCGTCGACCGGCCAGAGCGCGGCGGGCCGGTGATCATCAAGTTCGACCACGTCAGATCGACGACGGCCGTCGCGCCATCGAGGTCGGCGCGCCCGAGCGAGATGAACGGACCTGGCGGAGCATCGTCGACTGCGCCGATCGCCAGCCGTTCCGGCAGCGGAACCGAACGCAGCGTGACGGGTGGAGCCGAGGTCATCTGCGTGGCGGCGTCGACCAGCGCCACCGACTGCGCAGCGCCGTCTGCGGGCAGCGCAACCGCTGCGACCTGGACGATGTGATCGCCCTGCCAGATCCCCCGGCCGGGCGACAGCACGAGACCTTTTGCACGGGCCATCGAAACGCCGTGATCGGTGTAGCCGGATTCGTCGGCGTGCCGCAGCAGCAGGCGGTTGCCGATCGCCGAATACAGCCTCGCCGGCACCGCGTTGCGCCGGTCAGCAGTGGCGACGGTGTGGATGCCGACCTGGCGACCGTCGAGGACGACCTGCATCATGCGGTCGAGCCATTGCTCGGATGCTGTCGTCAGATTGCCCCCGGAGATCGCCGCCTGCATGCCGCCGAAGTTGTCGATCAGCACGAGGATCCGCGGCAGTACCTCGTCGTCCTGGCGGCGCTGCAGTTCGTAGAGCGTGAGGTTCTCGGCGTTCGCCGCCGCCAGCAGCGCACGGCGTCTGGTGACCTCGTCGCCGAGGAAGGCGATGAGCCTGGTGACGGCTTCGAGGTCCTCGCCACTCGCGATTTCGATCGTCTGCGGGAGCACGGCGATCGACGCCAGTGCCCGCGAGGCGAAGTCGAAGCCGACGATCGCCAACGGATCGTGCTGCGACGACAGCGCCGCCGACAGAGCGATCGTGCGGAGCAGTGTCGTCTTTCCGGACGCGCCAGACCCGAAGACGAGCAGGCCACCGTCTTCGAGGTCGACGATCGCCGGATACTGGTCCTGGCGTTCCGGGTTGTCGACGACGCCGAAGATGACCGAGCGCCCGCCGGCCGGCGACGGGCCACCAGTGGCGGCCGCAGTTGCCATCGCATCGTCGAGCAACCCCTTGTCCAGCAGCACCGAGTCGGCGAGGACATCGCGCCACGGGGGTCGGGGGGTGTCGATGTGGAGGATGTCGTTCGCTTCGACGACCGCTTCGATCACCGCTTGCAGATGGGTCGGCGAGCCGTGCGCTGTCGTCCGGCGGCGCTCGCCGACATCGAGCCGCACCAGGTCGCCCGTCGCCTCGAAGTCGGAGACGAGAATCGGTGCGACCGAGTCGCTCGCCGACAACGGTGCTCCGCAGTACGCACTCTGGAACGAGACGAGTTCCCGTGGCCCGAGACGTGCGTACCCGCGACCCTTCAGTGGCACAGGGATCGCCGCGGCTTCGGTACTACCGATCACGGCGGTCGATTCCTGGCGGTCGAGCATACGGAGCGAGATGCGCAGGTTCGTGTTCGCCAGGATGTTCTCGTTGACGGAACCGGACGGTCGTTGTGTCGCCAGGATCAGATGGATACCGAGGCTGCGGCCGCGTTGGGCGATGTCGACGATACCGACGACGAATTCGGGGATCTCCTTCACCAGCGTGGCGAATTCGTCGACGATGATCACGAGTGACGGCGGCGCTTCGTCAGGGAACTTCTCGAGCATCTCGGCGATGTCCTTCGCCCGTCCTTCGAGCAGCAGCATCCGCCGGTTGAGTTCGGCACGCAACGACGTCAGCGCCCGAAGCGACAACTCGGCGCTGAGGTTGGTGACATAGCCGACCGTGTGCGGCAGGGTGCCGAAAACCGCCGATGAGGCGCCACCCTTGTAGTCGACGAACAGGAAATTGAGCCGTTCGGGAGAATGGCACGTCGCCAGCGAGGCGACGATCGATTGCAGCAGCTCGCTCTTGCCGGCACCAGATGTTCCGCCGATCAACGCATGCGGGCCGTCCTCGACGAGGTCGAGCGAGAACACGCCGTTCGCCGAGACGCCGACCGGGAAGGGGAGGCCGTAGCTCATCGCAGAGCGCATCCATCGTTCCACGACCCAGGCACCCGTCGGCATGCCGGTCCCGAGTACATCGAGCAACGGAGCAGTACGCGGGATCGACGTCGTCTCCGTCCCGGCCGACGCGTCCCGCACCGGCGCGAGCGATCGGGCGATGCGGTCGGCGACGTCGGCACCGATCGTCTCGATCTCGAAGTTCAACGGTTCCTTGGTGCTGTCGGCGAACCACACCGAGCCGTTGCCGAGGGTGCCCATCGGCCGGCAATCGATGACCTCACTCGCCTGCCGCGGGACCTGGGCGACGCCGTCGGCGACCCACAGCACCGTGATTCCGACGGCAGCGCCGGCCTCGAGCAGACGAGCGAGCAGCACCGGGTTGGGGCGCAATCCGGCGTCGATGAGAACGAGCAGCCACGGCCACCGCCGATCGGTTCGATCCGCCCCTGAAGGCGACCGCATCTGGGCGACTTCGACGAGCCGGCCGATGAGTTCGTCCGCTGACGCTGTCTCGGAGACGATGTGACTACCGGCGAGCGGGGAGGTCACCGAACGCACGTGAGGGAGCCATTTGAGCCAGGGGCTCAGCGGGCGATCCGGCCCGACGACGGCGACGATCACCAGGTCTTCCGGACTGTGCAGGCTCGCCGCCTGAACGACCATCGAGGCGGCAAGCGACCACGTCATCGTGTCCGGTCCGTGGATCCCGACGGTGCCGGCCTCGGCGAGGTTCGCCACGACGGGAACACCGTGGACGGTGTCAGTGCCGGCGAGCGTCCCGGCGATCTCGTCGCGGAACGTTGCGTCGCCGCCCCGTTCGGCCTCGGCATGGATCGAACTGGCTGCGTCACCGACGCCGAGTCGCACGACGAGGAAGTCGGGAGCGGACCGTCCGCGTGCCCACAGGTCCTCGGTCCGCAGCTCGGAACGTCGCCCGAGGCTCGCCAGGTCTGGATGGGCGCGGTGGCGTTCCCTGCGTTCGGCGTCGACGGCTGCGTGCAGTTCAGCCTTGCGAGCGGCCAGGCGTTCGTGGAAGGTGACGATGTCCTTGGCGAACTTCTTGCGACCGCTGCGCCGATCGTCGAACCAGTTGCCGACGATCGCGACGGGCGACAGCAGCGTGAGCGCGAGGAACTGTGGCTGACCGCTGAAGGCGAACATCGCCAGTCCACCGGCCAGCGGCGTGACCGCCGAAATCGTCCTGAATCGGCGCGGCTCCGGTCGTTTCGGCACATCGGCGATCGGCGAGAACGTGCGGTCGGTGATCACCGGAGGGCGGTACGGCGTTCGATGGAACTCGATCTGACCGAGCTGATCGATTCGCACGTCGGGATCACGGACGAACGACCGGAAGGCGATACGCGTCGCTCCCAGAGCGAGGACATCATCGTCGTCGACGCTTCGCTGCCCTTCGCTTCGCTGCCCGTTGACGACCACGCCGTTCTCCACCGACTCCTTGGCGGTCACCGTGACCGTCCAATCGGCGGCGACCGTCACATCGAGGTGGTGGCGCGAAACGGTCGGGTCGCGCAACACGACCTGGCAGGCAGGATCACGTCCGATCGAAAACGTTCCCTGCAACAGCAGGATGCTCGTCCCGGCGTCGACTCCGGAGAGCACGTCGAGGGTCACGGCGCGGATCGGGATCGCCGGCACCCGCTGTGGGCGATTCAGCGGATCGATCACGAGGTCATCGCCCGAGACGACCCCGCAACGCCCGATCGCCTGCTCCGGGTCGAGGATCACGCCCGTACGCGCCAGCAGCACACCTGTCGCAGCAGGGTGCGGTGCGAGTTGCAACGCCGCCAGCAGCGTCCGCGTCACGTCGGCGACGGACCGCGTGTTGTCGACGTCGATCTGCACATCACGTGGAATTCGCAGCGCCGCGTGATGGACGCGAACAAGGAGTTCCATAGGTGCGACTCAGTATCGCAGCGGATACCGCACGCAGGCAGTCGATCTTGCGTCCAGCGGGCGATCGGCTTCCCGCTTCGGCTTGGCGACGGCAACCGGCGGCATCGGGCCCTTGGACTCGCCGGCGGCGGCAGCGGTAGCAGGCGCCACTGCTAGCGAACGCGGTAGTACACGTCGGCGCTGACGCTCTTGAGGCGATAGATCCCACCGGACGCGGCGGCGGCGGCCACCGGTCCCAGCCGGTACTGCCGTATGGCGGTACCGTCCTCAGCCTGCAGGCGGTCGGTCGTCATTCGTCGGAGCGAACCGAACGCGGCGTCGACGAATTCCTTCATCGCCACGTCGGCGGCATCGAAACCGACGGCGAAACGGCCCGACCGGAGTTCGTCGCCGACGGTCTGGCTGCGCCACCACTGCACGACGACACCGCTGCTCGGCCCATCGAACGCTCCGCCGCGCTCACGGAACGGCAGTTCCGGCCGCACCGACGGACTCCACAGGTAGACGATCCCCTGCGTACAATCGCCGACGTGAGAGTGCGTCGGGGGCGTGCTGGTCGGCCACCGTGACCCGTCGACCAGACGAACGTCGGGAACCGCCGCCTCGATGTCGCCGAAGACTGCTTCCTCGTCCAACGGGTCGAGGAACAACAGTACCTGTTTCGACTTTTCCGCCATCGGCTCTGACTACTTCGGTTTCGGTATGGCGACGATGGTGTCGCCCGGTCGCTGTTCGAAAATCCGGTTGAAGTTTGCCAACTCACGGGATGTGAGTGACCCGTCGGCACGAACGTCCGCGGTGTTGATGCGGACAACTGCGTCGTTCGGGCCGTGGAAGGTCAAGTCCGGATATGAGGCGCCTGTGCGCCCACCGCTCATCGACGGGATGTACTCCTCCGGCAATCGTGCTCCGGTCACCGCGTCACGACCACCGGCGACGTGCACATAGTTCGGGTTTGCTGTCAGGAAGTCGTCGCGCACCTGATCCAGGTGGGCCTCGGTCACCGGGTTGCCACGTCGCCCGCGAACACCCGGAGTCGACTGCGGTTCGACCCCCGCTGTCGGCGTCTCGAGGGGCTTGACCGCCCCGGGACCGGCAACGGGTGCTTCGACGGGCGGTGGCGTCGTCATTCTGCTCCACGCCGCCGAGCCACCGGCAATCGCTCCGCCGGTCACGCCGCCGATCACGCCCTGCGTCGCCACCGTGCTCCAGTCGATGTGATGGTCTCCGGTCACCATCTGCTGGACCACCGATCCGCCTGCGTCCGTCGCGCCGCCGACGACGGCACCGACGGCGACCGTACGCGGGATCGTCGTGGCAAGCGACGACAATGCACTGGTCGCGCCTGACGCTGCGCCGGCACTCAAGCCACCGATCACGCCGTTGATGGCGACGCCGGTCGGTGAGAAGGTGCGCGTGGCGACGCCGATACCAGCCGACGCGCCTGCCCCGACGAGGATCCCGATACCCACGGCCGCTGCTGCTCCGCCGGTCGCCACGACCAGCGCGACGCCGACGACGACGACGCCGACCATCAACAACGTGCCCCACGGATCGTCCTTGATCGCCTGCCATGCGGCGCCGAACGCGCTCCGACCCTCGGACGTCTGGACTTTGGCGAACTCTGCATCCGTCAGCGGGTGCAGCCCGCTCGGGTCGACGAAGTTCACCGGATCGTGCCAGGCGTAGGTGTACCCCGATGCTGCACCGTTCGATCCGGGTGCCGGCGCCATCGGATCGGGTGACAGGAACTGCCGCGTCGTCGGGTCGAACACTCTGGCTCCCAGTATGCGGACGTGGCCGACGCCGACGCCGTACGCCGGGCCGTCGTACAGTCCGACCGTTCCGAGCGATACGGACACGCCGGCGCCGGCATCGACGGACACCTGTGTGTCCCATCCACCTGCGGTGTAGGTCCGTGTGCCGAGGTGCACGACGCGTCGGTCGCCGATCTGGTCGGCGAGGCCGGTTCGGGGGTCGTAGCCGATTGGGGTTCCGCCGACCATCGCCAGCCGACCGAGGCCGTCGTAGCCGAGTTCGACCGTCGACAGATCGACACCGCGGGCCAACTCGATCGACGCGAGCCTGCCGGCAACGTCCCAGCGATACGTCACCCTGGTGCCGTCGGGTCTGACCTCGAGGTCACGGCGGCCGGCCATGTCGTACCCGAACTCGGTCACACCCGCACCGTCGTCGTCGACGAGCACGAGCCTGCCGGCAGCATCGTATTGGAAGCGTCGGCGTTGCGATCCCGTCGACTCTGATGCCAGCAGACCGTCGTCGTCGTACGTGAAGCTGGTGACCGGGGCACCGACCGGGATGATCTCGCTCAGCCTCCCGGCGGCATCGTATCGATAGGCCTCACCGCGTTCGCTGACCAGCAGTCGCCCGCCGGCATCGCGCCGGGGTACCACGTCGTCAGGGGCGCCGATCTCGCCGAACTCGCTGTCGAACACGACTCGCACACGGCCGCGGTCGTCTCTGCGGAATTCGACCCGCCGTCCCCGCTCGTCGACGGTCGCAGCGACGCTGCCGTCGGCGTTTCGCTCGACGCTTCGCGTGCCGTATGGCGACGTCGTGGCGATGAGCTGATCGGAGTCGTTCCACATGAAGCCGAGCGTCAGACCGCCGCTGGCGGCCGACGTCAGTCTCCCGGCGAGGTCGTAGCCGAAGGCTCCGAGGAGCGAGCCGTCCGTGCCGATACGCGACACCTCCCGGCCACTGCCGTCGAGCACAGCATCCCAGCCGGACCCGTCGGCTGCACGTACGCCGGTCAGGGTGCCGGCGGCGTCGCGCAGCATCGAGGTCGTCCCGCCTGCGGGGTCCTCGAAGGATTCGAGCCGACCATCGAGATCGAATCGGTAACGACCGGCAGCGCCCCCCGGAGCCGTCTCGATCGCCCGGCGGCCACGAGCGTCGTACCCATAGGTCGTTTGCGCGCCGGTGCCGTCGGTCGACGAATCGAGCAGCCCGCGCTCGCCCCATCGGAACGAGCGGGCGACGCCGGTGGCGTCCAATACGGAAGTCACCCGTCCGCCTCCGTCGTGGCTGATCGCTGTGGAGGCATCCGCCGTCGAGATCCTCGTGACCGCTCCGTTCGTGTCCCGGTCGTAGGCGACGAACGTTTCGTCGGCTTCGAGGCGCAGGATCCGTCCGTGTGCATCGACGCTGACCTCGATGCGGAGACCGTCGATGCCGGTCACCGCACTGCATCGTCCGGCGTTGTCGTACTCGTAGCGTTCGCTCAGTCCGCTGACGCTGATGCGCTCGACGAGGCGGCCGGCTGGGCTGTAGCGCTTCTCGACCCGGCGACCCGCCGGATCGATCACGAACGTTTCGCGCCCGTTGACATCGACCCCGGAGTGCCACACCCGTCCATCTGGCCCGGTGACCGTGGCGATCTCGTGGTTCGGATGGAACGTCCAGGCGGTAACGGCACCATCTGGGGCGACCGAGCGGACGGTACGACCGAACGCGTCGACCTGGCGACTCCACGACCTACCCGCCGCATCGGTCAGCGCGACGCAGTTTCCGTTGAGGTCGTAACGCTTTGTGGTGACCGCCCCGGACGGCAGCGTCATGCTCGTCAGCCGTCCGAGTGGATCGAAGTCGCTCGTGAAGCGCGCGTCGTCCGGCGCCGTGACCTGCGTCAGGTTGCCGCAGACGTCGTAGCCGAAGGCCACCGTCGAGCCGAGCCCGTCGGTGATCGATTCGACCGTGCCGTGCGAGCCGAACGTCGCTGTCCAGGCGACATCGCCAGGTTCGACACCGGCATCGATACGTCCCGCGCGGGTGTAGTGGTACGCGGTGACCGCCTCCGGTTTGACGGTACGCAAGACCCGACTCGCCGGATCGCGCTCGACCACGGTCGCAACGCCGCCGGCATCGACCATCCGCACCACGAAACCGGCAGCGTCGAACTCGAACTGCACCGGCTCGCCAACGGCGCTGACCATCTGTTGGAGTTGCCCGTCGGCGTCCCACACGAAGCGCACCGTGACTCCGTCCGGGTCCGTGACCGACACCGGCTGGCCGAACTCGTCGACGACACACGTCGCCCGTGCCCCGTCTGCACCCACGACCGTCACCGGGGTCCGCAGGTCACCGACGTATTCGTACGACGTCTCGTTTCCAGCACGGTCGATCTCGGCGAGCAGCCGCTTGGCGTCGTCCCAGATCCAGCTCGCCGACAGGCCATCAGGATCGGTTCGCCGCAGCAGATCGCCCGTGGTCTGGTCGTATTCGTAGCGCCACACGTTGCCCATCCGGTCGGTGACCCTGGTCACCCTGGCAGAACCGTCATAGATCATTCGCATCGTCGAACCGTCACCGTCGACCATCGCCGTGAGATTGCCGTCACGATCGTGGACCATCGCGTTGCGGACGCCGTGCTGATCGGTGACGACCGTCGTCGGGCCCTCGTAGGCATAGTCGGTCACCCGACCGAACGCCGACGTCTGCCGCACGACCCGACCAGCGGGATCGAAGACGTTCGTGAACAGCGTCACGTCGTCGGCGTCGGTCGCCGAGATCAACAACGGGCCGTCGACCGCATAGGTCACGGTGCCACCCGGCCCGGCGACGGCTGTCAACACGCCGTCGCCGTTGTACCAGTAGGCGACCCGGCGCCCATCGCCGGCGAGCACTTCGGCGATGCGGTCGTCGACCCACCGGTACTCGACAGACCTGCCGGAAACCGACTCGCCGACACGCGCCACCCGGCCTGCATCGTCACGGGTGAGTACGACGTTTCCGCCACCCGTCGATCCGCCGGTCAGCACACCGTTGGCGTCGAAGCACCATGATGTGGTCGGGCTCTCGACCAGCGTCCACCCGGCCGAGGCACCCGAGTCGGCGCCGGCCTCGGGGCCGGACCCTGCCTCGACGATATGCATCGAGCGGCGGCCCGTTGCGACCCACCTGCCGGTGCCGTTCGGGCGGAAGGAAACGACGGCACCGTCGACGAGGTGGGCGCGAATCTCGCCGAAGACGGGGAACGACAACCTGGCGTCGACGATCGATGTCCAGCCGGGTCCGAATCCACCGATGGCGTCGGTCGCCAGTGAGTTGTACATCCGCAGTACGTTCAGCGAACCGGCGCGCCCCGGGAACGTGAGATCGGTCTCGCCGTGCACGAGGTTGCCGTTGGCAGCGCATACCGGGTCGTCGACGAACCCGGACGTCTCGGGAACGCCGTACAACTGCGACGGCTGCACCGTGATCGGGACCGGCGGCGTTGCCAGTCCTGAGGAGGTCAATGCCGTGGTGACGACACTGTTGTCGACGGTGACCGACGGGCTGCCACTGACGTCGGCGGTGACAAGCGTGTCGTGGATCGCCTTGACGAAGCGTTCGTTCTCCTGCATCGACGACCACAGCGACCAGAGCGAACCGATCATCGAACTGGCGACGCCGTACCCGCCACAGCCGGCGAGCACCTGCCCTTCGAGGCTGTGGACGCTCGACGTCGTCCCGACGACACTTTCCCGGCCGGCGGTCGTGCCAGTAGCGAACTTCGCCAGGTTTTCCGGGCTCGCCGAGGTCACGCCCATCAGTAGCTCACCAGGCTCGCCGTCGCCGAGAAGTACGGTGCCGCCGGCGTCGAGACCGGCTGCGGATGTGGCGTGTCGTCATGAAAGCCGTTCCAGAAGTTGTCCCAGCCGCTCTGGTCATCTTTCAACTTCCGGTCGTGTCGGGCCCAGAGGATCTTGTTCTGCTCGTTCATCGCCGACGCCCACGCCTGGGCCCACTTGACGGCGTCGCCACGGAGGCCGCTGACGATCGACGATGTCGTCGTGCGCTCGTCGCTACGACGGCCGACGAACTGTGTGGCGTATTCGCCGCTCCAGCCCGTCAGCGCTGTCGCCGACGCCAACTCACGGTCAGCACCGTAGGTCTCCAGCTGGTCGGCCAACACCCACAACTGGCGCGCAAGGCTCAACGCGCCGACATAGTCGAAAACGACGTCTGCTCCTGCTTCGACACCCATCGGTGCAGGCCCTAGCGGTCGGCGGCAACGACAGAATGAACCTGATCGTTGATGTAGTTCACGAGGCTCGTCTGCGTTTCGTCGACACTCGCCTGCGCCTTGCCGGTGAAGCCGGAGACGAGGTCGACGGCCTGGATCTTGGCGTTGCCTTCCCAGTCGGTGGCGACAAGTGTCGAAAGATGGTCGGCCAACGCCGTCTTGATCGCCGTGAAGTGACCCTGGACGACCGGTACCTCATCAGCGAGGGCTGCCGTATCGACGTCGACATAGTTGACGACGACGGGCGACGGCGGGGAAATGGTGGCGCCCTCGACGGCGATGATCACCGGCGCACCGCCGAGCGAGGCCGCGATATTGGAGGTCGACGCCTTGATTGCATCGGCGATGGCACCGAGGTCAGCACTCAACTTGTTGGCGCAGTCGGCAGCGATTTCGCCGCACTGCGTCTTGAACGCCACGGAGTTCGGACCGAAGTAGCGCACGGCGACGACGCCGTTGACGAGCGCGACGAGCTCGGTGTGGATCGTGTTGAACTTTTCCTGGGCGGTACGCCCGTAGGCATGGACACTCTCGGGGTTGACTCTGATGATGGTCATCGGGAACCTTTCGTTGGGCCGCTGCCATGGGCGGTACCCGGAGCAGAACGAGAAGATACGTGCTGTCTGAACCGTAACAGACCCGTCCCGAGGTGGCCGCGCCGCACCCGAGGTCGGACGTCACGTCGCGGAGCGGCAAGGGGGCGCGCGCGGACTGCTGCCGTACTGCCCGCTCGGTGTCGGCACGACGTTCTTCGCCTGCGTCGTGCGCTGGTCGTCCGGCTACGGGTCAGGTGTGCGGGCGATGGCGATGCGGTCGTGGCCGGCGAGATCCTGCCTGATCCGGCCATCGACGAGCCCTGCCTGCTGCAGCAGGGTCGCAACACGGACCCCCTGGTCAGCACCGATCTCGAGGACGACCCAGCCTCCAGGTGCGAGCCACGCCGGTGCCTCGTTGATGATCGTTCGGAGATCGTCGAGACCGTCCGCACCGGCGAACAACGCCTGCCGCGGCTCCCAGTCCGCGACGGCTGACTCGACACCTGCTGCATCGTCGGCGATGTACGGCGGGTTCGATACGACCAACTCGAACTGGCCGCGCAACGCCGGCGGCAACGCTGCAAACCATGCGCCCTCTGCAAGTCGAACCGAATTGCCGGCGACGCCGATCCCGGCGAGGTTCGCCCGGCAGACGTCGAGCGCGTCCGCCGAAAAGTCGGTCGCCCACACCGTTGTCGAGCGACGCGGCAGTTCGAGGGCCATCGACAGGGCGATCGCTCCCGAGCCCGTCCCGAGGTCGGCGACGAGCCGTGGCACCGGTCGTTGGCTGGCGAGTTCGAGCGCCACGTCGACCACTTCTTCGGTTTCCGGCCGCGGAATCAGCACGCGCCGATCGACCATCAGGTCGAGACGGCGGAAGGCCCATGATCCGAGCACGTACTGCAACGGTTCCCCCGCCAGGCGGCGGGCGACCATCGAGTCGAGGTGGGCGACCGCTCGATTCGTCGCCCTCGCTTCCAGCAGCCCCAGCCATTCGCCGCCGCTCGCGCCGCTCGCCCGCTGACAGATCCACTTGGCGTGCTGGCCGTCGCCGAGGTGGTTCCTCGTCTCGACGAGCAACTGCCGCCACGTGATCGTTCCGACCGCATCACCGCGGACCGCGTCACCGCGGACCGCGTCACCGACGACCGCATCGCCGACCTCCGCATCACCAGGGGTGTGCTCGTTCATCCGACGTCCGGCTTAGGAATCGCCGGCCAATTGCCTGGCGCGTTCGTCGGTGGTCAGCGCATCGACGACATCGTCGAGATCGCCGAGCAACACATCCTGCAACCGGTAGATCGTGAAGCCGATGCGGTGATCGGTGAGCCGGTTCTCCTTGTAGTTGTAGGTGCGGATCTTCTCGCCGCGACTGCCACCGCCGACCTGCGCGCGCCGTTCGACCGACGCGGCGGCGGCGGCCTCGTCCTCGCGAAGTTTCAGTAGCCGGGCGCGCAGCACGAGCATCGCCTTGGCACGGTTCTGCAACTGGCTTCGTTCGTCCTGCATCGCCACCATCAGGCCGGTCGGCCTGTGGGTGATACGCACGGCAGAGTCGGTCGTGTTGACGCCTTGCCCGCCAGGGCCGGAGGCGCGGTAGATGTCGATCTGCAGGTCCTTCGGGTCGATCTCGACATCGACCTCTTCGGCCTCGGCGAGCACCAGCACGGTCGCCGCCGATGTGTGGATCCGCCCCTGGCTCTCGGTCGCCGGCACGCGCTGCACCCGGTGCGGACCGCCCTCGAACTTCATCCTGCTCCAGGCATCGTCGCCGTTGAGGCTAAAGGTGATGCTGTTGTAGCCGCCCATATCCGAGACGTCAGCCGAGAGCACATCGAGCTTCCAACTGTGGCGGCTGGCGAAACCTTCGTACATCTCGAACAGATCGCGGGCGAAGAGGTTCGCTTCCTCGCCGCCCTCTGCTCCACGGATCTCGACAATGACCGCCTTGCCATCGTTCGGATCCTTCGGCAGCAGCAGCAGACGCAACTCTTCTTCGAGTTTCACGAGCTCCGTCTCGGCTTCGTCGACTTCGCCCTTGAGCATCTCACGGTCATCACTGCCGGCGCCGACGAGCATCTCGTTGGCCGCCTGCAGATCGCCTCGACGCGCCTGTATCGCCCGGTACGTCTCGATGACCGGTGTCAATTCCCTGTAGCGCCGCGAGACATCACGCAACTTGTGCGAGTCGCTGATGATCTCGGGTTCGGAAAGTTGCGCTTCGACGGCGCTGTACTCATCCTCTAGACCCGACAGCCGTTCGAACACAACGGTGCAGGCTACCGAGGGCCCACCTCATCCGTCAGCGGGCGATCGGGACGAACCGTCGACGGCCGATGCCGGCGAACCGTCAGAGGTCGATGGTGACGATGTGTGCCGGATACTTCAGGCGGCTGGCGAGGTCGAGCGTCACCCGGTGGGCATCCCTGCTCGGCAGTGCCAGGAGCAGGTCGGCACGATCGAGGCCGAGGAACGGTCTGGCGTCGGCGGCGAACGGGACGACGTCGAGGTCGACGCCAACCGAACAGACCACGACGACAGGATCGCCTGCTGCGGTCGCGCCGACAGCGACCGCTGGAAACGGGTCCTTGAGGTTCGGGCGCGGGAACGGCGGTTCCGCGGGGCTGAGCATCGACAGCCCGACGAGAGACGGGTCGGCCATCAGTTCCCATCGCAGCAGCCGTTCCGGTGCGAGCCGGTTCAGCGGATGCGGCGAGGCGTGCGGAAGACGATGCGGAGCAACCGCCTGCACGACGCCGGCGAGCGCCTCGACAGGGGGCTTGTCGCCATGGATGATCTGAAACGCTTCTCGATCATGGGCGCCGACGCCGACTTCCAGGCGGACCTCGCCGGTATGGCGATCGGTGACGACCCTGCACACTTCGAGACCGGCGACCTCACCCGCCAACACCCCGTGCTCGACACTCGGAACGGCGCCTCCAGCGACGATCAACTGCAGCATCGATTCGTGCTCGATGCTGACCGCAGCGGAGACGGGGAACGGTTCGGGAATCGCCGGGAACAGCACGCGTCCCTCGACGTGCCACACCGTCGGCGGCTCTCGGAAATGCTGCGCCTGGCGCGTCAACACACCGGTCGATTGCTCGGCGAGAACATTGAGCGTCGCACACTGCTGTTGCCTGGCCCAGGCCATTGCCGGCCCGAGCCCACGTGTCGGATACTCCTCGACCAGCACCCAGGCGTCTGGTCCGCGGGTCAGGGCAGCACCGCGCCCGAACACACCGAGTTTTGCCGTTGCAACATCGGAACGGGTGTCAGAGCCGACGTCAGGCGCGGCACTGCCCCCGCCTCGCAGATCACCGGAGTGATCGCGGACGAGGGCAGCGAGTTTGATCGAGAAGAGCTGTGCCTGCCGGTCGGTTTGGGTCACGGTTCGACCGTACCGCCGACCGCTACGACTACTTCTGCTTGCGGTCGCCGTAGCGCTTGTTGAAGCGCTCGACGCGGCCACCTGTGTCGACGAGCTTCTGCTTGCCGGTGTAGTACGGGTGGCACTCGTTGCACAGTTCCACGGTGAGATCCTTGCCCAGCGTCGAGCCGGTCTGGAAGACACTGCCGCACGAGCACTTGACGGTGATCGCGGCGTATTTGGGATGAATCGCAGTTTGCATCGTTACTCCAAAGAATGAGACCACCAAGCGTACCGGAGCCGCACTCGCGATCCATCCACCGTCGGTCACCAGGGAACCGAAGGCCCGCTTCGCTCAGTGCGTCTCTGGAATCGCTCAGTGCGTCTCCGGAATCGGGCCCCACAGGCAGGCGATCGGCAGCGCATGGATCTTGTCAGCGAGGCGAAAAGGGCGTGGACCCGTATGGAACAATACCCCGCCTGCAAACTGATCGCCGATCTCGCCGTGCAGCCAGGTCAGGTGCGCTGCGTCCGAAAGCCTCGGTGCGGCGTTCGCCTTGATCTCGAAGGCGAGAATCCGCCCGTCGGCGCGCTCGGCGATGAGGTCGCATTCGTGCCGGCCGCTTTCGAGGCGCAAGTGATAGAGGTTCGTGCGAATCGAGCTGGCCTCGACCTCCGGCCGCAGTTGACTGACGACGAAGGTGTCGATGAGTCGTCCGAGGAGGTCTCCGTTCCGCAGCACGGCACGATCGTCGACCCCGAGGAGCGCTCCGATCATCGCCGGCTCGGTGATGTAGCGCTTCGGGCTCCTGCTCAGCCTGTTGAGCCGATTGCTGTGCCACGCCGGCAGCCGTTCGGTGACGAAGAGCAGTTCGAGGAGCGAGTCGTAGCTCACAGCGGCCGTCCTGCCGACCGCCGCGGCGTCGTACAGCACCTTGTGTTCGACGATGCCGGCTGTATTCGCCGTGAGAGCCGTCAGGTATCGACGCAATTTGATCGGGTCGCGGTGCTCGTCTGCAAGCGCTGCGTCTCGCAGCAGCAACTGATCGATATAGCTCTCGAGCCAGCGACGACGAACAGTCGGCGACGGCTGGAGCGCGAGATCGGGAAGCATTCCACGCAGGGCGATGTCGATGTATCCGCGCAGTTCCGGCGCATCGGCCGGAGCGGCGATCTCATCGAGTTCTCCGTCGAAGAGACGGTCGAAAAAACTCGGCGCGTCGCTCGCTCCGTGCAATTCACGTTCGCAGAGCCCCCACTCGACGAGGCGGACGACCCTGCCCGTTGCGGCCCACGTCGCTTCCAGGAGCTCGGCACGAACCGACCCAGTGAGTAGATAGCTGCCAGGCTCGGCCGCGTCGTCGACAGCACGTTTGATACTGCCGAGCACCTGAGGCACCATTTGCCACTCGTCGAGCAGTACCGGTGTGGCGAGCATCGCCAGCGCCACATCTGGATCCGCTCTGAACGCCGCCGCTTCGACGTCCCGATCGAGACGAACCACCGTGTGGGCATGTCGGCGGGCCGTGGTCGTCTTGCCGGCAGCGCGCGGCCCGACCAGCATCACTGCTGGCAACGACTCGAGCACCTCACTGAGCAAACGGTCGATGATGCGATGCTGATAGACACGGGCGATGCAATGAGAGTAGCGCTTTCACGCACCTTTCGGCAACGCTTTCACGCACCTGTCAGCGACGCTTTCACTGAATGAGTCGGTGGCAGACCGCGGCAGCGCTACAGCGGCTGCTTGGAGATCTCGGCGAGGAACTCGTCGTTCGTGCGGAACGTCTTGAGCCGGTCGATCAGCAGTTCCAGACCGGGGGCGGCGTTGCCGTCTGCAGCGAGGCCCGACAGCACCCGGCGCAGGCGCCAGACCATCTGCAACTGTCGACGATCGAAGAGCAACTCTTCATGACGGGTACTCGACGCATCGACGTCGATCGCCGGGTAGACGCGGCGCTCTGCGAGTTTGCGGTCGAGGCGCAACTCCATGTTGCCCGTTCCCTTGAACTCCTCGAAGATCGCGTCGTCCATCCGGCTGTTCGTCTCGACGAGAGCGGTGGCGAGAATGGTCAACGAGCCGCCCTCCTCGACGTTGCGGGCAGCACCGAAGAACTTCTTCGGCGGATACAACGCTCCGGCATCGATACCACCCGACATCACCCGGCCGGTCGCCGGCGCCGCCAGGTTGTAGGCACGGGCGAGGCGGGTGATGCCGTCGAGGATGATGACGACGTCCTCCCCGGCCTCGACGAGCCGTTTGGCCTTCTCGATCGCCAGTTCGGCGACGTGCGTGTGTTCTTCGCTCGGACGGTCGAACGTACTGGAGATGACCTCACCTTTGACGGTTCGGCGCATATCGGTGACTTCTTCCGGACGCTCGTCGATCAGCAGCACGATCAGCTTGACTTCCGGGTTGTTGCGTTCGATCGCCGTGGCGATCGTCTTCATGATCGTCGTCTTGCCGGCCTTCGGGGGCGAGACGATGATGCCGCGCTGACCCTTGCCGATGGGGCTGATGAGGTCGATGATGCGCGCCGTCATGTCAGAAGGATCGTTCGGGTTCGACAGCAGCAGCCGCTTGTCCGGGAACAGCGGCGTGAGGTCTTCGAAGCGACGGCGGTTGCGCGCCTGTTCGGGATCCTGGCCGTTGACGGTATGGATCTCCAGCAGGGCGGCGTTCTTCTCGTTGCGTCCGGCGGCACGCATCGTGCCGGTGACGAAGTCACCCTTGCGCAGGCCGTACTGGCGGGTCTGCTTGACGTTGACGTAGGCGTCGTCCTTGGTGGCCAGGTAGCCGTTGACCCGGAGAAAGCCGTACCCCTCGTCGCGTAGATCGAGGTAGCCGCTGACTTCGATCGGCTCCGATGCGGCGGCGTCGGTGCGATCGGCACCCTGACGGTCGTAGCGGTCCTGACGCTCAGGCCGATCAGTTCGATCCGGTCGGTCTGGTCGGTCGCGAGGCTCCGGGCGGTCCTGACGCTCGGCACGCTCCGGCCGATCAGCACGCTGTTCCTGGCGGTCGACGACGACTCGATCCTGGCGATCCGGCGGTTGTGGCGACTGCTCGACCTCTCCGTCACGGTTGCGTCCGCGACGACGGCGACGACGGCGACGGGTTTCGCCTTCACCCTCCCCGGTCTGGGCATCTCCGCCTTCTGCGACATCGCCACCGCCGGGCGAGTCCGCTGTTGCGAGCTCGCCGTTCTTCACGGCGATGGCCGGGCCCTCGTCGCCGAGCAACTCGATTTCCCACTCCGCAAGCGGTTCGCCGTCAGGGCCGAGGATGATGGCAGGCTGCTCCGGTCGCTGTGGAGCCGACGGGGTCGACGGCGCCGACCCTCTCGGAGCGCTACTGACGATCGGAGACGATGGACGAGCAGCAGATTCCGCCGCCGTGGTGGCAGCAGACACGGTCTCGACCTGCGGTTCAGGTCGAGACGCTGACACGACCGACGCACCGGAGGCGTTGACATCGAAGAGGCGTGTCTCACCATTGGCGTGTGCTGCTGCGTGCTCTGGCGTTGCAGCCGTCTCGCCGACGGCGTCGGCGAGGATCGCTGCACCGATTGCCTCTGTGGCCGTGGGGGTGCCGTTCGACCGCGAGGGGCCGGAGGGCTCCGGCGGTTCAGACGAGCCGGGACGGGTGACACCGGTGGACTCGAGGATCTTGACGATGAGGTCGGCCTTCTTTGCCCGCGAGGTCGACTTGACGCCGAGCGCCTGGGCAATGGCGACCAACTGCTCCCGATCCTTGTTCTCAAGAACCGAGCGTTCCAGCATGTCCGCGCTCACATGTACCTGCTTTCACCGGCAACAATCCGGTTGAGAGAGTGTGTGTCTGCCGTCGGGAGGGGCTTCGATACCGAACACGACAACTTCGGCACCGCCAGCGAGCCCCACGCCAGCTTGGGAAATACATGACGGAGCAACGATTGCCCGTTCGTCGTCCCGGTTGTTCGAACGAGGACGAGATCGAGGTTGGTGACCACCGCAATGGTTCGGACAGAATCCGAACGTGCGGAACCCTAGCGATTCGACCATCGTCTTGCAACTGCACCTATCGACGAACTGCCACCCTGCTGACACCGGCGACGAAGGCCTGGACCGCACCGAGATCGTTGGCCAGCAGCGACGTACGCTCGTGGCGTTCGAACAGGTCTGCGAGATGCGGGGGTAGCGGCGGACGGATGCCGGTCGCCCGTTCCACAGCATCCGGGAACTTGGCGGGATGCGCCGTCGCCAAGGTGACGATCGGCACGCCGGGATCGCCCTTCGCACGGGCCGCAGCGATACCGACTGCTGTATGCGGCTCGGTGAGCATTCCGGTCCGGCGGTAGACGTCGGCGATCGTCGCCAGCGTCTGGGAATCGTCGAAGCACGCCGCCTTGAAGACGGGCGCGATCCACGCGTCGAACTGATCGCTTTCGACGTCGAGGCGGCCGACCGCTCGGAAGCGGTTCATCTGTTCCGCCGTCATGCCACCGTCGCGCCCGTTCATCTCGAACAGCAGGCGTTCGAAGTTCGAGGACACGGCGATGTCCATCGACGGCGACAACGTCGGCGTGACCCCGTCGTTGACCATCGCCCTGGTTTCGACGAAGCGCGTGAGAATGTCGTTGGTGTTCGATCCGATGACGAGCGATTCGATCGGCGCACCGGACCGGCGGGCGATCCACCCGGCGAGGACATTCCCGAAGTTGCCGGTCGGGACACTGAACGAGACTGGCTGATTGCCGAGCGAGCGTGCGGCCCAGACGTAGTAGACGACTTGAGCGACGATGCGCGCCCAGTTGATCGAGTTGACCGCCGACAGTTGGTACTGCAGCCGAAATGCCTGATCGGCGAACATCGCCTTGACGAGATCCTGGCAGTCGTCGAACGTGCCGTCGACGGCGATCGCATGAACGTTGGGGGAATCGACGGTCGTCATCTGCCGGCGCTGGACGTCGCTGGTGCGGCCATTCGGGTAGAGGATGACGATGTCGACGTTGTCGCAGTGCTTCACTGCGTCGATCGCCGCAGAACCGGTGTCGCCGGACGTCGCACCGACGATCGTGACCCGCTGGCCACGTTCGGCGAGCACGTAGTCGAACAATCTGCCGACGAGTTGCAGGGCGACGTCCTTGAACGCAAGCGTCGGCCCGTGGAACAGTTCGAGCACCCATTCGTTCGGGCCGATCTGCACGAGCGGGGTGACGGCAGGGTGGCCGAAGGTGGCGTAGGCCTGGCGGCACATCGTCTCGAACGTTTCCTTCGGCACGTCATCGCCGACATACGGCAGCATCACGGCGGCAGCGACGGCCGCGTAGTCGTCGGCAGGACCGAACGTCGCCAACTGCGGCCACGACGTCGGGACGTAGAGTCCACCGTCGTCTGCGAGGCCGGCGAGCAGCACATCGGCGAAGCCGAGTTCAGGTGCCAGGCCGCGGGTCGAGACGTACCGCATGCTCACGCGCCGATCACCCTAAGTAGGCCGCCGATCCGCTTGACGATCGCCAGATCACCGAGGTCGCGGACCGTCGCCTGGACATCGGCCTCACGGGCGGAGTGGGTGATGAACACGAGCCTGGCATCGTCGCCGATGCCTTCCTGTTCCATCGCCCGGATGCTCACGCCGTTGTCGGAGAAGACGCCCGTGACCGCGTGCAACACGCCGGGACGGTCGACGACGTCGAGGCTGAGCAGATACTCGGCGCTCGTCTCGTCGATCGGGCGCAGCGGTGTGCGGGTGAAGGTCCCGAGGGAGGCGTGGGTCCCCGCACGAAGGTTGATGGCGGCATCGATGACATCACCGAGCACGGCGCTCGCCGTCGGCATCCCGCCGGCACCACGTCCGTAGAACATCAGCGAGCCGACGGCATCACCTTCGACGAACACTGCGTTGTAGCTGTCGCGGACACTGGCGAGGGGATGGTGCTTCGGGACCATCGCCGGGTGGACCCGAACGGCGATCTCGCCGCTGCCGGGATCACGGTCGCAGATCGCCAACAGCTTGACGACATAGCCGAGGCGGTCGGCGACGGCGATGTCCTCGGCGGTGATACGGCTGATGCCCTCGTGATACACGTCGCCGGCGACGACTCGTGCCCCGAAGGCGATACTGGCGAGGATCGCCGCTTTGGCACCGGCGTCGAATCCTTCGACGTCCGCCGTCGGGTCACGTTCTGCGTAGCCCAGGCGTTGCGCTTCGGCAAGGGCGACGGAGTAATCCATACCCTCCTCGCTCATCTTCGTGAGGATGAAGTTCGTCGTCCCGTTGACGATCCCGAGCACCCTACGGATCGGTTCGCCGCGCAGGCTCTCACGCAGCGGCCTGATCAGCGGGATGCCGCCGGCCACGGCGGCTTCGAACAGCAGATCGACGCCGGCGGTATCGGCGGCTGCGAACAGCTCGGCGCCGACGTTGGCAAGCAGTTCCTTGTTGGCGGTCACGACCGGCTTGGCGGACTTCAACGATTCGAGGATCAACTCGCGGGCCGGTTCGATGCCACCGATCAGCTCGACGACGAGGTCGACGTCGGGATTGCTGACCACGCCGTGGGCATCTCGCGTCAGCACGCCGGCCGGCAAGGTGAATTCGCGCTGGCGGGACAGGTTGCGGACCGCAACGCTGACGATCTGCAGCCGCACCCCTGTCCGCTGGGCGATCACGTCGGCCCGCTGGGCGACGAGTTCGGCAAAAGCCGACCCTACGTTGCCACAACCGAGCACGCCGATGCGTACCGTTGCTTCTGATGCACCGAGCAGAGTACTCACGACGAGCCAGAGTACCGAACCGTTCGGCACCGGCCACACGTATTTCGACCACGTCTACCCCGTCGCACGGCCCGACAAAGGCGCTTGACAATGGCGACAGAAGTGCCATCAATAGACAGCGAGAATCGATGAACGAACCCCCAGGTACACCCAAACAGTCATCCCTCGGGCTTTTCACAGCCGGGAGCCACTCGGCCGGCGACCTGGCGGCACGGCGATGATGCACCTGCTGAGCGCCTTTCCGACCTCCGTCTTCTCGGGTCTGCTGATCTTCTGCCTGTCCTGGTGGGTCATCACGCTGGTGTTCTCCGGCCTCGGTGGCCACGGACAAGCGGGCCATGCCGGCCACAGCGGTGGGAACGATTTCAGCGTCCACGGTGCCGGTGGTCATGCGTCCGGCGGCGGCCACGGTGCGGTGAGCAGCGGCGGAGCGGCAGGACACGCAGCACCGGGACATGCCGGATCCGGACACGTCGCAGGTGGCCACGCTGCGCCGACGCATACCGCTCCAGGCGACGGTCACCAAGTCGCCGGCGTACACGCCGCTCCTCACGCTGGAGCCGACGGCCAGCACGGCCAGCACGGCCATCACGGCCACTCCGACAACGACTCGACCCACGGCGCCCACGGCTTCAGCCATACGCTCGGCTTCGACGTCGTTCCCCTCCCCTTGATCCTCACCCTCTTCGCCTTCGGCGGGTGGGCGACGTCGATCCTCATGCAGACGGTCCTCGGGACCTCGGCGACGGCGAACGTCGCGGCGGGTACCGCTGTGTTGATCGTCGTCGTCGCCGCCGTCGTCGGGCTCGGTGTCATCAAGGTCGCCGCCAAGCCGCTCGGCTCCGTCTTCGAGGTCACGCTTGCTGCGGAACGCCACGAGGGTGTCGGTTCGGTCTGCAAGATCCGCACGATGACCGTCACCGAGACGTTCGGGGACGCCATCGTCATCACCGGCACGACGAAGGGGTCGATCGTCAGGGTGCGTGCCCCCGCCGGCCGGTTCGCCCGTGGAGATCTGGCGCTGCTGATCGACTACGACGAACCGGCCAACTCGTTCGTCATCGATGAACTCGACGAGGAGCTCCGCCCGGCCGGCGCATAGCGCGCTCGTCCAGCTCACCCACCCTGCCCTCGTAGCTGCTGCTCACCGCTGCTCGCACAACCACTCCCCTGCTCACGCACACCATTTCCCAATACACACCTGTTCACTGCACCTGTACAAGGTCACAACCGTTCCAGAAGGAGCGACATCTCATCATGAGTTTTCCCGCAGCAATCAGCGCAGCAATCAGCGCACCGGCCGTTATCGGCCTGGTGATCGTCGCTGGCGCCCTCATCCTCGTGCTCGTCACGATGTGGATCACGCGGCTCTACAAGAAAGTGCATCAGGGCGAAGCACTGATCATCTCCCGCAAGCAGACGATCGACGTGACCTTCACCGGCGGCGTCGTCTGGCCCGTCGTCAACCGTGGCGAGTTCATGGACATCGGCGTCAAGGTCATCGAGATCGACAAGGTCGGCAAAGAGGGACTGATCTGTCGTGACAACATCCGCGCCGACATCCGCGTCAGCTTCTATGTCAGGGTCAATCCGACGGCTGAGGACGTCCGCAAGGTCGCCCAGCTCGTCGGCTGCGACAACGCTTCCAGCCCGGAGAAGCTGGACGAACTGTTCTCCGCCAAGTTCGCAGAGTCGTTGAAGACAGCCGGCAAGCAGATGGATTTCGTGCAGCTGTACGAACAGCGTGAGCAGTTCCGCACGAACGTCATCGCTGTCATCGGCGAGGACCTCAACGGGTACATGCTCGACGACGTCGCCATCGAATACCTCGAGCAGACGTCGATGGCCGAACTCGACCCGACGAACGTCTTGGACGCAGAGGGCATCAAGAAGATCACCGATATCACGACACGTGAAAATGTGCAGGCGAACATCTTCCGCCGCGAGGCAGAGAAGCAGATCAAGGCCAAGGACGTCGAGACACAGCAGGCGATCTTCGAGATGGAGCGCCAGGAGAAGGCCGCAGAGTTCAGGGCACAGCGCGAAATGGCGACGACCAAGGCCCGTGAGGAATCGTTGACCGCGCAGGTCGAGGCCGAGGAACGGATGAAGGCGGAGGGCGCCCGCCTGAAGACCGACGAGCAGGTCGGTATCCAGCAGCAGAACACCCAGCGCGAGATCGAAGTCGCCGGAAAGGCCCGTGAGCGCGTGCTCGCCGCCGAAACGGTGAAGATCGACAAAGCCCGCCAGTTGGAGACCGTCGCCACGCAGATCGAGACACTGTCGGCCAGTAAGGATCTCGAACAGGAGAAGGCTCGCGTCGCCGAACTCGCCAAGGCACGTATCGCCGTCGAGAAGACGGTCGCCGAACAGGAAGAAGCGATCAAGACGCTGCGCCAGGTCGAGGGCGCCAATCGTGACAAGGAGTCGATGGTCATCGCCGCCGGCGGCCAGGCAGAGGCGATCCTCATCAAGACGATCAAGGAGGCAGAGGCCAAGGCGCAGGCCGCCGAGTCGCTCGGCAAGGAGCGCATCACCTTGGCGCAGGCGATGCAGGGCGCAGCCGAACTCGAAGCGACGGCCAAGATCCGCCTCGCCGACGGCATCCGTGCCGAAGCAGCAGCGGAGGGCCTCGCGGCGGTCGAGGTGCAGAAGGCCAACGCCGGTGCGATCGAACAGACCGGCCTCGCCAACGTCCGCGTCACCCAGGCGCAGGCCGACGCCGACCTCAAGAAGGGCCAGGCTGCCGCCGAGGTTGCACGCCTGACCGGCGAGGCCGACGGAGCCGCCATCGAGGCTCGCCTCAAGGGCGAGGCAGCCGGTATCACCGACAAGGCTGCGGCGATGAAGGAACTCGAAGGCGTCGGCAAGGAATACGACCTCGCCGTGCGCAACATCGACGCCGACGTCGCCGTCCGCACCGCCTCGATCAATGCCAACAAGGAAGCGCAGATCGCCCAGGCGACGGCGATGGGGAACGCCCTGCAGAACGCCGACATCAACATCGTCGGCGGCACTGACATGTTCGTCGACCGCATCATGGGTGCCGCGGCGATGGGCAAGTCGCTGGAGAGCTTCGCCGACTCCTCGAAGACGACACGTCAGATCGCCAAGCCGTACCTCAACGGCGACAAGGACCTCGTGGAGACGCTCGCCGGAGCACTCGGCGGCCTCGGCACCGGCGGCCTCGCCAACCTCTCGCTCGCCCATTTCCTGCGGGTACTGTCCGACCGTGTCGGCGGCGACGAGGGTGCCTCGATCGGCGAACTCGTCGGCTCGTTGAAGGAACGCGGCCTCGACGGCGTCACCCTCGGCGCACTCGCCACGCCGGACAAATAAAGCTCCCGCCGCTCGACCGAACGTCGCCCCCGATCGATGCGTCACGTCGTGCAAACCGAGCAGATCAGACGATGTGTGGAACGGCGAGGCGTCCGGGTACGAACAGCGCCCGGCTACCCGCTGACGTTTTGAGACTTGAAAGATGTGAGTTGCCTTGACTGACACAGCGAACGAGCAGCCTGCTCCCCAACCGCCGGACGGCGCTGGCAACAGCGCCGGCGACGGTCAGGCCGCGGCGCCGATTGCTCCCAGCGAATCCGGTCCCGGCGACAACGCAACGTCGGGCGGCGCACTGCCGAGTGCCGAATCGGCTGCCCAACCGTCGATGTCCTCATCGACCTACGACCTGTTGCGTGAGCGGCTGCGCGGCGTCGCCGAACGCCTTCGTGACGCTGCTGATGCGCTCAACAGCGAGCGTGCGGAGGTCTTCGCCTCGGTCCCGATGGCGCTCGCCGAACAGGATCGCCTGCGCACGGAGCAGCCGAGTACACCGGCCGATGCAGTCAGCGTCGAGGGACTGCTCGTCTTCGGTTACAACGTCGGTGCCTCGCTCGGCAAGACCCGCACCGTCGACGACGCCTTCGAGTTGTTCGAGATGGACAAGGCGGCGGCGAACGACTGGACGTTCACCCCACTGAGCAAAGACGCTCCGAAATGGTTCCTGCGGGATCCCGGCTTCCAGCGCGACGCCGGCGAACTGTTCACCTACTACTCCGACACCCGCCTCGACTCGCTCACACTGCACGAGTCGCGGCTGCTGATGGTCTTCCGGTTCGGTCCAGCACCCGACGACGTCCGCGTGCTGCGCTGGCAGTTAGAGGGTGAAGACCTGCGTTACATCGACGCCTACGGTGACCACGATGTCGTCCAGACTGCGGCGTACGACTTCACGTGGACGACGGCCGGGCGGGAGCAACTCGTCGACGGACGCTGGCCGCACCTGATCATCGGCGGCAGCCTGTACGTCGGATTCGACAAGCGCGAGATCCAGTTCCGCATCGACGACGTCGTCGAGGGTGGGCGCACGATCTTCCAGGAGCCGGTCAACGAAAGCGGCCAGGTGATCGGCGAGACCGCCGTCTCATACGCGCTGATGGACGAGATCGTGCTCATCCGCCTGCAGCCCTACCGTGAACAGCAGGAACGCTTCTACATCTTCAACCGCCTCACACGGGCGGTGCAGCGCGCCGACGCGATCGGCAGGAACTGCCATCTGCTGCCGGAGGGTCAGGGTGTCGTCTTCCCCGGCGGATACCACCTGCAGAACGGTGAGACGAAGGTCTTCAGTACCGACGCGACGGGTTTCGGGTTCCAGGCCGTGCACCGCTCCCCCAACGGTGAGGACATCCTCTACGTCTACCGGCGGGCGTCAGGCGAATTCCTGCTGTGCCCGTACAACGTGGTGACGCGCACGATGGACACGCCGATCAGTTCGCACGGCTACGCGCTGTTCGACGACGGCGTGATCGTCTGCCTTCGTGGTGCTCCGGAGCCGCAGCGTGTACACACGATCAACGTCTACACCAGTCCGTTCTGCACGCCCGACAACTACACGCCGTCTGTCCCCTCCGATTCCTTCTTCGGGCGCACCGGCAACCCGGAACTTGTGCGAGTGCTCGGCGAGACGATCTCGCTCGCTCGCGACGCCGCAGACCCGCAGTTCAACCAGGCGATCTTCGAGGCGCTCGTCGCCAGGTCGACGACGCTGCTCGACGGCTACGGCTGGCTCAACCAGCCGGAGGCTCACGGGGTCGGCGCGCTCCTCGGCGAGCTGCGCAAGACGTCGGGCTCGGTGCTCGACGAGTTCGCCTCGGTCGTCTCGGCGAAGAAAGAGGCTGC
Organism: Actinomycetes bacterium; assembly: GCA_025356335.1. Lineage (GTDB taxonomy): Bacteria > Actinomycetota > Acidimicrobiia > Acidimicrobiales > Ilumatobacteraceae > JANXUF01. Next base: position 35,125 of record JANXUF010000038.1, read on the forward strand.
CGATCGGCTGTCAGATGCAACACGAGTCGTCAACGATCTCGCAGCCGATTCCGAGTTGCCGATCCGTGACGCACCGGCGTTCATCGACAAGCTGGCAGCCGCCCGCCAGGCGCTCGGCGTGCTGTCGTCGCTGTCGGAGATCCGCCAGATGGACCACGTGGCGCTCGAAGCGTTGAAAGTCCAGGCGCAGGCCGTCTACGACAAGCTGGCGACACGGGCGATCGAGTTCCTCGACACCGACCATTCACTCGACTCGATCACCAAGTCCTACGACGACGCCGAACGCGAGGGCGCTGTTGCGGTGACCGCTTCACTCGTCAACGAGCAGATGAAGTTCGTCGACGAGGCAGGCGATCGCGTCGTGCTGCTCACCGAAGTCGTCGGCGGTTTGGAGGTCGAGGACCCGACGCGCAAGACCTCGGTGCTCGGTCGTCTCGCCGACGCCCTCGCCAGGCGCAACGCCGTACGCGCAACGCTGGACCTGCGGGCGATCGCGCTGCGCTCGGCAGAGGCCGAGGCCGGATTCGCCGCGGCGATGGCTGTGCTGTCCCAGCGCGCAACCGCTTCGATCTCGGCAGCGGCAGACGCAGCCGCATGCGATTCGGCGCTCGCCTCGTTGTCCGCCGAACTGGAGAACGCCGAACTGCGTTATGGCGACGTTCCCGCATTCGCCGATGCGATCGACACCCGCCGATCCGAATTGAGTACCGCCTTCAACCAACGACGCGACGCTCTCGCCGCCGAGCGTACGCACAAGATCGACCGGCTGGCGCAGTCCGCACAGCGCATCCTCGTGACGATCACGACGCGTGCATCGGCGCTGGCAGGGCGGGCGGAGATCGACGCCTTCTTCGCCACCGACAGCCTCGTCACCAAGGTCCGTTCGACCGCTGCGGAACTGCGGAATCTCGGAGAGGCCGGACGTTCCAGCGAACTCGAAGTCGCCCTGTCCGGCGCCCGCGATCAGGCCAGACGTACCGCCAATGATCGCGCCGACCTGTTCGAGGCGGGGACGGTCCGCATCGGCACGTGGAAGTTCGGTATCAACACCGAACCGTTCGAGTTGCGCCTCGACTCGAACATCACCGACCCGGCGCACCCGATGTTCGAACTCCGTCTCACCGGAACCGACCTGCGGCTGCCGATCCGAGAGGGCGCACTCGCCCAGTACGCCGACCTCGCCGGTCAGAATTATCCGAGCGAAACCGCAACGATCCCACGTGCCGCCTACCTCGCATTCTCGGCGCTGACCCAGGACATCCCGACCTCCGGCATCTCGGCCTATGCGACGTCGCGGATCGAGGACGGCTTCGAGCCCGGGGTCCACGACGCCGACGCGGTGCTCATCGTCGAAGCACTGCAGCCGTGGTGGACCGTTCCGGCGGTGAGAGTTTCCGGCATCGACCGCGCCGTCGCCGGTGTATGGCTCCGCTCGCTCGATCTGCGCCAACACGACGAACTCGCCAAGGAACTGATCGCCCTCGAAGCGTTGGGCATCGGCAAGTCGCGTAAGGCATTCATCAAGCGCGTCGGGCCGCAACTCGATTCGATCGCCTCCGAGGCGGGACTCAAGAACCGTTTCGACGCCCGAGTCGCCTGCGACTGGCTGATCAACCGTTCGCAGGAGGCAGCCGTCCGCCCTGACGCTGCGAAGGCGGCCGAACACCTGGAGTCATGGGGTTCCGAACACGGCCTCGACCTGCGCCACGCAACCTTCGGTCAGCTCGTCCGCTGGGCCCAGGACCTCGAACCAGCGTCGCCGATCTCCGTCGCCGCCGAGGCGGTCTGGAAAATCCTCGACCCGAACGTCCCGATCGCCACCGGGGTGCCGACGACGGTCACCGTCACGGGTCTGCGCAGCCAACATCCGGCGATCGTCAATGGCTCACTGACGCTCGACCCGAGCGATTCGTTGACGAACTTCATGACGTACCGCCGCGACGGCGTCGATCGCTTCCGGCAGTTCAGCGAGAGCCGCCGCACGCTGCTGGTCAATGAACAGAAGCGCCTCGAACTCGACACGCTGCACCCGACGGTGATCACCTCGTTCGTCCGCAACCGCCTGATCGACGAGGTCTACCTACCGCTCGTCGGCGACAACGTCGCCCGCCAGTTGGGCCTCAACGGCGCGGCCCAAGGCCTGCTGCTGCTGATCTCACCGCCCGGCTATGGCAAGACGACGCTGATCGAATACGTCGCCTCGCTCCTCGGGTTCGCGCTGGTGAAGATCAACGGACCTGCGCTCGGCGACGAGGTCACCTCGCTCGACCCTGCGGCTGCGCCGAACCTCGCAGCCGCCGAGGAACTGGCGAAGTTGAACCGCGCATTCGCGATGGCCAACAACGTCATCTGCTACCTCGACGACGTGCAGCACACCTCGCCAGAACTGCTGCAGAAGTTCATCCCGCTGTGCGACGCGACGCGCCGCATCGAAGGCGTGCTCGAAGGCGAGGCGAAGACGTTCTCCTTGGCCGGCAAACGTTTCGTGATGGTGATGGCTGCCAACCCGTACACCTCGTCCGGTTCCTCGTTCAGGATTCCGGACATGTTGGCAAACCGTGCCGACGTCCACAACCTCGGCGATGTGGCCCTGTCCGCAGCCTCCGCTTTCGCCCAGAGTTTCGTCGAGAACGGGTGCGGGGTGAACGAGGTCGTCGCCCCGGTGCTGTCGCGCGGCAAGCAGGACCTGGACGTGCTGTTGCGTGCTGCCGCCGGCCAGCCGTTGCGCAGCGACGACCTCATCCATCCGTACGGTGCGACGGAGTTGACGCAGATCACCAAGACGCTCAGCCATCTGCTGCGTGTCCGCGATCAACTGCTCAAGGTCAACGCCGCCTATATCGCCTCGGCGACCGTCGACGATCATCTGCGTGGCGAACCGTCGTTCCTACTGCAGGGTTCGTACCGCAACATGGCGCGCATCGCCCAACGAATCGTCCCGGCGATGACACCGGCGGAAGTCGACCTCGCCGTCGGGGAGCACTATCGGGCGGAGTCACAGACACTCGCCGCGGCCGCAGGTTGGAACCTCGCCAAGCTCGGCGAGGTATTGGGCACTGCCTCGCCGGAGGCTCTCGCTGGGTTGAACCAGATGCGCGAGCGGTGGAAGGAGTCGAACGTCGCCGGCGACCCGCTGGCGGTGATGGCAGCAGCGCTGCGCGATATCGCCGGAGCCGTCAGCGCCCACAACAACGGCACACCCCTCCCGCCCCCGCCGACCCCTGCGTTCTGACCACCAGACGTTGTCAATCGAGGTGGTGAATATCGCAGCGGAGGCGATATCCGCCACCTCGACCCGAGCGCGCTCGGATCTCCTCGTGTCAGGCGAGGCCGATGCCGTGGAACCTCCGCAGTGCGGCAACCACATCGTCGAAGCGGTGTTTGTCGAGGATCGCACCTTCCCGTCGTACCCCACCGGGATCGACGGTCAGGATCCGTTCGAGCTTGGCATAGCTCACGCGTCCGCTCGAGTCCCACGAGCCGACGCCGACCGGGACCTCGTCCTGGCGTTCGGGATGCGGCTTGGTCGTCAACTGAACGGCGGCGAGGTCCGAACCTGCTCGGCCGATGATCACCACCGGGCGGTCTTTGCCCTGCGTCGGATCGTCCTCGAATTGCACCCAGGTCCACACGACCTCACCGGGGTCGGGGTCACCGTCGAGCATCGGCGAGTAGACGATCGTGACGTCAGCGAGTTCGGTGTCCGGCTCAACCCGACGCCCGGACCGGACGGGTGCTGCCGTCGGCACAACGCGGCGCCCGTCGGGTCGAGGTCCGGATCCAGGACGGACATCACCGATCTTCGGCCGATTCGCGGGTACCGCTGTCGGTTCGCGAGCGGGCCGGGTGTCCGCACTTTTCCTGAAGCGGTCGAAGAACTGTCCCAAGCGGCTCATCAGTCGACGTCACAGCGGATCAGGTCGTCGTATGTCTCACGGCGCATCACCAGTCGCGATTCTCCGTCCAGCACGAATACCACCGCCGGCCTGGTCAACTTGTTGTAGTTCGACGACAGCGCAAGCCCATAGGCTCCGGTCACCGGTGTGGCCAGGAGGTCTCCGACGGCCAACTGTTCCGGGACCGCTGCATCGAAGATCAGGACGTCACCGCTCTCGCAATGCTTACCGACGAGACGCGCATGACGGGTGCGGTCGGCGAGCGGGTGTGACGGCATGAACGCCTCGTATCCACTGCCGTACAGCACCGGACGGGGATTGTCGCTCATACCGCCGTCGACGGCGATGTAGGTGCGGATGCCGGGGATGTCCTTGATCGTTCCGACGGTGTAGACGGTGACCGCGGCTGACGCGACGATCGCCCTACCGGGTTCGACGGAGATACGGGCATCGACGCCGAGACCGGAGCAGGCGTCGTGCAACACCTTGGCCCACGAGGCGATCGTCGGGGCTTCCTCGCCGGCGACATAGGCGACCCCGAGGCCGCCGCCGAGCGTCAGTTCCGGCAATCCGAGCGGATTGAAGAACCCGGCCATCACTTCGGCGGCACGACCGAAGTTCTCGGCGACGAAGACGTTCGATCCGATGTGGCAGTGCAACCCGGTCAGGGTGACTGCTGACGATGCGCGCGCTCGTTCCACGGCGCGCAGTGCGTCGCCGTTGGCGAGGTTGAACCCGAACTTCGAATCATCCTGACCGGTGGCGATGAAATCGTGAGTATGAGCATGGACACCGGGGGTGATTCGCAGGTGGACGTCGACGGGCGGCAGGCCTTCACGATGCAACATGTCGAGGCGGTCGAGTTCGTCGAAGCTGTCGACGTTGACCTGACCGATGCCTGAGGTCATTGCATAACGCAGCTCGTCGAGGCTCTTGTTGTTGCCGTGCAGGACGCACTGTTCCGGCGACACACCCGCTGCCATCGCCACATACAGTTCGCCGCCGGAGGCGACGTCGAGTCGCATGCCCTCTTCGACGGCGAGACGGGCCATTGCCCTACACAGAAAAGCTTTGGTGGCGTAGACGACGTTGCCAACGCCGAATGCCTCGACCGCCTCACGGCAGCGATTGCGTAGGTGCGCCTCGTCATAGATGAACAGCGGTGTGCCGTACTGCGCGGCGAGGTCAGAAACCGGCACGCCACCGATAGAGAGTGAACCATCTGGTTCACACGTCGCAGTGTCAGGCAGCAGCGATTGCGGGATCGGGTTCATCGACTACATGCGCTCCGGCACGTCGATCCCCAACAGGGCGAGTCCCTGAGCGAGGGCCGATGCGGCGATACTGCACAGCGCGAGACGACTCTGCACGAGCTCTGGCGTCGATGCCTTGAGCACCGGACAGGCCTCGTAGAAACTCGAGAACTCCTGGGCCAACTCGAACAGGTAGGTGCACAGGCGATGGGGGCTGTAGCGATCGGCGGTGTCGTGGACGACGGTGTCGAAGGCCAGCAGCCGCAGTGCGAGCGAGTGTTCCTCCGGCGCAACGAGCGTCGGGACAACGGACGCGACAGTGGTTCTATCGAAGCCGCCCCGCCGGAAGATCGAATTGATCCTCGCGTGGGCGTACTGCAGATACGGGGCAGTATTGCCCTCGAAGGTCAGCATCCGATCCCAGTCGAAGACGTAATCCTTGATGCGGTCGGTCGACAGATCGGCGTATTTGATCGAGCCGAGACCGATCATCCTGCCCACCCGCTCGAGTTCGTCAGGCGGAAGGTCGGGGCTCTTCTCCCGCGCCTTGTCGGTGCCGCGCTGGATCGACTCGTCGATCAGTGCCTGCAGTTTGACGTTCTCGCCCGAGCGGGTCTTGAACGCCTTGCGGTCGGGCCCGAGCACGCTGCCGAACATCGCATGGACCGCCCGAGCCGGAGGCACCAGCCAACCGGCCATCTCGGCAACTTTGAACACCATCGAGAAGTGCAGCGCCTGTGGTGCACCGACGATGTAGAGCAGCAGCGTGGCATTCAACCGTTCCCGGCGATCGATCACCGAGGCGAGGTCGCTCGCCGCATAGTTGAACCCGCCGTCGCCCTTCTGGACGATGAGCGGCAGCGGCTCACCCTCACGATTGGTGAACCCCGGTACGAAGACGACGTCGGCGCCGTCGCTCTTCTCCAGCAACCCGAGCGTCGTGAGCCGCTGGACGACCTCGCCGAGCAGCGGCTGATACCGGCTCTCCCCCATCAGATCGTCGTCCGTCAGCAGGATCCCCAACGACCGGTAGATGGTGTTGAAATAGGTGGTGCTGGTGTCGACGAGTTGCTGCCACAGGGCGATCGTCTCCGGGTCGAAGCGCTGCAGCTTGACGACCCGCTCCCGCGACCGAGTCTTGAAGTCGTGGTCGCTGTCGAACTTCGCCCGGGCCGCTCGATAGAAGGCGTTCGGGTCATCGTTGTCGACGACGGTCGAGGCATCGGCACCGTTGTCGATGAGGAACTCGATGAGCATGCCGAATGGCGTGCCCCAATCGCCGATGTGGTTCTCGCGGATGACCTTGTGGCCGAGGAATTCGAGGATGCGGACGAGTGCGTCACCGATGACGGTCGTGCGCAGATGGCCGACATGCATCTCCTTGGCGACGTTCGGCGCCGAGTAGTCGATGACGACCGTCTCGGCGAGCGACGCCGGGCGGACACCGAGATGATCGTCGACGGCCATCTGCTGCAACGCTTCGGCGAGAAAGGCGTTGCGGAAGGTGATGTTGATGAAACCGGGGCCGGCGACTTCGAACGTCGCCATGCTGTTGCCGTCGAGGTCGGCAACGACATCGACGGCGATGTCACGCGGGTTGCGGCCGACCCTTTTCGACAGTGCCATCGCCCCGTTCGCCTGGGCGTCTGCACGGTCGCTCGGCCGGATCGTCGGATCGATCTCCGAGATCATCAATCCGGTCGCGGCCGCGAACGCCTCGCCCAGTATCGATTCGACAGTTGCCAGGGGGTCAGCCATCCATCTAATGGTAGTGGTGACCGTTTCAAGCGCTCCTACGGGTTTGCCACCTGACTCGTTTTCCTCGGCGGCCGATCCGACGAGGTACTGCACTCGGCGTTGTGCCGGGTGGCCGACCTGGCGATGTCGCTGGTATGACGACGGGCTGGCGCGGGTACGGCTCTGCCGTGCGTCTCCAGAGAGTTGTGCCGCTTCGGCGGAAATGTCGATGAATGCTCCTTCCAATTCAGTTGCAGAGGCAATCGAGCGTGTGAGGTCCGCCCCGCGGATCACCCGGGCGTTGCGCGCTGCAGAACTCGTGTCGTTCGCCGCAGCGATGTCGGTCGATCCGGCGTCCGACGCCCGGCTGCTGCGAGAGGTCACCCGGGAATGCATGGCAGACGGGAACCGGGACGGCGACGACCTCACGACGATTGCGGCGATCCATGCCCTCGGGGCGATCTCTGATCCGTTGGCCGATCTGGCGCTTATCGATGTGCTGCGAGCCGGACCCGTACGGTTCACAGGACACGCAGCCTGGTCGATGGCCGCCAGACGGCCGTCGACCGAGGCGATGATCGGCCTGATCCAGGTCATCATCACGGGCGGGTTCAACGGGATGCTCGCCGAACGCACGCTGATCGAATGGTCCCGCCGCAACAGCGCTTCGGCCATCTGGTTACTGCGGAATGCGTTGCAGAGAAATGCGATGCATTCAGGCGACGAGACGGCCGCCCTCCGTATCGGCAACACGCTCGCGGCAGTGCCGGGCAGTGGCGTCGTCATCGATGTGACGCCGCGCGATCACCTGCTCCGCGAGTCCGCAGCTCACGACGATGGGCTCGTGGTGATCCAGCCATTCCTGCACGCACGACTGGATCAGGAGGGTCGCTCCCTCGGCGTCGGCGACGGCGGAGGAATCGCCTCGCTGCTCCGCTCCCTCGGTACCTCGCTCGCCGCCATCGATGATGTTTCCGAGGTCGTCACCGTGACACGGGCCCATATCGTCGACGGCGGAACCGAGCCCCGTTCCGGATATCTGGGGACAGATCATCGGATCGAACGGATCGCCTTCGGTGCCGATGCGATTATCCCGTGGCGTGATGCATGGCAGTACCGGACGCTCATCGAACGCGAGATGGTCGCCATCGGCCGGCAGTTCGAAGGCAGGAACGTGGTGTGGCATCTGCGGATGGCCGAGGTCGGGACGCTGGCTGCAGCAGCGGCTGCCCGTCAGCTCGGCCAACGCGTCGTGTTCACCGTCGCGCCGGACCCGCACGTGGTGATCGATGCACTGGAAGCCGACGGTCGTCTTCGGCGCAGCGGCTTCGCCGACGCCGACGCAGCGTCGCAGTACTGGTTCAGGGCGCGGATGGTCGAGCGCCTCAGTTCGCATGCCGATCACCTCGCGCTCCTGCCACGCCCGACGATACGGCGTGAACTCGTGGACCTCGTCGGCCTCGATATGGACGACCTCTGGCGGCGTTCGACGATCGTGCCGGAGGGAGTCGATGTCGGCGAGATCGACCGGGCGACGCATCGGAGGTCGATCGTCACGATGGCGAACGGCAACGCAGTTCCAGCAGCTGCGGCGATCATCCTCGCCGGCATTCCGGATGCTCGGCGGGGACTACCGTGGATCCTGACGGTCGGCCGCCTCAACCTGCTGAAGGGCCCGCATCGCATCGTCGAAAGCGTCGTCGGCAGTGAGGAGTTGTCGAGCCGTTTCAACGTGGTGCTCGTCGGCGGCGACCTCGAACATCCGAGCCGGGAGGAGCGATCGACGATGGATCTCATCGCTGCCGTCTCGACAGGACACTCTCCCGGCGCCGTCAGTGTGATCGGGCACCTCCCGCCGACGCAGATCGCCGATCTGCTCGTCTACGCTTCGAACAACGGCGGCCTCTATGTGTGCGGGAGCGACAAGGAGGAGTTCGGTCTGGCAATCGTCGAGGCGCTCGCCGCAGGGTTGACCGTTGTCGCTCCGCTCCGTGGAGGGCCGCTGACCTACGTCTGTGACGGGTACAGCGGCGTGCTCTGCGACACGACGTCAGTCGAAGCACTGCGGCAGGCGATCCTCCAGGCTGCGGTGTTGCGGTCGGAGCCCGACCGCTCGCGATCGTCCAGGAAATTCGTCCGTGCGGAACTCTCCGTCGACCGCATGGCGGCTCGGCTCGTCGATGTCTACGCCTCGCTGATGCCGGTCAAGGTCGCAGCAGCGTGAGATTGCTCGTCGTCTGCCCGGACTACGCGTCACACGCGATCCCGATGCTCCAGGTCGCCATTGCCTGGCGCGAGACAGGGAATGACGTGGTCGTTGCCACTGGCGAGGCGGTGCGCCCACTCGTCGAAGCCGCTGGGCTCGAATGGACGCATCTGCGCCTCGGCAAGGGCAGTAATGCGAGTGTCATCCGTGCCGAGGAACAGCCGCTCGGCGAGGACGATCATCTGCGGGCGTTCTTCGAGGCAACACGCGCTGGAGCGATCGCCACGCTGCTCTACCAGGCAGATGCCCGACGCCACGACCTGCTCCACGAACCCGACCGGGTACTCGACGAACTGATCCGCATCGTTGCGGACGTTGCCCCGGATCGCGTGCTCGTCGATCACGTCGCCTTCGGAGCGCGGCTCGCACTCCATGCCATCGGGGTCGACGCTGCGACTCTCGTCCTCGGTCATCCGAGCGCGCTCCCCGCTCCCGGCGAGCTCTACGGCCTGCCCCCCGCATGGCCGCTGTCGATACGGCCGTCCCCGGCAGAGTTGGCGGAACTCGCCCAACGCTGCCGCGAATCGACGGCCGAACTGGCTGCCGCTGCGAACGAGTTGATCGCCCGCCGGTCACCCGATCAGCCGTTCATCGACGATCTGACATCGTTGGCTGGCTTCCCGACGATCTACGTCTATCCAGAGGAACTGCATGATCCACAACGACCCCTGCCGGCCGGAAGTGTCTCGATCGGCGCATTGGCGCGAGCCGAGGAGCTCGGAGACACTCGGTTGCCGGTGGGCACCGGTCCGTGCGTGCTCGTCGCTTTCGGTTCGTTCCTCAGCGCTCGAGAAGACGTTCTGGCGACAGCCGTCGCTGCTGCTCGTGCCGGCGGATGGCGGCTCGCTCTCGCTCATGGCAGCACCCCCGTGGAGCGTCTCGGCGACGTGCCGGACGGGTCGTTGATCGGCGCCCATCTGCCGCAGGTCGCGCTTCTCGCTCACGCCGACGTGATGATCAGTCATGGAGGCAACAACAGCATCGGGGAGGCCTGCGCAGCCGGCGTGCCGATGATCGTGCTGCCGTTCTCGACCGATCAGTTCGCCGGAGCCGCAGCCGTCGAACGAGCAGGTATCGGCGTGGCCCTCGATCCGAATTCGCTCACGGCCGACGCGTTGGTGGAAGCGGTCGAAGCGGTGCTGCGCAGCGGTGCACCTGCGGCAGCCCGTCGACTTGCCGCGTCGATCGCTGCGTCGGGGGGTCCGCGCCGCGCCGTCGCCGCAATTCGAGGAGACGGCTGCCCGAGCGCCGGGCTATCCTGATGCTCCGCAGAGGCTCAGCCCGCTGCGCCCCGCCCTCGTAGCTCAGGGGATAGAGCAATGGTTTCCGGAACCATGTGTCGGAGGTTCGAATCCTTCCGAGGGCGCCCTGCTC
>JANXUF010000079.1 GCA_025356335.1 Actinomycetes bacterium
GCCACCACCTGGCTCCCGCCGGTTTCCACGACGACATTCAACGTGCTGTTACGGTTCACTTCGCAAGTGCCCTTCCGCATGGTGCTTTTGGTGCTTCACACCTCCAGAATCCCTTACGGCAAGGGCACTTGCGCGGATACCCCCCATCCACACCGTGAATAATCAGGGCTAGGGCATTTGGTCTGCTCGGTAGCGACTCACAAGAACGAGAGCGATGACAAGCCCAATCACGATTCCGACATTGACACCGAATTCGATCATCGAGTGTGCGAACTCACGGTTGTCTGCCACCTGTTCGGGTTTCCCACCGAAGGTCGACTGGGCGCCCACGGTCAGAATGTGTCGCACACCCGAGATGATGCCGATGATGAGAAACGGTCGCAACTGAAACTGTCCGCTGCGGAAATGCGAGATCACGGTTCCGAACAACTCGATCACGATTACTACGAACAGCACCGAATTGATGACGTTCGGTATGGTCTCGGCGAAAGTTCGGTGTTTGTTGAAAAGATCGGCGACGGTGTGCATGAGCACGGCGCCCGCCACAAGCATGAGCGCGACGGCGACGAGATACTGGAGTGCATCCTCGACCCACAAGAACGGGAGCATATGAGGCGGCGCCTCGGCACGTTCGCGGCGCCTCACGCCCCATCGCTCCCGTTCGACTATGCCCGCGACCTCGGACCGTGTGTCCGTGCCAGTTGGATCGCTGTCAGACACAACTCACTCCCCTCACACCGTTGAGAACGTTTGCCGGTTCGAAGCGCCGCAGCGGCTCGAGATCCGCCGTTCGCAATACGGCCGAACTACGTTGTCGGTGTCGCGGGGCCGCCACCTCCGTGGTGGGCGAGACGATCGATCGGTCATCGACCACTGGCAAGACTGGAGCTCGGGCAGACTCAATCGAACATGTTGCGCATCTGCCGAACGATTCATGACTGATCATCATAGGCATAATCCTTGCATCGAGTCGTCCAAGAATCTGATGCTGCACCCACACCGTCGTGGATTTCAGCGCTTCCAATGGCCCGCCAAGAAGTTCTTCATCGATATCTGCGGGATCTGCAATCACCATTCGGTGATCCCGCGGGAAACGCAGTTGGCGAGGTCCCGTTCGGCCTCCGAACGACCGATCGCGCCGTAAACGACACCGGTTGTGCCCGAGCGAGTCGGGGCACGAATGTTCTATTCTGGTCAAGTGAAACGGTTCGTACATATCCCACATCCGCATATCGAAGCTCGCAAGCACCGACGACCGTTGAAGGTCGCTGAGAATTTGGATCGTGGCGGACGGACCGCGGCATTCAATGCCTCGTTGGCGGTAAAGATCACCGCGGCTGTCGGCACCATGTGGTGCGCCTATATCTTTGCGATGATCGCGTTGATCAGTTTGCCGGACGCAATCCGCGCGGGTCGCCCGGCGATCATTGCGTGGATCGCCCAAACGTTTCTGCAGTTGGTGTTGTTGTCGATCATCATCGTCGGCCAGAACGTCCAAGCGGCTGCCACAGACGAACGTTCGCAGGCGACCTACGAAGACGCGGACGCCGTGCTGCATACCGCTCTGCAAATCCAGGAACATCTGCAAGCCCAAGATGACGCTCTCGAAACCCTACTGAACGAAATCGCACTCCTGAAATCTCACCTCACAGGCACTCCGGTCGGTTCGGGAAACTCGGCAGCGACGGTACATGACAGGCGTCCAAGCCCAGGAAGCGTGCCCACGAATGGCGGGTCAGTTCACTGAGAACCGATCGAGATGGCAAGCGGGGAAGCTCCCGAGCGGCTATGTTGCTGTTTCGTGACGGTACGGTTGCGTCGAGTCTGGGGTCTGAGTCGGTGGGCGAGCGCGGCTGGTCTGTTCGTGTACATCGCCGTCGGCGGTTCGTTGGCGTTGACGTGGGAAGCGCACCAGACGAATCGGCGTCTCGCTCATGACGCTAGCGCGACGCAGGTCGTCACCAAGACGTCAACCGACGCGGTGATGGAAACGTACCTGTTGGTTGGCTCCGATAGCCGTGCTGGTGTTGATCCGAACGCGCCCGACGCCGGAGGGATCCTCGGGGCTGGTGCACCCGATGGGCAGCGTAGTGACACGATCATGTTGTTGCGTCATAACCGCGAAACCGGTCAAGCGGTACTGCTGTCGTTGCCACGCGATTTGTGGGTGACGATTTCTGGGACGACCACGAGAGACCGGATCAACGCAGCGTTCTCGAAGAGTGCTGGGACACTTGTGCAAACGATCCAGGACAATTTCCATGTTGCTATCAACCACTACGTCGCCGTCGATTTCGTCGGGTTCAAGAAGGTCGTCGACGCCATTGGCGGCGTGACGGTATGTTTCCCGTACCCGACGAAAGACACCAACACGGGCTTGAACATCACGAAACCGGGTTGCGCGAAGCTTGACGGCATCGGATCGTTGCAGTACACTCGTTCTCGTCACTACCAGGAACTCCGAGACGGTGGCTGGGTCGAGGACCCACGGTCGGATCTCGACCGTATCCAACGCCAACAATCGTTCCTGTTGTCAGCACTCAACCAGGCCCAAGGCGCTCTCGGAGAGAACCCGTTACTGATGTCATCGCTTCTGGACGCCGCGAGCGCATCATTGACGCTCGATTCGACGTTGACACTCGTCGAGTTGAAGGACCGGTTTCGTGACCTGGCTGGCGATCACCTCGAACGTTACGCACTTCCAGTGACCGGTGTGACGATCGATAAGAAGGCCGTACTCAACGTCGACAGTGCCGCCGCCGAACCGATCCTTGCGTACTTTCGTGGCGAGACCAGCACACCACCGATGACCGTCGCATCCGGTTGAACGAGGCGTAGTAGGTCTGCACGGCGGAGGCACCACCGCCGAAGCAAGGACCGGGCTGGGGCAGGCTGGAATCGTCGGGCGACGTCGCCCGGCTACGGCTGCTCGTCGATGATTTCGAGGAGGTACTTGTCAGGGATATCGATATGTGCGGCTGCTGCCGGTAGCGAAGCCGGCGGGGGTACGGGTTCTTCATACGTACTCGGGCCGGTGAATTGTTGGGGGGCCGAGGTTGGGGCGATTTCCGGTATCGGTGCGGCTTCCGGAGGTGATGTATCGCTCAGCGTCGAGTTGATCGCTCCGCGGAAGGCGTCGGTCGTTTTCTTCAGTTCGTCCAGCGGCTGATCGAAAATTCCTTTGGCCAAGTCTGCAGTACCTCGGAGTTCTCGCAGCGGTTCACCGAGAGTGTCACGCATTTCGGCCTGGAAGCCGGTGCTCATCTTTTTGAACTGCGCATAGAACTCGCCAAACTTGCGCATCGCCTCTGGTAACTTCTCCGGCCCCAACACGACCAGCGCGAGCACGAGGATGATCACCACTTTCCCACCGGTTATGTTGAACATGACCCTGACGCTACTGGCAGCAAGTTCCTACTCTCGAAGGTTGCGAACGGGCGACCGTTGTTAACTCGTCGGCACCGGCTCCTTCGGCGTCCGGCGGTGCGACATGTTGGCCCGCGGTCACTTGAGGATGTTGACGGCCCGGGCGATGACGAGCGCCACGAGGCACAGCGAAACAGTCGATTGGAGCATCATCGTCAGCTTCGCCCAACGTGCCATCGGGAGCGTGTCGGTCGGGCTGAACGCCGTCGCATTCGTGAACGACAAATACAGGTAATCAATGAATTCCGGTGTCCAGTCCGGCTTCGAGAGATGATCGACCGTCATCTGTGCAAACAGAAAATCCGGGTAGGGCCTCATTGCGTTCGCTCTCGCCGCCGGCCCGCCACGGTCAAGATCCCAGTACCACATTGCGAAAACGATGACATTCGTCAGCCAAATCGCCCCACCAGGAAGCAGCAGACCGCCGGCAGACTCACCGGCGCGACCGCCGAGCAACGTCGTGATCAAACGCAATCCGGAACCAGCATTCGAGAACGACATCACAACAATCAACGCGACACTGAGCGTCCGCCGCAACGGTGTATGTTTCGTGATCCTCCGAGGGTGAGCAACCCACAAAGCGCCAGTGACCGCAACCCCAACGGCCGGAAACAACCATCGTGGCGGCATCGCATAACGATGCGGTAACGCAAACTGCAAAGCAATCGCTGCGAGCACCGCAACACGCACGGGCCAAACCGACTCGCCCCTCGTCGTGCAACGCCACGCCGGCACGACCACTGCTCCCGCCAGAGCCTTGACCGGCACCTTCAGAAATCGTTCAAGGTCTCCAAGCACATGATGTTCGCGCCGATTCGATTCACCGCGCTCAGTCAACGTTGCCTCGGAGGTGACCTCATCATCATCGCCGACGATGGCACCCGGAACTTCATCGCCATCGGTCACACAAAGATTGTGGCACACCAGACGCCCTGCCACGCACCTCCAAGCCGCCCCTGGACAACCCGGACTTGTGCCGGAAGGGATTCTCGCTTGCGCGTTGCGAGATCGCCGTGCCACCATCGGCGATCATTGCCGCCAGATCCATCAATGCCCGACGACCGTCATGCATTCGACGACGCCGATTCGTCGTTGACGTCGTCGTTGCCTAAATCTGTCTACCGACCACGACCATGACAAACGAGATCAACTCGCTTTCGCAGCGAACGGGCCTCGTCTCCAACCGAGGCGTCGAAAGATTCAATATTCGACATCATGTGGTGTCCGGGGTCGCGTGGCTCGGGCGTTTGGTGACGTCGACGACGTAACCGGCGCGCACTGCGACACTTGCCGAGACCGTTGCGGCAATGATGGTGATGAGCGCGCCGAAAATCAGTGCTGCGGCTTCACCGGCTCGTAGCACGCGCAGCTGGGATCCGACAGTGGCCGCTGCAACCGGGACACCGAGCTGGGCGCAGGCGAGCACCCCGATCTGCACGGGCTGGCCGCTGGAGACCATCAAGGCGTGAGCGAGTATGGCGCTGAGTCCGAGGGCGACTCCGAGGAGGATGAATGATCGGTGATGGGCGAGGTCGCGGAGGTTGAGCGATGCGCCGAGCCAGACGAAGAACATCGGCCCGAAGAACCCGTCGGTGAGTGCGAACAACTGTTTGGCGAGTCGGCGCGGTTCGCCGATGGCAGCGACCCCGAGCCCGAACATGAAGCCCGCAAGCATGATCGAGATGTGCGTGCGGATCGCTAGATGACTTATTCCAAGGTTGGGTATCCGCGTTTGGGTGGGTTGAGGGTGTCCATGATCGGTGTTGCTGAACCCGATCGATCTTGGAGATCTCATGGACACTGACCTGGACACCCTCGCGACTGCACTCTACGCACGGA
>JANXUF010000080.1 GCA_025356335.1 Actinomycetes bacterium
GCGCCGGCATCAACGCCTACTTGAAGGCGCATGCGTTTGGCAACGCCACGGCGGCCGACTTGTGGAGCGCGCTCACCGCGTCTTCGGGTCAGGATATCGCGCCGGCGATGACGTCGTTTCTCGATCAGCCGGGCCTGCCGCTCATCGAAGCGAAGCTGCTGCCGGGCGGTCAGGTGAAGCTCTTGCAGCGGCGGTTTGCCAACGCCGGGGTGAGCATCACCGCGCAGACCTGGCGGGTGCCGGTGGGGCTCAAGTTTTCCGATGGCAAGACGGTGCAGCAAAAGACGGTGCTGCTGGATGCGGCGGAAAAGACGTTCGAGCTGGTGCCGGAGGGCACGGTGAAGTGGCTCTTGCCCAACGCGACCGGCAGTGGTTATTACCGCTGGAAGGTGGAGTCGCCGGCGCTCGTGCAGCTGGCGCAGGTGGCGGCCAAGGAGCTCTCGGATCGCGAGCGGATCAACTTCATCGGCGACGTGTCGGCGCTGCTCGATGCGGGGCTAGTGGCCGGTGATGAGTACATGACGGTGCTCAGCTACTTCGACAATGATCCGGTGCCGCAGGTGACGGCGACGTTGCTCAATGCGCTGGTCAAGGTGCGCACGGTGTTTGTCACCGATGCGCTGAAGCCGCACTACGCGGCGTACCTGCGTCGTATTCTGGCACCGGCCAAGCAGCGCTTTGGGCTGGTTAAAAAAGCCGGCGAAGAAGACAGCGTGACGCTGTTCCGGCCGCGCCTCATCGAAGTGCTGGGGACTGATGGGGACGACCCGGCGGTGGTGGCATTTGCCAACGCCGAGGCGCACAAGTACCTGGCCGATCCGCACAGTGTGGATCCGTCGATTACCGAAGCGGTGCTGCAAGTCGCCGCCGAGCATGGCGACCGCGCACTGTTCGACGCGCTGCGGCAGCACTTCGAGACCGCGCAGATTCCGCAGCAGCGCTATGCCGACTATTGGGAATCGCAGAACGGCCTGGATTATATTGCATGTTCTGCGCTCTCGACGTTCGGTCTCGCGAAAGCACCGAGCGCTCGTCATGGCCAGCCGAAATCGCAGCCACAATTGGAATGAAGCTGCTGGCGGTGAGAAGAACGGGCCTGCCGCTCTCGGCGATGCGATAGCCGATCTGATCGGCTTGCCGGGCGTATATTGGAACCTCCTTGCTCGGCGGCAGTGCGGGCGAGATCGCGGCGGTGGAGGATTTCGGTCCTTGGCGGTCTGTTCCTTCCGAGTGGCGAACGCATCGTAGGAGGGGGAGTCGTGCCGAACGAGCGACCTATGCTGCGGCTGTGCCGATTCGACCCGACGTCGTCCTGCTCGTCGTGGGCATCACCCTGTCCTCGGTCGCGTGTGGATCCGAGGAGCCACGGCGGCTGTCGGCGGTGGAGACCACACCGAAGCTCCAGGATGCGTGCGCGGACTACGCAGCGACATGTCTCGCGTCCATCCATCCCGTCGCGGGCGACAGCTTCGTCGGCGACTCGTACGATCCACCGGCGATCCTTGCGTCGGAAGTGGTTCATCTCATGGATGGCATCCGTGGACCGAAGGAGACCGAGGCAGACATCGTCGCTCCTTACGAGGACATCGTGGCGCTGCAGTCCAACTGGTCCGCGATCGTCGCCGCTGTCGCGTCTCGCGAGCTGGCGGCGATACCGGGGCTGTTGGCCCAGAGCCCGGCGCTCATCGCGAGCGCAACACTGGCGAACGACCTCGGGTTGACGAACTGCACGACGGAGACGTGGTACGGCGACTGGCACGAACAGGCGAAGGCGGAGTAGGGGCGGCTCGTCGACAAGACGAGGCCGACGGGCGACTTCCTCACCGACTTGAAGGCCCTCTGCGCTCGGTTCGGCGAGGACGTCGATCTCGCGGTGGTGTCGTTCGATCCGGTCGAAGCACAGCTGTGGGTCCAACGAGTCGAGACCGCCTTGGACCTCTTTGCTAGCGATCTCGGCGCGCTCGACGTCCCAGAGGGCGAGCGACGCGCCGCCGATCAACACCCACACATCACCAGATACTCAGGCCGCTAACAACATGCTGCACCGCTCCACCGGACACAACGAAGCCGTCGCCCGCATCGGATGGTGCATCCAAGAACGAGCCCTCGGCGTGATCACCGGCGAGGTCGGTTCCGGCAAGACCGTCGCGACCCGCGCCGCCACCGCAGCGCTCGACACGAGCCGCAACACACTGATCTACCTCGGGAACCCCGCCGTTGGTGCCCGCGGGATCTACCACGGGATCGTCACCGCCCTCGGCGGAGTCCCCCGATTCCACAAAGCATCCCTCATCCCACAAACCGTTGACCTGCTCGCCGCCGAAGAGAACGAACGCGGAAAGCGTGTTGTCATCGCCATCGATGAAGCACACCTGCTGACCCCCGACCAGTTGGAAGAGATCCGTCTGCTGACCAACAGCGAACTCGACTCCAAATCACCCTTTGCATGTCTGCTTGTCGGGCAACCCACCCTGCGACGGCGGATCAAGCTCGGCATGTTCGCCGCGCTCGATCAACGAATCGCCCTGAGATACGCGATGCCACCACTCACCCCGACCGAGACCGGCACCTACATCGCCCACCACCTCAAACTCGCCGGCAGAGCCGACACCCTGTTCACCGACGACGCCGTCACCCTCATCCACCAAGTCTCCCGAGGCCTCCCCAGAGCAATCAACAACCTCGCCGTCCAAGCCCTCGTCGCCGCCTACACCACCAAAAAAGCAATCGTCGA
>JANXUF010000111.1 GCA_025356335.1 Actinomycetes bacterium
ATCGATCGCCCGCCCGCATCTCGTGGAACTCGTCGAGGCAACGGGGGAGGCCGCTGGACTCTCGATTCTCGAAGGTAACGATGTTCTCTACCTCGATCAGGTCACTGCCGACACGCAGGTCCAGATGCGCGACTGGACAGGAGAGCGTGTCGCCGCCCATGTCACATTGTCTGGCTTCGTGCTGCTGGCCTTCGCTCCGAAGCCGATCCGTGAGCGATTCGTGGCACGCAAACTCGAACGCTTCACCGCCAAGACGATGATCCAACCAACCGCCTTACGGGCCCGCCTGATCTCTGTTGCGCAATCGGGCACGGCGTGGGTCTACGGAGAATTCGACGACGAGGTCAATTCCGTGGCGGCCCCGATCCGCGACCGCCTCGGGGCGGTCATCGCCGCAGTCCACACACACGGCCCTTCGTATCGCTTTCCTGCCGATCCGGCCGATGCCGAACGTGTCGAAGCACTCGTCGCCGCCACTGCGGACCGCATCAGCTCGCGCCTCGCCGACGGCAGCTGAACTCCTCTGCGCACCGGCTCAGATGCTCAGCCAGATGGCGGTGTCCGGAGCCAGCAGCCCGTCGTCGGCCGGCGCACTTGCCAACAGGATGTCCTGATAGGCAGCCAGCGGGACAGCCGCCGGCGAGATGTTGACAACGCAACGGAAGGAGTCACCGCGAGTGAACGAGAGCACGTCAGGGTGCGATTCGTCCCACGCCATCGGACCGTCGCCGAGATCGGGATGATGGGTGCGCAGGTGCAGCGCCGAGCGGTACAGCTCGAGCATCGACTCGGGGTCTCCGGTTTCGACGGCGACCGAAACGCCGGCAAACGTCGGCGGCTGTGGAAGCCACGGTCTGGTACCGCCGTCGGGACCGAACCCGAACGACGACCCGTCAGCAGTCCACGGGATCGGGACGCGGCAGCCGTCACGTCCGGGATTCGTTCCTCCTGACTGGGCGAACGTCGGATCCTGGCGTAGGTCGTCCGGGATGTCCTCGACCTCCCACAAGCCGAGTTCTTCTCCTTCGTAGACGTAGGCGCCTCCGGGTAGCGCCAACATCAGCAGCGCCGCTGCACGCGCTCGTCGCGTGCCGAGTACGAGATCGAGTGGCGTCGGATCGTCGCCGACGTGTCGGCGTGCTCGTCCGTGAGGCTGTGGTCTGCCGTAGCGAGTCACCTGGCGAATCACGTCGTGGTTGGCGAGGACCCATGTGGGCACGGCCTCGACGGCACCAAGAGCGGCGATCGAGTTCTCGATCGTCTCTCGTAGGTAGCCGGCGCGCCACGGTGACACCAGGAAGTCGAAGTTGAAGGCGGAGTGCAACTCGTCAGGGCGCAGGTAGTCGGCGAGCCATTCGAGTTGGTCAACCCATGCCTCGGCGACGAAGATCCGCGGTGGCTCAAAGGAGTCGGCGACGGCCCGCCAACGTCGGTAGATCTCGTGGATGCCCGGCTGGTTCCAGTGCGGGTGATCATTGCGACCGGCACGCCCGAGAACCGCTGGGTCCATGTTCGCACTGACGCCGTTACCCGTTCCGATGTTGGTGATGTCGAGGTCTGGCATATCGGGATGCTTGATCATCCCATGGGCGACGTCGATGCGGAATCCGTCGACGCCCCGGTCGAACCAGAACCTCAGGATGTCGTCGTACTCGTCTCGCACCTCCGGGTTGTTCCAATTCAGATCTGGCTGCCCTGGGGCGAAGAGGTGCAGGTACCACTCGCCGGGCGTGCCGTCCGGACCGTCGACGCGAGTCCACGCTCCACCCCCGAACATCGACTGCCAATTGTTCGGTGGCAGTTCACCAGTGGCACCCTTGCCCGACCGGAAGATGAAACGGTCGCGTTCCGCAGAACCATGGGCTGCGGTCAGCGCCGCCCGAAACCACAGATGCTCGTCCGAGACGTGGTTCGGGACGATGTCGAGCAGTACACGTAGCCCGAGAGAATGAGCATCGGCGATCAGCGCCTCGGCATCGCCCAGCGTGCCGAACAGCGGATCGATAGCGCGGAAATCAGCAACGTCGTACCCGTGGTCATCCATCGGCGAGCGGTACCACGGCGTGATCCAGATGGCATCGACGCCGAGGTCGCGAAGGTATTCGAGCCGAGAGGTGATGCCGGCGATGTCGCCGATGCCGTCGCCATTGGCATCGGCAAAACTACGCGGATAGATCTGATAGATGACGGCGGATCGCCACCACGGACTGTCGGGAGATGATGGCGGGGTCAGCGCAGGAGGTGTGAGCACCACCGGTGCGAGCGATGCGGGAACGCTCGAGGCAGCAGACGGACCAACGGGTGATGGCATCGGCGAAGCAATAGACGTCATGAAAAACAAACCTTTCTCGCGCAGCGGCCGCCGGTCGCCACCCGAGAGTGGTGACCGGCGGCCGCTGCAGGTCTACACAATCAGGAAGCCAACCATCCGGCGACAACAGTCGGGTTGGCGTCGATCCACTTCTGGGCGGCGGCGGCCGGGTCCATCTTCTTCGAATCGATGTCGGTGGAGATCTCGTTCTGCTGATCCGTGGTCAACTGGAATTTCGACAGGAACGTGAAGGCAACCTTGTTCTTCGTCGCCAGCTTGGCGTTGGCCGCCTTGTACAGCAGGTCCGGCGGGTAGTCGCAGGCGTACTTGCCGTCTTTGGCAGCTGCTGAGGCAGTGCACGCGGCGGTGACGGCGGGCAGCTTGATCTCTGTGAGTTTGACTTGCGACTGCAGCCACTGCGGCTGCCAGAACTGGAACAGCAACGGCTTGTGGTCGGCGATCGCCTTCTGGATGGCGGTGATCTCCGCAGCCTCCGAACCGGCGACGACGAACTGCAACGGGAGGTTGAGGTTCTTGATGATCTGTTCGTCATAGCTGACATAGCTCGGGTCGCCCATCAGGAACTGACCCTTGTCGCCGGTCTCGGCGGTGGAGAACAACTTGGCGTTCGCCGGATCCTTGAACCCGTCGAGGGTTGCCAGTGCCGGATGCTCCTCGATTACGTACGACGGGACAAACCAGCCGATCTTGGCGACGGGGCCGAGCTTGCCGAGGTCGACAACTGACTTCTTCTTCGTGACATAGGTGTCGTAGTCTGGGACGTGGCCGGATGGCCAGATCTCGAGGTTGGCGTCGATCGCTCCGGTGTCGATGCCCGTCCATGCGGCGTTCTCGTCGATGTCGGTCAGCGTCGTCTTCGTGCCGAGGTTCTTTTCGAGGATGATCTTGGCGACGTTGGCGTCGACAGCCGAGCCCGTCCACGGGTTGACGGCGAGCGTGATCGCCGCATTGGAA
>JANXUF010000115.1 GCA_025356335.1 Actinomycetes bacterium
CACCGCCGAACAGTTGGGCGATGGCCGATACGAATGGCCTGCGCGCCGCGAATATGGACGGCGATCTCGTCGAGGAGATCGCCCGGTTTTGATGCTGTGCATTCTTCGACCCATGGTGGGCGACGATGAAGCGCTTCGGACACCATCTGTCGTGTGCGATTGGCGATCGCGAGCTTGAGCTCGCTGGCGACCGAATCTCCCCCAATGTTGCTGATGGCTGCCCGCGTCATCGTTCGGTCGTATTCGCGAGTGAGGTCGTTGATCGTTCCAGCCAGTTTCCGGTGACGCGACCTCAGTTCTGCCTGGCGAGCGCCGCCGGCAACCTTGGTGAGTTGCAGGCGAATCCGATTCAGCTCAAGGTACGCGTCGTCTCGGCATGTGGCGATCTCGTGCGCCCGCCGGCGGGGGTCACGCTCGGCAAGCGCTGCTTCAAGCTCTGCGACCGTGCGGGTCTCCGGTGTGACATGGCCGAGTAGGACAAGCGCTTCCTCGATCATCGCATCCAGGTGAAGACTGATCGGCTTGGCCGGCGGCAGCGGAATGCCAATGCGAACGAGTTCGGCGTGCTCGACGATGGATGCCCAGTTCGTGAGGATCCATTCTCGTCGCTCGGCCTGCAGCGCCGTCGCTTGCTGTAGTTGGACGTGGATCGCGGCGGGAGAGATCGTGTCGTCGATCAGCAGGTGTTGGATCCACGGGCGTTGATCCGCGGGTGCGGTGGCTATCAGCCGTTCGAGGTGTCGCATCCGTTCGTGCCAGTCCGTTGCAGAGATCGTCGCCTTCGGAGCGATGGACACTGCAGTGTTGGTGTCGAGCCATGCTCTCGCTTCGACAGCTCCAACGATGTGCGATTGCCAGTCAGCGAAATCCCGCACACCGACGGGCATCGGACCATAGGCGAGGACGTCGTCTCGGACGTAGTGGCGGTCGCGCCATGCTGCGACGGCCGATACTTGCGTATCCCAAACCTGGCTCGTCGCCGCACGCGACGGCCGTTCACCGAACCAGAGCGTCAGCCAGTCAGGCGGATCCGCAATCAGCCGAGCGGCGAGTTGGTCAGTGCGGATGCGGATCGCCGCTGGGATCTGACATTGAGCCTCCGGGTGGTGGCCGTGAGCCACGAGGTGCATCGTCCAGTCGAGGGCGGCGGAGTGGGCATGTTGCTCGAGCGTCTGCAGATGTCGCTCTGCGGCGGGGGTGAGCGTCGATGGTTCTGGGTGGTCGATCGGTTTGATCTTGTGCCATGACTCGGCCTTGTACGTGCTGCGGCCGGCGGCGGACGTGTACCGGACGACGGCTTCACCGCAGCTGTCGTTAATTCTCATGACGAATCCGATGTTGTCTCGATCGAGCGCCTTCACTCGACCGCCGTACTGCAGCAGTCCCCGATGCTCTCGTGCCCGATCAGCCAGGCGACGGAGCTCGGTGGCGTCGGGTCCACCCGCGCGCAGGTAACCCGCCCGGATTGCGATGACCGCCGCAAGGTCGCCTTCGAGCTTGGCGAGGTCGCAACCCGTGGCGAGTTGGCGGACGGCGTCGATGTCTGGGTGGGTGTCGGTGACGAACGTGTTGGCTCGTGAACGTCCGAGTCGTTCCAGGAGCTGCTCCGGCGTGGGCTCGTCCTCTGGTGGGGTGATCCCCGTGGAGTGGGTGATGTCATTCAGCTGAGCGGCCTCGGAGAGGGTGACGTACACCGTGTTTGCTCGGGTCGCTCGGGACATGGCGACGTACCACGCCTCCCGATACAGCCCGGCCGGGCCGACGATGTGGGCGTAATCGTAGGTGACGCCTTGGGCTTTGTGGAACGTCAACGCGTACCCGTGCCCGATCCATCCCCTCGCGACGTAGGCCGCGTCCAACCGGATCGCCCGGTGGTCGTTCGTGGCGATGTCGACCTGTCCGTCGCCGTGCACGGCGGTGATCGTGGCGACGGTCCCGTTGGTGATCGCCGCGTCTCGGTTCGGGCCCGGACGGGTCACGTCGGTGTGGTTGGCGTTTTTGAGGCAGATGATGCGGTCACCCGCTTGGAAGTCTCGTCCGCGCACGTGCAGGGTGGGGCCGGTGAGTGCGCCGGCGTCCGCTGCGAGTTGGCGGGCGAGATGGTTCAGTTCGGTGGTCTCGTTCCGTGTCCCAGCGAGCAGGACGGCATTCGCTCCCGTGCGGTATTCGTCCCACCAGTTCCCCACTGCCCGCCAACGTGCCTCGCCAGAGTCGCCGCCGATGACGACACGATTGTGTGCCGTGTACGCCTTCCACGCCGCTGCCACGTCACCCTGACGGAGTTCGGCGAGGGCGTCTTGTTCCCACACTTCCCGCTGTCTCCGGTTGATCGAAAGTTCGCTGACCGCCGTGCCGGCGTGGGTGACGGCGTGCGCGAAGCCTCCCCCGGCACCGACTTCTGGGAGTTGGTGGTGGTCACCGACGAGGATCATCTTCGCCCCGGCGTTACGGGCGGCGGTGATGACACGGTCGAGGTCACGCGTGTTGACCATCCCGGCCTCGTCCACGATGAGGACATGCCGATCGCTGAGGTGGCGGTTGGGGTCGAAGAGGAATTTGGCGATCGTCGATGTCGGGATTTGCGCACCCGTCGCCAGTTCGCGTGCCGCGCGCCCGGAGGTTGCGACGCCGGTGACGGTGATGCCTTGTGCTTCGTAGAGGCGAGCGACGGTCGCCATCGTGAATGTCTTGCCGCTCCCCGCCCGACCGACGACGACATCGATCATCGACGCCGACGACGTGATCGCCCGCACGACATCCGCCTGATCCGAACCCAACGTCGAACCGACCACCGTCGCCTCAACTTCATGTCGCTGGATCGCAAAGCCCTGTGCTGACGGATCACTTGCGGCATCGGCGACTCCGGCGGCGATGCTCGTCTCGTGACCGGTGACGACAGTGGTGGTGTAGCGCTGCTCCCAACCCGCCACACCCGCAGGGTTCGTCGTCGGCGGGAGGAGTGGGATGATCAGGCGGTGCGCCAGGAGGCGGGCGGTGAGGCGTTCGACGTCGGGATGCTCGACGAGGGTGCCGACTTCAGCGGCGACGTGTGAGAGGAGATCGTGACGGGTGAAGGTGGCGGCGACGTCGACCAGTCGATGGACGAGGTTGGTGACCCACCCGTCGAAGTTCGTCGGGACATGGGAGCGTTCGCCCGTTTGGTGGTCTTCGTGGACGATCTCGAATCGTTCACTGACCGGATCCGGATGTCGCTCTGCGAGCAACACATCGAGATCCGCCGGCGTGTAACCGACCGTCGCCGCCTCGGCACGCCAATACACATCCAGGGTCTCATCCGGGACCGGTTGCTTGACCCGGCGGGTGGTCAGCAACGATTCGTCCGCGGCTGCTGGACCGTGAACGCCACGCTTGACCAGGTCATCCTCGATCTGCGCGGAACGCTTCGAGAACAACGGGAGAACGTCAGGCGGGATGCCCGCAATCTCTCCGGAATCCTTCCGTCCCGGCCGCCAGATCACCCCGAGACGAGCCGACAGTTCTTGGCGCATCAACGCCTGAAACATCACCCCCGCCGCCCGCTTCGACCGGTACAGACCCGTAGCGTCGAGCGCTGTCCAGCGGCCGTCCGGGCCACGCGCCAGATTGGCGACGAGCACGTGCCAATGCAGATGTGGATCGTTCGCCCGTGACGTCCGATGCTGGAACCCTGCGGCTACGAACCCGTCCCCCGATAGCCGGCGGGTCCCGAACTCCGCCGACGGTCCCGACGCTGTCGGGCGGTAGTTCGAGCCTCGACGGACGTGGCACGCTTCACGCTCCAACCACTCCAGGGTTGAGTCGAGCGCCTGTTTGCAGCCGGCGATGATCTCGCCGCGCACCAGCGGATCGGCCAACGCATACGCGACCGAGACTGATTTCGGGACGGAGAATGTCAGGTCGAACCCGGGCACCCGTCGGCGTGACGTCGTCAATAGCTCACCGTTTGCCGACAACCCTGTGCCGGGCGACAGCCCGGCCATCAACGCCCGCAGATCCTCCGGGTCGACCTCACCGCTCAAGCCGAGCGCATCGGCACCGGTGCCCGTCCAGGAGCCGACGGTCTCGCCACGACCGGAGTAGTAGTCCTCGAGACCGCGAGCAACCTGCGACAGGTAATAGTCCTCAGCGCCGACGCGAAGCTTCCACACGGACAACACAACCGCAATGACCCCGCCGGGTGATCGCGTTGCAGTGCAGCACCCCCGGTGCACGTGTGCGGCTAAAGAGATGGGTTGGTCAATACGAACCTGCGGGAGCGGCGTCTCGGACCTTCAGCCTGTCCGTCGTCGGCTGGCGCTGCGCTGGTCACCGACACGAATGGCGACATCGGCTGCGGCCGATCATCCGAGGGAAGGCTTGAAGCAGATCTTGATGCTTCGGGATCAAACATGGAGAGTGCGATTTCCAGGCGCCGGCGCACCTCCGCAGCACCAAGGGAATCGCCACGGATGAGTCCGACGCAACACGAACAAGACCGAGGATCATTGCCTTCTGCAGTCCATCGCGAGAGGAGCCCCCCGTGGCCAAGGACATCGACAACTCGGCAGCGCAGCCCACATTCGACTTCGAAGAAGTCCAACAGACGAGGTCGAAGCCGCCAACGGCCGATACGCAGCAAACGCAGCCAAGGCGACGTTCATCGGGCAAGCCCAACGTTGCGACGACGCCGAAGCCGTCCGCCGAGCGTGGCGCGTTGGCACCGGGACCGAACGGCCAGTCCGGCCTCGACCGGCAGCTGCTCGTCAACATCCCGCAGGCATGCAGAATGCTCTGCCTGAGCCGTACGACGCTCTACGAACTGATGTGGCGAGGAGAACTCCCACCGATCCACATCGGCCGCAGCGTCCGATTCGCTGTGGTCCAGCTCGAGTCCTTCGTGACCGATCGCATCACTCACAATTCGTGAGCAGCGGTCGACCGGTCAGCGATCGCTACTACCCCCAGACACGTGTTCGCAACGGCATTTTGGGTGGTTCGTAGCTGGAGTCGGATATGTGATTCACCGCGATCCGGAGGAGTTCGAATCGTTTGCCGCCGCCGTCCATCAGTCGCGCTTGATCGTTCGCCTGGCGGGTGATATCAGCGAATGCGTGGGTGAAAGCGCTGTTGCCAAGGTGAAGCCGAATTCCATACCACCAGTCGTGCCATGTCGAGCGCGACACGCGGCGGTAGGAGCGGAAATACAGTTCTTCTTCGCATAGTTCGAAGTAGTCGAAGAAGGCTCGCCGAATCGATGCGTCAGACAGATCCGGTTTGGCCTCGTCAAGAATTACCCCCGAGGTCGATATTGGCGATGATGCCTTCGCAGCGTTCTACAAACGTCCGCTCGAAGCCCTCTCTGAGACCACGGCGCGCCTGCAGCAGTTGATAGGCACCAAAGGCAACCCCGAGACAGGTGGCGCCGGACACAAGGTCATTCCAGAAAGCGCTCATGACGGCGTCACAGCGTTTAGCGCCGCTGGCGCCGCCACATGCCCAATGACCGCCTCGCTCGCGTTGACGCAGAACCAGTCCTGGTAGGCAGGGTGGTCCAGGATCGAGCTGCGATCTGAAGTCTCACCAACTCGAACCCCAGCGCCGTCGTAGAGATTCTGGCGAACACCGCCGTCGCCGCCTGAGCTGTCGAGCATTCCATTGAGCCAGTGCACCTGTTCGCCTCGGCGGAGATGATCCTTGACGACAGCGGCCATCGCTTGCCACGGGGTTGGCGCGGGATGTTTCCGCTGCTCCAGCTTCAAGCAATGTGCGATCCGGTCGGCGGCGTACGCCGGTCCTCGTCTGGCGCACCATTTCCACCCGTCATTCGGTTGAGTGTCGTCGTCTGCGTCGTGGCGAAAGAGATGCATGTGGCCTCCCCGGTTCATGTCGAAGATGGTGGTTACAGAATGCGTGTCGCACAGGCTGATGCAGTCGTAGGTCCCGCCGCCTGGATGTGTTTCGATCACTTGGAACTGATGGCGGTAGCGCGACGACAACCCGTGCAGGATCGCCCAGGTAGCCCACTCAGCGTTGGATGCCAGTTCGTTTTCGAACGTGTCGAGTTGGTACCGCTCACCGAGCCACTTCGCTATCTCTGCGTTGTGGAAGCGCATGAGCGTCTCTGCTGGTAGATCGACCATGCGCGATCCGTCGAGTGCCGTCGAGGAGTCGTCCCATCGCCGCCAGATCGCGTGATGCTCTCGTGGTGCGCACAGTGCGAACTTCACGTCAGTGCCGTCCGACGCGAGGACGCCGGCGACAGCGAGGTTGCGCATCGGCTGGGATGCCGACAACCGGAAGCTGCAACCGCAGCCGGCACCGTCGACGGGCAGGTCGGCGAGGAACTCGTCGTATCGACGGCGTGTTCCGTTGCCATGGTTGCGTAGTTGGAAACAGTGTTCAGGGTCTCCACCGAACGGCCCGGGCTGGGTGCAGATGTCTCGACGATCGTTTGCAGGGTTGGGATAGGCGGAGCAGTGGCCGAAGTCGTCCTCGGTGAGTTTGACCTCGAAGAGCAGTGCAACGGCGAGTCCCTGAAGCGAGACGCCGCGGAGGACAACATCGACCTGTGTTCGATGTGGTCGTCTGGAAGTCGACTCGTTCAGGCGGTCGAGTTGATCTTCGAATTCGAACTCTGGTAGCTGCGCGGTCGCCATCGGCCCGAAGAACTCTTCGAGCAGTCGCGACACGCCGGCGGCGTCGAGTGGACCGAACAGGTTGATCGCGAACGCCTGCGACGACCGGACATGTGCCGACCATCGATGGAGCAGGCCCCTGGCCTTCAACTCCTCCCAAACGTGTCGCGCAGCGGGATGGATCAACGTGTCGACCGAGATGACGGACACGCCATCGGTCCGCAGTGCGCCGGAACTGGCGAGGAGGTGACGTTGGAGACGTTCGGAGTAGCGGGCGCCGGTGATCGGTTGCGCGGCGATCTGTGACATCTTTGCTCGTGGTGCCGGGACCGTGCGGTTGCGTTCGGTGTGCAGCGTAGGGACGCCGTGCATCCCTCCCATCACCGTGTGGAATCGCCACGGGATCGATCCGTCAAGAGCATCAGCTTGCGGTGCGGTGTACGGGCCGACCGCCGGTGAACCGTCTGGCTTGGCGGCGACGACGAAGTCGAGTGCGATGTCCAGTTTCGGGATTCCGAGGTGGGTGGCCAACGCTTGGCGATGTGCCGTCGCCCAGATGTAATAGTCGAGACCTTGCAATATCAGCATCTCGTCTCCGCCGATCTTCGTCTCGACAACGTGGAACGCGTCTCGGGAATCGACGCCGGCGAGATCGATGTAGCTCCGCCGAGCCCCAGGACGCACGCACGGCAATTCTCGGAAGAAGCGACGCGGCATGCCCGGCTCGTTCGGTAGCAGACCCAGGAGTTCTGGCCGGTCACCGAGACGCGACTGCAGGAGATGTTCGAGGTGATCGCCGTCGTTGCCTGACAGCCGTTCGCTGATCGTCGTCGACGCTGCCATGGTCAACGCTTCGAGCGCCGCCGCGTCGAGCGGGCCGAAGATTTCCTGGGTGACGAGCGGCGTGTACTTGTCCGACACGATCGAGGCGTGAACCCCGGCGCTGAGACGGAGACCTTTCGAGATGATCTCGATCTTGATCACCAACCGGCCGAGGCAATGCCACGACATGTACGTCGGGCGGTGAGCGGCACGCAACTCAGGATGCTCCTCAGCAAACGCAATCAAATCCTGCACCCACAGCCCTCGATCGCCAAGCTCCCGCTCGGCGAGCTGCAACGGATCGCTGTACGCCGCGGACACTTGGTCGCGTGCCGGAATGATCTGCTCGACGACACCGACTCCGTCATGGGTGAAGATCCGGCGACCCGGCTTGAGAAACGCGAGACGATGCAGACTTGGCAACTCCTTCCCCTGCGGTAGGACGAGGATCAGATCATGGTCACCCTGCCAAGCCAGACCGAACGCCAACGCCCGATCGACATCGTTCTGATTTTCCTGGCCACCGGCAAGTACCACCAGCGCGTCACCATCGTCCAGGAAGACAAATTTTCTCGACAACACGGACGACGCCCGGAACGGCCGCAGCCACGGACTGATCTGCCGGCCGAGCCGAGGCGCCAAACCTTCCCGAAATCGACCGCGCTCATCGTTGATCGTCATGACAACACCCCTCCGCCCAATTCCTCTAGCGCAGTTGTACACGAGCGGTAACACGGAGTTCTGTGCGTGCAGGCAGATCTAGCCTGAAGAGCGAGCTGTCGCCCAATCGACGACCTCGTCCACCAGCCGGTTGACTTCTGGCACGGTGTACCCGTTGACGTCCAACCATCGAACGAGTGAGCGAACGCCGTCCTCGTCGTCGATCGGAAGGCCGTACTGGTCCCGTGCGAACTTCTTCCAATTGACCGATTCGGATCCTCCGGCACCTTCATGAACCCGTGCCAAGCCGTCTAGGGCCGCCCAACCGGGGAAGTCTCTCGCTCCAAAGGCCTTGATGCCGATTTCCGGTAACGCATGCAGCAGGTCACGCTGAGGAACGCCGAATACCTTCGGAGGCGCAATTCCAGCCTCCTCGGCCAGCGCGAGGACCTTGAGTATCTTCTTCTCCTCCGAACTCCGTCTCTTGTTGCTGCGCTCTCGCATGGTGTCTGGATCCGTGTCGTCGGTCAGGATGGCGAGTGGCACACCAAGACGAAGGAGAGTTTCAGCAGAAACTATGCCTTCGATATTTCGAGTGCCCTGAATTGGCACGAGCACGATTCCTGCTCCTGCCAGTCGATCTCCGGCCAATTCTTCAAGCACCGCAACGTCAAGCGGTCCTTCAACGAAGAGAATTCCGTTATGCAACCCCAGCATCGTCGCGGGTGCCAATCCGATGTCGGCTCCAAGATCCAGAAGATCCGGCACCCAACGTGGCTCTAGACGGCGCAACCGCGAATAGGACGGTTCGGCAGGCTTGGTCACATGTACAAGTGCAGCGCCATGGCCCATGCGGCGCAGAAATTGGTCGTGGTGAGTGGCAACAAACACTGACGCTTTGCGATCCACCATCTTGCGGCACCATCGCACCACGCTTGCTACTGCATCGGGGTGGAGGTGGGCCTCCGGCTCATCAACGAAAAGCACAACCCCATCGAGCGACTCGCCCTGGTAGTTGCCTGTGGCGTCCAGGGGCTGGTCCCAAACGAGCATCGCGAGTCGAAGCGCTGCAGAAATCCAACGTGCATATCCACTGCCTGCGAGGACGGCGACATCAGCGCACTGGATTGCTCCATGCTCCTCAAACTCGATAAGTACACGAGATAGTCGATGCCAGCTGTTGGCACTAGTCAGACTGAGACGAATCTTCCCGGCAACGAAGTCCGGGAGCATTGTGTTTGACAGCGTCTCAATTCGGGCTGCGGCTTCCACGATTCGGTCGTTCAAACGATAAACGCCGTCTTCGAGCGTAAGCCAGGGATCGGAGTCCGCCGGTTGGGTCTCGCATCGGTCGCTAAGAAACGAGACCACCTCGGATGCCAGCGACTCGATCTCCCAGTCCAGCCACATCACCCGGAGCGGCAAGGGGGCTTGACCTCGCCAGAGGTCGAGCGGTGCTGGCCAGGGCCCATGCGAGTCGCTCGAGTTTTCGAGGTCGTCCGCAGCTTGATCCCGCCATCGCGAAAGTTCGAAGGCAGCCAACGAATCCTTGCTACTGCCACCGACGCCTATCACTGTGTTGACAAGATCGAGAAAATGCGGGGTCACCTGGGTGTCCGGCAACCCTAGGGTCAGTTGATGTGCCTCGATGCCCATGAGTGACCTGCAAAGGATGTCGGTGTAAGCCGAAACGCGCCTTTCCTCGATATCCGACGACCCTTCGCCAGCAGAGTCCGAGAGCATGTTGAGTGCGACGTCGCGTCGATGGGCCGAGACATCAGCTGGATCTGGAACATCGCTCGACGACTCGAGATTTGGGCCACCCACAGGCAATGCCGGGCCATCCAACCCTCTCGCCAGAATAGCGTCGTACAGCATCGCGCGCCATGATCGGTCGAGCGATGCTCCGTCGTCCGGCACGTCAAACCACACTCGGCCTTGGCGACCGAAGGAGCGACTTACCTCAGGTCGTCGGCGCGCATGGTCTTCCGATCCAGTCAGTAGTCGCGCAATCGCCTCCAATGCGTTTGTTTTGCCGGCGTTGTTTCTTCCAAAGAAAACCGTAAATGAATCAACCCGATCCGGCATTCCTGAATCGAGCGGTACTCGAAGCACTCAAACCAGACCGGCCTCATCTTGCCTCCATATCCTTTCAGGCCGTCCCACCGTGGGGCGTCTTGCGCCCCCGCACAATACTCAGCACCTTTGCAGCGATCGACATCTGCCAAACGGCGCAACCTTCAGCTGACGGAAAGAGTCAGTGGCCTACGCACGCCCGCGGTCACAAACGGTCTCGGAGTCTCGGAGTTTCAGTGACACGCGTCGGTCAGGATCGTCCGCGATTCTCCGTCTACCATGCGGAGCGGGTTAACATCCTGGGCTGGAGCATCTGATCTCCAGTTTGGTACAGCAAAGGGACGGGGTGTGGGCTCCCTGGCATCGCAGCATGCGAAGGCAACGAGTGGCGAATCGCCGACAAATCATGCCTGGAATTCCGCCCTCGCTGGCTGGTTCTTTGGACCCCAATACTCGAAGCGGCCTGTTTATCTGAGCGTCGACGACGCGGTTCT
The DNA here is from genome assembly GCA_025356335.1 of Actinomycetes bacterium. Taxonomy (GTDB): domain Bacteria; phylum Actinomycetota; class Acidimicrobiia; order Acidimicrobiales; family Ilumatobacteraceae; genus JANXUF01. The sequence goes on from JANXUF010000115.1 coordinate 10,667, forward strand.
CTGGCGAATTGTCCATAGTCAGGGATGGCAGCTCGCGAGCACCACACCCGCTGCGTCACTTCGTTCCTCCTTGTCCACATACCTGGATCAGAGATATCCATTCCGCAATTGGGTGGCCCTTGGCGAGAATTGGAGCCGACGAGCATTCAATGGCCCGCCCCCATTCGTTCACATCTTGGCACTCACGGTCTTGGCCCTTACGAAAGAGCGAGGTCCGAACGCCAGGGGCGGCTTCTACCCACCCCTCTTTCAACTGCTCGAGATCGACGACACTGCGGAAAGCCGAGCCGACTACCGCGAGAGCGTGCCCCGTTTATGGCAGTTGGTGCACGACTGGCTGACGGCTCACGAGGGTGAGCTGGGCTTGCCGACTGCTCGGCACGGAGTGGGGGCAACGGGCTATGTCGGCTACTCGCTTTCGCAAGCGGTGGTCAGAGCTGCTGATCGAGCCACGTTCCTGGACTTCTTCGCTCAGTCTGGTTATGCACCGTTTGATGTTGTTGGTCCTGCGCTTCTGCTCGCTCGGTTCGAGATGTGGGCTGGTTCTCATGTCAGCGAACGCGTCAGGGTTGCCCTGAATGACGTCGAGCGCCGATCGTCACTCGGCGAGGTGCTTCGCCTTGACCTAGCGGCTTGGAATGGCGACAGCCGAGATGACGACTATCGACAGATACACCGTCTGGTACCCCGTTTGGACGCTAAACGCCGTCAGCTCACGACTGTTTTGAAGTGGTCTGGCGGACAGCAGCCGATGGATGTCGACGGAATCCAAGTGAAGCCCGACGATGGCGATGACCGCGTCCTTTTTCCTCGCACGCTCGAGCTGCGACCGACGGACGAACGTCAACTACTCGACATTGGAGGCGAGCCCTACCAGCTGCGCCACTCGGTTGTTCACGTTTTTGAAGAGGACCTCTCACTGTGGGGGTATACCGAAGTCGATCGCGCGACCTCAGGTCGTCCGGCGTGGGTCGTCGCTGCCAGCGGAGCGGCCTCTGTTCTCAAGTATTTTGAGCGGCAGGGCTTCAAGTCGGAGGTGTGGCAGTCAATGCCGCAGTGGCGAATCTTCAGGAACGTCCCACTTGAACGCACCAACGACCCCAGTGTCCCACGGGCGGTCGCTGCGGTGCTGCCACCGAACGGCCTACGGGCCGAGCTCCGCGGGGGTCTTGCCTTCGGCAGCAGACGCTACGACGTTGATGGCGCTCCCGACGTGTTTATTCCGCCCTCGCCGTTCAATCTAGGCGTCCTTCTTAACGGCAAGGAAGTATTCACCGTTCCCGCTGAGCGAGAGGTGTCGATCCGTCTCGCCGGCCTCGCTAGCGTGGCAGGCGCCTATGAGGTCCAAGTGGGCGATCAGACGCTTCGGTTCCAGCTCGCAGTCGCTGAGGATCAGCCACCGGTAGAGAGCCTGTGGCATGTCATCGAGCCATCTCAACCTGCTCTACTCGCTCTCGACACACGCCTATCTGTCGGTGACGTTGGCATCTCAGGTCCGCAGATCAGTCCATGCGTGGACGAGCCCCTTGAGCAATTGGCTTGGCGCCCCTCCACGGACGGAATGCTCTTGCTCGGAGACTCTGGCGACACGACAATCGTGCCATCCGCACCCGTATGGCTGCGCGAGATGGGGCAGACCGCATCTTTCTGGACGTTGGCAGACTTGTCGCGGCGCTGCACATATCCGGTGAAGTGGGTAGTTCGAGTGTTGCGCGGACACGTGATCGTCGTACAGCCGGGCGTTGCCCTCACGGGACGGCTGCGCGACGCCGGTTCCATCGGCGGCCCTTCAGCTCGAGGCGTGCGCGTCGATGAGGGATCGTTTGCGGCGTGGCAGACCTATTCCCTGGCACACGGAACGTCACTGGGCCGGGTGAGGTTGACCGAACTCCCGGTCGCCCCTCATCGCGAGATCGTCCTCGTCGAGGGAGTGTCTGATCGTTTGCTCAACTGGTGCTCGGCACGTGGAGCCGGCGGTCTCGATGATTTTGTCGCGACAGCTCGTTGGCTTGACCCGTCTCTCCCGAACAATACGGCTGCATACCATCATCTTCGAGATCTGTGGTTCCTCGGTCATGTAGAAGTTGACTGGCACGCTCGCTCGTGGGTAGTGACGAGGCCCTGCATTGTTGCACCAGCAAATGCAGGCGGTCTTGCATATTTCGTGGGGAAGCGAAGCCGTCGAATGCTCGACAAGATTGCAAATATTCTGGACGAAAGCGAACTCGACGCGGCAGTCGTTTTTGCAACAGGATCAGGCCGAAGCGGTCCACTTTCGCTTCTGATTCGGTCTGGCGGCCCTACCGTCATTGCAGAGATCAGCCGTCTCCTAGGAATACCTCTTGTCCAAGACCCGGCGAGTTCAATGATCCCGTTATTGCCATCGCTCGACGCGATGATCCGGCGCGGGCGAATTCCGGGTGGTTTCGAGGCCAGGCGACTCGGTCTTGAACTCGGGCAACTAACCGAGACGGTTGACCTCAGCACTGACCCTGATGGATCATACGAACACGACACGTTTGGTCCTCACATCTACTCGATCTGCCACCGCCAAGCCGGCGATGGTGTTTATCTCGTGGACCGCAGCACCGCTATATGGAACCTTCTCCGCCGAGAGAGAGTCGATCCGATTCTATACGACAACTCCACAGCTGAACTCACCGTTCCAACTAAGTTCGGCCTGCCATTGCTTCATCAACGCTCACTCATTTACGCAAGTGGACTTCTCCCTCGTCTGGATTACGCGCAGACCGAGTCTCGTTACGTCTACGTCAACATCACATCCTCGCTCGTCGACCGGCTCCGAAAGACGCTCACCCATGCCTTCGCCACGTGAAGTTCACCAGCGACTGCTCGACCATTTTTCTCGCTATTTCGCGACCGCATATGACCTTCGCGAGGCTGGACTGCGGCACGAGGTCCTTCATCGAATCTCTGCGGAGGGCGTGGTTTTACAGCAGCCGTATCTAGAACTCCTTCCCGAGTACGGATCGGCACCCGAATCCAAGCTCGACTCCGTGCTCGCCGCAGGCGCTCCAGCCGAGACGGCTTCGCTGCTCGACGCTGGACTATTCCCTCACGATCGGTTTTACGCACATCAAGCGGAAGCGATGAGGTTGGCACTCAAGAACGAGCAAAACGTCGTCGTCACAACTGGGACGGGTTCAGGAAAAACGGAGTGCTTCCTACTGCCGATCATTGCCCGCCTTGTTGCCGAGAGCGCGAACTGGGAATCTCCAGCGACGCCTGACCGCATCGGATGGTGGGACGACGAACGGTCTTTGTGGACGCCACAGCGAGGGCACGAACGGAGGCCCGCAGCAGTACGTTCGATGATTCTCTATCCGATGAACGCCCTTGTAGAAGACCAGCTAGTGCGATTGCGCACGGCACTTGACGGGCCACTGGCCCGCGATTGGTTTGCTTCGCACCGGGTCGGAAATAGGTTCCACTTCGGCCGTTACACGGGGCAAACTCCCGTGGCCGGTGAGAACACTGGCAAGCGCGATGGCAAATTGGCCGACCTTCGAAAGGAACTCCAGCAAGCTGAGCGGGATTTCACGATGATCTGTCGAAAGTACGGCGAGGAGTCAGCGGAGCGCTACTTCATGGCTGACCCCTTTGGCTCGGAAGCGCGGAGCCGTTGGGATATGCAAATGACTCCACCCGACATTCTGATTACAAACTATTCGATGTTGAATATCATGCTGATGCGCAAGATCGAGGATTCGATGTTCGACGCAACCGCAAAGTGGCTCAACGCTGACCGACGGAACGTGTTCACACTTGTGATCGACGAGTTGCACATGTACCGGGGGACGCCGGGAACGGAAGTGGCGTACCTCATCAGACGCTTGGTCGATCGCCTTGATCTTGTCCAGCGACCCGAGCAACTTTCAATCATCGCAACGACTGCGTCGCTCGATGTCGACAGACCAAGAGACCGAGACTTTCTCCGCGGCTTTTTTGGTACTTCACGCCCGTTTGCTGCTGTCAGGTCGCTCCCGGCAGAGCCCCGAATGCCCGAGGAGCGGCGACTGGCGGGTTTTGTTACTTCCCTTCGCGACACCCTCAACAACGGAGCGAAAGGGATCAATGAACTTGCCTCCGAGAATCCGGCATTCGATGAATTGTTGGAGGCAGCACTCGATCAAAGGTACATCCGAATACGCGCTCACCTCCTTGCGCGGAACCTGCCAGGGCTATGGGCGTGTGCATCTCCGACCTGCTCCGAGCTACGGACTTCCGAGATCCCAAGCGAATGGCGGTCCAACGAACGCCGCATCGGACGGGTGTATACAGCGCCGCGCAGCCGCTGTGACTGTGGGTCAGTCGTGCTTGACCTTCTGTACTGCGAGAACTGCGGCGAGGCATACTTAGGAGGCTGGCGGTTCAACCGTGAAGGAGGCGAGCAAAGTGTGCTCGCGGGACAGTCGAACCTCGACGACCTACCCGAGCGAGGGTTCGAGACTCGGACCGCATCAACCTATACCGTCTACTGGCCAACCCTGGTAGGCCAACCCGTCGACAAGCGGTGGGAAATGAAAGCCCCCAAATCGGCGGGGAGCCCCAACTACGAGCTGCAGTACTCGAGAGCGACGTTGTCCGAAGGAGCAGGCCTGCTCACAAATGAGCAGCCAGGTACCGGCTGGGTGTTCAAGGCAAGAGCGTCAAATGCCGCGACGGGAGGCGATCTGCCCGCTTTCCCGACTCGCTGCGCTCACTGCGGCATCGACCGAGAAAGCTTCAAACTTCGTCGCCGTCCTGAAGATAGCGGACGGGCCAGGTCGTCGATTCGCACGATGGGTACCGGATATGAGAAAGCAAACCAGATCTTCAACGATGCACTCCTTCGCTCCTTTGGAGCGGGCACGGGTGTGCAGTCCCCAAAACTGATCGTCTTCTCCGATAGCCGACAGGACGCTGCACGCCAATCGATCGGAATCGAACATGCCCACTACCTCGATCTCGTTCGACAAATCTCGGTCGAACGAGTCGGAACGGTCGGACCACTGGCAATCGCCTACGACGATCAAGTCCTTGACATTTTCCACGAACTCGCTGACGAGGCGCTCGGCATCCTCTCCGAAGCAGATCGCCGAAGAATCGCTGCAGCACGTCGAAGGACCATCGGCGTCGAAGATCTCGCTCGACTGGAGACGGACGTGGAACGGTCTCGTGGCGGTGAGGTCACACTCGATGAGTTGTCTGAGAGAGTCGCCAACGAACTCACCGCCATCGGCGTGTGTCCTGCCGGGCCGAAAGAGTCGATGGCGGACTGGGCGCAGTCGTGGGATTGGTCGACTGTCCCTCCGAGTGAAAAACGCGGCATGGCTCACCACGATCTCCTTCGGATAATACGACATCAGGTGGGAAACGAGACTGCGACCTCCGTCTTCTCAGGAAATGGGCGCGATTTCGAATCCCTTGGGCTTGCCTTCCCGACTCTCGCAGGCTCCTCGCCCTCGATCAGCGGACTGCCTGCCGACGCAGCCACCCAGGTAATTTCGTCTGCGATCCGCCTGATGGGCAGACATCGGCTCATCACTGACGACGGTGGTGATCGAAGATCGTCGCCTCCGACGTCCATACGACGGTTCGCTGACGAGGTGGCTCAGCGGACTGGGGTTAGCGCCAAGGGACTAAAGGACGAACTCGAACAGGTGGTCTTCAACAACTGGCTGATGGCGCCAAGCAAAGTAAAGCTCGCCCGGCCGAGTTCAAAAGAGTGGCGTTGCCAGCGGTGCCATCAGCGGCATTTACATCCATCGGTCAACATATGTGTCTTCTGCACTGGTTCTCTGATCGAGTTCTCGTTTGACCCTGAGTCAGGTCGAGCGAATTATTACCGGTGGCTGGCTGAGAGTGGAGGCTCGCCCTTTCGGTTGCATTGCGAGGAACTTACAGGTCAAACGGACCTCGGAGACTCGCGACAGCGCCAAGCATTGTTCCAACGAATGTTCCTGCGCGGTGAGAACCCGCTTCCCGCTGAAGTTGACCTTTTGAGCGTCACGACAACGATGGAGGCCGGCGTCGATATCGGCGCGCTAAACGCCGTGTCCATGGCCAACATGCCGCCCCAACGTTTCAACTATCAACAGCGGGTTGGTCGCGCTGGTCGCCGCGGGGACCCGCTCGCCGTGGCGTTCACGCTTTGTCGCGGTACGCGAGCGCACGATGACCACTATTTCAATCACCCCGAGGCGATGGTGAGCGGAGCCGTACCACAACCGTATCTTGATCTCCGACGAGGCGACATATTACGCCGCGTCGCCGTTGCAGAAGCCCTCAGGATCGCGTTTAGACAAGTGGCAGATGACGACGATCAATTCGATGAAGGACGAAACGTACACGGACAGTTCGGCACCAGCGACGACTGGCCGACATATCGACCGGCGGTGATTTCTGCCATCAAGTCCAACGCCGAGGAGATCCTCCGTGTTGTCAAAGTCTTATCCGTTCAAACGGAACTAGCCGATGAAGTCAACACCATCGACCACTTCATTCAGTCCACTCTCATCGATCAGATCGACGCAGCGTTAGTCGACGCCCCACGGGGCAGCCCGACCTCGCAGACACTCGCCGAGGTGGGCCTCCTTCCCATGTTTGGCTTTCCGACACGCGAGCGCACTCTGTACTGTCAACGCGTCACCCAGGGGCAACGTGGTCCGATCACGAACACAATCGGACGAGACCTGAGCATTGCCATCTCGGAATTCGCTCCGGGCGCCGAGCAGGTCAAGGACAGAGCCGTACACCACCCCGTCGGCCTTCTTGCGTATGAGCGACGCGCCGGACAATGGTCAGAGATTCCCGAGCCATTCGGGCAAGAATTCGACATCGCCTCATGCTCCGAGTGCGGGTTCTTCTCCGAACTCTTCACACAGACTGGTCCGTGTCCGGCCTGCGGCAGCGACAGCTACGCAGCCTTCACAGTAGCTCAACCGCTCGGATTTCGAACTGACTTTCACCCGGAGGACTACGACGGCACACGCGAGACCGGCGGACGATCCGGTATGCCCCGCCTCGGCGTTGCCGAGGCGCAACTGGCACGAACAGCATTCGGTGGGCTCGCAGCGGACTCCACCAAGTCCCGGATTGTGCGATTCAACAACCGTAACGGCCAGGCATTCCGATTCGCCAAGTACCCGAAATGGCCGGGGTGGATTGACGAAACACTAGTACAAAGCGACCGCCACGAAGGCCTCGATCTGCCGAAGTCTGACGCAATTCCACAGGAAGTTCGACTGCGCGCTCTCGGCGAACTGAAGGTCACAGACGTTCTCGTCATCCACCCAACAGGCCGCGCCCCAGCGTTCGCGAATATTTCGCCGACGGGGGCAGCTCGTCGAGCCGCATGGCTCTCGTTGGGATATCTTGCCCGACGAACAATCTCGGTTTGGCAGGACATTGCGACAGACGAGATCGATGTGGGCCTCAGCATCGGTCTCGCAGCCGGCGAACGACAAGCGCAGCTCTTCCTCGCCGACACGCTCGCAAATGGGGCCGGATATTGCAGCTTCGTCGGCCACGAGGACAACTTCGAAATGTTCGTAAAGGAGATGGTCGCCCTCACGGACCGCTGGCACGACAAAGCCCTTCACGATTGCGATGGCTCGTGCTACGACTGCCTCCGGGATTATCGCAACCAGCAGGCCCACAGCCTCTTGGACTGGCGGCTCGCGTCCGACCTGCTCCACCTTCTCGTCAACAGCGCACTTCCCGGGGATGATTGGCGCGTCCGGGCCACTCAACTCGCCAACTCCTTCTGCGACACGTTCGAAGGCTGGCGGTATGACGAAGTCGCCTCTTTCCCCGTGTGCTTTCACGATGAGGACAAGAGCGCTATCGCTGTCTACCACCCACTGTTGCAGATGCGACCGGAACTCGCAGACGACTCCACTCTGGAAATGTACGAACAGCTAGCCAATCGAGGTTTTGTGCTGGCCGAGCCAAAATCGAAAGATGGTCTCCACACGGTCACGGCCTTTGACCTCGACCGGCGACCCGGATGGGTTGAAGCCCAGGCGCGAGCGGCCGGATTCGCGTGGACATAGCCCCGATCGAATCGGCCTCGCCGTCTCTCGTTGCGCGCCTCGTGCAATGCGGCCACCAGGAAGGCCTCCGACGGGCCACACCCGAGTCAATCCGCAGCAGCTTGCCAATCAGTGACGCAAGCGCGCTCGGAACGGCCGCTCACGCTGTCCTTGCCCGAGTTCTCAAATCAACCGACTCCCGCATATCTGATGACGCAACGCTTCGCCAAATATGGGAAGACGCCATTGACACCCAATACAACCGAACCGATGGAATCAGACCACCTGGTACGTGGTGGAGATACAACGTCGTCCGACGTGGCACATTCCGCTTGGCCAAGCAGTTGGTCGTCGACATCGAGCGACTCCAAGGAACCGCGTCAGTCGAGCAGGAGGTTCGATCCGACGACGGAACGCTTTGGGGTCGACCAGATCTCGTCCTCCGATACCCAGATGGATCGGCTGAGATTGTCGATTTCAAAACTGGTACCCACGACTCCGGCCCGCCAGATGACGGCGAACTCCGACAGCTAATGATTTACGGATTTCTTGTCGACGCCGTCGACTGCGCAGTGACACGACTGAAAATCGCACGCGTCGACGGCGAGACGTGGTCCTCGGCTGTCACATCATCTCAACTTCAGTCGGCCGCTGCCGAAGCGCTCCGAGCGGTGGACCAGTTCAACCGAGCACTGCCCGACACCACATCGCTCGCCCGACCTGGCGACGCGTGCACCTTCTGTGCCCAATCGCTCGGCTGCGACGTCGCGTGGACCGGTCGCATACCCGCGTCCGCACTCGAAGGGCGAGTCGATGAAGCGTACGTCAGTCGTGATCTGAGCGTAATTAGCGTTAGGACCACGAACGACAATTCCATTGTCCGCCTTGTAGGCGTGCCATTGGACGTAGTGCCACCGCCCGGTTCATCCATCCGAGCCGTGAGGCTCGGGAAGCAGAGCCCAGGTCAATTTCAATGGCAATCAGGCCGAAGCAGAATTCGCGTCAGCTGATCTCAAACAGATTTCGTATCAAACAACCGAGCGGATCTTGTCGCGCCTGGCCCTCGTCCCTTTCCGGGATGGTCGGCATACTTACCCACCAGACCTCGAAACTCAGCGGGCACCGGCGAAGGCAACTTGGGCGGCGGTATTCGACCCTGAGATTCGATCAAAAACTTCGACGGCGCCATCACTTGCTGGGCACCCTTGAGATGAGCAATGACGGCTAGTCCTACTGCCTCCGCCAGCAGAGGGGGCGTGGCATTGCCCACCTGCCGCACTCGCTCCAATCGGCTCGAGCCCTCCACGATCCAGTCGGCCGGAAACGACTGAAGTCTCAGAATTTCCTGCACTCGCAATGGTCGGTTGTCCCAATGAAACGGGCCAGTTGAGGGGCCGGGCTGGGCCGGGAGCGTCCACGAGGGAGCATCCTTAGCGAGCTTCAATAGGAACGACCAATACCGAGTCCGGTATCCAAACAGGCTTTCTCCTCCGCCTCGGCGCGTATGCCAGAGATAGTTCTCGCCTTCCGGAATACTTGCGAGCAGGCTGGCCCACTTCCCGACGGCACTGGGAGCAACTTCGTCGAAAGCTTGGCTGCCGATCGCATCCCATGCCGTTGAAGGACCTCCGGGAGCCGGCCATACGAACGGTCGATCAAGGCGCGTAATAACGACAATCGCACGATGACGTCGTTGTGGCACGCCGAAGTCGGCGGCATCGAGCACCCGGTGCTCCACTCGGTACTTGCTTCCCACCATCGCCAACCCGGACAAAACGCTCGTGATGTAGGGCAGTGCGGATGTCGTGCCACCGACGAAACCGCGTACGTTTTCAATAAGTGCCACTTTCGGCCGAAACGAATCAAGAAGTTTTAGGAAATCATCGAGATACTGCCCGCGACGATCGTCAAGCCCCCGCCGAGACCCGGGAGCCCACTGTGCCGCCTTCGAATATGGCTGGCACGGGGGCGCTCCCACCAGCAAGTCCAGGTCCCCACGAGCAACGCCGAGATCACGAGGGCAAAGCGAATCCGCGACCTCAGCGATGTCACCGTCCCGCAGTAAGTTCCATCCGCACCGATTGGCAACGATTGAGCGTCGAGCGGACTCATCCCACTCGACTGCAGCAAGATTCTTGAAACCTGCCGCCTCGAGGCCGAGATCCATTCCCCCAAGCCCAGTAAAGGTGGAAAGGCTGGTGAACACCGAGATAGGGCGTTGTCGCTGAACGGGTGCCAAAATCACACCTTCAGCGGACATCGGGACCTTCCCTTCGATCGATCGGTACACATCGATGTGATGGCCGTCCTGCTTATCGGCTGGGCACCACATCTCCTCATTTTCAACGACGAAGCTGCACTTCACTGTGTGGGCACCAACTTCGAAGCGACTCATCGGCGACTTGACTTCCTTGAATTCAATGCGTGCTGTCGGAGAGCGGACGTGGTTGAGAACAGGTGCAGAACTTGCCGCTACGGGATGAGCGGTACGCCCACTCGGGCGCTGAACGACACGGGCCGAGACGAAGCTACCGGTAGGCGTTGTACACCTCGTTGTACACCTCGTCTCCGACGAGAGCTGGCAAATAGCGTCTGAGCAGGTCTTTTGGGTGGGCGCAGAGGGACTCGAACCCCCGACCGATGCCTTGTAAGGGCAGTGCTCTACCAACTGAGCTATGCGCCCGTTTCCGGGACCTGACGATGATATCTGCGCCGGTGAGTGGGTCGGTGCGAGGGTGCGGGAGGGCGAGCATCCCGTACGGCGTCATGCCGTGCGACTACCTTCGTACCGATGTCTCATCGGCCAGCGAACGGCTCGGACGCCGACGCGCTCAGGCGCTACCTCGACGAGATCAGCGCGCATGCTCTGCTGACGGCAGCCGAGGAAGTGGATCTGGCCGACCGTATCGCCGCCAAAGGTGACGGCGAGGCCGCTGCTCGCAGACAGTTCATCCAGTCGAACCTTCGCTTGGTCGTTTCGATCGCAAAGCGCTACGAGAACGCTGCAATGCCATTGCTCGATCTCATCCAGGAGGGCAACCTCGGGCTGATGCACGCCGTCGAGAAATTCGACGCCTCCAAGGGTTTCAAGTTCTCGACGTACGCAACCTGGTGGATCCGCCAGTCGATCGGCAAGGCACTGGCGGATACGTCACGAACGATCCGCGTACCCGCGCATGTGCGCGACACCTACTCATTGATCGACCAGACGACGACTCGGCTCAACGAGCAGCTCGACCGGTCTCCGACGTCTGCCGAGGTCGCCCAGGAAGCTGGCCTGACAACCAGCCACGTCAACCTCGCCCAGCAGCACAGGCGTCCATTGATGTCGTTGTCGATGCCGATCGACGAGACCGGTGAGGTCGAGATGGGTGACCTGATCGCCGACGATGAAGCAATCGCTCCCTACGAGGCCGCAGCCGCCGCGCTCGAACGCCTGGCGCTCGACTCGCAGCTCGCTCGTCTGTCGGAACGGGAACGGAAAGTGCTGACGCTCAGGTTCGGATTGCACGAGGAACCGCGGACACTCGCCGACATCAGCCAAGGACTCGAGATCAGCCAGGAGCGCGTCCGTCAGATCGAGGCGAAGGCGTTGAGCAAGTTGCGCCACCCGAGCCTCGGACGACGATGGCACACCGACAACGTCGGTGCCTGACGCTGCTCGATTTCTGACCGTCAGCGCGAGCGCCAGATCGCCGAGGTAGCTCACCAGCACATCGCCGCAGCGATGTGCCTGCTCGCTGCTCGGGGCCGCATGCGGGTTCGATCGAAGTGAAGCGCAACGCCCGCCGTTGCAGCCGATCTTCGCACCTCGTCACTTCGCACCTCGTCACTTCGCACCCCGCCGAGACAAACCGAGTCCGCATCTTCTTTCCCGCGTTGTGTTGATATACGAACGTGTGTACGATTGTGGGGAGTGGATGATCAAGAGATCAACGAACTCCAACAACGACTCGGCGTGGCGTGCGGTCAATTGAACGTCGCTCACGCCAGGCTGGTCGAGTTGATTCACGAAGCAATCCTCACAGCGGCATGGGCGCAGCCGGGGATCCGATCCGTCGAGCATTGGGTTGCATGGCAGACAGGATTGTCGCCCGAACGCGCCAAGCAGTTCGTGATGATCGCCAGCCGCCACGACGACCTGCCCGTCACTTTTGCCACGTTCGCCAACGGTGAACTGGCCATCGATCAAATCGCCCAGGTCGCCCGCTACACCGCCCCACACAACGACGCCGAAGCCTGCTACCTCGCCACGCAAGCCACCGTCATACAACTTCGATCCGCACTCTCACGGCATCACCCCGCATGGCACCCGACCACCGGTTCCGACACCCACGATGACACCAAGCCGAGCGATGACACCAAGCCGTGCGATGACACCAAGCCGAGCGATGACACCAAGCCGAGCGATGACGCCAAGTCTCAGGACGGCACGGTCAATGCGGACGTTGGTGATGACGGTCAGGCCAACGTGGCGGCAGAGGATCCGGGTGGGGTGTCGATGTGGTTCGACGAGGACGGCCGCTACCAATTCCACGCCGAATGCCCCGCAGACATCGGTGCATTGATCGACACGGCACTGCGCGAGGCCCGAGACGCGCTGATCAACGCCGGGAACACGAACGTCACCTGGATCGACGCCCTCGCCGAAGTCTGCAACCGTTCTCTCGGCAGTATCCGATCAACCTCACGAGCCGACAAATACCGCGTCTACATCCACCTCGACGTCACTACCGAAACGCCGACAACCACCGAAACGCCGACAACCACCGACCACGAGACCGATGGCCGTGGCGAACCGGCCGTACCGTCCGATCAGGTCGACGTACCGTCCGATCAGGTCATGGCTGGGGCAACGGTCCTTGCGCGAGCGGTCGCACCAACCCGATCGGTTGAGCCGAATCGACTCTCACGCTCGGCTTGGGCCACCAGCCGCCCACCCGCGCGACTACTCCCGGCATGGCTCAACGCCGGACCCGGCATCACCGACCCGATCCGCGACCACCTCTGCTGCGACACGATCGTGCGACCCGTCTACTACCACGGTGGCAGACCCGTGAACCTCGGCCGGGCGATACGGACGGTCCGCAACGACCTCAGACGACTGATCCTCGAACGGGACCGCCACTGCCGCTACCCCGGCTGCAACTCCGCAGCACACCTCGAAGTCCACCACCTCATCCACTGGATCAAGGGCGGACCAACCGACACCTTCAACCTCGCTGCGCTCTGCCCAGAAAATCATCGAGGCGCCCACGTCGGCGCCTACACCGCCAGCGGCAACGCCGACCTGCAGGACGGCATCGTTTGGCGACAACGCAACGGAGCAATCATTCCAGCCACCGGAACCCCGATCCCACCGACGAGCCCGCTAGCCGAACCTCCACCGGGACACGCCTACCACCACCCATCCGGCGAGACGTTCCGCACCAAATTCTGGCAACTCGACCATTCACCAGAACAACGACAACACCTCGTCACCGAAGCCGCCGCCAGCGCAAGCGCCTGGGCCACGTACCACCATTGAGTTCGCATCTCCCCGGGAAAGCGACCCACCACATCCAACGTTCACGAGTGCTGTAGCGTCCGGTGTGGGCCGCCAACGGTGTCACTTCACCGGATGACGTTTGCCGCCGCCTTCCGTGAAACCGGCGCACGGGGGTCAGCTTTGAACGACCGGCACCTCAGCGGTGATATCGGAATCAGCGGCCTCACCGTGCCGGGGAGCATCGACCCTGGCCGTAGCAGCCGATCCGGCATCGTCTGCTCCAACTTCGTCGGCGGTGTCGAACAATGAACCGGTGCTGGGGGCGTCGGCATCGACCGCCGCCGCTTGGCTGGCGTCAACTGTCGTCGGTTCCGCAGGGGTGACCGAGGCGGCCGCCGTTGCAGCATCGCGATCCGCGAAGTCGGCCTTCAACGAGTCCGAGGCACCGGAAAGCACTGGGCGGCGGACACTGGCAAATCCGCTGTTCGGGGTTTCTGCGACCGCGCGAAGTGCATCGGCTGATTCGAGGAGCCGCTGGCGGTGATTGGCCGAATGCTTTTCGAGTTGATCGATGTCGCCCCGAAGGAATTCGAGACGTGCGAGCAGCTGATGGATCTCGCCCTCGATACGGGCCTTCTCTTCGTCGCCGACCGTTCGAGCCTCGTGGCGCGCCTGCTCGACTGCTTTCGCAGCGGTCGACGCTGCATTCTCGCGGACCGACTTGGCCTCAGCTTCGGAACTGGCCTTCAGTTCCGCCGCTTCCTGTTGCGCCTTGGTGACGGTCGCTTCAGCGGTCTGCTGGGCCAACAACAACGTTCGGCTGATGGTGTCCGCCCCGCTGGGCAACGGTTGCGACTCGATCGACTGCGCTGACGAGGGCGTGACGGCAATCGATTCGGTCGGCGCGGAAGTCGATGTTGTCGGAGACGAAGTCGCCAGCCGTTCAGCCTTGGCCATCGCTTGACGCGCACGGGCTTCCATCGTCTGGGCGTGCGCCTGGGCGGTGTCCATCGCCCGTGAGAGTTCACCGAGATAGGAGCGAACCTCATCAGGGTCGTAACCCTTTTTGACGACCCGGAATGTGGTGGTGGCAATAGCCTGCGGCGACACTTCCATGTGCTTCATGCTAGGCCAACCCAACGTCCGAGGGGCTGATAGTCCTCGACCGAGATCATCCGAGCATGCCGTCACGACAAAGCAATGCAGCTCGACGCCGACGAGCACAACACCACCTGACGCCAGCACACCACGTCGAACAGCACGGCAGTGAGCGCTAGTGCTGTGGCCGCGAGTGTTTGCGTGGTCACTGTGCGGGTGATTCCGGTCGCCAACCGCTGACAGTCACAAACTCCGTCGGGGGTCCGGGGGCAGTCGCCCCCCCGATCGGCGGTATCGGGACAGCGCGCCGGCCGCTGTCGTGAGCTGAGCGCGGCGAAGCCGCTCCGATTCAATCGACCGACAGGCGAGCGGGCGAGGGACGAGTCCCCGAGCACGGCAGGTGAGCGCCAGCGAACCGGTACGGTGTCGAACCCGTCCGAGTGCTTGCGGCAGGCGAGCGGGCGAGGGACGAGTCCCCGAGCACGGCAGGTGAGCGCCAGCGAACTCTCATATGATCAGTAGCCGTATTCCTCGTGGCGTTCTTCTGGACGCACCATTGGCTTCAGCAGGTAGACACCGGTAGCAACTTTTTCCATCGTGCCGTCGAGTCCGTAGCACAGGCCGCTGGCAAAGTCGATGAGGCGACGTGAATCGGCTCGGTCACTGCCTTCGATGTTCATGATCACCGGCTGGCCGGACTTGAACTTGTCGGCGACCTCCTGAGCATGCTCGAAACGCTGCGGGCGCACGGTCAACGGCTCAGCAGGCGGCGGCGGCGCAAGACGCACGGTCGATCCCTGACGCGATGGCCGCGGGGCGATGTTGGAATCGTCGATCGGCGACGAACGACGGGGCGGTGACGGTTCGAGATCACGACCGGGAACCACCCTTGTCGGCCCATTGCGTGGCGGCCCGCCACGGGCGGCAAGATCAGAGTCGTCATATCCACTCTGGCTGGGACGCGTACGCATCGGTCGTTGCTCCTCGTACCCACCGCGACCACGTGGCTCTGGCTCTGCCGGCGGGAGGTCATAATCGTCGTAGGCATCGTCCGGACCAAGGCCGAGATAATCCATCGCTCGTTTGAAGACTGTCATCAGGAAACCTCCTGCTCAAAGGGTAGCCCAGTGGGAACGCTCACGGGCGGACACGTTGGCCAAACAGTGCGCTGCCGATACGCACCTGGGTGGCACCCTCTTGTACTGCCCACTCGAAATCGTCACTCATCCCCATCGAGCACTGCACCAGACCGAGCCCGTCGGCAAGCGTGCGCAGCTCGCGGAATCCCAGACGGGCGGCTGTTACATCGCCTGCTCGGCCGACGGTCATCAGACCGACGACGTTCAGTCCGTGTTCGATCGCAGTGCTGACCAACGATTCGGCAGCGGCCGGTGTGCATCCACTCTTGGACGCTTCACCACTGACGTTGACCTGCACCATCACCGTGGCGCCTGCAGCCCGACGCGCCAGTTCTTCGATGATCGAGGGCCGATCGAGCGTCTCCCACACGGTGACGACGTCAACGAGACTGCGTACCTTGTTCGACTGCAGATGACCGATGAAGTGCACGTCGGGTCGAGGAATGATCGCCAGCAGGCCGTCGGATTTGGCAACCAGTTCCTGGGCGTAGTTCTCCCCGATCCCGTCGCAGCCTGCGTCGATGGCGGCGGCGGCGGCCTCGACCGGGAACGTCTTGGTCACTGCCAGCAGCGCCACGCCGGCGCCGCCGAGCTCGGCGAGACGTGCGCGCAGTGCTGCGACGTTGTCGGCGACACGCGCGACATCGACGCTCATCGATCCACTGTCATCGATCGAGTTCAACGCAAACCCGACGAACTGGCGACTACTTCAGGAACGAGGGGACGTCGAAATCGTCGTCGTCCAACGGATCGGGTTCTGGCTCTCCGAACAGATCTTTGATGGTCGACGTCGGCTTCGGGGCCGGATCAATTTTGGGCAGGCCAACGGCCGCGCTGGCCGGCTGGCCGTCCCAGCGGTCGAATCCGGCGGCGATGACGGTGACTTTGACCTCGTCGCCCATTTCGTCGTCGATGACGGTACCGAAAATGATGTTGGCGTCCTGGTGGGCGACACCATGGATGATCTCCGCAGCGGCGTTGATCTCGAACAGGCCGAGGTCAGACGGGCCGGTGATGTTCAGCAGGATGCCGCGCGCACCGTCGATGGCAGCTTCGAGCAGAGGACTGGAAATCGCTGCTTTTGCAGCAATTGTTGCGCGGTTCTCTCCGCTGGCCTGGCCGATACCCATCAGCGCCGACCCGGCATTGCTCATGATCATCTTGACGTCGGCGAAGTCGGTGTTGATCAGGCCCGGTGTGGTGATCAGGTTGGTGATACCCGAAACGCCTTGCAGGAGGACTTCGTCAGCCATCTTGAACGCATTGAGCACGCTCGTCTTTTCGTTGGCGACCGTCAACAGACGGTCGTTCGGGATGACGATCAGCGTGTCGACTTTTTCCTTGAGTTTGTTGATCCCTTGGTCAGCCTGTACCGAACGGCGACGGCCTTCGAACGAGAACGGACGAGTGACCACGCCGATCGTGAGCGCACCCATTCCGTGGGCGATCTCGGCGATGACCGGCGCGGCGCCGGTACCGGTGCCGCCGCCCTTGCCGGCGGTGATGAAAACCATGTCGGCACCCTTGAGTACCTCTTCGATCTCGTCTCGGTGCGCTTCAGCAGCCTGACGACCGACCTCAGGGTCGCTGCCGGCACCGAGCCCGCGAGTCAGCTCGCGGCCGACGTCCAATTTGACGTCGGCGTCGCTCATCAGGAGCGCCTGTGCATCTGTGTTGACAGCAATGAACTCGACGCCTTTGAGACCTGCGTCGATCATTCGGTTGACTGCGTTCACACCGCCACCACCGACACCAAGGACCTTGATGACTGCGAGGTAGTTCTGGGGTGATCCGGCCATCGGCTTTACCTCCGGGAGAATTGTTGGAGCAATCCTCTCACGTCTGTACCCGGAAAACTGGGAACCCGGTGCAATAGTCGCAAATCGTCACCTCGCTCACTACTTGAGGGTGACGCCGATCGCTGCTGGATTGGTGACGTCGATCGCCGCAACGTTCGAAGGTGGGGTCGTGCGGAACTTGGTCAACACGGCGGCGAGCTTGGCGGTCATGTCGGTCGGCTGACCGAAACTGATCACGGTTCCCGTCGAGAGCACAAGGTCGATATCACCGGATTGCTTGACGTCGAACGAAGCCATGTATGGCTGCAGTTCGCTGGGTAACGAGCGGGCGATCGTCGCTGCTGCGCCATACCCGGCACCCGCATACTGACCGGCGTCGATTGCCGGACCGACACCGTTGATCGGTTTGAATTCGGCAGGCTGGCCACCGAGCAGCGTCAGCACACGTCCGTCATTGTCGATGATGCGCCACTGACCGTCGGTTCCGACATAGGAGAGCGCAGGTTGGCGCTCCTCGATCTCGATATGCACCGTGTGCGGAAAATCAGTGGCGATGTCGGCCTGCCTGACGAACGGCAACGCTTCGAGCTGCGCCCTCGCCTTATTGATATCGACGGTCAAAATCGGCTTGCCGCGGAGTTCTGCAAGCACCGGTGCGATCTGGTCGTCTGTGGTGAAGACATTGCCGTAGACCGTGATGGTTCTGACGTCGAAGGCAGGCGATGCGAACACCGCAAGCGTGCCGACAACGATCAGCAGGACCGTGAAAATCCCCAAGCCGACGAAAAGACGCTTGCGAGTGATCAACCGATCGACTTCTCGACGGCGCTCGCGAAGTCGCGGGTCGACGCCGACGCCGGCGTCCGAACGCGGATTGTTGTCGACCGGAGCGTCCTCCTCACCGATCGGGACGGGCAGCGGGCCGGCGAGATCTTCCTCGTGGGAGATGCTGATCACTTTGACGAACTTCGGCGGTGGTGCGGCGGCAGGGACAACGGTCTTCCCAACAACGGCGTGGCTGCCTGCTTCGTCGCCGGCTGCTTCGTCGCCGGGCCGATCATCCCCCGCAGGTTCCTCTGAACCATTTCCGTCGACTGCCAGGGCATCGAGCGAAGCCGCAGCGGGGACAGACGGCTGAGCAGGTGTTCCGCCTGGTTCGGGAGGCGTCGGCTGGGCTTTGGCGAGCGGTTTGACGAGCTTGCGGACGATGACGAGTTCACTGTCGTCATCGGGCGGGAACACATCGGTCACGGAACACTGACTCCCGGCTCGAACGCATGCGCTGACGGGGTGACGTCGTCGAAACCGACGAGCCTGATCTCGCTCCGCAGTTCGAAACCGAATACCTCGGAGACCTTTGTACGCACGTGTTCCATGAGGGCGCGCACGTCAGCGGCGTTCCCGCCTTCGTCTGCCTGGATGAAATTCGCATGTTTGGTTGACACTTCAGCTGTTCCGATCCGCAACCCGCGCAGCCCGAGCCGATCGATGAGTTCGCCGGCGGCGACTTCTCCCGGCACGGGATTCACAAATACCGAACCTGCATTCTGGCCGCCCGGCTGGTGCGCGCGACGCCACCTCACGATTTCGGCGATTTCGGCCTCTGACCGTTGCTGATCTCCGAACGACAGTCGAAAGGTGCCGCTGATGACGAGCTGGTGGTTGGCGATGCTCGACCCTCGAAAGCGCAGGCCGAGGTGCGCTGCCTCGACGGTGCCGCTGCGGTTCGTCGAGATGTCGAAGATTTCTGCAGCGACCAACGTCCCTGCGACATCGGAACCGTGGCCACCCGCGTTCATCTTGATGCCTCCGCCAACGCTTCCGGGGACGCCAACAGCCCATTCCAGACCGCTGAGGCCGGCGGCGGCGGTGCGCCGCGCAAGTACCGGCAGCAGCACGGCGGACCCGGCGGTGATGAGGCGCTCATCAGCACTGTCACCGGCGTGCAGGTCGAGGCCATCGGCACAAGCGTTCATCGTGATCGCCAGCCCATCGAACCCCGTATCGGCAATGAGCAGATTCGAGCCTCTGCCGACAACCAGCACTTCGATGCCCGTCGCCAGTACGGCCTCGGAAACAGCGGCGATCTCGGCCACGGATGCGAGCGTGGCGAACAACGCCGCACGGCCGCCGACTCGATACGTCGTCATCGGTCCGAGCGGGACGTCCCGTTGCAACCGCCCGCCAAGATCTCCGACGATGGTGGCGGCGGCGTCGATGACTCGACGGTCGCGCCTCATCCAGCGCAGTCCAGCTCGTCTGCTCTGGCAAGGATCTCCGTCGGCAGGACGGCGATATCGCCACAGCCCATCGACACGCACACGTCTCCAGGGCGAAGCTCGTGAACGAGGAAGTCGACGAGTTCGTGGCGGTGCGGCAACCACACGACCCGCTGCCAGGGGTGCGCGTCGAGCACTGCGTCGACGACCAGCTTGGTGGTCACGCCTGGGATCGGGGTGTCTCCGGACGGGTAGATCTCGGTCAGCACGACGACGTCGGCTGCGGTGAACGCGTCGCGGTATTCCGGCGAGAGTACCGCCATCCGCCGATAGCGATTCGGTTGGAAAACGGCGATCACGCGTTGCCAGTCATCACCGCTCTCGCGGGCAGCGCGCAGCACGGCGGCGATCTCGGTCGGGATGTGCGCGTAGTCGTCGACGAGCGTGGCACCGTGGACTTCGCCTCGGACGTCGAAGCGTCTGGCAACTCCACCGAACAACGACAGTGCGGCGCGCGTCTGCTCGATGTCGACGCCGATCAACGTGGCCATGGCGATCACGCCGGTCGCGTTGACCACGTTGTGGATGCCGCGCAGCGGCAGTGAGAACTCGCCGAGGTCGACGTCTCCGTGGAGCACGCGGAAGCGGAACGAACCGTGATCACCGACAGCGTCCGTCGCCCGGAAGTCGGCGGAGGCCGACAGTCCGTAGGTGACGACACCGCTTCCTTCTCCGAGGTCCGCACGCAGCACGTCGGCGAAATCCATGCAGATCGGGTCGTCGGCGCACAGGATTTTCGGTCCGGGAAGCTGACGGAGATACGTGTCGAATCCGGCGACGATCGCCTCGAACGTCCCATAGTTCTCCAGGTGATCGACGTCGACATTCGTGAGGATCGTGCCGAAGAGCGGCAGTGCAAGATGGGTCTTGTCGCTCTCGTCGGCTTCGACGACGAACCATTCGCCACCCGTCCACTGCGCACCGGTCCCGATATCGGACACGTCGCCACCGATGACGAAGCTCGGCCGCCAGCCGGCTCTACTGAGGACGAGCATCAGCATCGAGGTCGTGGTCGTCTTGCCGTGTGTACCTGCGACGCCGAGCGATTTCGCCTGCGCGCAGATCGAAGCCAGCATCCCAGATCGGTGCATCGTCGGTGTGCCGGCTCGGCGTGCGGCTGCGAGTTCGATGTTCGCCTCCGGGATCGCCGTCGAGTAGGTGACCGCATCAACGCCGGCGACGACGCCGGCATCATGTGGCACGTTGATTCGCACGCCGGCGACGCGTAACCGATCGAGTACCGCCGAATCACGGACATCGCTCCCGGAAACGTCGTGGCCCATTTCAGCGAGCACGAGCGCGATCGCGCTCATGCCCGGTCCGCCGGCACCGACAACATGAAAGCGGCCGGGTACCGACAGGTCGAGCGGAGCAACAGGAGCCAGCATCGGCGCGGTCATCCGTTGGTCTCTGCGATGTGGTCGATGAGTTCGCCGAGTCGGCCGCTGCGATGCGGCGCACCGAGTGCGTGGGCGCGCTCGCCCAGCACCTGCAGTTCCGCGGGGTGATCGATGAGGCGGAGCACCACGCCGTCGAACCGCGACAGGTCGAACTCCGGTTCGGGGATCAGCACGGCAGCTCCGGAGTCCGACAGCCAGCGGATGTTGTCGGTTTGATGATCCTCGGCAGCACCGGACCATGGCACGAGGATGGCCGGTGTGCCGGTCGCCGCCACTTCGATGACGGTGCTGGCGCCTCCGCGTCCGACCAACAGGTCACACGCCGCATAAACGAGTGGCATCCGATCCTCGTATCCGATCACGTCATACAGGATGCCGTTTGGATCGCGGCGCGGCGCGGACGCTTCGGCGAGGAAGCGTTCACCGACGACGTGGCGCACAGCGAGGTCGCCTCGGTCGCAATGCCGTTCGACGAACTGGGCGATCACGCTGTTGAGGATGCCTGACCCTTGAGAACCACCGAAAACGCAGATCAGAAAACGGTCGAGGGGGATTCCGAGTTGCTCTCGAGCGGCGACGCGATCGTCGACTCGGTCGACCCCGAGGATCGATTGGCGCACCGGCGCACCGGTCACGGTGGCCCTCGGCAACGGGGAATCGCTGAAGGCGACAGCGCTCGCCACCGCGCTTCTGGCCGCTACCCGGCTCGCTTTCCCCGGACGTTTGTCGAAGCTGACGACGACGACGGGGATCTTCAGGCGACGTGCAGCGAGGACAGCGGGCATGCTTGCGTATCCTCCGACGGAGACGACGACTTTCGGTCGTCGCTGGCGGAGCAGGGCCGTCGCCTCACGGGTCGCCCGCAGCAGTTTCGGCGCAAATCCGAGGTTGCGGCGCGAGAACGACCGTTGGAAACCGACGACGTCGAAGAAGACATGCGGGTACGGCGTCGGTGGGAGGAGGCGTGTTTCGATACCGCGAAGCGCGCCGATGTAGAGGATTTCACCTGGTTGATGGCCGCGCACCACGAGCGCTTCGGCGACCGACAGCGCCGGCAACACATGCCCGGCGGTCCCGCCACCGGTGATGACAGCGAACAATGGCGGCACATCGACCGGGGCGACAGCGGCAGCGCTCGCTTCAGGCATGCTCAGAGCGTGCCACGTTCAGCAGCAAACCGACTGCCGACATCGTCGCGAACAACGAGGTACCGCCTGAGGAGACGAACGGCAACGTCAAACCGGTGAGCGGCATCACACCGACGACCCCGGCCACGTTGATGATCGCCTGGATCCCGATCCATGCTGCGACCCCACCGGCGAGCAACATGCCGAAGCGGTCCTTGGCACGCAACGCGACCTGCACGCCGACGAAGCAGAACAGCACGTAGCACCCGAGTACGGCGACGACGCCGATCAACCCGAGTTCCTCGGCGAGTACGGCAAAGATGAAGTCACTGTACGACAGCGGCAGCCAGCCCTTCTGGTGGCTGTTGCCGATCCCCACGCCGGCGATTCGACCGTCGGCGATCGCCACCAGGCCCTGCGTGACCTGGTAGTTCAGTGTCGAACGGTGGCTTGCGAGGTCGAGGAAGGCCATCCAGCGATCGCGGCGGAACGGCGTGCTCATCACGAATCCGAGGCCTCCGACCGCAAGGCTCCCGGTCACGCCGAGGAACGGAATGACGGGAGTCCCGCCGATGAAGGCGATCGACAGCACGATGGTGCACAGCACGACACCGGAGCCGAGATCGCTCTGCACCAGCATGGCGCCGCACGCCACGCCCACGACGAGTAGGCACGGACCGAGGGTGGCGCGCGTGACGTGCATCGCCCGCTCCCGTTTCGTCAGCAGGTCGGCGCAGTACATGAGCACGGCGATCTTCAAGAACTCAGATGGCTGGAACGACAGTGGCCCGATTTTCACCCAGGCGTGGGCCCCGCCGACCGATCGACCGACTCCGGGGACGAATGGCAGCAGCATGAGACCCATACCGAGCGCAAGGATCGGCGTGACCCAGCTTCGCCAGCGCAGGTACGGGACGCGGGCGATGATGATCATCGAAATCGCGCCGAGCGCTGCCCATCCAGCTTGGCGGGAGAACGGTCCCCACGGGGAACGGCCGGCGTGCAACTCGCGAATCGACGACGCCGAGAGGACCAGTACGAGACCGAGCATCGTCAGGACTGCGACGAGTGCCCCGAGCAGGTAGAACGACGCCGGCGGGGGTGCTATCGGGGTATCCGGGATCAGCTGGCGGCGCTTGGCCTTGGCGCGCTTGGCCAGCCGGCGAGGCGCAGGATGAGCGCTCGTCGCGGCGATGACATTCGCGGACGTCGTGGTCGAGCCGATCGTCGAGCCGATCGTCGAGCCGTCTGATTCATCGAATCCAGCGCGTCGAAGGCCGCGGCCGATCCGCTTCGACCGACGCGAAGGTTTCGCCGAGTCGGGTCGAGGAATGGGCCGTTTGTGCAGCGGGGCGCTCGACTGAGGAACACCTTTGCCCCGGAAGGGGTTGGTCCGTCGGGTCGGTGTCGAGTTGCGGCTCGAAGCCGGCCGCGGCTTCGGTGCCGACAAGACCCGGCCATGCTTTTCCGGACCGCTCGTCTTGGCGTTGCCGTTGGTTGCTGTAGCGATGGCCATGGGCTAGCTCTTTCCTTGCAGGCGGGTGAAGTCGGCGAGATAGATCGCCAGCGCAGCGGCGACGCCGACGGCGGCGATCATCCAGAAGCGGATGATCACGGTGGTCTCCGGCCAGCCGAGCATTTCGAAGTGATGATGTATCGGTGACAGCCTGAACAGCCGCTTCTTGCGGCCGCTCGCCTTGAACACCGCCATCTGCAGGAAGACCGATCCGATCTCGATGACATTGATCAGGCAGATCAACGGCAGCAGCAACTGAGCATCCGTCGTCAGCGCCAACAACGCCAACGCCGCGCCGATACCCAGGGCCCCGACGTCGCCCATGAAGATTCGCGCCGGTGCAGCGTTGTACCACAGGAAGCCGGCACACGCGCCGGCGAAGGCGATGGCGACCGCTGCCAGGTCGAGCGGGTTGATCACCGAGCTGTAGTAAGCCGGGTTGCGGAAGGCCCAGTAGGCGATGATTGCGAAGGCCAGGAAACCGAAGGATGCCGATCCGGCGGCCAGTCCGTCGAGTCCGTCGGTGACGTTGACGGCGTTCGTCGTCGCGAAGATGATTGCTCCGGCATAGATCGTCCAGGCCCACCACGGCAGATGCCATCCAGGCTGTGTGGCCCTGGTGAAACTGACCGTCCTCGAGACGTCGGTCACGGTGACCAGCAGCCACCCGAGGCCGACACTCATCCCGAAGGTGATATAGCCCTTCTTCTTCCAGAAGATCCCGCGGTTCCTCGACGCCTTGACCTTGATGTAGTCGTCGAGGAAGCCGAGGAACGCCATTATGAAGACGGCGAAGAAGAGGACCAACGCCTGGTTGGAGAACACCAGCCCCTCGCGGAAATGGGCGACGACATAGCCGGTCGCTGCACCGACGATGATGGCGATGCCACCCATGGTCGGCGTGCCTGCTTTGTGCTGATGCTGCGGGCCTCGATCTTCAGGTCCGAGTATCGGTTGACCCTTGCCGCGGTTGCGGAAGAACAGGATGGTGAATCGCGTCCCGACGAGGGAAACGGCCGTCGCAACTGCGCCGGCGATCATCAAGGCAATCATTGCTGAGACTCCAAGATCTCGCGGGCAACGACTCGATCGTCGAACGCACCCACGGACGTTCCGATGGTTTGCGTCGCCTCATGGCCCTTTCCAGCGATGACGACGACATCACCTTCTCCTGCCAGGGCGAAGGCTTCCTCGATTGCCAAACGCCGGTCGACCTGGGTACGGACTCGTTGGCGCAACGAAAAGGGAACACCAGCGACGGCGGCCTCGATGATACTCATCGGGTCTTCCGTGCGCGGGTTGTCAGACGTCACAATCGTCAGGTCAGCGAGTCGGGCGGCGGTTTCGCCCATCGGCGCGCGTTTGTGGGCGTCGCGATCGCCACCGCATCCGAACACGACGATCACGCGCTTCGAACCGGCGACCTCTCGAGCTGAGGCCAAGGCGACAGCGAGCCCGTCCGGCGTATGCGCGTAGTCGACGACGACGCTGAACGACTGGCCGGCTTCGATGGATTCGAAGCGGCCTGGAACCGGTGCCGTCTTCGCCAATCCGGCAACGATCGTGTCGACGTCGATGTCAAGGGCACACGCCGTCGTCGCCGCCGCCAGACTGTTCTCGACGTTGAACCGCGCCCCGATCG
This sequence comes from Actinomycetes bacterium, assembly GCA_025356335.1. Lineage (GTDB taxonomy): Bacteria > Actinomycetota > Acidimicrobiia > Acidimicrobiales > Ilumatobacteraceae > JANXUF01. Next base: position 36,191 of record JANXUF010000115.1, read on the forward strand.
GGACGGTCACGCGATGATCCATCCACGTATAGGAGTGACTCGATGCGCTCACCTCGACGTCGGCCAATTGCGCAGCTGAATACCCGATCATCCTGATCGGCTGGGCATCGACCAGCAACCGACCGTGGACGTCATCGACATTGGCGATGCCGACCGCCGACAACGATGGTTCGAAGAGCAATGCCTTGGCGGCGAAATAGCGCTCCTGAGTTTCGTGGAGGTCGAGATGATCATGACCGAGGTTGGTGAAGACTGCAGCGGCGAAGTGGCAGCCGTTGACGCGATGCAAAGCAAGCGCGTGCGACGAGACCTCCATCATCACCGACTGCTTTCCGTTGTCTGCCAGTGATCGAAGACGTCGCTGCAGATCCGTCGATTCTGGTGTGGTCCTGGCGGCACCGATGGTGCCGATCACACCTGCTGGGCGACCTGCTTCGTTGAAGATCGCAGCCAGCAGGTGTGTCGTGGTCGTCTTGCCGTTGGTGCCGGTCACGCCCACCACGGTGAGCTCGTCGCACGGATGGCGGAAGAGAGAAGCAGCGAAATAGCCCATCGCCGTGCGAACGTCTTGAACGACGATCTGCGTGACGGAGCTCTGCGTTTCGGGGTTCTGCGTTTCGGGGTTCTGCGTTTCGGTGTTCTGCGAGAGGGGAATGTCGAGGAGTCGCTCGACGAGCAATGCACGCGCCCCGGCAGCGACGGCGACGACGGCGAAATCATGCCCGTCGACACGCCCGCCTGGAACACAGCAGAAGAGTGAACCGGGCACGACATCACGTGAGTCATGGGTGATCGAGGTGATGACCACCTCGGTCGAACCGTGGACGCGCCGCGGGTGCCCACCGCGCAGGCGCAGCAGAATGTCCCCCAACGGTTCGCTGACCGCTCGGTCGACTGTGCCTGTCACTTCTTCGGACACCCACCGTCTGGTGTCGGCGGGGCGATCTGCTCCTGGCTGATCACCGTCTGCGCAAGTGAAGCGAAGACCGGCGAAGCGACCGAGCCACCGAAGTGAGCGCCGCCGGCCGGCGGGTCGTCGATCGTCACGAGGATCGTGAACTGCGGTGCTTCCGCCGGGAAGAAGCCGACGAACGAAGCCATGTAGTGGTGAAGGCCCTGGGCGTCCAGATAGGTTCCGTTCGGCTGCGCCTTGTAACCGGTTCCGGTCTTACCCGCGATCGTGTAGCCGGTGACCTTCGATGCGCTGGCTGTGCCGTCGCAGATGACGTCGCGCATCATCGAGTTCATTTGCTTTGCCGTCTCTGGCGTGACGACTTCGTGGGTCTCCGACGGTGGCGTCGGGGTTTGTACCCCTTTACTGTCGATGATCGAGCCGACGAGTCGCGGGGCTACGTAGACGCCATCGTTGGCAATGGTATTGACGGAACCGATGAGTTGGATGGCAGTGACAGCGAAGCCTTGACCGTACGGGATCGTCCAACGCTGGTCGCCCTTCCACTGGGCGTTGGGAATGAGAATCCCGGAGGCCTCGTCAGGAAAGCCGAGTGAAGACGGTGTGCCCATCCCGAAGTCGCGCATGTACCGCTCCTGGACATCGGAGCTGGCAGCGCCTGTCCCCAGGGTCTGGGAGATCATGATCGTTCCGATGTTGTCAGATTTCGCCAGGATCTTACGGACGGTCATCGTTTCGATCCCGTGAGCTTCTGCGGCGCACAGCGCTCGCGCCTTGTTGTAGAAGATCTTGCATCCCGGCACCTGAAATGTCTTGTCCGGAGTGACCGTTCCCTCGTTGACGGCAGCAGAGACCGTCATGACCTTGGCGACAGAGCCCGGTTCGAAGGAGTCGACGGCGGCAATATTCGCCGACGTGACTTCGACGTTGCCGGTGTCTGCGTTCCGGCGCACGCTCGCAATTGCATACAGATCGCCGGTGTGGCTGTCCTCGATGATCGCCGTCGCCCCTCGGGCGCCGATCGCTGTCACCTGGGTGGCGAGCGCCTGTTCGGCGGCGTACTGCAGCGAGCGGTCGATGGTCAGCACCAGATCGTCGCCCGAGACCGGTTGCTTGGTGACGACGCGACTGCCGGCAATGGCGATGCCGCCCTGGCTCCCATCGCTCTGCAATGTGCCAGCGCCCGGAACACCCTGCAGTGCAGACTGGAACTGCAATTCGAGACCGCTGGTCCCTTCCCCATCGACATTGACCCTACCGATGACTTCCTTGCCGATGTCGCCGGCAGGCGTTTCGCGCCGCTGCTCGTAATACCAGCCGATGCCCTTCAGGGCGAGCTGTTTGATCGCTGTTGCCTTGTCGTCGTCGACCTGGCGGGCGACGTACACGAATCCCTTGGTGCTCGCCAGATCTTGGGCGAGCAACTGCTCCGCTGCAGCGCTGTAGCCAAGGATCGTCGCCAGTTTCTGGGCGGCATCGTTCGGGTCGGTGACATTCTGCGGGTTGGCGTAGAACGTTGCTGCCGGCAACGACAACGCCGCCGCCGTGGCGTCGCGGAAGAAGACCTCCCCTCGAGCTGCGGGGAAGTCGATCTGCTTGGTGCGCTGCTTGTCGCCGATGGCGACGTATTCCTTGGCATCCGCTGTCTGCAGCATGATCACCCGCGTGAGGATCAGGCCGAAAACGAGCCCGATGACGACCAGCAGTGCCAGCAACCGTCGGCGCGGCAGGCCTGCACGCCAGACCGACGGCATGATCTCCGGATTGAGTTTCCTGGCCCGGCGAGCGAGTGGGCGTGCCCGCCGTCTGCGCAATTCGTGCTCCGGCCGAAGCCGATGGCCGTCACTGCGGCGGTCGAGGTCGATACGACCGCGTTGCGGCGTGCCGGCGCCGACACGAGGGTCCGGCCGAGCGCTGCGCGCCGCTGGTCTGCGAGCCTCGACCATTCCGGAACCCTTGACTCGGATCGGCGAAGCCTGTTTGTCGGCGACGCGCTGGTTGCCGGCGACGCGCTGGTTGCCGGCGACGCGCTGGTTGCCGGCCACGCGCTGGTTGCCGGCCACGCGCTGGTTGCCGGCCACGCGCTGGTTTCCGGCCACGCGCTGGTTTCCCGGTACGCGCATGTCGTCCTTGTGCTGGCGGTGCGTTGACGTGCGGGGTTGCTGATCGAGAGGCCCGGCAACGCGCGGGTTGTGACGAGCCGGTCGTGTCGGCTGTTGCCGCGAGCGGTTGTCGGACACTCCGCCAACGGGTCGCGCTGCAGACTTCCTGGTGGCGGCCAGGCGCGGGGCTGCGAGATCGGCGCGCTGTTCCAACGGTCGACGGTTCATCAGCCTGCCTCTGCGTTCGTCACCTGTTTGATTCGTTTGTGTTCTGCGAGCGGGTCGTTGGCGTCGATGCTGTTGTTGCTCAAACCCCACTCCCCGAAAGCTGCGGTCGCCTCGGCAACAGCGTCGGCGTCGGTGGCGACCGCCTTCTGCGGAGTTCCCTGTGACATCCCGAGTTGCTTCGCTTCGGCGGAAATGACGTCAGGCGACGACAGCCTGGCATTCTCCTTTCGCAGGGTGTCGAAACGGTCGCGGGCAATCTCGATCTCCCTGTTGATGCGCTCGACTCCGATCTGGCGTTCTGCCAGTTGCACTTGGAAGACGGTGATACACAGGAGCGTGAGGAAGAGTGCCGAGAAGACGACGGTGCCGACCCTGATGGCCCGCTTTCGAGGCGGCACGACGCGCAACGGTGGCCGCACGCGTTCCAGCGGCACATCGTTGGTCGATGCTGAAACGGTGCGGATGAACTCGGCTTCGGCGTGCGCGCCGGCGCGGATCTCATCGCGGATGCTGTCCTCTTTGAGCCGCAGGATCGGCAATGCCATGAGTTAGCTCCCCGCCATCTGCGAACGCACCGCGAGCTTTTCGACGACGCGCATGCGCGCCGACTCCGCCCGTGGATTCGTCTCGATCTCTGTCTGCTTCGGTGTGATCGAGCCCTGTTTGACGAGGCGAACCGTCTTGATCGCCCCGCAGACGCACGGCAACGCAGGAGGACACACACATCCGCCCGTTGCCGCCTGCCGGAAGCGATCCTTGACGATGCGGTCCTCGCCGGAATGGTAGGCCATCGCCAACACACGCCCGCCGACAGCGGTGTGCTCGATCGCCGCGTCGAGAGCGATCGGCAGGACGTCGAGTTCACGGTTCACGGCGATGCGCAATGCCTGGAACGTTCGCTTCGCGGGATGACCACCGGTCCGTCGTGCCGGTGCCGGAATGGCGTCACGAACGATCGCCGCCAACTGCGTCGTCGATTCGATCGGCCGCATCGCCACGATCGCCCTGGCGATCCGGCCGGCGAACCGTTCATCGGCGTAGTCGCGCAACATGTGGGCGATGTCGCCCATCGTCGCCTCGTTGACGATGTCGGCAGCGGATTGTCCGTGCGTCGGATCCATCCGCATATCGAGCGGACCGTCGTTGCGGTACGAAAAGCCGCGCTCCGCCCGGTCGAGTTGCGGCGAGGAGACACCGAGATCGAAGAGCACGCCGCTCAACCCCTCGGGAGCAAGTGCATGAATCGTCGGATCGGACATGATCTGTCCGAGGAAATCGAAACGCGTGTGACGAAAGATCACCCTGTCGCCGAAGCGGGCAAGGTTGTCAGCTGCCGCCTCCAGCGCCGACGTGTCCTGGTCCAACCCGAGGATGCGCACATCCGGCCGGGCATCGAGGATCAACGCCGAGTGGCCACCGCCGCCCACTGTGGCGTCGACGAACAGTCCGGCAGGAACATCAGCAAGCAGCGCCACGACTTCGTGTCCCATCACGGGTTGATGCCGGAAGGGGATCGACGTCATTGTGGGGCTTCCGGGATCGGCGTCGTGCCCCGCCCATCTGCAGTCCTCCGGCGAACGGTTGTTGCCGGGATGTCTCCCCGGTCAACGAGACGGAAGCGGGCGGAGTTGGGCTGTCCATCTTGTACGCCGGAAGACTGCATATGGGCGGAACGTCACGAATTTCTCCTCGGGTCCTCCTTTCCGTTCGCTCGGGTGTGCTGCACCTTCGTGCGGTCGGCTGTGTGGTGAGCTGGGCGCTCGTTTACGACATCGTTCACGACGTCGTTCATGACATCGTTCATGACATCGTTCACGACGTCGGTCATGACGTCGTTCATGACGTCGACGCGCTGACGGCTGCTGCCTTGATACGGGCGCTGCCGACGGCGTTCTGTTCGTCGTAGACCGCCGCGTTCCAGATCTCGGCTCGGTCGAAGGAGCCGGCGACGACGACGGAGGTCGCCAGTTCCAGGCCGGCGAACTCCCGAAGCTCCTTGTCGATGGTGATGCGTCCTTGGGCGTCGACGCTGACCTCGATGGCATTGGCGGCGACGGACCGCTGCTCCGCCTTCGTCATCTCGCCTCGTTTGACTTTTTCCAACATCTCGTATGCCACCTCCTCGAACGTCGCTGCGGGCAACACGTCGATGCAGCCCTCTTCACCGAAGGACAGGTAGCAACGGGGTTCGAACTGTGAGCGAAAGTTGGACGGCAACGCCAAGCGACCTTTGGGGTCCAATTGACGCTCATGCCGACCGACGAACACGGTTGGTCCTCTTCTCGTAGTCCTGCCATTCGTGGTGTGCAGGGATGGACCGCCAAAACGCTCCGCTGCACCCCTCGACGCACCACTATGCCCCCCGACACCCCCCTCTGTCAACCATTATCCCCCTATTCTCACCTCAACCACTGTTGAGATCCCGTTTTCGGGCGCGACACATCCCACGACAACGTCACTCAGAGTCCGTCAGAGCGCGCCACAACGAGCCGTTGCACCGCGCTCCGGCGAGTCAGTTGTCGAATGGCAGCAACGGGTGGATCTGCGGCGGAACGGCGAGATGCTCGCCGGCGATCATCAACGCCTTGGCGATGTGCGGTGTGCCCATGTGGGTGTCGAGCGCCGCCTCGTTGTCCCACATCTCGATCGTGATGAATGTCTGCGGATCGACCTTGGACATGTACAGGTCATACGACACGCACCCCGGCTCGGCGCGGGTCGGCTCGACGAGCGCTTGCAGCGCGTCCGAGACGATCGTCTCCGATCCGGGCTTGGCAACGAGAATCGCAACGACATTGATCTCCGGCATATGAATCCCCCTCAGGAAAGCGTGGGCCAACGGTAGCCCGATCGCCCGATGCCGAAACACGCCTCGTCGTTGCCGTCTCCGAGTCGCTGTCGGCAGAAGTCGCAGTACCCACTACCGCAGCCGACAGCGACTCGCTCCGTCCGCGCTGCAAGCGGCTCAGGTCCCGGTGAGCGCCGCGAACATCGCTTCGACGACTGCAGAGGCCGGCGCGTCGATGGTCGCAACCGGACGCAGGACGGCCACCGTCGGTTTCGGTTCGCGGAGCACGTGCAGCAACGCCGACGGGTCGTAGTGCCGATAGGCGACGCATTGGAACCTGGCGACGTCGCGCGTGCGGCGCTGGCTGATGCCGACGAGCTTGGCCCCTGCGCTGCAGACCTCGCCGGGACCGAGGCCGTCGAAGCAGATGAGGCGCGACCACGCGGTCGTCAACAGTGCCCCACGGTGGATCGACAGGTCGGCGACACCGAGTGCGCCGAGCGCTGCGGACCATACCTCGCCCACCCACCACATCGCCCTGGCGACGTCGTCGTGCCAAAGTGGATCGCCTCGGGAGACGACAAGATCGATCCACACCGAGTCCTCCGGAGCAAGCCACACCGATCCCCCTCCCGACCGTCGGGTGGCAATCTCGACGCCCGCCGCTACGGCCGTGGACTCGTCAGCGAGCTCCAACGACTGCGTCGATCCGAACACGACGGCCGAACCGGCAACGTTCATGACGAACATCGTCCGGCCGTTGTCCGTCGAAGGGACGAACGCGTGCAGCTCGGCGGCCGTACCTGCGCAGCCCGTCAAGCGCCACGACGCCGGCGGGACAGGAGCTTTCGGCGACGCAGCCTCATCAGGTCCCGGCGTCACGAGGCCTTCGGCAGATATTGCTTCCAGTCGTCCGGAACGTGTCCGACGGCAAAAGTGATCCACGCCGTCTCACGTGGAGCGCGGGCCGGACGGTACAGGCGCATGCTCGCCTCCTCCGGCGTGCGGTCGCGCTTGCGGAGATTGCAGGGACGGCAGGCGGCGGCGACGTTGTCCCAGATGTGTTGGCCACCGCGGCTGCGCGGGAAGATGTGGTCGATGGAATCGGCATGCCCGCCGCAGTACTGGCAACGGTGCTCGTCGCGGCTGAACACCGCCCGGCGCGACAATGCCGTGTCGCGTTGGTACGGGACCTTGACGATGTACCGGAGGCGGATGACCGTCGGCGAGGGGATGGAGATCGATGCGGAGTGCAGCGTCGTGCCGTCGTCGTGCATCAGATCTGCCTTCTCGCAGAGCACCAGACAGGCGGCTCGGCGTGAGGAAACGATGGACAGTGGCTCGTATGTCGCATTGAGAACGAGGGCGCTGCTCATCGGGGTCACCTCTACCGATCGATCGGCAGGCGGGCGGACGGTCTGCGCCGGCCCACGGGTCTCGTGACCGCAGTCGTGGGTCTCCGGAGCTCGGCCGGTGGTGTCGACATCGCCGGACCCACAGGTCTGGAGGATGGCGTCATCGGCCTGCCCGGTCCCACATGCGAACCCATTGTAAATAGTTCACCACGTCGGCACCCAACGGTTGTGCATCGGCGTCACCGTACTGTGTCTGCAGCCGGAATCCGAGGTAGTCGGCTGGGGGAATCGGCAGGAATGGTGGCCGATGCCACCAACCATCGGGTGCCATCCTGGTCAACTGACGCACAGCGGTGAGCCACAGACTCGGCCGAGCGGCGACGGCGAAGGTCGGTCGCATCAGACTGGAGAGCTTCATCGGTAGAGCATCGGCGTCAGCGAGGCTCTTTCGGGAGCCCGAGGACCATTTCGCCGATGATGTTGCGTTGGATCTCCGAGCTGCCGGCATAGATCGTCCCGGCACGGGCGTTGAGGAACGTGCCCTCCCACGAGGCGGACGAGTTCGGAGCGCCCATGTCGTCCGTCGAGAAAGCGGACGAAGGTGGCCTGCCGGTGGGCGTCATCGCCTCTGCTCCGAGGATGTCGAGCGACAGTTCGGTGACGACCTTGTGGTACTCACTCCAGAAGAGCTTGAAGATGCCGCCTTCCGGGCCGGGATGCTTGCCGGCGAGGAAGCCGGTCAGCGTGCGCATCCCGAGGAACCGCATGCACTGCACCTTCGAGTAGCAGGCAGCGAGGCGTTGGCGGATCACCGGATCCTGGTCGAGCCCGCGCGCTCGCGCGAGATCGATGAGCCGGTCGAGTTCTGCGCGGAAACGCACCGGCGTCGTTGCCGCCGCCTCACCTCGTTCGAAGCCCAGCAGCGTCATGGCGACGGCCCAACCGTTGTTCAGTCCTCCGACGATGTTGTCCCTGGGGACGACTGCGTCGGTGTAGAAGACCTCGTTGAATTCGCTCTCGCCGGAGATCATCTTGATCGGACGGACCTCGATCCCTGGCTGGCGCATATCGACGAGCATGAAGGAGATGCCTTTGTGCTTCGGAGCGTCGGGATTGGTGCGGGCGAGGGTGAAGATGTGATCGGCGAGATGGCCCGCCGACGTCCAGATCTTCTGCCCGTTGAGGATCCACTGGTCGCCGTCGAGCGTCGCCTTCAGTGCCAGGCTCCCGAGATCGGAACCTGCGTTCGGCTCGCTGTAGCCCTGGCACCACGTGTCCTCGCCGGAAAGGATCCGCGGGATGTAGTGCTGCTTCTGTTCCTCGGATCCCCACTGCAACAGCGTGTTGCCGAGCATGCCGATGTTGAACTGGTCGTTCGGTCCACCCGAGGGCACCCCGGCCTTGACGAACTCCTCGGCAAGGATGACCTGCTCGAGCGCCGACAGTCCTCCGCCGCCGTATGCGGCCGGCCAACCCGGGGCGATGTATCCCGCATGGTAGAGGGTGGTTCGCCACTGCTTGACGAACTCGGTCAGGGCCTCGCCTTCGAGCCCGCCGACACCCCTCCAGTTCGTCGGGAGGTGCTCGGCGAGGAACGCCTGGACCTTCTGGCGATAGGCCTCTGCTTCTGCGGTGTACGTCGGCTGCATCGGCGAAGGTTACCCGGCGGTAGCTCGACGCACAGGACCGAGCGTCGCCGCAGCACCGGATCATCGAAATCGAGCCGAAGAACGCAGCAAACATCCTGAACCTCTCGGCTGTCTGAAGCTCCGAGTGGCCGATGTTGGGTCTACCCTGTTACCCCGTGACTGTCACACAACTGCCTCAGCACGAACGGACCTTCGCCGAACTGTTCGATGCGATCGTCTCGAACATCAGCAGTGTCATCCACGGCAAGCCTGAGGCTGTCTCGAGAGCGGTGATGTGCCTGCTCGCCGAGGGTCATCTGCTCGTCGAGGACGTGCCGGGTGTCGGCAAGACGAGCCTCGCAAAGGCGCTGGCCGCTTCGATCGAGTGCTCGTACAAGCGCGTGCAATTCACGCCGGACCTGTTGCCGACGGACCTCGTCGGGATCAGCATCTGGCAGCGCGACCAGGGCACATTCCAGTTCCAGCCGGGACCGTTGTTCGCCAACGTCGTGCTCGCCGACGAGATCAACCGTGCCTCGCCGAAGACGCAGTCAGCACTGCTCGAAGCGATGGAGGAGCGACAGGTGTCTGCGGACGGCCGTACCCACATGCTCCCACTGCCGTTCATGGTGATCGCCACGCAGAACCCGATCGAGCAGGAAGGCACCTACCGCCTGCCGGAGAGCCAGATGGACCGCTTCCTGATGCGCATCTCGCTCGGCTATCCGGACCGCGCCTCCGAACTGGCGATTCTCGACAACTTCGGGGCACAGGACACGCTGCTGCACGTCCGACCCGTCGTGACGACCGCCGAGATCGTCGCCATGGTGGCAACGGTCCGCGAGGTCCATCTCGCCGATCCGCTCAAGGGCTACATCGTCGATATCGCCGAGATGAGCAGGCGTCACCCGGGACTCAACCTCGGGCTCTCACCGCGCGCAACCCTGCAATTGTCGAGAGCGACCCGCGCCTACGCTGCCTCACGAGGACGGCTGTATGCCACGCCTGACGACGTCAAGTCCATCGCCGAGGACGTGCTCGCTCACCGCCTGCTCATCCGCCAGACCTCTGGATCCTCCTCGACCACCGACCGGAGCGCGGTGAACGACATTCTCAGTAGCGTGCCGGTGCCGATCGCCCCGGCCCGGCGGGCCTGACATGCCCACCCGCCAGGGCTGGGTCGTGCTCGCTGGCGGTGTGGCGACGCTGATCGTCGGGCGACTGTTCGGCGTCAGAGAACTGTTCGCCCTCGGCATTGGAATGATCGCCATCGCCCTGATGGCGTGGGCACTCGTCCGGCTTCGCCCTGTCCGGCTGCGTGTCGCCCGCAGGGTCAATCCGTCACGGGTGTACGCCGGCGAGCCGGCACGGGTCGAGATCGCCGCGCTCAACAAGGCGAGGATCCGCACGCCGATCATGCAGCTACGCGACCCCGTGAGTACGACGGGTGGCGCCAGAGTCGACGTTGCACCCTTTCGTGGTGGTACCCGGGCCTACGCCGCGTACCGTCTACCGACGGCCAAACGGGGCCTGCTGTTCATCGGCCCGCTCCGCCTGACACGGACGGATCCCTTGGGGCTGGCGAGACGGAGCCTCGACGCTGCCCCGCTGACGAGCGTCATGGTCCTGCCTCAGTGGCACCGGGTCGGGCTCCCCGGCGGCGGCCGCAATGTCGGCGCACTCTCGAGCCATCTGCGCATCCGCGCGCTCGGCCGCGAGGGTGACGAGTTCCGCGGGCTTCGCGACTACGCGCCAGGCGACGACCTCCGCAAGATCCACTGGCGGGCATCTGCGCGGAGCGACGAATTGAAGGTGCGCGACATGGATACCACTGGCTCCAGAGCGCTGACCGTCGTGCTCGACCTCGACACCACGACCTACACGCCAGACGCCTTCGAACGAGCCGTCACGGCAACGGCCTCGATCCTCGTGAGCGCCAGCGAACTCCATCGTTCCGCTCGATTCGAGACGAGCGCCGGGTCGCAGTCCGGCATGCGCGATGCATCCGTCGACGCAATCCTGGAACACCTGGCGGTCGTCGAACCAACGACCGACGGATCGCTATCGGACACCTTGCACTCGCTCGGCGCACGAGCATTCGACGGCGTCATCGTCGTCATCTGCGGTGAATACAACGATCAGGTCCGCTCGTCCGTGCGTGCCACCGCCCACGCCGACGCCACGGTCGTCGTCGTCTGCGGCGGCACGGTTCCCGCTTCGACGGCCGGTGTCTTCATCGTCGACGCCACGGTCGACACCGCATTCGTGGCTGCGTGGACGCAGGTCGTTGGTCACCCGGAGCACCGGGTCAACATTCCGGAGCCGGTCAGGGCCTGGTCTGCATGATCGCCACCCTCGAACGTTCCCCGGAACGCGAAGCCGACCAGGAGCAGCGCTCCCAGCGCAGACCGCTCCCGATCAAAGTGACGTCGCTCAGCGTCGTCGCCTCCGTCGCCCTGACCTGCGTGACGTTGGCGATCGCGCTGTCGTTCTGCCGCATCTTTCCGGGATGGGCTTTTGTTCGGTCATTGGTCGTTGTCACCCTCGTGATGCACGGCTATGGGCTGTTCAGCCGCTGGCGCCGGTGGACGATGCTTCCTGCAGCGCTCGTCGGCCTGGCGGTGCTCGGCATTGTCGTCGGGTTGCTCTACTACCGCGATTCGCTCGCCGTCTTCCTGCCGACGCGCACCACCTGGGACTTGGTATGGCGCGATCTGTCCGACTCGATGAGTCAGTTCTCCAGCGCCGTCCCACCGGTCCCGGCGAGCGGCGGATTCATCCTCGCCGCAGGTCTCGGAGTCGGGTTCACGGCGCTGTTTTCCGATGTGCTCGCATTCCGCGCCTACGGTCGGGCCGAGGCGATCGTCCCGAGTCTGCTGCTGTTCGTCGTCGGGTCGAGTCTCGGCTATAGCCGCAACCGCATCGCCGTGACGCTGTTGTGGCTGATGACCGTCGTCATCGCCCTCGCCTTCCTCCGGGCGTTGCACTCCGAATCCTCGCGACCATGGCTGTCCACCGATCACCGCCACAGTCCCGCCAGGGCCATCGCCGGTGCGATCGTCCCGTTCGCCATGATCGCCGTGCCCGTCGGCCTCTATGCCGGGGCCCATCTGCCGGGCTCGACCTCCAAGGCGATCCTCGATACGCACAAGGCGAACAGTGGCGCAACCGACCTGATCAGCCCGCTCGTCTCGGTACGGTCGCGCTTGACGAGCCAGAGCGATGTCGAAATGTTCACGGTCAGGACCGATCATCCCTCGTACCTGCGTCTGACATCACTGTCCAATTTCGACGGCTCGGGCTGGACATCGAGCGGCGACTACGGCAGTGCCGCCAACCTCGACGACGGGAGCGGCGTCACCGGGACTGCTTCGACGTCGACGGTCGTCATCAACCACCTCGGTTACCGCTGGGTTCCGACACAGTACGAACCGAGACAGGTCGTGGCGAACGCAGGCGAGTTCAAATACGACAAGGCCTCGTCGACGCTGCTGTATTCGCAAGCGAATCTCGTCCAGGGATTGAAGATCCAGGTGGCCTCGGTGCTGCCGAACTATTCGGCGGACCAGCTTCGCCAAGCTCCGCCAAGCTCCGGTCCCGAGAACAAGCGGTACCTGCAACTCCCAAGCGACTTTCCGGCGAACTTCGTGCAGTTGGCAACGCAGATCACTGCCGGCGCGACGACGCCGTACGACCAGGCGATGGCCCTGCAGATCTACTTCCGCGACAACTTCACGTACAACGTCAACGTCCCAGAAGGCGACAGCGACCGCACGATGCAGGCGTTCCTCAACCAGAAGCAGGGTTTCTGCCAGCAATTCGCTGCAACCTTCGCGGCATTCGCCCGCTCCATCGGCCTGCCGACACGCGTCGCCATCGGTTTCACACCGGGTGATGTCGACGCCGACGGCCTCTACCATGTCAAGGGCAAGCACGCCCATGCCTGGCCGGAAGTCTGGCTGGACGGCTTCGGATGGGTGTACTTCGAGCCGACTCCCGGTCGCGGTGCACCAGGTGCGGACAGCTACACGGGCGTGCAACCGGCGCAGTCGGGCGGGGTCTACACCGGGACATCGTCAGCCAATGCCGGAGACCCTGGGCCTGCCGTGCCTGTCACCGCTGCACCTGCAGGCTCTCGCTCCGGCGGGGACCCGGACGCCGTCGCCTCGACACCTCGGTCGCCGACACCCAAGCCGGCCACTGCGCCCGCAGCCAAACCTCTGGCACAGCCCGGCGCCGCCATCGGCTGGTGGATGCTGTTGGCGCTGGTCATCGTCGCACTGTGGGCGGCGCTGATGCCACCGGTGATGCGGATCATCCGCAAACGACGATTCCACGACAGACCCGTCGCCTACATCGGGTCGCTCTGGTCGCTTGCCTGTGTCGCACTGCGTGCCGTCGGTTTCGAGGATCGCCCCGACGAGACACCCGTGCAGCAGGCCTCACGGTCTGCAGAAGCTGCCGGTTGGGGTCAGCACGCGATCACCGAGTTGGCGCAGACGGCGACGAAAGCGGTGTACTCCCCCACACCGCTGTCACCGTCCGAGATCGCCCACGTCGACGACGTCTACCACGCCATCGCCACGGCGATCCGCCAGCGAGCCTCCGTCGCCGTCAGGGTCAGAGTGCGGCTCGACCCTCGGCTGGCAATCGCCCTGACCTAGGCTTCACCGAGGCTATTCGGGTTTGCGCCGCTCGCGGACGCTGCGGGCGACGCCCGTCAGGTCCTGGATCCCGATCTTGCCGGCGGCACGCACGTTGCGTTCGATGACGAAGGCAGAGGCCAACATGACGATGAAGCCGCAGAACGCCACGAGGTAATGGACCTGCAGCGTGGCGATCAGAAAGATCAACCCGAGGACGAGACCAAGCGCAGCCCAGCGGATGCGCCGCAGTGCATGGCGATAAATAGACGACGTGCCGACATGTTGCGCAAATTTCGGGTCATGTTCATAGAACTGTTCCTCGATCTGTCGCAGGATGCGCTGTTCGTCTTCCGAGAGCGGCATATCGGTTCTCCTGGCCGTGTTTTGCTTCGTCATCATCGCACGAATTATGGGCCCTGACAACGCGAGGCCTCTGCACGATCGGATTGATCTGCGCGATCTTTACCTGAAACCGCATCAGGACCCCAGGCCTGCCCCCCGGGACGGACCGGTTGCAGCGCGCCGGCGCGCATCGTGCTCACCGGACCGATCGACTCGACCCCGAAGCGTGAACGGATTTCATCGAGCGTGCCCGTCGCCCGCAGCCATTGGGTTTCCGTCTGAACGGCCGTCGGCCCGCCTTCGGCGGCGCCAGGGGCGTCGTCGAGCAGGCTGAGTTGTTGATTCGGCTCATCGAAGTTCGTGCCCGTCACGCCGAGCAACCGCACACCTGGGCTCGGATCGATGTGTTCGAACACACCCTTCATCGCCTGGGCGATTGCCTGACCGGTGGACAGTGGGATCGCGCTCGTCACCGCCCGTGTGATCGTCCTGAATCCGGCGAATCGAACCTTCAGTGTCAACGTCCTGGCACCGAGGCCCTGCGCCCGAAGTCGGCCGGCAACGGAGTCGGACAGTCTGACGATCTGGCGGTTGAGTTCGTCGCGGTCGTAGAGATCGGTCGGGTAGGTCTCCTCGTTGCCGATCGACTTCATCACCCGATCTGATTCGACCGGTCGGTCATCGATGGCGTTGGCCAGCCGGTAGAGGTGCGCGCCGCTGGAGGATCCGAGTGCCGTGACGAGCGTCTGTTCACCGAGACGGGCGAGATCACCGACGTTCGACAGTCCGAATCTCGCCAGACGGTCGAGCGTCGCCGGACCGACTCCCCACAGCGCCTTGACCGGCAACGGATGCAGGAAGGCCAATTCGCCGCCGGGGCGAACCTCGACGACTCCCCTGCCAGGTCGGACGCCGGACGGCAGCGCCTTCGGTTTGGCGGCAACCGACGCCAGTTTGGCGAGAAATTTATTCGGTGCCACACCGACAGAGCAGGTCAACTCGAGTTGTCGCTGCACCTGACGGCGGATCTCCGAGGCGATCGTGACGCCGTCGCCGTGGATTCGCCTCGCTCCGCTCACATCGAGGAACGCTTCGTCGAGGGCGATCGGTTCGATCATCGGCGTGAACCGTTGGAAGATTTCGTGGACCTCCGTACTGACCTCGCCGTAGAGGGCGTGGTCGCCTGGCAGGAAGATCGCCTGCGGGCAACGACGTCTGGCCTGCGCCGACGGCATCGCCGAGAACACGCCGAAGCGGCGAGCCTCGTACGACGCTGCGGCCACGACACCACGGTTTCCGGTTCCACCGACGACCACCGGCTTGCCGCGCAACTCCGGCCGGCGACGCAACTCGACGGACACGTAGAACGCATCCATGTCGACGTGCAGAATCGTCCTCGCGGCCACACCCCATTCTGCCAGTGCTGAACGTGCGTTCGGGTGAGCGTCGCGTCGGGTCGCCAGCACATGCGGCGGGTCGTAGGCTCCTCGGATGTCCGAGCTTCGACCACCGGTTCCGCCGTTCAACGCCGAGACGGCTCAGCAGAAGGTGCTCGCAGCCGAGGCTGCGTGGAACTCTCGGGACCCCGACCGCGTCGCTGCCGCCTACACCGTCGATTCAGTGTGGCGCAACCGTCACGAATTCGTGACCGGTCGCCAGGAGATCCGTGCATTCCTGCAGCGCAAATGGGAACACGAACTCGACTACGTGCTGCGCAAGCAGCTGTGGACCTATGCGCAGAACCGCATCGCCGTCCGATTCCAATACGAATGGCACGACGCCGAGGATCACTGGTTCCGTTCGTACGGCAACGAGAACTGGGAGTTCGACTCGCACGGCCTGATGCGCCGGCGCGAGGCGAGCATCAACGACCTACCGATCGCCGAAACGGACCGCCGCTACTTCGGCCCACGGATGGAAGGCGACCGCCGGGACATGCCCCTCGCCTGACACCGACACAGCACCTCGCGACGACGATTCAGTCGCCGCGGCGCCACCGACTGCCGCGAACAGCGTCGCGCACCGCGAGCCTGGCGACCAGGACCAGCGCCTCGCGAACGATCGGCCCTGACATCTTCGAATGTCCGACGGTGCGGTCGACGAAGGTGACCGGGATCTCGGCGACGCTGCCGCCCCGGCGCACGAGTCGGTGCGTCATCTCGATCTGGAAACCGTATCCCTCTGCGCTGATGGTGTCGAGATCGACGAGCTCGATGGCGTGCGCCGAATAGGCGCGATACCCACAGGTGGCGTCGTTGACAGCCAGCCCGAGCATCGCTGCCGCGTAGCGGTTACCCCAACGCGACAACCAACTGCGAGTCCACGGCCAGCCGATGATCTTGCCACCGGGTACATAGCGGCTCCCGAGGGCTGCGTCGACGCCGTGGTGCACGACCGAGACCAGTGCGGGCAGCGCAGCCGGATCGTGCGACATGTCGGCGTCCATCTGCACGACGACGTCTGCGCCGCTCTCGACGGCATGGCGCAGGCCGGCGCGGTAGGCGGCGCCGAGACCGGACTTACCGGCTCGTGCGAGCACTTCGATATCACCGAACTCGTCGTTGAGGCCTTCGGCCAGCGCGGCGGTTCCGTCGGGGCTGTTGTCATCGACAACCAGCACCCGAGCATCCGGTACTGCCTTTTTCGTCGCCCGGATCACGCCTTCGATGTTGTCCGCCTCGTTGTAGGTCGGGATCACCACCGTGACGTTCACGGCACGAAGCCTATGACCAACGGCTGACCACGACGGCGATGATTCAGGCGACGTTGAAGTCACTCGACACTACGATGGCATGGTGCCGGATCCGTCCAACCCACGACCACTGTCGGCGCTGCCGTCACGATTGGCAAGAGCGGTCGCGTTCGTCGCCATTCTCGTGGGTGGGCTGCTCGGTGGTCTGATCGGCTACGCACTCGTCAACGTGCAGTGCCGTGGCTCCTGTTCGGTCCCGGAGTCGACCGGATCGTTCTTCGGTGCCATCCTCTGCGCGCTCGGGACCGCCGTCGTCGTCGTCCTCGGGCTCCGAGCAATGGGCGAATGGCGCGAGGTCAACGACAAACGATGACGGTCTCCCCCGATGCCGCCCCGCTGGCCGATGCCGCCCCGCTGGCCGATGCCGCCCCGCTGGCCGAGCAGCTGCTGGCCATCGCCGTCCCGATCGCCAGACGTGCCGGCGAGATGGTGCGCAACGGCAGAGCCGCCGGACGAATCGATGTCGACACGAAGTCGTCGGCGACGGACATGGTGACGCAGTTCGACACGGCATCGGAACGACTGATCGTCGATGCGATCCTCGAATCGCGGCCAGACGATGGATTCGTCGGCGAGGAGGGCACCGAGGTCACCGGCTCGTCCGGCGTTCGCTGGATCATCGACCCGATCGATGGAACCACGAATTTCCTCTACGACCTGCCGGGCTACAACGTCTCGATCGCCGCAGCGGTCGACGGCATCGTCGTCGCCGGCGCCGTCTACCTGCCGACGGCAGACGAAATGTTCTGCGCCAAACGCGGAGGCGGGGCCCAGCTCAACGGTCGGGCGATCCGCTGTGGCGACACGACCGAACTGTCCCAGGCGCTCGTCGCCACTGGTTTCAGCTATCACCGGGAAAGCCGCTTGTCACAGGCCGCGCGGCTCGGCGTGCTCATCGGCAGCGTCCGTGACATCCGCCGGCTCGGGGCAGCGGCTGCGGACCTCTGCCATCTCGCCGCCGGCAGGGTGGATGCATACTACGAACAGTATTTGCACGAGTGGGACACCGCTGCAGGTGGCCTGATTGCCAGAGAAGCAGGCGCGATCGTCGGCACGTTCAACGGTTTCGCCGGAGAACCCGACGGCTTGGTTGCGGCGACGCCTGTGCTGTATCCGCAGCTTCGAGCCGCGCTGGTCTCGATTTCCGGCTGAACAATCTGCGCCACATGGCGAGCATGGCACTGTTGGGCACCCGCCATCGGGCATCATGTAAGGCAATGAGTACACACATCCTGACTGTCGAAGACGACGAGCGCATCCGCTCCGCTGTGAAACTCGCCCTCGAAGACGAGGGTTGGACAGTCGAGGAGGCGGCGACGGGCGAGGACGCGATCGAGGCGTTTCGCCGCCATCCCGCCGAAGTCGTGCTGATCGACATCATGCTGCCGGGCATCGACGGGTTCGAAGTGTGCCGCAGCATCCGTAAGACCAGTGATGTTCCGATCGTGATGGTCACCGCTCGCGCCGACACTCACGACATCGTTGCCGGTCTGGAAGCAGGCGCAGACGACTACCTGACCAAACCGTTCCAACCGAAAGAGCTTTCGGCACGTATCCGTGCGCTGCTGCGGCGTATCAAGCCGACGCCGTCAGGTCATTCCAAGCTGTTGTTCGACGACCTGGAGATCATCCCGGAGGAGGGCAAGGTGTTGCGCGACGGCGAGGAACTGCACCTCACGAAGACCGAGTTCCGTCTGCTCGTCGAACTCGGACAGAACCCTGGTCGCGTGTTCAGCCGCGAGGCGCTGCTCGACAAGGTTTGGGGGTACGGATACTTCGGCGACGGTCGCCTCGTGGACGTGCACGTCCGGCGCCTGCGGACCAAGGTCGAGCACGACGCTGCCAACCCACGCCACGTCGTCACGGTGCGCGGGTTGGGGTACCGGCTGCAGTAGCGGGCCTTTGTGTCTGACGTCGACGACGTCCCGCCGGTCGACGTCACCGCACAGCTTCCGGTCGTCATGCTGCGGCCTGTCAGGCTGAGTTGGCGTCGCCGTCTTTCCCGGCTGTGGATTCGCCTGCGACCACAGAAGCCGGCGCTGCGCCGGCGCATTTTCCTGACGTTTTCGCTCGGCTCGTTCGCATTGTCCGCATTTCTCGCAGCTGCGACGTACAGCTTCGCCCAGAACTCGCTCCTGCGGCAGCGCGATCACTCCGCCATCGACCAGGCGTATCGCAACGCGCGTGCACTCCAGGGCGACCTCGCATCGCAACCAACGGCGAGCCAGATCACCAATCGCCTGCACAACTTCGGTGTCACCCAGGCAGTCGTCGAAGTACAGGGCCAGTGGATTGCCGTGCTGACGTTCGGCCGGGCGGAGATCCCGACGGCGCTGCAGACGCGGGTGCTCCACGACCTCGTTGCTTCGCGGATGGTCGTCAGCATTCACGGCGAGCCACAGATTCTTGTCGGCATCCCGCTGCCGGAACAGAACGCCGCCTACTTCGAATTCAGTTCCCTCGCCGAGGTGCAGTCGACGTTGAGCGGCGTCGGCCGGTCGCTGCTCGCTGCGGCAATCGTGACGACGGGTATCGGCATGCTGCTCGGGGCGCTGGCCTCGCGCCGAGCGGTTCGTCCGCTCGCCGAGGCGGCGCAGGCGGCGAAGGCGATCGCCGGCGGGCGCCTGGACACCCGCCTCGAACCGACGGACGACCCGGATCTGCGGTTGCTGGCGATCTCGTTCAACGACATGGCTGCCGCATTGCAGGCGCGTGTCGAGCGAGATGCCAGATTCGCATCGGACGTCAGCCACGAACTGCGGTCTCCGCTGATGACGCTGTCTGCCTCTGCGGAGGTTCTCAGCAGCCGCCGTGAGGAACTCCCCGATGAAAAATCGCGCGCCGCACTCGATCTGCTCGTCGGCGACGTCACTCGTTTCCAAGGTCTCGTCGAAGACCTCCTGGAGATCTCCCGCTTCGACGCCGGCGCCATCCGACTCAACCGCGAGGACCTCGTGCTCGCCGAATTCGTGCGGCAAGCTGTCGCCGTCAGCAGCGTTCCGGACGCCACGATCCGTGTCAGCGATCGTGGCGAGGCGCTGGTGATCGCCGGAGACAAGCGTCGCCTGGCGCGTGTGGTCGCCAACCTGCTCGACAATGCGAGGTTCTACGGCAGTGGGGAAATCTCGATCGACGTCAGCGAGGTCGCCGGTGAGACCGACCCGCTCGGCCATGCCTGGATCGCCGTCGAGGATCACGGTGCAGGCGTGCCGATGGAGGAACGGAGCCTGGTGTTCGAGCGTTTCGCCCGCGGAGGTTCAGCGGGACGCCGCAGCTTGAGCGAGGGAGCAGGACTCGGTCTGGCGCTCGTCGACGAGGACGTGAGGATGCACGGGGGCCGGGTCTGGGTCGAGGACCGACGAGACGGCGAGAGCGGCGCGCGCTTCGTCATCGAACTGCCCGCCGAAGAGGTCGGCGTATGAACGGGCGTCACCAGCGTCTGAACGGGCGGGCGGTCACCAGGCGGCACTTGTTGGCGGGAGGGCTCGTCGCGCTGTGTGCCGCCTGCTCGATTCGTGTCGATGCCGGTCCACGAGACATCAGCGACGACGAGAAACCGTCGATTTCGGCCGTCGGCACCTCGATCGCCATCCAATCCGGGGCACAGTCGACCATCTACCTGCTCGCACCGCAGGTCAGCAGCGGTCCATCCCAGCTCAAACCCGTCGGCCGTGCAGAATCGCCCACTCCGCAGAATGTGTTGACGACGCTGTTCGCCGGGCCGAACGACGACGACCAGCGCCAACGGTTCCGTACCAACATCCCGCCGGGCACCGTGCTCAAACGAACGGTGGAACTGGGTAACCAGGTGCTGCTCGTCGATGTGAGCGACACGCTGCTGCAGACGTCAGGTGATGCGCTGGTCGATGCCGTCGCTCAGATCGTCTTCACGGCGTGCGATCTGCAGGGAATCGACTCGGTGCAACTCGAAGTCGACGGCCTGCCGCGGGAATGGACGCGCGGCAACGGCACGTCGACGACGGCCCCGTTGACGAAGTTCGATTTTCCCGAGCGCGACCCGTCCTCGCAGCCCGATTTCCCGGCGGTGCCGTCGCAGACCCCGGACTCGACGGCCTGAGCACCCGCTACTCCAAGCACTCCGCAACCCCAAGCACTCGGCGACCCGGAGCACGCTGCTACCCGAAGAAAACCTTGGCGACGTCGCGATAGAGCGGCATGTCGATCGTCCGTGTGCGCCCGGCAGCGTCGGCGAGCGGAACACGCTCGACTTCGCGACCGCGCAGCACGACGAGCTGCCCCCATGCTCCGTCGTGGGCTGCGTCGATCGCCGCCAACCCGTAGCGGGTCGACAACACCCGGTCGTAGGCCGTCGGCGT
This sequence comes from Actinomycetes bacterium, assembly GCA_025356335.1. Lineage (GTDB taxonomy): Bacteria > Actinomycetota > Acidimicrobiia > Acidimicrobiales > Ilumatobacteraceae > JANXUF01. The sequence goes on from JANXUF010000115.1 coordinate 57,282, forward strand.
GCCGCCGCGCTGCACGTGTCCGATCTGCACGACGCGGGCTTCGTAGCTCGTGCGCTCCTCGATCGCTTCTGCAACGATCGAGGCGATCCCGCCGAGGCGTTTGTGGCCGTAGCGGTCCACGCCGCGATCGGCGATCTCCAAGGAGCCTTCGATCGGCATGGCCCCTTCGGCCACGACGACGATGGAGGCATATCGGGCACGCTCGTGACGTCGGGCGAGCAGCGCACAGACCTCGTCGATGTCAAACGGCTCCTCCGGAATCAACACCACCGTGGCGCCGCCGGCAATTCCCGCATACGTGGCGATCCAGCCAGAATGGCGCCCCATGACCTCGACGACCATCACCCGGTCATGGCTCTCGGCGGTCGTGTGCAAACGGTCGATGGCGTCCGTGGCAATCTGCACTGCAGTGTGGAACCCGAAGGTGACATCGGTGCCGAAGATGTCGTTGTCGATCGTCTTCGGAACGCCGAGGATCGGCAGCCCGAAATCGGCGTGCAGCCGGGAGGCGACCGACAGCGAGCCGTTGCCGCCGATGACGATCAACGCTTCGAGCTGCATGTCTGCGAACGTCTTGCGCACCGCCTCGACCCCGCCCTCGCGGTCATACGGATTGCCTCGCCTGGTACCGAGCATCGTGCCGCCCTTCGGCAGCATGCCGCGCAACATCAGCACATCGAGGGAGATCGAACGCTGCTCGATCACGCCGTCCCACGCGTCGTAGAAGCCGATCAGCTCGTCGTCGTACACCGTCTTGCCCTTACGGACAATGGCGCGGATCACGGCGTTGAGTCCGGGGCAGTCGCCGCCACCGGTGAGGAGTCCTACGCGCACCGCACATAGGGTACGGCCCGGCGACGCGTGCTAGGCATTGCAGATGGCTTGGGACTCTTCTCGACAGGTGCCGTGGAAAAAGCTCGGCATCTACCTGACGCTCTATGCGGTCATCGTCTTCATCGTCTTCGTCGCCTCCAATCACGGGCGTAGCGTCGGTTCGTCGATCCCCGGCCTGGTGGTCGGCGTGCTGTTTGCCGGAACGTTGATGGTCGTACTGACGAAGTTCGGTTGGAAGCTGCCCTTCCTGCGCAGCAAGCAGGAGATCGCCGAAGCCCGCCAAGCGCGTCTCGACGCGCGCAACGAACGGACCGGCGGCGGACGCGGATCGTCACGTTCGCGGGCAGGGGCTTCGACGTCCTCCGGTTCACAGTCGTACGCCGACGGACCGCGCCAGAAGCCGGCGCCGACCAGCCGCACCTCCACCGGCCCGAGTCAGCACCCGCGCCGCACGACCAAGACCCGCAAACACTGACCTGACCATGGGGATCGTGATTGCCATCGACGCCGGCACGACGGGCGTACGCAGCCGAGCAGTATTCGACGATGGGCGTGCACCGGTCACCGCGTACCGGGAGTTCACCCAGTTCTTCCCGCAGCCCGGGTGGGTCGAGCACGATGCGACCGAGATCTGGGGGGCCGTCGCAGCAACGCTCGTCGAGGTCATCGACGGGCTCGACGGCGCCGCCATCGCTGCCATCGGGATCACCAATCAGCGTGAGACGGTGGTCGCATGGGACCGTAGAACGGGCACGCCATTGTCCAAGGCGATCGTCTGGCAGGACCGCCGTACCGCCGAAGTGTGCGAGCGGCTTGCGGCCGACGGCCACCTTTCCCTCGTTCGCCAGACAACCGGCCTGGTGCTCGACCCGTATTTCTCGGGTACGAAATTCGCCTGGCTGTTGCAGCACGGTGTCGAGAACTCGCCCTCGCTGGCACTCGGAACGGTCGACAGTTGGATTCTCTGGAACCTGACGGGCGGCGCAGTGCACGCAACGGACACCACCAATGCCAGCCGCACGATGCTCTTCGACATCCGCACGCTGCGATGGAGCGAACAGATGGCAGACCTGCTCGGTGTACCGATCAGCGCACTCCCGTCCGTTCGTCCGTCCTCCGGCCGTTTCGGGCTCACCGCCGCTACCTCCGGCATCCCAGCAGGGATCCCGGTCTCCGGTATTGCCGGCGATCAGCAGGCCGCCCTGTTCGGCCAGACCTGCTTCCAGCCTGGCATGGTCAAGAACACATACGGCACCGGCAGTTTCGTGCTGATGAACGTCGGCGAACAGTGCCCAGAGCCTGCGGACGGGATGCTCACGACGATCGCTTGGACGCTCGGTGATGGGACGACCGACTACGCGCTCGAGGGAGCCATCTTCGTGACCGGCGCAGCCGTGCAGTGGCTCAGGGACGGCCTCGGCATCATCGCCAGTGCTGCCGAGATCGGTCCCCTCGCGGCCAGCGTCGCCGACAACGGGGGCGTCTTCATCGTGCCGGCGTTCACCGGGCTCGGCAGCCCATGGTGGGACCCGCATGCCAGAGGAACGATGATCGGGATCACCCGCGGGACGACCAAGGCCCATCTGGCAAGGGCGGTGGTCGAGTCGATGGCCTTCCAAACCCGCGATGCCGTCGCCGCAATGTCGGCGCACGCCGGAACGCCGTTCATCGAGCTACGCGTCGACGGCGGTGCCAGTGTCATGGACCTGCTGCTGCAGATGCAGGCAGATCAGCTCGGCGTGACGGTCCGCAGGCCGGTGGACCAGGAGACCACGGCGCTCGGAGCGGCATTCCTCGCCGGACTTGCGGAGGACGTGTGGACGATGGACGACCTCGCCGGTCAGTGGCGACTGGACGCAGAATTCACGCCGGAACCGGAGCGCCTGTTCACCGACCTGGCGCACAGCACATGGCTACGCGCCGTCGAACGGTCCCGCAGGTTCGCCGGCTCTGCGGGCTGAGACAGGTCTATACATGCGAAGGGGCGAGCATCGCTGCGCCGATGCGCGTCAACAGCGCCAACTCCTCACGCTCCCGAGGACGAAAGGCGCTCGAGCGCCCGCCGACGGCGATTGCCAGGTTGCGCGATTCGAGGAACGACCACGCCAGATCCGGCGGTGCCGACATCAGCGCGTCTGCCGCGGTCAAATGACTGCTGCCGACAACGAAGGCTGCCAGCCAATCGGCGGACGGTGCCTCACCGAGTTCCACCAGCAGCCCGGAGTTGTCCAGGCTGACGGCTGCAGCCCAGCCGCCCTCGAGCAGCGTCAACGCTTCACGGCACAGTTGTTCGAGACGATTCTCAGCGTCGGCCTCGACGATGCGCGCTGCCTTGGCGAGTACGACGAGTGTCGGTTCCGGCCGTTCACCCTCGATCGGGCGGACTTCTTCGATGTCGACGCCGTCGATGGCGTCGATGGCCGCAATCATCCGATCGAGGTCGTCGGCCGAATCGATGGTCACGACGAGTTCGTCGATCGCTTTACCCGCACCGCGATCGAGAATATCGATACCGACCACATCACCCCCGACGAGGCCGATGGCCGTCGCAACCTGGCCAAGTGCTCCGGGACGATCAGGAACCCAAATCCGCACGAGATACGCCTGCACCGAGCGAACTCTATACAGCCACTGCGCTCGCCGTGGGTTGATTACCGGATCGTAACCCTGCGTTCTTCGACCATACGCGCGGCGGCGACGCTGCGTGGGTGACCATTGGACGATGCAGCAGTCGTTCGCAGCGAGGGTGCTGCGCAGACGCCCTACAGTTTGGGCAGCCCGCGCTTGAGGTTGCGGATTCCTTGGGCGATGCGCTTCTCGTTCTCGATCAGCGCGAACCGCACGAAGCCTTCGCCACCCGGCCCGAACCCGGAGCCAGGCGACAGCGCGACATCGCAGTCCTTGACCATCAACGAGCAGAACTCGACGGAGTTCAGATCCTTGTAGGCCTCGGGGATCGGTGCCCAGACGAACATCGTGCCCTTCGGTTTGGGGATGTCCCAACCGATCTTGACGAGGCCGTCGAGCAACGCATTCCGACGACCCTCGTAGATCGAACAGACTTCCTTGGGGTACTCAGATGCCTCGTTCATCGTGACCGTTGCGGCGATCTGCACCGGCTGGAACGTGCCGTAGTCGAGGTAGCTCTTGAGCTTGACGAGCGCAGCGACGACCTCGGCGTTGCCGACCATGAAGGCGCAGCGCCAGCCGGCCATCGAGAAGCTCTTGGTCATCGAGTAGAACTCGACGGCGCATTCCTTGGCGTTCTTCGCCTGGAGGATCGACGGCGGCTTGTACCCGTCGAAGCCGACGTCTGCGTAGGCGAAGTCGTGGACGACGACCATGTTGCGCTCGAGGCAGAAATCGACGACCTGCTGCATGAAGTCGAGATCGACACAGGCGCCCGTCGGGTTGTGCGGGAACGAGATGACGAGCACGCGCGGCTTCGGCCAGCCGACGTCGTAGGCGTTTTCGAGGCTCGACATGAAGTCGCCGGTGAAATCGTTGCGCGTGCGTGGATCGGACAGGCCGCGCATCGGCACCTGGCGCAGGTCGGCACCGGCGAACAGCGGGCCGTAGATGTGAATTGGGTAACTCGGGCTCGGCACGATCGCTGCGTCACCACGGTCGAGCAGCACCCACATCAAGTGGCTGAACCCCTCCTTGGAGCCGATCGTGTTGGTGATCTCCGTCTCGGTATCGAGCTCGACGCCCCAGTTGCGCTGGTAGAGCGCGCCGACTGCTTCCCGGAGTTTCGGCAGGCCCTTGCTCATCGAATAACGGTGATTTCTGGCGATCTGCGCCGATTCGGCGAGCTTGTCGACCGCGATCTGCGGCGACGGGATGTCCGGGTTGCCGAACCCGAGGTCGATGACGTCGGCACCTGCGCGACGTGCCTCGATCTTCAAGCCGTTGATGATCGCGAACACGTACGGTGGCAGGTTGGTAATCCGACGGAAATCCATAGGCCACCAACGGTACTTGCAACAAGCCCCCGGAGAACGGTTGGTTTCGGCGACAAATCTGCCACGATGGCAAACATGCCGAAGCCAGTTCATGAAGGTTGCATCTACGTCGTCATCGAGATTCCTCGTGGTAGCCGCAACAAGTACGAGATCGACCACGAAGACGGCAGGGTCTACCTCGACCGCCGCCTGTTCACGGCGACGACCTACCCAGCCGACTATGGCTTCATCCCCGACACCCTCGCCGGAGACGGTGACCCGCTCGACGCTCTCGTGCTGCTGGAAGATCCGGTGTATCCGGGCGTGATCGTCGAGGCCAAACCGATCGGGCTGCTGTGGATGCAGGACGAAGCGGGCCCTGACGCCAAGGTCATCTGCGTACCACACAACGAGCCTCGTTGGAAGGGAGTCGAAGACCTCAAGGACATGCCGGACCAGCTCCTCGAGGAGATCAAGCACTTCTTCGACGTGTACAAGGCGCTCGAGCCCGGCAAGACGTCGATCACCGCCGGCTTCGAGAACAAGAAGGCGGCGTGGCGCGAAATCGAGATCAGCAAGGCGAACTACATCAAGCCGACCGATCACACCTGAGCTCGTTCCCCCGTCCCCGAGAGATAGGTCACGTTGTAGACGCCACGTCCACGTTCTGCAGCACCCCTCGGAGGGACTCGAACCGGTTGCCGGGTCAGGTGTGGACGGTCGGAAGGATCGCCGCCCCATATGCGCCAGCTCGTTCGCCGAGTTCGGCGATGACCAGTTGCGGGTGCGGGCGGAGGTGCGGCTGATACAGCAACTCGCGGAACCAGCGGCTCGCCGGTCCGTGCAGTAACGATCCGAGTTCTGCCAGCCCGCCGCCGAGGACGAACATCGCAGGGTCGAGGATGTTCGTCAGGTTGACCAGGCCCACGGCGACCCATTTGGCAAACTCGTCGAGTACTGCGACGGCGCTCGAGTTGCCCTCCCTCGCTGCTTGCGTCAACGTTTCGGGACGGATCTCGTGGATGTCGCCGTCAGGCGGCACGACTCCGGCGAGGCGACCCTCCGAGGCGGCGCGCCTGGCGAGCCAGCCCAGCGCAGAGCCTGATGCGAAACGCTCCCAGCAACCCCGCCGCCCGCACGGGCAATCCGGTCCGTTGGGATCGACGAGCATGTGCCCGATCTCACCGGCGAAGCCGTTGGCGCCGCGTTGCAGACGGTTCCCGGCGATGATGCCGCCACCGATACCCGTACCGAGCGTCACCATGATGATGTCCTTCGCGCCCCTGGCGGCACCGAGCTTCCACTCGGCGACAGCAGCGCACGTCCCGTCGTTATCGACCTCGACAGAATGCCCGAGCCGTTCACGAAGCCGTGGTCCGACTGGAGTATCGGCGATGCCACCGATGTTCGGTGCTGCACGCAGGATGCCCTCGTTGGTGACGAGACCTGGGATGCCGATACCGAGACTGTCGTACGGCTCGAGCTGGCCGGCGAGTTCGGCAAGGGTCGCAACGAGCGCGTCACCGCCGTACGGCGTCGGAAGCCGCGTCTGCTGCAGCAGGTGACCTTCGTCGTCAATGACGACGCCGAGGCATTTCGTCCCACCGACATCTATCCCGGCGAGACGGCTCACGACGGACCTCCGGCCGCGAGTACGCCGATCAAGAACGGTTGCCGGCGGGGCGGCTCACGACTCGGCTCTGGCCTTGAGCTCGCGGATCGTGTTGAGGATGCGGACTTCTGCGCGGCGCTTGACGAAGCCCGGCAGCGGTACGACGAGTTCGATCGACAGGTCGTACTTGACAGCGGTGTGCTCGCCGGATTCGGCGGGAGCGAAGTTGTAGGCACCGTCGATGGCGCGCATGATGTCGCCTTTGACCATCGACCAGCCGAGCACTTGGGGAGCGTTGGCGTAGTCGTAGGCCAGCGTGTAGTGCGTGCTGCGCCCGAGGGCGGAGGCGCGGAATTCGACTTCCGTCGCCCGTCCCTGCGCGTCCCGCGCCTGAACGACCGCCTCTTTGACATCTTTGGCCCACTCGGGATAGCGCTCGAAATCCGTGGCGACGTCGAAGACGTGCTGCGGAGGGGCTTCGATTGTTGTGGTCTGTGATGCCGACTCAGCCATGGCTCGAATTCTGCTCCATTTCGACGTCGTTATCTGGAATATCAGGAGTTTCGCTGTCGCCGGCGGGAGCGACGTGGCGCCCGACACGCTCGGGTGCGGGAATCCTAGGCCCGAACTTCCCGTAGCGCGCCGCCCAGACGCCGTTCAGCCCGAATCCGAGCATCGGCACGAGTACGGCGAAGGCCATCGGGTTGAGGCGGTTGGCGTTCTGCTGCCGGGAGATCCCGATGGATGCAACGGTGATGGCGACAGCGACCTGTACGAGCAACGCCCCGAGCATTTTTCGCTTGACATTCTTCGGGGTGGCATCCCCGGTGAGCAGATAGAGGTTCGCTGCGCCGATCTCGTCGCGGCGACTGCGTTCGAAGGCGGTCGGGAATGACGCCAGGAATCCGAACGTGCCGACTGCGAACAACGTCATACACAGGGCAATCGTGGCGGCGTCGGACCAGCCGGCATCGACGAACGCCGCCGGCAGCACGACGGCAGCGAACAGCACGGTCGCACTCAGGTTGAGGGTGATGATCCTCGTCTTCATGTCAACGATGTCCTCATGCGCTTCTGCCTCTGATCACCTTTATCATGCCAGCGCGCCAAGCGCCGTTCCGAGGCGCGTGGCAAGAACGTCGTAGGAGAATTCGGTCACCGCCCTGGTCCGCGAGGCCTTCCCCATCCGGTCTCGTAACAGCGGATCGTCGATCAGTCGGACGAGTGACCTCGCCACGTCGTCGACCGAGTCGGGGCGATCGACGACGAAGCCGGTCTCACCGTCGACGACCGCCTCGTGCGCTCCGCCGCTGCGACCGGCAACCTGTGGGATCCCGGCGCTGGCAGCTTCGACGAAAACGATGCCGAACCCCTCTTGTTCGAGACCGAGCCACCGATTGCGGCAGGCCATCGCGAAGACATCGGCGCATCCGTAGAGATCGGGGAGGTCATCGTTCGGTACGCGACCGAGGAAGATCGTCGGCGCACCAACCGACGCGGCGATGCCTTCGAGTCGCTCACGGTCGCGACCGCCGCCGGCTATCGCCATCACCAGATTGGCGCGGGTCGAGGCGAGGGCGGCGACGGCCTTGATCGTCACGTCGAAACCCTTACGCGGAACCAGTCGGCTGATGCTGAGGACGATCGTGGCATCGAGTGGTAGACCGAGCCGGAGGCGCGCCTGTCGCCGTTCGGCAGGCGACAGCGGATGGAAACGTTCGGTGTCGACGCCCGGCGGGACGATCGTGATCGGTAGGTCGTGGCCGGCAGCGGCGAGCGCCTCGGACGCCGGATAGCCACCGGCGGCGATGATCGTCCGTGCCCTGTTCAACACGAAGGCGAGAGTCTGTTTCGAACCGGGAAGTCGCCCTGGCACCGTCACCTCCGCCCCGTGGAGCACGAGGTCATACGGCAGTTGCAGCGACGGACCGACGAGCCCGAGCGGCAGGGCGGGGTCGAGGACGACGCGTTCCGCACCGACGTCGGCTGCCATCGTGTTGATCTGGTTGACCATGTGCGGGTGCGGCAGCAGCACCGGTTCGGGGATGCGCCTGATCTCGAACGGCTGCGTCGCATCCCATTCGGCTGCGCCTGCGTAGGGACTCGTCAAGACGGCAAATGTCTCAGGGGGAAGCCGGCGCCACCACTCCCACAGCAGCGACTGGATACCGCCGATCTTCGGCGGGAAGTCATTGGTGACGAGCAGGTGCTTCATCGACCGGCTCCATCGGCACCGGCACCGGCGTCCCTGTCCGAGTCGACGCCGAAATCGGCGTGCAGCCCGAGTCTGTCAGCGGACCATCGGGCGTGCTCACGCAACATCTCGTCGTCACCGCTCAGATAGTCGGCGATGACCGCTCGGGTCCCGGCGTCGTGACGGTCACCGACGTTGCCGAGGGCGATCAACGCATTCCGTCGCACCCAACGGACCTCACCCTGGTGGATGTACCAGCTGCCATGACGGAATTTGATCTCGCGGTCCGACAGCTGCAGCAGTTCGACGAGATCCACCCAGGCGACAGGCTGCTGCCAGTCGGTCCGGCGCTGGATCTGGATGAAACGGTTGTTCGGCGGGCAGACGTCCTGACAATCGTCGCACCCGTAGATCCGGTCGCCGAGCGCTTCACGGAATGCAACGGGAAACGTGCCTGGTTTCTGCAGAAGCCACGACAGGCAGCGGTTGGCGTCGACGACGCCGGGCGCGACGATGGCCGCCGTCGGACAACCATCGATGCAGCGCCGACACCCGCCGCATCCGTCTGCCATTGGTTGGTCAGCGGCCGCAAGCTCGGCCGTGGTGATCACGCAACCGAGGACGAACAGGCTGCCGGACTTCGGGAGCAGCAGATTGGCGTTCTTCCCGAACCAGCCGAGCCCACCGAGGTAGGCGGCCTCTCGATCGACGATGCTGTTGTCATCTGCGAAGGCGACCGCTTTGTAGCCGAGCGTCCGCAGGTGTTTGGCCATCGCCCACAGACCCTCGCGTAACGGGCGATAGTGATCGACCCATGCGTACCGGGCGACGCGTCCGCTCGCTCGGTCCGGAAGGGCCGGCGTCTCGAGCGAGTAGCTGCGAGCACCGACAATGATCGACCGCGCCCCGGTGACGGCCATCGACGGATCGGTCGATCGTTGCGGATTGCGATAGGTGAACTGCATTCCACCGTCGAGGCCCGCCGCCCGCCGTTCGATCAGTGCCGCTCTGGCACGTTCGAGCACAGCAGCCGGCGCCACGCCGACGGCATCGAGACCGTGATCTCGTCCGATCGTGAAGAGTTCGTCGGTGCCGCCGGGAAACGGCTCGGCCTGCTCGGCCTGCTCGACCGGCTCGACCTGCTCGACCGGCTCGACCTGCTCGATCTGCTCGGCGACACCGGTATCCACGGCCAGTACCGTAGCGGCCCGCATGACTGCTCGATTCGGGTGGGAGCATCCCGGTCGACCGGCTGGCTGCTATCGCCTCCCCTGATTCCATCGATCATGACGCCATGAACGAGGACACGATCGCGCCACCGATTGGATCACCGTCGACCGAAGCTGACTCAGCCATTGCCGGGTCAGCTGCCTGCCTGGTAGCGCAGTTCTGGGAGCAAGCCGGCCGTTGACAAGACCCGCATGGCGCGCTGTTCGGCGAGGTCGAAGACCATCGCCGGTGCTGATACGGATGAGGTCACGGCGGCGGATGCAGCGAACGACGGGTGGCGGTTCGCGCGATGGCGGACGAAGGCGGTCGAGTAGTCGTCCGTCCGCGCATCACTCGACTCGAGCAGGAACGTCACCATGCAGTCTGTGCATGCAGTGGTGCGGCGCATCACGCAGGTGCTGCAGTCGATCACCAGATCGCTGCTGCTGTTGCTGTCGCCGTGATCGATGTGCTGTGTGTTCATGGTTGACTCCGGAAGCAATGGGGCTGGATCGTCCAGCGTGTGTTGGGCCTCCACCCATCAGCATCAAACCATGCCGGTGCAACAGAGTTTCTCCCGGCTCCGACGCCGGATGGGTGGCCAGAGCCACGAGATGTCGCCGCCGCTGCGATCTTCGGTGACCCGGGGGGTTCGCCAGGGCCCTATCAGCGGCGTATGACAGCGAGCAGCACGTCGGACGAGACTGGATTGACGCCATGCTGGCGGACATCGTTGACGATCGCCCGGTCGTTCGTGACGACGACGATCTGCTGACGCACCGGCTGCATCGAAACGAGTCGCCGGATCTCGTCATCCGCGGTGACACCGTGTTCCGAGAAGACGACGCGCACGAGACGACGTCCAGTCCCCGGACCGGCGATCGTGCCGACGTCGGTACCATCGAAAACCACGAGGATGCGCGTACCGTGACGGCGGACGAGATCGTCGAGTGCCTGCAACAGCGCAGACCGTTGCAGCTCGAGTGTCAGTTCCTGCCAGCCGAGCATCGCCACGTTGTAACCGTCGACGATCACCAACACGCCGGGATGTCTCAACAGGTGGATGGCAGCGGCGGCAGTGTCGCCGTGGAGCCCTCCGGGTATCGCAAGCGGCTCCCGCCGTGCCGTGCGGCTGCGACGGCGATGCGTCTGCTGATGGCTGAATGTCCCCATCTCGGCAACATCAGAAGTCCGACCCGTGTCGATCAATCGCGCCGCAGCGTCGAGTGATGCCGCAAGCTGGCGCAATTCCTCCGCCGTCGATTGCACAGCACGTGTCGCTTGTTGCTGCGAGCGCTGCTGCTCGGCAGTCAGCTGCTGATCGGCGTCGAGTTGGCGAAGTGCATCGTCGTTGGCCCGGCGTCCGGTGGAGACATCGGCGGCGGAGAGATCTTCTGCTGCCGCTCGCCCGGCAAGCGCCGCGTCGCGGGCCGATTCGGCAACCCCGAGCGCCAGCTTCAGCGCCCCGATCTCCGATTCACGCTGCTCTCGACCCTCGACTGCCTGCGCCAACCGCTGACGAGCGGTGACGCTCGCAGATTCGGCCTCGGCCAGTTGGCGGCTCAAACGATCGATCGCCTCGTCGCGCTGGCGTATCGTGCGTTCCAGCGCGGCCCGGCGACCGCGCTCGGCTTCGATGGAGGCGCGGAGCGAGGCCAGGTCCGCTGCCGCCTTGGCCGCGTTGTGTTCACCGGCCTCGCGCCGGCGACGTTCGGCTTTGGTGAGCGCTGCCGGTTCTTGTGAGCGCCCCTCACCATCCCCGACCCGCTCGGATCCTCCGCCCTCAGAGGCGAGCTGTTCCGATGATTCACCGCTGTGTCCGCTGACGAGATCGAGCATCGCCCTGCGCCATCCCACTGGACGGTTCAGCCAGAGCATCCCTGTGGAACCGACCAGTTCAACGGTGGCGATGGTGCTCACACGCCTGCGGAACTCGACGTCGTCGTTCAGCGCAGCACGGATGGCGCCGAACGCCGATGACGGAGCGCGTTGAAACCGCAGGAACGGCCTGATCGCCGGGGACGCAGCGACAGGGGGCCTCGTTCTCGCACCGGCGGAGGCGACGGCGAGCGCCAGATCGAGGCTCCGGCGTAGGACCTCATCGCTGACCTCGGCGAGGTCGGCCTCGTCAGCCAGGTCGGCCTCGTCATCTGCAACGTCATCATCGGCAACGTCATCATCGGCAACGTCATCATCAACGTCATCATCAACGTCATCATCAACGTCATCATCAACGTCATCATCAACGTCATCATCGGCGGCCGAATCGGACACCCCACTCAACTCCCTCAACTCACTCAACTCGCTTCGACCGTCGCACCTGCGTGGTCGATGCGCAGGACGATCGCCGCACCCTCGGCCGGAAGTTCAGCAGCGATCGCTTCTGCGCGTTCTGGCGAGCACAGTGCTGCAACCGTCGGGCCGGATCCGGACAGCCACGAACACCAGGCACCTGCAGCGAGCGCCGACTGCATGGCGATGCGAGATGGCTCTGCCTGTGCCAGCCGCACGTCCTGGTGCAGTTTGTCGGCGGTGGCCATCCGCAAGACGGCGACATCCCCGGCACCGAGGGCAGCAATGAGCAACGCCACCCGACCGATGTTGAACGTGGCGTCGGCGAAACTGACCATCGCCGGCAGCGCAGCACGAGCGGCGTCCGTCCTGGTCGTGAACGAAGGGATCCAGACGACGACAGCAGGATCGAACGCCATCCGTAACGGAATCGCCCGGCCGCCGGCAGTTGCGACGACCCCACCGAACAGTGAGGCTGCGACGTTGTCGGCATGGTCTTCGAGTTCGGTCGTCACTGCCAGGACGTCGTCGTAGGCAGCCACGAGTTGCTCGTGGACGTCGTCGCGATTGCTTCGTTCGAGGTGGGCTGCTATCGCTCCTGCGACACGTACGGCACCGCTGTATCCAAGTCCCCGACCCATCGGAATATCGCTCCGGACCCAGATCGGGCGCGTGCCCCCACTACGTGCGAAGGCGATCGCCGCTGGATGATGTTCGTCGGCGACCCTGGCACCGTCCGGCAGCCCGTGATCGACGAATCCAACCTCGGCATATCGCGACACGGCCATGCCGAGCGCATCGAAACCGGGACCGATGTTGGCCGAAGAGGCTGGCACCCGGATGATCACGCTGATGTGCCCGCCTGCTCGGCCGCTGCCACCTGCTCGGCCTTTGCCGCCTGTGATGTCGTGATCAGCAGGTCGAGCGCCAGCGACGCCCTGCCGGTGTCGATCGAGTCAGCGGCCATCGATATCCCGACGCCGAGATCGTCGACAACGCCAGCGACGACGAGCGCAGCGCCGGCGTTGAGTACCACGATGTCTCGGTGCGCACCGTGCCTGCCTGCGAGCACCGCCCTGGCGAAGGCGGCGTTCTCGGCCGGTTCACCCCCGACGAGCTCATCGGGGATTGCCGGTGCCAAGCCGTAGTCGACTGCGTCGACCATGAAGCTCCTGACGACGCCATCCTCGAGCGCGAGTACCTGAGATGGCCCGGTCGTGCTCAGTTCGTCGAGCCCTGGACCGCTGACGACCCATGTGGTGACCGAACCGTGCAGCCGCAGCGAGGCGAGCATCCGCTCGGCGTAGTCCTTGTTGGCAACGCCGATCAACTGGCGCGTGATCCGCGCCGGATTGGCCATCGGTCCGAGCAGGTTGAACACCGTGGCGACGCCGATTTCCTTGCGCGCTGCCGCTGCGAAGCGGAACGACGGGTGATAGTTCGCCGCCAGGCAGAAGCCGATTCCCGCCTGGTCGATGCACCGCAACACGCCTGCAGGCTGCAGATCGATGGCGACGCCAAGTGCCTCGAGTACGTCGGCTGCTCCGCATTTCGATGAGGCTGCCCGTGCTCCGTGCTTGCAGACCGGCACCCCGGCGCCGGCGACGACGATGGCCGCCATCGTCGACACGTTGACCGAATGGCTGCGGTCACCGCCGGTCCCGACGATGTCGATGGCTCTGTTGGCGATCGATTCCGGGAGGTGGACCGGTGTGGCAGCGGCGAGCACGGCATCGAGGAGCCCTGCGAGTTCTTCTGACGTCTCACCCTTGGCACGCAGTGCGACCACGAATGCAATCAGCTGCGCAGGGGTGGCGTCGCCGGCAAGGATCGTCGACATCGCCGCCCGTGCCTGGCTGGCGGTCAGATCGTTGCGTTCGAGCAACTCGGTCAGGAGCGCGGGCCAACCGCCGTGGTCGGCGAGCGAAGTCATGCAGACAGTCTGTCAGGCGATACGGCGACGTTGACGGAGAATTCTCCGCCGCTCTCGTTCCGTGGCACCTCCCCAGACACCCACTTTTTCACGGGAGTTCAACGCGTGCTCCAAGCAGGCGATACGAACGGAACATCCGTCGCAAACGACTTTGGCGCTTTCTGCGCTTTCCTCCGGTTCTGGGTAGAAGATGGTCGGATCTAGTCCTCGACATGCGCCTAATTCGCGCCACTTGATGTCCTTCACGACACCGCTACCTTTGCCTGTTCGATGTTCGCCGTGACACGTGTCTCGGCGTCTGACCAGGCACGGTAGTACTGCCCGGCGAGGATTGCTAGAGGGATTCTGAGTATTTACATGCACGTCACAGGCGTGCCTCGCAGCGTTTTCACCCGCCGACGAGATCTCCCAGCAGCTCGCCGATCGCGTTCTCGGTCAGCCTGGCGTGCTCACGGTATGCCGAGAGCTCACAGACGAGTTCGACCGGTCCATCGGCGAACACATCTATTTCCGCAGGTGAGAACGTAAATTCGAGGTAGTGGACCGCCGAGGTCACGTCCGAACGGGTCAACTGGGCGGCGTGGTTGCGCTCGGGGACGGCACGTACTTCGGTCCCGTCTTCGAGTCGCAGACAGATCGCCCGCTCGATACCGACAAGTTTCGGCAACCACGTACGTATCGAGTCGTCTGACGTCAGCTCGATGAACAAGGTCGCCTTCAACTCACCAATTTCTGGCACGAGCGGGTTGTAGGCGTCGAGTTCGTCGCTGATCGCCTCGTCGGTGAACAACTTCTCGACTCTCGCCATCTCCTGGATCTGGTAGCGGACGGTCTCACGATTCTCGAACGACACCGAGACAAAGGCACCGAGCTGCACCCGCCGGCGGCGGCGAAGTTCGATGACATCGGCTCGGAGTTCGGAGCGCTCACGCTCGTACGCCCTGGCATCGGCGATGTCGTCGAGCGTCAGCTTGCGCGAAGCCGACGATGTCGTGGTGGTCATGATGTGCCTCTCTCAGTGCGGAGTGTCATTCTTCTGGAATTCCATAGGCCCTGGCGATGACCGACATCGGATGCAGGGGGATGCGGTTGGTCTGTTCGGTGATCGCCGTGTTCGCCAGATGACAGTCGCCGGCGACGATCTCGCCGCCCGCCTTGTCGATCTCGTTGGCGAGCTTCTTGGCGATCGGAATCGAAAGGTCGGCGTTCTCTGCCTTCAGACCCCACATCCCGTCGATGCCGGAACACTGCTGGACGAGTTTGATCTTTGCGCCGGTCAGTTTCATCAGGTCTCGGCTCTTGAGGCCGATGTTCTGCGCCCGGAGGTGACACGGAGTGTGGTAGGTGATCGTCTCCGGCACGTCGCCGTCGAAGCGTGTGTCGAGTTGCGTGTCGTTGCCCTTGTTGAGCTTCATCAGGTATTCGGACGAGTCGAACGTGTGGGTGGAGACGAGTTCGGCATCCGCTCCGCCGACATAGTCGACGTAATCCTTTTTCAGCACATAGCCACAGGTCGGCTGCGGGACGACGATGTCCTTGCCGGTGCGGACGACGTCGGCGAGCAGTTCGACGTTCTTGGCCGCTGTCTTCGTGAACGAGTCGATATCGCCACTGTGCAGGTACGGAGCACCACAGCATCGCGCCCCATCAGCAAGCGAGCAGTCGATGCCGTTCCGCTCGTACACACGAATCAGGTCCTTGCCGACCTGCGGTGTCTGGTACTCGACGAGACAGGTCGCGAACAGCGCCACCGAGCCCTGACGCTTGACGATCGTGACCTTGTGGCGGGCCCTGAACCACGTCGAGAATCGCGTTCTGGCAAATGGCGGAAGCAGCCGTTGAGCGGAAACGCCCGACGTCTTCTCGACGATGGTACGCATCAGTGAGCCTGGCTTGGCACCCAGCATCTTGTTCATCACCGAAGGAGCGGCGGTGCCCAGCTTTCCGATGAGGTCGGTGTGGGCGACGGCGGCGGTCGTCGCCCGACGGCGCGGCGAGAACTGCTTGGTCTCGTGACGCATGGCGTCGACGCGCAGCATCAGACGCGGGAAATCGAGAGCCCATTCGTGCTCACCCGGTACGTATGGGCAGTTGACGTAGCACAGCTTGCACTGGAAGCACTCGTCCACGACGTGATCCTGTTGCGCTGGTGTCATCCGTCCGGCGTCCTGATCGTCGTGCGCGTCGATGTAGTCGAACAACGTCGGGAACGACGGGCAGAACTTGAAGCACAATCGGCAGCCGTGACACAGGTCGAACACCCGGGTCATCTCGTCGCGTACGTTCTTCTCGTCGAGGTACTGGGGATGATGCGGGTCGTAGGTGGTGGTCATCGGCAGTACTCCTGGAACGGGCAGAGGGCGACCGTGCAGTTCGGGGCAAGCGCACCCGAACTGCATCCTCGCCGGCGTGAGATGGTGCTGGCGAGATGGTGTGTGGGATGGTGCTGGTGAGATGGTTTCAGTGCACGCTCAGAGAGCGTCGAGACCCTGGGCGAAACGGCCTGCGTGGCTTTTTTCTGCTTTGGCGAGGGTTTCAAACCAGTCAGCGACCTCGTCGAAACCTTCGTCTCGGGCTGTCTTGGAAAACCCCGGGTACATCTGCGTGTACTCGTAGGTCTCGCCGGCGACCGCCGACTTGAAATTGTCCTCGGTCTCTCCGATCGGCTCACCCGTCGCCGGGTCCCCGACCTCTGCGAGGTAGTCGAGATGACCGTGGGCGTGGCCTGTCTCGCCTTCGGCAACCGAGCGGAACAGCGCTGCTGCATCCGGGTAGCCCTCGATGTCCGCTTTGTGCGCGAACCACAGATACCGGCGGTTCGCCTGACTTTCGCCGGCGAAGGCCTCCTTCAGATTTTCGTGTGTCTTGGTGCCGTCAAGGCTTGCCATGGTGTACTCCTCTGGTGGGGGGTTGAGGTCGGGAGAGGCGGCCGCAGGTGCTGAGGATGGGCTCAACGAGTGGAACGGCATGGCGAGCACGTGCCGCGGAACACGACCTGGGTACGGTCGATCTCGAAGATGCCGTGAGCTTCGGCATCGGCGTCGCTCAGTAACCGCAGTGATTCGACGCCGGACACGTAGACATCGCGGACATCGCCGCAGTGGTCGCAGATCACGTGGTGGTGGTCGTCGATATTGGGATCGAACCTGGTCGCTCCGGCGCCGACATCGAGCGCCCGCAGTTCACCCATCGATGTCAGGTCTGTCAGGGTCTGGTAGATCGTCCGGAGCGAGATGCCGGGCATTGCCGCGGATGCGGTGGCGAACAGCACGTCGGCGCTGGGATGACGATCGTTTCCGGCAAGCAGGCGGAAGATCAATTGCCGCTGCGGCGTCACTTTCAATCCTCGCGCCCGAAAGGCGGTCGTGAGCTCTTCAGGGGACTGCACGCCTCCGACGTTATCTGCATTGATTGGTTATTCGCAATCTGTGCAGATTGTGGCGAAAGTCGCCCGAGCAGGCGATCTGACGGCAGTCCAGGGCGGCGGAGCGGTCCTAAGCTTGGAATCGTGAGCGAATTCCGTCGAAGCGAGATGTTGAGCCGTCTGCAACACGAAACGTTCGACGTGCTGGTCGTCGGTGGCGGAATCACCGGAGCCGGCGCTGCGCTGGACGCAGCGAGCCGTGGTCTGAGGACCGCGTTGATCGAGCGCGACGACTTCGCCTCCGGCACCTCGTCGAAAAGTTCGAAGCTCGTCCACGGCGGCCTGCGGTACCTGCAGCAGGGCGAGATACGCCTCGTCTACGAAGCATTGGCCGAACGCCAGCGTCTGCGCCACAACGCCCCGCATCTGGTGAACATGCTTCCGTTCATGATCCCGATCCTCACCAAGGACGGTGTCGTCAGTCGCAAGATCGCCAGGGCGATGGGCAGCGCGATGTGGATGTACGACCTCACAGGCGGCTGGCGCATCGGCAAGTTCCACCGACGCCTCAAGAAGGACGCTGCGTTCGCCCACCTGCCGACGATGAACAAGGACCGCCTGGCGTCTGCGTATCTGTACTACGACGCGACAGCCGACGACGCCCGGCTGTGCCTGACGGTCGCTCGTACCGCCGCCGACTACGGCGCAGCAGTGGTCAACGGCACGGAACTCGTCGAGCTGACGAAGGACGCTTGCGGTCATGTCGACGGTGCCGTCGTCGTCGCCGACGGCCGGCGTTTCACCATCCGCACCAACACCATCGTCAACGCCGCAGGGGTCTGGTCCGACAACGTCCGCCAGATCGACGAGGGCACGTATCCTGACTCGATCCGCCCGGCCAAAGGCATCCACATCACGGTGCCGTGGTCGATGGTCCGCAACGACATCGCCGTCGTCATCCCTGTCCCGAAAGACAAGCGCAGCCTGTTCGTCGTGCCGTGGGGCGACAATGGCGACGGGACGTTCCAACACACGTATATCGGCACGACCGACACGGATTACAGCGGGTCGATCGACGATCCGCAGACCACGGCCGACGACGTTGCCTACGTCCTTCGAGCGCTGAACGCATCGGTCAACACGAACATCACCGAGGCCGACATCACCGGAACGTGGGCCGGTCTCCGTCCGCTTGTCAAGAGCGCTTCTTCCGGCCGCACTGCAGACCTCTCACGGCGCCACAAGATCGCCAAGAGTACGAGCAACGTGTTCACCGTTGCCGGCGGCAAACTCACGACCTACCGGGAGATGGCAGCCGACACGATCGATCAGGTCGTCGAAGTGCTCGGCGGTAAACAGCGTTGCAGGACGAAGAAGCTGGTGCTTCGCGGCGGCCAAGGCTTCGTGGCCCCCGAGCCTGGCGGTGTGGTCGGGCATCTGGCCTCTCGGTACGGAGTCGACGCCGCTGCGATCCAGGCACTGATCGCCGCTGATCCTGCGCTCGGCGCCACTCTCGTCCCCGGGCTGCCATACCTCAAGGCGGAAGCCGTCTACGCCGTCCGCAACGAGATGGCCCGATCGGTCGACGATGTCCTCAGCCGCAGAACCCGCGCCCGCCTGCTCGACCGCGCAGCTGCGGTGGCCGTGGCCGCCGACGTCGCCGCCCTGATCGCGCCAGACCTCGGGTGGAGACCCGAACAGGCCGCTGCTCAGGCGCAGGTCTTCATCGACTCGGTCGCCCACGAACGGGCCAGCGAATCAGCGGTCACCGCCTCGGCATAGACCAGTCGATCGTGTTGACTGCCGAACCACGAACTCGGCGCCGATTGTGGCAGTCTCAGCGTGTGCAACACACTGTGGCGACGTCGCCGATCGAACTCACCGGCAACGGGGTGCACCTCGAGTATCCGCCAACGCAACTGACCGACGATCAACGGCGGGAACTGTCGATGCTGTGTGCAACCGTCGTCGACCCCGGCGAGATCGGTGAGGCCAGCAGGGATTGGTGGCCGTTGGCGTTGCACTGGTCGCTCGCCGGACAGACCCCGACACGTGCCTCGGCGATCTGCCGTCCGAAGTCGACGAGTGAGGTCGTCGCCGTCGTCCAGTACGCCAACGACTCGTTCATCCCGGTCACTGCGGCCGGCGGCCGCAGCGGAGTCGCCGGTGCCTCGCTGCCACTTTTCGGCGGAATCGCCCTCGACATGACCGAGATGCACGGCGTCGTCGCCGTCGACGACGATTCGCTGACAGTCGAAGTGCTCGCCGGCACGTTCGGGCCGGACTACGAAACTGCGCTCAATGCGCACGGCCTCACGGGCGGCCATTTCCCGCAGTCGATGGACATCTCGACGGTCGGCGGGTGGCTCGCATGCCGCGGCGCAGGCCAGTATTCGACGCGTTATGGCAAGATCGAAGACATCGTCTCCGGCCTCGAAGTCGTGCTCGCCAACGGCTCGGTGATCCATACCGGCGGCGCTCCGAAAGCAGCTGTCGGACCAGACCTGACGCAGCTGTTCGTCGGTTCAGAGGGCACGTTCGGCATCATCACCAAGGCATGGCTCCGCGTTCATCCCGTCGCCCGCGCCGAGCGGCGCGCAGCGTTCGGCTTCGGCTCGTTTGCCGACGGGATCGACGCCTGTCGCCGGATCATGCGTCGCGGCGCGACACCGGCAGTGCTGCGCCTCTACGACGGCGCTGAAACGCAGCGGTCCCACGGTGGCGACGGAACCGAGTGTGCGCTGCTCGTGCTCGACGAAGGTGAGCCGCTGATCATCGATGCAACGATGAGCATCGTCGAAGAGGAGTGTGTTGCAGCCGAGCCGCTCGACGTCGGGCTCGTAGCAGCATGGATGAGTCACCGCAACGACACCAGCGGGCTGCAGGCGCTGACCCGCAAGGGTTTTGTCATCGACACGATGGAGATTGCAGCGCCCTGGTCGCGGCTTTCCACGCTGTTCGACGACGTGCGTGCTGCGCTGCTCACCGTTCCCGACGCCCGCGCGGCGACCTGTCACCTGTCGCACAGTTACCTCGACGGCGCCTGCCTGTACTTCACGTTTGCCGCCACTCCCCCAGCCGATCGCCTCGAATCGACCTATGTGGCGATGTGGGATGTCGGGACCAGGGCGACACTCGCCGGCGGTGGCAATCTCAGCCATCATCATGGTGTCGGCCTGAACCGTTCCCGCTTCGTTGCCGAGTCCCTCGGCGGCGGGCTCGACGTGCTACGAGCCGTCAAGTCGGCGCTCGATCCCAACGGCGTGCTCAACCCCGGAAAACTCGGTATGACCACAGCCATCGGATCTACGGTGTGGCCGTGACACATCGTCCACGCCCCGCCACCCGCCCCTCGCACGTGTCGCTATGAAATTCGACGTCAGAGCCCTACGCGAAGGTGCGCTCGTGGCGCTGATGTTCGCCGCTCCATTGACGGTCGTTGCCCTCGTGTTCTTCGACAACAACAAGGGCAGCGGATGGGCCGGCCTGTTGACGTTCGGGGCGTTCATCGGTTTCGTCATCGGTGCAGGCCAGGCGGCATGGAGGCAGGAATTGAACACCCCGCTTGCGCACGGCATCGTCACGGCCGGCGGAGTGTTCATTGCCGTCCAAGGTGTGATCGTCATCGGCAAACTCGTTGCCGGCAGCGACGTGCACTGGGCGCGCATCTTCTTCAGCCTGTCGCTCACGCTGCTCGCCGGCCTGATCGGTGGAACGCTGGGGAGTTCACTCAACAAGCGGGGGGTACGGCCGTCACGATGAGAGATTCGCTGCTGGTGATCGATGTCGGAACGAGCGGATTGCGAGCAGCGATCGTGCGGCCGGACGGGTCGGTCGAACACAATACCTATCGGCCGTTCGCGCCGGACACCCCGTTCCCGGGCCTCGTCGAGTTCGACGCTGTACGCCTGGCGGCAACCGTCTTCGAGGTCGCCGAATTCGCGCTCCACGCCGGCGGGCCTGTCGGAGGTGTCGGCGTCACCAACCAGCGTGCATCGACGATCGTGTGGGATGCAGCGACAGGCGAACCGGTCGGGCCGTCACTCGGCTGGCAGGATCTGCGCACCGTCGGTGAGTGCATCACTGCGGCAGCCGATCACGGTCTCAGATTGGCGCCCAACCAGTCGGTCACCAAGGTCGCATCACTGCTCAACGCCTTCGACCCGTCCCGCTCCCGGAAGCTGTTGTTCGGAACCGTCGATACGTGGCTCGTCTGGAAGTTGACCGGCGGAATGTTGCACGTCACCGACCGTTCGAACGCAGCGGTGACCGGCATGTTGAAGGCCGACGCGACGGGGTGGGATCTCGACGTGCTCAAGATCTTCGACATCCCGACGTCGATGTTGGCGACACTCGTCGACTCGATCGGTATCGTCGGGCCGGCGACGGCGCTGACCGGGTCACCGGTGATCGCCGGGCTCGCCGGAGACCAGCAGGCGTCGTTGATCGGTCAATGCTGTGTCCGTCCTGGTCAGGCGAAGGCGACGTTCGGAACCGGAGGCATGCTCGACATCAACACCGGTACCAGGCCGAGGACGATCAACGGGCGAAGCGGCGGAGGCACGTTCCCGATTGTCGCCTGGACCTACGGCGGCGAGTACACATGGGGTTCCGAGGCGATCATGCTGTCGGCTGGAACGAACGTCGAATGGCTCCGTGACGACCTCGGGATCATCGAGAACGCTGCCGACAGTCACGCCGTTGGATCGCAGTGCGCAACGACGGATGGCGTCGTCTACGTTCCGGCGCTGCTCGGGCTCGGCACCCCGAAGTGGGACTACGGCGCACGCGCCGCACTGTTCGGGATGACGCGCGGGACATCGAGGGCGCATATCGTGCGCGCCGTTCTGGAAGGAGTTGCCCACCGAGGTGCCGATCTGCTCGACGCCGTCGAGACCGATGCCGGTTTCACGGTCGAGGCGCTGCGGGTCGATGGCGGCATGAGTGCCAATCCGACATTCATCCAGGCGCTCGCCAATACCACTGGACGTCCGATCGAAGTATCGCCCCATCCCGACGCCACGACCGTCGGCGCCGGCTACCTCGCGGGGCTGGCCATCGGGACCTGGAACGGCCTCGACGACATCGCCGCCAACTGGCGACCTGATCGGATCGTCGAGCCGACCGCCCGGTTGGACCGTGTTCAGTGGGCGAAGGCGATCGAACAAAGCTCTGGATGGATTCCAGAATTGTCGGCGCTGGACTTCTAGAATTGCACAGCCCACCAGCGGCAAGGAAGGCTGTGGGTATGGTGCCTCGGCGCCACACCATCGAAATGCCAGGAAAGGATCGCTCCAGCGTGGACAACACTGCTCCTAGCGAAACAACAGCGCCAGACAGACGACACTTTCTCCGTACCCTCGGAGCAGGCGGCGTCGCCGGCGCACTCGCCGTAGCCATCTCCGCCTCGAGGGCCAACGCCTCACAAATGAGCACGCCTGGCACCAATGCTGCATCCGTCGGCGGGAATGCCGGCAGCGCAGGTGGCTCTGGCGCCGGCGAAGGCAGCGGCTCCAATGGTTCGAACGGTGGCCAATCCGGTGCAACGCCGAATTCGATCTCTCCTGACGGTGGCGACACGAGTGTCCCTGTGACGGCTGGAGGCAGCGCGGCACCAGCGACTGCCTCGACCGCTCCGGCTGCGGCGACGACGACCACCATCGCCGCACCGGCGCAGCCGATTCCGGCCGACCTTCCGTTGCTCAAGTTCGCTCTGCAGTACGAGTTGGCGATCGCCGGGGCCTATGACGCAGCCATCAGCCGCCTCGACGATTCGTCACTCACGCTCGATGCCGCACTCGTGCCGGTCGTGCGTGTCTTCCGCCAGCACCACATCGCCTACGGGCAGGCGCTCTCTGGTTTGATCGGCAAGACGGCACCGGTCAGCGCCAACCAGGTGCTGCTCAAATCGATGGTCGGCCCCTTCCAGGCCGGCGCAGCCGCTGATTTTCTCACGGCAGCGGCAGCTCTCGAGAACACCGCAGTCGCCACCCACCTGTCGATCCTGGCGAAGATCGCCAGCACCGACGGAGCGACGCTGCTCGCTTCGATCGTCCCGATCGAGGCGCGGCACGCAATCGTCTTCGAACTCGCCCTCGGCTCGACCGAACTGATCCCGACAACGGGAACCGAGAGCCTGACTCTCGCCCTCGACCCATCGAAATATCCGGCGGAATGAGCACCATGGACATCACACCCTCAGCTGCGTCGACTTCGTCGGCATCGCCAGTGCCTGTTCCGGCTGCGCACGGCGAGTCGGCGGTGGGCATCGACCGCCGACATCTCCTGCGTCTCGGTGGGTTCTCGATCGCAGCCGCCGTTGTCATCGCCGCGTGCGGCAGTGACAGCATCGTCGGCACGCCGTTGTCCGGCAGTGCCCCGGCAATTCCTGCCGCAGGTGCAGGAACGTACGGCGACGTCACGCTGCTACGCACGGCGACCTCGTTGCACTACAGCGATATCGCCGCGATCGACGTAGCCAGAGCGATCTCCGGCCTCGACCCGAAGATCGCCGCCTTCGCCACGTCGTACGCCACAACGATGAAGACCCAGGCCGACTTCTTGGCGCAGGCGACGACTGCTGCGGGCGGCACTCCCTACACCAAGCCGAATCCACGGTTCACGTCCGTCGTCATCACGCCGGCGCTCGCCCTCCTCGCGGTCAGCTCCAGTCCGACGACCGACGCCGCCAGATTCATCGAGTCGGTCGTGTCGCACAATGCCGAGACGGCGCAGTTCTTCGTCGGCATTCTCAACAAGGCACCCCTGCGTTCGACGATGATGCAAGTCGGTTCGGTCCACGCCAGAGCGGCCGCAGTGCTGGCCTCGATGATCACCCCGGAGAACATCGTCACCGACAGTCAGGTCGCAGTCGCCGCCTTGCCTGCTGCAACCACTCCGCCGTCGACCGTCGCCGTTGCCCAGGTCACCGTCCCCGGTTCGGTCACCCCGACGACCAAGGCCAGCAGTTCGCCCGATATTCCCGTCTACCAGGTGCCTTCGGCCTTCGGCACGCAGTCGGCGGTGCAGCTCGTGTTGGGGAACAAGGACAAGCTCACCGACGATGTCAAGCGTCAGACTCTGAACTTCGAAACGCTGTTCCTCAACTCGTTCGTCAGCGACACCGCCACCTGATCGTCGCTGATCGTGGCTGGGCTTCGCGGGGCCACGCTGGGCCTCGTTGCGGGTGAGGGCACTACACTGACTCCGACGGTGAGGAGGCCGGGTGATCGCGGTGTGTCCTTCGGGATGTGCTGAGGAAGGTCGGGACTCCACACGGCATGATGCTGGCGAGAGCCAGGTCGGGGCGACCTGACGGACAGTGCAACAGAGAGAGACCGCCGATGGCCCGGGCGACCGGGCACAGGTGAGGGTGAAACGGTGCGGTAAGAGCGCACCAGCGTGCCGGGTGACCGTCACGGCTCGGCAAACCCCATCAGGAGCAAGGTCGAGCAGAGGTGACGGCAGCCGGTCAGTCGATGGTCAGCCATCGGCACACCTCGGGTAGACCGCAGCAGATGGATGGTCACACAGGCGCTCCGGCGCTGGACAGAATCCCGCCTACAAGCTTCCTCACCGTCACCACGCTGGTAACACCGCTGATAAAGTGCCTCTGACCTGCACTTTTGCGTGTCGCCGTATGTCATCTGATGTCGTCTCGTATCGTTAGAGTCCTCAAAAGCTGAGGACCCATTGAGGACCTGAGGACTGATTGAGGACTAAAAGGGCGCTTTTGGACCCTCGGAGGTACCCGTGGCAAGCATCGACAAGCGCTCGGACGGCCGGTATCGGGCGCTGTGCGCGAGTTTCGCGAGAGGTCCCCAGAAGGTCCGCCACTTCGACTCGGGCGAGAGAGGGGTGTCCCACGACTGGCACGAGCACCTCGCCGCGCGGAATCTCAGATCGAACTCATCAGATGATTTGTGTCGTGCAATAACGGACTGGTGGAGTTGAGGTTCACCAAGTCAGCACGCAAACACAGAGTTGGTCGTGCCCGTGCGGTGCACGTCGTCGGGCATCCGTTCCGCAGTCGTGATCGTCGCCCGGCCCGGTGCCATGGATCTTGATGCATCTCGGTAACGATGAGACCGGGCGAGCGTTCGAGGTCGGCGTCGTGCATGAAACGACACTCGAGAGTGACGACGATGTGATCGGGAACCCGATTCCCCGCGATCAATGGCCAGTCAGCAAGACGATCTCAGCCCTCGCACGCGGAGCCCTCGAGCACTACCTCGCGTCATAACCACCACGAAAACTCAGGCGCCCACGAGCGCACCCAACTGAAGTGCCCCTAGCGCGCCTCGAACTCCTGCCACTTCCGCCGTCGTCGCTCGAGCTGCTCATCGACCTTGACCGAGGGCTTTTCGCTGCGCTTTTCGCTGCGCTTGTCGGTGGGTTCATCCGTGGCATCCGCCATCGCCGAACTCTAACGTGGCCGCCATTCGGCTCGTCCGGAGCGCGATAGGTTGCGGCGTGTCCCTTGTCGTGGCGATTCCGTGCGGCCTCGCCGCAGCGGTGTTCTACGGGATGTCCACAGCGGTACAGCACTCCGTGATCAATGCCACCGACGATACATCCACCTCTACCGCCACGAGTACTACGGCCAAAACCCCAACCGAAGCCGCTGCCAACCGGTCTGCTGATGCCAACCGGTCTGCTGATGCCAACCGGCTCGTGGGGCTGATCCGCAATCCGCGCTGGTTGATGGGCCTGGCCGGCGACACCATCGGCCTCGTCCTGCAGGTGATCGCCCTGGCCACGGGGCCGGTCGTCCTCATCCAGCCACTACTCATCCTGGCGCTACCGATCTCGCTGCCGATCGCCCGGCTGCTCGGTGGTCCTCGTCCGGGGTGGCCCCAATACCGCTCCTGCGCCCTGATCATCGCCGGGTTGGCCGCATTCTTCGTACTCGTCGGCGATCCGGGGACGGGTGACGTGCTCGAGATCCGCTCGGCGGTGACCACGGTCGGGGCGGTCACGGCGGGCGGGCTGCTGGGGCTCGCTGCGGTCCGGCGGGCCGGGCGCGGGCTGAAGGCGGCCAGCTACGGGGCGATCGCCGGCGCCTGGTTCGGGATGGTGGCGGTGCTGATGGACGCGGCCGCTACCGCGTGGCGGGCCCACGGCCTGTCCGCCTTCAGCCAGGCGACCGTTTTGGTGCCCTTGACCGCGCTGATCCTGCTGGGCGCCGCCAGCATCGTGCTGACCCAGGTCTCGTTCCAGATAGGAGCCCTCGCCGCGAGTTTTCCGGCCAACCTCTCGGCCGATTCGGTCGTCGCGGTCGCGCTCGGCGCGCTGCTGCTGCACGAGCATCTGCCGCTCTCGGCGCTGCACCTGCTCGCCTACGTGCTGTGCCTGGCCGCCGTGCTGGCGGGCGCCATCCGGCTCGCGGCCGAGCCGTCGGCGGTCGCAGCGCATATCCGTATCGGGCCCTGACCGGCCGCGAGGCTCAATGGCGATTCGCACCCGTCCGTCGAATTGGCGTTCAAGGCGAGCGAGATGACGGTGGGGTTCACGGTGGGGGCCCTATGAGAAGGGCAGTGCGGGCTGCTCGACCGTCGAGACGCTACGCCGTGCGCGTGGCTTCGAAACGGAGAGTTCGCAGAGCGGCCATTGCTCGGTGGGTTGCAGGTTCGACAGCGGTGCGGTGCTCGGCCGTGACGTGAGCCCAGGCCTCGAGCTCGGAACGAAGAACCCGCAGCAACCTGCCGACGCGTTCGACCGGCATGCCTGAACGGCCGTCCGTCGCCACGTACTCATCTGCGAGCCGATACGCCAACGTCCGCCCGATCTGCAACTCCACGCCGCTTGCTCCACAGTCATGTACATCCACGTCGGGTCAGACGCCTTCTTGTTCGATTTCATCCTCGGCTACCTTCACAACTCATGCCTGCAAAACGCGAATTCGTGAAATCCCTCCACCACCAACGCGAAACGAACGAGCGAAAATGGTGAGATTTTTCGGATTTCTGCTCCGAATGACTGCCGAACCCGCTTCGCGTTGCACCCTCCACTGATCGCGCCAGGAGTCGCGCCACGGCGCAGCGCGCTGACGCCATCACCACAGTCGGCCTGCACCGTCGCCACAGGCCGCCGCCAGGACGCCCGAAGAGACCAGCGGCGCAGCAACCGGCCGTGGGCAGCGACGCTCGCAGTCGTGACAGTGCTGACAGCTACATCATGCACAATCGAATACCTCCTCGATGACTCAGGCCGGACGGTCCAGAATCCGGCACCGCAAACCACCTGAAGGAGCATCTCCCCGCCGTTGCGTCACACGAGACCGGAAAGCTGTAAGCGGGAGCGCCGACCGTCCCCCTCCAGCGGTTGCTCAGCCGTCAACGCATGGCGCCAACTTCGATCAGAACGAGCCCGACGTCCCCGAGGATCGCAGCAAGCGAGTGTGAACTACGGCGCTGTCTCCGTCGCTGTCGCGGTTGCGCAGCAAGGTGGCGACGTCCTCGTAGCCGCCGAGTTGTTGGCCAGCCTCGACGGGCCGGCAGATGACGATCCCGAAACGGTACGTGCCCAATGGCGCGATGAGCTCGAGCGACGAGCGACGGGCGAAGCGGGTGTTGACGGGAGACTCCAGCGGCGAAGACCGGGACAGTCTCCGTCAGCGGCCTGCCGACACACTCAACGGGTGACCAAATCGGGACGCGGACATGCTCCACGCCTATCGCAACCCGATTCGCGTCCTCGATGTCCTCGGCGACCTCGTCGTGCTCATCGGAGCAGACACAGCCGGTCGCCTCCTCGACGTCGGTCTGGGCGGCGCCGAGGGTGTCGAGTTCATCCCAGCACGTCGTGTCGGCGGGCACTCGACAAGATCACGGGATCCGCGCCATCAACGTACTTTGATACAACGAGCGAGGTTCACATGTGCGCGCTCGATGTTGGGTTCAAGGATTCGCGTCGACCGTAAGCCCCCTCACCATCACCACGCCGCCGAAGTTACTGAGGACATCGAACCCGTTGTTCCGGGCGACATGACGAACCGTGCGTCCGAAGACCTCTTCACGATGGCTGAGAGCGCAGACCTGCCGTCCTGCCTCGAGCGTCATCTCATCGAGAATTTGGGCAGTCGTCTTGTACGAGTGACCAAACCTCCGCAGCATCCACACGGTGTACGTTTCCCAGTATGCAGATCTACGCCGACCCCGCGAAGCGGAGTTACTACGAGAAACTGTTGGCTGACGCGAGACGTGCCGCCATGCTCATCCGCCGTGGTCAGACCTGGATGCGGGAATCCGAACGCGTCGAAATCATCGACGAGCGCCCGATATGGGATGTCTACGCCTGCTTCGTGAGAATCACCAAGGCGAACGGAGCCACCTCCTGCGCAGCGCTCCCGCCCCACTACATCGTCGACAATTTCATGCTCTGCCCGCAGACATAGCCCCCAGACATAGCCCCAGACAGAGCTCACAGACAGAGCGCACAGACAGAGATCCCAGCCAGAACGGGCTGGCGCGTCGAATCGGCCTCATCACATCGCCGTATCGTTCGCAGCCGAGAGTTCGTCGAGGGCAGCGGACAACTCGTCGCGCCCGCCGATACCCATGCGCCGGTAGACGCGAAGCAGGTAGTTGCCAACCGTCCGAACGGACAGGTGCAGCTGCTCGCTGATCTGGCGATCGGAGAGGCCGTCGGCGGCCAGGCGCGCGACCAGCTGCTCGCCAGGGCGCAACGGAACCGAAGGAGATATCGCCGCGCCAAGTGGCACGAAGAGCACTGCCGCCGGAAAGCCGCTGAGCAACCTCGCAGCTCGGCGCTGGACCGCACCACATTGGCGTGCAGCGTCCGTTGCCGATAGCCGAGCTACCGCGCTGATCGCGACCTCTGCGGCCCACACCGCGAAGTTCTGCAGTTCCAGTTCGCCCGAGAGCAGTGCGAGTCGCTGACCGTCTGCTGCGCAGTCGGCGTGCCGTGCTTGCAGCGACGAGAGCGGCGTGTCCAGCCGGCCCGAAAGTACGCCGATCCGCCGGATGTCGTCCAACGTGGCTTCACCGAGGCGAACGAGATCGTGCAGATACGCCTGTTCGGCAACCGTCACACCGTCGACGGCGCAGTTCACGACGCCGTGCCGGAGCAGGCTCACGGCCCCGGTCCGATCACCCCCAGCGATCCGGAGAGCAGCAGCTGCACGGT
The DNA here is from genome assembly GCA_025356335.1 of Actinomycetes bacterium. Taxonomy (GTDB): domain Bacteria; phylum Actinomycetota; class Acidimicrobiia; order Acidimicrobiales; family Ilumatobacteraceae; genus JANXUF01. The sequence goes on from JANXUF010000115.1 coordinate 86,811, forward strand.
CGGTCTCCCATGCGAAGACGCGACCGGCTGGAGGTTGCGTCGTCCGCTCGATGATGCGCCGCGCCGCATCGCCTTCGCCCAGCACGAGGGAGGCGAAGGCAGTCCTGGCAGCGCACAGCGAGACCGGCAGCATGTTCTCCTGATGGACAAACACGGCGGATGCCTCCCGAAAGTGATCGAGGGCCGCACGACCGTCACCGTTCGCAAGGCGTTCAGAGCCCAGCGCCAGCAGCGCCCATCCGGTGCTGGACCCCTGTCCACCACGGTTCCGTTCGAGTAGTCGGCGGGCAATCGCCGTGCCCTGGGCGGGCCAGCACCCTCGACAAGCACGAACGATTCGAGCCCGCCGGCATTCATCTCGTCTACTCCGCTGCGCAGAATCGCCAGCGCTTCGGAATATCGTCCGGCTCGCAGGGCTCCGAGCGCCTGGATATCGGGCAGATCAGCAGTGGTCGCTTCGCTACCGGAAACGAGACGGAGCTCGCCGCTCACCACCTGCAGCAGATTGTCGACTTCGCCGACAACTGCATCGTTCAGCAGTGCAAAGGCATCGGCATCCTTGCCGAGGTTCCAGAACAGGTTCTTGGCGCGAAGGGCGACGCACCGGACACGGAGCGTGTCATCCAGCGCTTCGAGGGCGGCATCCGCCAGCAGGGCTTCCGTCACCTCACCGTCGCCAGCACGAAATCGAAAGCCGGCAAGCAACATCGCCGTTTCCGGCGACGGATCGGCGTCGTGCGCAGCGCTGGCGAACCGTTCGGCGGCGATGACATCTCCCATCGCCATGGCCTCGTTCGCGGCGGCGCTCAAGCTGGCAGCTGACTGACCGACGCCGGCTTCGAGCCGCCATGTGGCGATTCGCAGATCGACGTCGCGCGCCGATCCCCTGAGCGCCTCGAGCGCATCGGCGAGCCGTCTGCGCAGATTCCTCGCCCGCAACGGGAGCAAGCGCTGACGCGCCGTCTCGGCGTACAACGGATGCGCAACGACGACTTCGACGCGCTCGCCAGTCGTCACCGCTTGAATCAGACGTCGGCGCTCGAGTCGATTCAACGCGTCCGTCAACCCCAGCAATTCCAACACTTCGATGCCGATCGGCTCGGCGATGGCGATGGTTTCGAGGCACCGTCGCTCGACGTCGTTCAGCGTCCCGATTCGCCCGCTGACCAGTTCACCGAGACGGCTCGATGATCGCGGCATCCGCCCGAGCCGCCAGCCACCCCGGCCGTCAGCGAACAGCGCGTTGTCGTCGACGGCTGCCATCAGCAGTTCGCGGGTGAAGAGTGGATTTCCACCAGACTCAGCAAAGAGGCGGGCAGCAGTCGTCTCGTCGACCGGACCATCGAGCGCCGTTCTGACGAACGCGTCGTGTTCTGCTCGGCCGAGCCCGACAAGGTCCACCCGCGTCAGCCTGGTGTCACGCCAGAGCGGAGTTCCCGCGTTCGAGCCGGACGAATAGATGTTCGAGGCGATCACGACAACGACGTTGGAACTGGCGATGAGATGCTGCACAAGCGTAAGGGAGGCGTTGTCGAGGAGGTCGGCATTGTCGACCATCAGGCACAACGGCTCGCCATGCGACATCGACTCGTACACCCGACGGATGATCGTGGCGGTGTCGATCTCGTCGGGAGCGTGGGCGCGGAGCATCGATGCGGCGGCGCCGAAGGGGATCGAACTCGCCGCTCGACTTCCGATGATTCGAGCAGTCCGCCAGCCGTGACCCTCCGCAATATCGACGCAGGCCGTGGCCAGGCGTGTCTTGCCGACACCAACGTCTCCGACGATCGCCAAGCCGGCGTCGACGTCCGCAGCTGCGTGGCGATGGGCCACGAGTAGAGACCGGAAGCGGTCGACGATGGCTTCCCGACCGATCAGTGGCCAGTCATGCGCAAACCGCTCTTGCGCTGTTGTCACACCATCGGAATGTACCCGAGTGTGTGCACGAGGGTGCTGGTGGAAAAGCGAAGTGGAGTAGGCGGTACGGTGTCGCCGCCTCGGTACAACCTGGTCTGATGGGTGGATGAGACGAAACCGCACCCCCCTGACGGCCCTCCTGCTCGCCGCAACCTCGCTCGTGGCTCTCAGCGCCTGTAGCTCCAACAGCAAGTCGATCGCCAGCACCACGTCTGGCGCCACTACCCCAGCGACGACCACCGCCGGCACGGCCGCAACGGCGAAGACGACCGTGCCCGCAACGACGAACGCTCCAGCCACAACACGTGGAGACACAACGATCGCGGCGACGACACCGCAGACGGTGGCCGACACGGTCGCCGAGACGTCGCCGGCGACCAACGAGACGGCGACGACGATCTCACGCCAACAGCTCGAAACGGCGCTGCACACCCTGCTGTTGACACCGCAGGAGGTCGGCCCGAACTTCGTGCTCGACACCTTCACCACGCCGCCGGGCTCGACACCGTGTGGCATCAACGTCGACGGTCAGGTTCCCTCGATCGCCCTCACCGGAACGCAGATCGTTCACCCGAACCCGGACCTGGCGATGATCGAGGAGATTCGCGGCTATGGCTCCACTGCCGAGGCGAAGAACGCCTACGACCTCGCAACGACCGGATTCTCCTGCGGCAAGACGGACACCCTGACGCTCGGAAACCCGACCGACGTCTCCGGTGACCTGAAGGTTCCATCGATCGCAGTCACTGTCAGCGGCGGCGACGTCGATGGAGTGATCGTCATCGCGCTCGTCACCGATGCGATCGTCGTCTTCCAGTTCCAGTCGGTCACCGGTGCCCCGCAGTCGCCTGATGCCCCGAACCCGATCGATGTGTCGGCGGCGGGACTCGCCAAGATCCAGAAGTTCATCGACGGTTGAGCGGGCAGTCTGGTCACCGCTCCCTGCTGGGCGACAGAGGGAGCGGTGGTCAGCGAGAACTGGCGAGCATCAGCGCCAGCTCGTTGCGGCTCGCCAGGCCGAGCTTGTCGAAAGCATTTTGGACGTAGCTCTCGACGGTCCGCTGACTGAGTCCGAGCTGATCAGCGATCGCTCTACTTGTTCCACCGGCCGCCGCCAAGCCGGCGACCTCACGTTCCCTGGGCGCCAGCGCTGCCTGCATCGTCGCCGGTTGCATGCCCGGCGTGCGAACACCGTCGAGCCGTGCGCGCAACTCGTCGGCCACCGGCGTGAACGCCTGGCTGCGTCGGCGATCGGCGTGTCGCAGGTGGGCAGCGCATGCCGAAACAGCTGCCTCACCTGCGGCGAGCGTGAAGCCCCTCGCCGCAAGCGTCGCCGCGCTCGCTTCCAACGCCTCACCGTCATCGGCCGCAGCGGCGGCGGCGTAGGCGGCAACGACCGCCGCCAGCCGTCCGTCATCCGTCACCGCCAGTTCGGCAGCGAGATCGACGACATCCCTGGCCCTACCGAGCCGGACGATGTCGAGCACGAGCAGCAATTCCTCGCGCGCCTCTCGGCCACGCCGTGACGCCAGCGCCTCACAGAGAAGACCGAGACCGTCTGTGATGCTGCCGGAGGCGACAATCGCCCACGCATGGGTGATGCGGTTGTAGAAGTTGAAGACGCCGAGCGCGTCGCACCGCCGGGCTGCGGCTGCGGCTGCGCTCGCCTCGTCGGCCGTCGCCAGCGCTGCCGCAAGCTCGCTCAGGGCGATCGCCGCGAGTTCCGCAGACCCGGTGCGCTCGAACACCGAAGCGCTGGTCTCTGCCATCTCGGCGGCGAGCACTGGACGTCCCTGAGCCCGGTACACGGAACTGGCAGCCATGCGGATCCAGGCGACTCCCTGTTGCGACCAGCGGTCGCTTTCGAATTCGATCGCCCGTTCTGCGAGCTCGGCTGCTTCCCGCAGGCATCCGTCGTGTTGCAGCAGGCGAATGCGCACGTACGACAGCACCGCGGGATCCGGCAACGACGGATCCCAGCCGAGGCGTTCGAAGACGGCGTCGGCGCGATCGATCATCGCTCTCCCACGCTGCAGCCGGCCGAGCGACGCCGACGTCATCGCCGAGGCGATCGAGACCCACAGGTCGGCATGGGTGCCGGCCGCAACGGATGGCACCGTTGCCAGCAACTGTTCAGCGAACTGCGGGCGGGCGAGTGCGACGAGCACGATCGCCTTCCGAGCGGTCAGTGCTGCCCCGACCGAGGGGTCACCGTCTGACGGGACCTCGAGGGCAAAGGCCTCGGCAAACCTGCCCTGCGTGTAGGTCATCACATCGAACCTCAGCACCGTCGCCTGCGATCGGAGCCGACCATCATGACGGATGGTGTCGAGCAATGAGTCCACCTGATCGAGGTATTCATTGGCATCGTCGGCGCGGCTCGAGAATGCGGCGATCGTCGCCAGCAACATCAGGTCGTCCGGGTTCAGGCTGCTCGATCCGTCCTCCAGCGGAGCAACGAGCGGCGTGAACTGGTTGCCGTCCGACAGCCGCATGATTTGTTCGGCAAGGGGTGCGTCGAATCGCAACAGTGCCTGACGTGCAGCCAGCTGAGCGATCGATGAAGGGATCTTCACGCGGGCGCCGAGGTGCCACAGCGCGATGCGAAGCGCATCGTCGCGACGGCGGTATCCGCTCGACATCACGGCATTCGCCAACGTGACCCGCGCCCGATTGGCCCAACTCGTCGGCATCGTCATCCGCAGCATCTCGGCATACATCGGGTGTGCGAGGCGGATCTCCAACCGCCGCCGATCGGGTGTCGCGACGATCAGACCCTCGGATTCCAATCGTTCGAGCCGTTCGTCCCGATCGCCATCGGTAACGCCCTGGCCGCCTGCGAGCTCCTCGAGCAGCTGGGCATCGAGTGGCTCACCGAGCGCCAGTAACTCCAGAATCGAGCGATCCGCTTCGTCGAGATGATGCAGACGGGTTTCGACGGCGGCAACGAGGTCGGACGGCACCGGCAACGGCGCCTGCAACCGCCAGCCACCTGCCGCCGGCCCGCGCCCGGCAGCGAGCACCAGTACTCCGGCGTCTCTCGCACTGGCCACGAGTTGTTGTAGGAACAGCGGATTGCCGCCGGACGCCTCGAACAGCGTGATCGCTGCTGACGGCTGCACCGGCCCGCCGAGTATCGACGCCGCGACTGCCGTCGATTCGCCGAGCCCGAGTACATCGAGCTCGAGACGTTCGGCATGTCCGTCCTTCCAGAGCGAGGTGATCGGGTCGGCCACTGGCATCTGTGATCGGATCGTGATGACGACAAAAACCGAACCGGCGAGCGCCAACTGCTGAACGAGCGTCGCCGATGCGTCGTCGAGGAGATGTGCATCGTCGACGAGGATCGTCAAGCGGCGCTCCGTGCCTCTCACCGACAGCGAGGAGACCGTGTGACGGATGAGGTCCGCCTGTGTCGTCGGGGCGCTCGGAAGCGACAGCAACGGCGCAACCGCCCCGAGCGGAATGTGCATCGCAGACGGTGTCGCCGTGACTCGCAGGAGTTCACCACCGTCTCGAGCGAAATCGTTCGCCAATACCTCTGCCAACGCCGATTTCCCCACTCCGGCTGGTCCGACGACGATCAACCCCGTACACCCGGCGCGCCCAGCAGCGGCAACGCCGCGCCGCATTTCACGTTCCCGACCCACCAGATGTCCGCCAACCACTCCCGTCAGTCTGCCACGTCGCCCGGCGCAGCATCACCCCCGATGGACACCTCCGATGGACACCCCCGATGGACACCCCCGATGGACACGCCCGATGGACACGCCCGATGGACACCCCAGATGGAACCGGACTTGGAGTAGTCCGTACGGTGGCCCGGAGGCGTCGCCGGATGGTTCTCTGGCCAGATGGAAGCACACCTGATCAAACATGCACTGCGGATCGGTGTCGGCGGCAACGACGGCTATCACCCGGAGGGATGGAACCCGAAGTTGCGGGCGACGGTGATGGGCCCGACGCCGCCAGACGCCGAACTCGTCTGGACGATGTACAAGCCGGACGGCTCGTCGCGGTTCGAGCACAGTGTGCCGCTACCGGAGCTTGCTGACGAGGAGATGCATTCTGCGTCGCTGCAGCAGTGGGGCAGCGGAACCGACATCACCGATGAGGGCCGGGCGCGATTCACGCTCCGCATCGTCAACGAACTCGACGGGATCGACGAGTTGCTCCACGATGGCGCGTTCACGGTGTCGCGTGTGCAGGGGAGCAACAACGTCTTCGGAGTCGACCAGAGTTCACTGTTGACGACCGGACTCGTCGGCTTCGACGTCTACGACGAACACGACGCACCGAAGATCCGCGCCACCGTCTTCCTCGGTGGATCGGTCGACGCCTACGAAGTCGAAGCGCACATCTTCCTCGACGGCAAGCGGTTCGCCAGAGCATCCAACGTCGAAGGCGGCTACGACTTCACGCCCAACGACGGACAGTCGCTCGGTCGGGAATTCATCGCCGAATTCGAAAGCGTTCGAGGCTGGAACAACCTCACCAGCCAGGGATGGGGCGACAGCGACTGGCATCTTCTCGACGGACACCCAGGCCACTACGAGATCAAGTTCACCCGTGGCGGCAAGGTCAACAGGACGATGTTTTTCGACGTGGAGGACGGACGGATCGTCAAAGACGAACTGATCGAGCCGGACGAAGCGGGTCGGCCGTGTATGTGGCGCACCACACAGATCATCGGGTCGTTCGAAGGCGACGTCGGCGCAGTTCCCGATGCGCCACGCGCCTACGGAGACCTCGAGCCGTCGACGGTCGACTTCTCCGCCGATCGGATGTACTGGTTCTGCAATGCGACGGCGGTGCCTCCGGATGGACTCGAGTGCAACGAGGAAACAGCAGAAGCAGTGCACGGCGTTGTCGACACCGCCGTTCGACTGCTGTCGACGTGGGAGGGCATCGTCACGGGTCCGATCGATCCACAGGATGCGCGGTCGTTGCAGTTCAGACTGCAGTGCGACGCCGTGGTCAGGGACGTCGACGGATGGGAGCCGAGGGCTGCCGCCCTCTCAGGCGCCGGCGACGCCCACGAGTTCGAATACGACGCTGAGGTGATCACGCTGGTCTCGGCGATGCAGCGCGTCTTTGCCATGCGGACCGCCGCACACCGCTATCTCTGCAGGGACGCCGACGCGGGTGAGAACGCACTCGAGCCGTTTCGCGCCGCACTGAGCAACGACAAACTGGCGATCTTCGAAGACCATCCTGCTCCGGACTACCGGTACTACACGATCGCCAAGCACGTCATCGAAACCCCTCAACAGCTCGCCGAGGCAACCGTATGGTTCTTCGAGGGCGTCGACGACGTGCAGGTACGTGGCACCGTCGACGGTCGCGATGTCGCCGCATCCGTCTCCGGGTGGAGGCTCCTCGGTTACCAGTTCGACGACGATCAACGTCTGGTCGACGAATTCGAATACCGGGGTGGCGGATCGTCGGCGCCGAAGTCAGCGTTCGTCGGGCGATGAACAGATCATCGGCGCCCGCTCTGCTCGCCGGTCGGATCGGGCTGCATCGGCTGTTCTAGCGTGCATCGCATGACGACCAGCGACAACTACAGCCGATCCGTGAAGGGCCTGGTGGCGATCGTGACGGGGGCGGCGAGCGGTATGGGTGAGGCGACGACGCACGTCTTCGCGCAAGCGGGCGCGCGGGTGGCGGTGACCGATCTCCGCCTCGCCGACGCCGAGATCGTCGCCAACGACATTCGCAATTCCGGCGGCGACGCCGTTGCGTGGGCGTTGGACGTCTCCGATCTCGCCTCCGTCAACGCAGTCGTCGGACAGATCGCCGGGCACTTCGGAGGGATCGACATCCTCGTCAACAATGCAGGTATCTCCGTCGTCTGCGCGATCGACGATCCGACGTACGAGGAACGATGGACGACGGGTGTCACTGTGTTGCTGACCGCTCATCAGCGGATGATCCGCGCCGCGCTCCCCCACCTGCGACGGTCCGCGAGTCCTCGCATCGTGAACATCGCCTCGACCGAAGCGCTCGGTGCGACCGGAGGGCACAGCGTCTACTCGGCTGCCAAGGCAGGGGTCACCGGACTGACCCGTTCGCTCGCCGTCGAACTCGGACGTCAGGGCATCACCGTCAACTGCATCTGTCCCGGGCCGATCAACACGGCGATGACGAGTCCTGTCCCCGAGGAGCACAAGACCATCTACGCCAAGCGCCGTACCGCTCTCGGCCGTTACGGATCCCCCTACGAAGTGGCCCATATGACGCTCAGCCTGTGCCTGCCGGCAGCGTCGTTCCTGACCGGCGTGACGATCCCCGTCGACGGCGGCCTGATGGCCCGCAACGCCTGAGCGGTACCGGCGATCACCGTCGCCGGGCCGTCAGCCGCCGCCGGGGTGAACCGTTCTCGTCCCCCCGAAACCGTGGCCGGTTCGCGCCGGGAGCAGCCCGCGCAGGTGACCCGTTTCATTGAAGCTGCGCATGATCGTGTTGCCGCGCGGGGAGATGTCGAGCGTGGTGATGCTCGCCTGCGTCAGGTTCAAGCGGAACGCCTCGACCGTGCCACCGAGCGCCCACCGAACCGCTTCCTTGATCGCCGAGACATGGCTGACGACGACGACGTTCTGCGTCGAGGCCATCGGGATGAGGTCCTGTGCCGCCTCGGAAACGCGAGCCTCGACGGACCGCATCGATTCCCCGCCTTCCGGCGTGAAATCGGGGTTGAAGCGGAACTGGTTCCAGATGTCCATCGGGACGTCATCGATCGGTGTGCCGTCCAGGACGCCGTAGTCGACCTCGACCCACCGCGGATCGACCGTGATCTGTTGATCGAAAGCGGCTGCCGTTTCCATCGCCCGTGCGAGCGGGCTGGAGATCAGGAGATCCGGCGTGCCGATCCACTCAGCGATCGCCGCAGCTTGCTGCATCCCGAGTTGGTCGAGGTGTTCGTCGAGGCGACCCTGCAACAGCCGAGCAGCGTTGGCAGCCGTCTGACCGTGACGAACGATGATGAGCACCTGCTAACGATAACAGGGTGCTGAAATTGGATGCTCGGCCGACACCATTGGGCGCAGCACGGGCACCATATGGAGCGACTGTTGAATTTCAGCACCGTCTGAGGCGGTCAGTCCGCCTGCAGCCGACCAGTACGGACGAACTGTCGACGGAGGCGACGATCGCCGAAGTGGAACCGCTTCCACATCCATGCCACTATCAGCGCTCCGACGATCTCCAGCGGGATGTCGACCGGTCCCCTGCTGATCGACGGGAGCCTTGCATGCGTGAAGTGTGCGCCGGTGAACGGCCACCAGAACACGTCGGTGTTGTTGAACGCACCGTCGAGCACCAAATGTAGGAACGTCCCGAAAACGACGGCGATGAGGTGTTTGCGGAGCGCACGCCGGCCGATCGTCGCCAGCATCACGATGACCAGCAGGGCGATGCTGGCGGTGATCGAGTGCATCATCCTGGCGCCTCCGAACGGGGCATCGATCACGTCGGGGAGGATCGCCCCCAGCCACAGCAGCCGGTAGTCGAACGACGGATCGCGAAGCACGAGCCAGACAGCAATGAACGATCCGCCGAGGAACCACAGCAACACGCCGACAGGCTACGAGCGAGTACCTGCGGTCCGGCCGAGTACCGGCGGGTCGCTGTGCGAACTCCTCGTACTCGGGCGGACGGCTTGTACTCGGGCGGACCGCTTGTACTCGGGCGGACCGCTTGTACTCGGGCGGACCCCTCGTACTCGGGCGGACGGCTTGTACTCGGGCGGACCGTTTGTACTCGGGCGGACCGTTTGTACTCGGGCGGACCGCTTGTACTCGGGTGGTCGGACGGGCGAGGTGCGCGGCTACGAGGCGACGACGACGAGCCAGCGGCCGCATTGTTCACAGTCGACCGGGTCGGAGGTCGACGCATGCTTGGCCTTGTCGATGAACGCCCGTGAGAGATCGAGATGGCAGGCGCCACACCGGCCGTTGACGATCCGGGCGATCGCCACGCCATCACGGCGATGGCGGGCACGGTCGTAGCGCGTGACCGTGGCCTCGTCGAAATGCTCTGCCAACTCGGCGCGACTCTGCGTCAGTGCTGCGACTTCCCGATCGAGTTCCGACTCGGCGACGGCAAGCGCCTGCTTCGCCGCTTCGACCGCTGCCTCCGCACCGGTCAGCGCAGTGTCCGCACTGCCGGCCGCGTTGTCTGCGGATTCGACGACGTCGAGCAGTTCGAGTTCCTCGTCGTCGGAGGCGCTCCGTTCGGCGTTCAGCAGGCTGATCTCGTGCATCAGCGCTTCCGCTTCACGAGGGGCGATCACCGTCTTCAACTGCTTCTCCAGGCGGGCCAGCTTCGAATCGCGAAGCTGGCCGGCGTGTTCCAGCGCCTCGATCTGCGCCTGAGCCGCCGCGGCACGCTTGCGCTCGGTGGCGAGCTTGCGCTGGGTAGCCAGCAGTTTCGTCTCGGCGTCCTTCAATGCGGTCCGCTCCGCCAGCCTGAGACGGCGGTGACCGAGCGCATCGATGTTCGAGTCGAGATCCTGCAGGGCGAGCAATTCCAGCGAGTCAGTCATCTGCTCCCAACACTACGTCGTCACGGCAGTGCGACTTCGCCGGCGCCTCCGTCCCGCCCCGTGTCACCGAATGTCACGGCTGATGTGGACATTCGGTGACACGGGCGACGCCGAGCGCTGTGAACGTGTGCGACTCGGCGTGAGGGCACTACGTCGCCGGCGGTGCCGCCGGTGTCGTCGGTTTCGGTGCCGCAGGTGCCCCCGGTGTCGTCGGTTTCGGTGCCGGTGCCGCTGGCGCAGGCGGTGGGCCACCTGCGCAACTGCTGATGGCAGTGGCCGCTGGAAGCGTCGGTAGTGGCGCGTGCGGGTCGAGGTTGTTCGGATCGACCACGAACGTCGGCTTCGCTCGGGAATACGAGGTCACCTGCTGGTTCACCGGCGCGCCGGCGGTGGCCGTCGGGTCGTTCGGATCTGCCGGCGCACCGGGAACGACGACCGTCGACGTCGTGGCCTTGTAGACGCATTCCTCGATCGGGTCGTAGATCCGTACCGGCGGTTTGCTGAGCACCGCAGGAGCCCAATCGGTCGGCGGGAAGTTGGCATTCGCCGGGTTCATGTACGCAGCCCACAGGTTGGCGGGGAACGTCGCTCCCTGGACCGTCGAGAAGCCACCGAGTTTCGACAACGGTTGGGCGAACTCCTTCATCGGATCACACGTCAAACCCTTCGTCGTGTCGACACGGCTGCAACTCACCACCATCGGGCTATAACGCTTCGGGTCGCCGACCCACACCGACGTCGCCAGCTGTGGCGTGAACCCGACGAACCAGGCGTTGGTGTTGTTGTCCTGCGTGCCCGTTTTACCGGCCGAGGGGCGCTTGCCGCCATCGAGCAACCCGACACGTTTTGCGGTGCCGGCGATCAAGACTCCCTTGAGAATCTGTGCCTCGGAATCGGCGACTGCGGGATCGAGGACCTGCGTGCCGGCGTCCGTGTGCTGGTAGATCTGCGCACCGCTCTGCTTGTCGATGCGCTCGATGAAATACGGATCATGGTGCAGGCCGTGGTTGGAGATCGTCTGCGCTCCGGAAGCCATATCCATCGGCGTCAACTGGTTGTTGCCCTCTGCGAACGACGGGAGGACATCCATCTTGCTCTTGACGCCCATTCGGTGGGCGGTGTCGATGACGCGTGTCTGTCCGACGGCGTTGGCCAGACGCGAGTATCCGCAGTCGGTGGACAACCATGTCCATCGGTCGAGAGGCCCGACCGTGCCGGTACCAAAGCTCGGCGGGACGACGAACGGCGGGTTCGTGCCATCGGCGTACGTACACTGCGCGCCGTTGATCAGATCGTTGGCGTGGGCGCCCGCCTCGAGCGCAGCGGCGAGAATGAAGATCTTGATACTCGATCCCGTCTGGCGCTGCATGTCGACGGCGATGTTGTTCTCCCACACACCCTTCTGATAGTCCGGGCCGCTGACCATCGCCCGCAACGCTCCGCTGGTGGCGTCCAACGACACCAACGCAGCGGTGACGTTGTGGGTGTTCGCCGGAATCTGTGCATCGCGAGCAGCATCTGCCAGTTTCTGCATGTCCGGATTGAGCGTCGTGTAGATCTTCAGACCGCCGTGGTACAACTCGTTCTGGCGCTGTTCGGCGGACGCCCCGAGTGCCGTGTCGAACTCGGGAGACTTCGCCGGGTCGAGCAGGTAGTCACGGACCATCACCGTGAAATGCGTCGGTACGTTCGGGTCGACCGCCGATGCCTGCACACGTTCCGGAAGCGGTTGCTCTTCGCCGATGCTCTTCGCCGCTGCCGGATCGATCAGCCGGTCGGCTGCGAGATTGTTCATCGCCTGGATGAAGCGGGCGCGGCTCGCTTCCGGGTGACGGATCGGGTCGTTGTTCGACGGCGACTTGATCATGCCGGCGAGAAACGCTCCTTCGATGAGCGTCAATTGCGCCGCCGTCTTGCCGAAATAGACCTCTGACGCGGCCTGGATGCCATAGGCGTTGTTGCCGAAGTAGACGATGTTGAGGTAGCGCTCCATGATCTGGTCTTTGGTCATCTGCCGTTCGAGCAACACCGCATACCGGGCCTGGAGCAGCTTGTAGCGGGCACCGTCGGTCTTGATATCCGCACCAGACAGGAACTCGAGCTTGACGACCTGCTGGGTGATCGTCGAGGCACCCTGCGTACTCGAACCCTGCTGGATATTGTTCACGACGGCACGGACGAGACTGCGCAGGTTGACGCCCTTGTGCTGGTAAAACGCACGGTCCTCGACCGCCGTGACGGCGTTGATGGCGTCCTTGCTGATCTGGTCGATGGTGATCGGCTGCGTGTTCTCCGACTGGAAGTGGGCGATCTCGTTACCGATCGAGTCGTAGACGAACGATCGCTGGGCGAGGTCCGAGAACGGCGGCAGCGCGATGGCCGTCTGGTCGTGCGCCCGCAGGATCGTGACCACCCGCGGGGCGATGCCGACGGCTACGGCTGCCGATGACAAGCCTGCGAGCACGAGCACGAGCGCAAATTTGAAAACCCAGGAGATCCGACGCACAGCACTTCGAACGCTAGTGCGCGTGGTGCTGCAGTTGGGGTCATGCTGCCCTGTCGGGGCTCGGTTCGACAATCGCAGGTGTCCCCTGCCTCCGGCCAGACGGGCACGGCCGGTTGTCCGATACCGTTTGGCCGATGACCCGTCCCTTCCGTTTTGGTGTCCAGTCGTCGTCAGCTGCTTCCCGTTCGGAGTGGATCAGCCAGGCGCGTCTCGTCGAGAGCCTCGGCTATTCGACGCTGACGATGCCGGATCATTTCACCGAACAACTCGCTCCGGTGCCGGCGTTGATGACGGCAGCGGATGCGACGACGACGCTGAGGATCGGCGCGCTGGTATGGGACAACGACTACAAGCATCCCGTCGTGTTCGCCAAGGAAATGGCGACGATGGACGTGCTGTCGGACGGTCGTCTGGAGATCGGCATCGGCGCCGGCTGGATGATCAGCGACTACGAACAGGCCGGCATCGCCTACGACGCAGCCGGCGTGCGCATCGACCGCTTCGTCGAAGGGCTCGCAGTGATCAAAGGGGCGCTGTCCGGCGAGAAGTTCTCTTATGCCGGCAAGCACTACGAGATCAGCGGATACACCGGGCATCCGCGGCCGGTGCAGTCGCTACCCCCGATCCTCATCGGTGGTGGTGGTAAGCGAGTCCTCGGCATCGCTGCTCGTGAGGCGGACATCGTCGGGATCAACGGCACGATGGCTGCCGGTGTCGTCGGTCCCGAGGCGATCTCGACGATGACCGCTGCGGCGGTCGACGACAAGGTGGCCATCACCAAGGCCGCTGCCGGCGGGCGTTTCGAGGCCATCGAGATGAACATCCGGGCGTTCATGGTCAAGGTCACCGACGACCGATCGAAGGCGATGTCCGGTATCGCCGGTGCGATCGGCGTCGACGTGTCGATGGTCGAGGAGACGCCGTTTGCGCTGATCGGTACTCCCGGGCAAATCGTCGAGGACCTAATCCGCAGGCGAGAGCGTTGGGGCTTCAGCTACGTGATCGTCGGCCAGGAGGACATCGAGTCCTTCGCGCCGGTCGTCGCCGAGCTGGCAGGAAAGTGATGGCTGGTACGCCGAAGACGATCGCTCTCTATGGTGCCGGAATGATCTCGGTGGCGCATGCCGGAGCTGCCGGGCTGCTGGGCCTCGACATCATCGGGGTCGCCTCGCGTACTGCGGAACGGGCAGCCGCTCGGGCCGCCGATCTGCGAACGAAGGCGATGACGTATGACGAGCTGCCGGGCGGTGCTGACATCGTCGTCGTCAGCACCCCTCCGCAATGCCACGCGTCCGACGCCATCTCACTGCTGGACGCCGGCACGGCGGTGCTGCTGGAGAAGCCGCTGTGCACGACGATGGAGCAGGCAGACGAGCTGATGGCAGCCGCAGCTGCTCATCGACAACGGATCATGTATGCAGAGAACCTCGGCTACGCACCGGTCGTGCAGGCGATGCTGATCATGTGCCATCGATTGGAGGCGCCGACCCATATCGAGGTGCGGGCGATTCAGCCGCTTCCGACGTGGGGCAACTTCACCAGCGACGAATGGGGCGGGGGTGCGCTGTTCGATCTCGGCGCACACCCGTTGGCGGTGGCCGTGATGCTCGCTGCACCGGCCAAGGTGATCGGTGTGTCGGCGAACCTCGAGGGCGGTGACGGCCACAACACCGACGAGCAGGCGGACGTCATCCTGCATTTCGACACCGGCCTGACAGCCCACGTGGTGTCGAGTTGGAAGGGCACGGGCGAGTCGGTCTGGGATGCGCAGTACTCGACCGCCAACGACGTGATCCGGATGGAGATCTTCCCTGCACCGAAGCTCGAACACAACGGCGAGCCGATCGATGTCCCGGCCGTCACCACCGGTCCGTACCTCGAACCGCTCGGCTACGTCGGTCAATTGTCGGCGTTCGTCGACGACATCGCCAGCGGTACCGAACCATTGATGAGCGTTGCCTTCGGCCACCACATCATGCACATCACCCTCGCCGCCTACCGCTCCGCCAGCCGTGACGCCGCGCTCGAACCGATCCCCTACGCCGGCCCCCGAGACAAGACCCCGCTCGAACTCTGGCACGGCCTCTGACCCCGTTCTCGTGTCACCGAATGTCGCGGATTCTGTGTACAAACGGTGACACGGGGACCCGGAGCGCGCCGGACGGTCGCGCTGTCTACATCAGGTCCCGTAGCACGGCACGTGTGCGGTCGATCTCCTCCGGGTTACTGGAGAACATTCCGGCATTGAAGTCGGTCACCCCTGCTTCGGCGATCGCCTCGATCTGCTGGCGAACCTCCGTCTCCGACCCGACGATCGCCAGTCCGCTGGCATCGGCGACGCCTTCGCGATCCATCATCGCCCGGTAGCTCGGCAGCGATCCGTAGATCGCGAAAACCTTGGCTGCGAGCGCCCGAGCGCCATCCGGGTCGTCGGTGACGCAGACCGGAAATGCGCTGACGACGACCGGCTCCGGACGCTGTGCATCGGCGGCAGCCTGGCGAATCTGAGGGATCGTGAAGTCGGCGAGCGTCTTCGGCCCGACACACCATGTCGTCGTCCCGTCGGTGTGTGTACCGGCGAGTCGAAGCATCTGTGCGCCGAGTGCTGCGACGATGACCTCTGGACGCCGGGCCCCTTCGACGGCGACGCTGCCGTTCACCTGATAGGTCTCTCCTGCGAAGCCGACCGGCTTGCCATCGAGGAGCGGCATCAGTACCGACAGGTACTCCCGCAGATGACGGACCGGCTTCTCGAACGACATGCCCCACATCGATTCGACGACGATCTGGTGCGACAGCCCGATGCCGAGCCGCAGGCGTCCACCGGTGGCCGACTGCACGGTCAGCGCCTGCTGAGCGAGCATCATCGGATGCCGAGGATAGGTCGGGACAACCGACGTTCCCATCATCATTCCCGGCACCTCGCGGCCGACGACAGCGAGCGCCGTCAGCGCGTCGTTGCCGAATACCTGCGACGCCCAGAACGTCTGGAATCCGTCGGCAGCAGCCCCTTTCGCCTCGGCGACGACATCGTCGACACTCTTCGAATTGGCAGCAACACTGGAGACTCCGATACGCATGCCCGCACCGTAGCCGAGCCGATCGTGCGCAGATCTGTCGAAGAAGCGCTCCGCTGCGCAACCACAGACACACCGAAGGACGACCGCCGGACGTCGTCGGCGCGCGTGTGAGGATGGAGATGTGACCGCCGAATCTGCTGCCCCTGCTCTGTCGCCCCGCACCATCGCCGTCGTCGCCGGCCGTCCCGCCGGCGCAGGTGACCCACTCAACCATCCACTCGTACTGGCGTCGAATTTCCGCGCAGGCGGCGACTACACCCGCACCCATGGCACGACGACCTGGCAGGCATTGGAGGAAGCCGTCGGCGCGCTCGAAGGCGGACGGGCACTCGCCTACGCGAGCGGAATGGCCGCCGCCTCGGCAATCGTCTACGCGCTCGCGCCGAAGGTCGTGGTCATTCCCACCTATAGCTACATGGGGGTCCGCAACCTGCTCGCGGAGTATCGGGCACAGGGACATCTCGAACTCCGTCCTGTCGACATCACCGACACCGCAGCAGTCGTCGCGGCATCAGACGGCGCCGACGTCGTGTGGATGGAGACGCCGACGAACCCGACGCTCGACGTCGCCGATCTGGCCACGATCGGCAGGGCATGCGCCGATCTCGGGGCGAAGATGGTCGTCGATTCGACCTTCGCCACGCCGCTGCTGCAGCAGCCACTCGGCGACGGAGCGGCGATCGTCCTGCACAGCGGTACGAAGTTCATCGGCGGTCACAGCGATCTGCTCATCGGGCTGTGCGTCACGTCGGACGACGCCGTGTTCGACCGTCTGGTACTCGCCAGGACCTACCAGGGGGCAACGCCGGGTTCGCTGGAAGCGTTTCTCGCACTGCGCGGACTACGGACCATGCCGATCCGTCTCGAAGCCTCGCAGAAGAATGCAGAGGTGCTGATCGAGCGCCTGCGCGCCCACCCGGCGATCTCCGAGGTCCGCTATCCGGGCAGTGGAGCGATGGTCGCCTTCGTCGTCGCCGGTGGAGCCGCCGCAGCAGACGCTCTGTGTGAACGGGTCCGCATCCTCGTCCCGGCGACGAGCCTCGGCGGCGTCGAGTCGACGATCGAGCGCCGCCAGAAATACGCCGGGGACAGCCACGTCGATCCCGGCCTGCTGCGGATGAGCGTCGGCATCGAGGATGTCGAAGACCTGTGGAACGATCTCGCCCAAGCGCTGGCGTGACGACAACTCGACGCAAATGACGATGCTGGGTGCTCGGATGCGAATCGTTCCCGGCGACTCGGCGGTCTACGAGGCCGATCTCGCCGGTGACCTGGCAAAGCTTGCCGACCTGCTCGGCGTCTCGCCGATCGAAGCATGGCCACCGATCGGCGGAGAACACGACGCCGGCGCCGTGGCGCACTTCCGTGACGCACAGCTCGGCGATCCGTCCGTCGCCGGTTGGCTGGTGTACTACGTGTGCTGTGCGGGCGATGCTGAAAACGCTGATGCTCGTGACGTGCTCGTCGGCAGTGCCGGGTTCTTCGGTCCGCCATCGGGTGGAGTTGCAGAGATCGGCTACTCGATCTGCTTTGCCTACCGCCGGCGCGGACTGGCGACGAAAGCGGTTGCGATGCTGATCGAACTGGCACGCCGAAACGGGGTGCGCACGCTGACCGCCATGACCCGTGCCGACAACGCCGCCTCGGCCGGCGTGCTGATGAACAACGGGTTCATCGTCGACGCCCAGCGCTCCGCGCCACCGGACATCGCCTATTCCGTCGACATCGGCTGAGAAGGAACCGTGGCCTGAGTAGCGGCGCTGATCAGGACGTGTCGCCGTTCAGTGCCTCGACGGTCGGGACCTCTGCACCCCAACGCTTCATACCTTCGGCGATACGCCGATTCAGCGTTTCGAGCGCAGAGATTCGGGCGAAACGCTTCTGCTCTGCGGCGATCACATCCCATGGCGCGAGTGCATGGTCCGTCTTGGCGAACATCTCTTCGGCGGCGCCGTCGTATTCGCGGTTGCGTTCACGGTTGCGCCAATCCTCGGGCGTCAGCTTCCAGCGCTTCAGCGGGTCAGCGGCGCGCCCCTCGAATCGGCGAAGTTGTTCGTCGTCGCTGATCTGCATCCAGAACTTGACGAGGATCACTCCTTCGGTGACCAACGATTCCTCGAAGTCGACGATCGCCTGATAGGCGCGACTCCACTCCGCCTTCGATGCAAATCCTTCGATCCGCTCGACCAGCACACGCCCGTACCAACTGCGATCGAAGACCGCCATCTCGCCGAGCCCCGGCAGGTCGCGGAAGAAGCGCCACATGAAATGGTGCCGTTTCTCGGCGAGTGTGGGGGCTGCATAGCTGATGACCTCGTAGTGGCGGGGATCGAGATGGCCGACGACGACTTTGATGGCGCCACCCTTGCCTGCAGCGTCCGGCCCTTCGAAGACGACCAGCAGGCCGGGTCCGACATCGCCGGAGCCGAGTTGACCGCCGAGGTGCAGGCGCAGCTGCAACAGGCGTCGCTGGGCGATATCGAGCCGCTTGTAGTACGTCTCGCGATCGAGACGCTGGGTCATGTCGAGCTTGTCAAGAATGGTCATGCAATACTCCGGCCGATCCTGGGAACTTGTGCGACTGAGAGAGTAGGCGGCGCAGCACCCGAGCACCCACATCCCGATGATCGATCGACCCCGAGTGCGGTCGCAGCACCGGAGTGCGCTGACACCCGTAGCCGCCGCCACCACACTCGGCTGCGGCCGGCACACTCGGCTGCGGCTGCGGCCACCACACTCGGCTGCGGCCGCGGTCAGAGCGTGTCGATCAGTCGTTCGAGGACGAATTCGTTGACCAGGTGGGCATTGAGGTGCTCCTCACCAGCGATCGGCCGCTGCTGCTGCGACACCTGGAAGACTCGCCAACCATCGCCCATTGCCGCGATCCCGTCGGCGTACGGCTGCTCCCCCGTTGGCTGCGGACCTCGGCCGTCTGTGCCGTCGTGGAACGCCCAGGCGATCACGGCGCTATTCAGCGACGGCTCCGCCAGCCACAGGAACAACACCTGCTGACGCTGATCGGGTCTCACATCGTCACGTGCAGGCCGCTGCGAAGTCGCTGACGCGTCAGGTACCAGTCCAGATCGAACTGTGCGTCGCCGCTCAGGTAGCGCCACAGCTTCGATCGCTGGACCAATTCGTGGCGGTAGGCCTGCTCGCTGTACCACGGCTGGCGTTGACGCAGGATGGTGGCAACCTGCGTTGCGTCCGTCGTCGCGAACACATGCTCACGGGATGAGTTGCGCGCCTCGAGGTCCGACAGGTCCCACATGCGGACCTGCGGCTCCGTCGGATTGAGCCGGATCTTGCCCATTACCCGTTGCCTGTCGCTGTTGTTCGGTGCACCGGCATGCCACAGTCCGTGATGGAAGATCAGCACGGTGCCCGCCGGACCGGAGAAGTACTGGTCGCCGACGAGATGCTGATAGCGGGCGACGTCGTTGGCCGCAGCCTGGCGAAGGTGGCTGCCGGGAACGAACCGCGTCCCGCCGGCGCCAGGCTCGACATCATGCGGGAACCAGAAGAGCTGGATGTCGAAGGCGGTGTTGCGATCGACAATGGCGTCGCAGTGCAGCATTTGTGAGGATGGGTCGTGCGGCGGCTTGAGATGGGCGAAGTGATGGTCGAAGACAGGGTGCTGACCGACGAGCGAAGCGACGGCACCGGCGATGACCGGTACAGCGAGCATCCGCCCGATCGCCGAATCCGGTGAGTACGCATCAGCGAGCGTCGTTCCGGACGGCATCGTGGTCGGCGCAGCATCGCCGGCGACGTCGGTGCCCATCAGCTGCGCAAGCCAACGGTGCAACAGCAGCGGCAAGTCGACCATCGCCTGTTCGTTGATCGCCGTCGGCACAGCGGCATCGAACCGCAGGTACCCGTTGGCGACGAACGATGCCATCTGATCGGTGGTCAGCAGCATCGTCACCTCGATCCCTTCATCGCAACATTCCCTCCATCGCAACATTCCCCCGCCGCTGCACCCCGTCGCAGCGACTCGCCGATGGTAGCCGGGCGCCAGGGAGCCGAGCGGCTCAGGACGGTTCGGCGACGACGACGTTGCGGATGCGAACGCCACCTTCGATCGGTTCGATCGAGGCGGACGACGGGATCTCGAACGAATCGAGCGTGACGGGCTGCTCGTCAGCGTCGAGGAGGGTCACGGTGATGAGGATGTCTGCGCCGTCGGCACGAACGTGCAGCGTTGCCTGCTCGCCCTGTCGTACGACCGGCGCCAGCACCTCTTGAGCGACGCGGAGCGTCAGCAGCGAGGCCTCGTCGCTCATGCCGGATGGGACCACGGCGTCGAGGTGGACGACGGTGCCGACTTCCTCGCGGGCTGCGTCGACTTCGACCTGCAGGGCGGCGAGGAGCGGCTCGTCGGTGCTCTGGAACACCGAGACGCTGTCTGGACCGAGCGAGACGCTGTAGCGCCAGGTCCGCTCGCTGCGGGCACGTTCCAGTGCCCACAGCGAGGCGGCGGAGGACGACTCGGCGACCGCCGACGCTGCCGGGAATCCAGCGTCTGCGCCCGACTCGGTTCCCGATTCGGGCTCGATGGCCGCTGGGGGCTCGGCTTCCGACTGTGGCCCGATGACCGCCTCCGGCTCGGCGTCCACCTCCGGCTCGGCGTCCACCTCGGGCTGTTCGATGGCGGGCGGTGGCGTCGCGCTGGCGATGTCGCTGTCGGGCCCCACAGGCTGTGGGCCGGCAGCGGCTCGACGTTCGGCGTCTGCCGTCAGACGGATCTGTTCTGCAAGGCGACGCCGGCTGACGATCAGCGCAGCGATCGCCGCAGCGATGCCGACGACCAGGAGGACGACCAGGAGGACCACCAGCACGACCATCTACTCGACCCTACCGAAGACCTCGTCGAGTCGACCGGCAGCCGTCACCCAGCGACACGTGGTCATGATGCGCCCACATTGCATGCAGACGAGAACTGGTCGCGGAGAAGCCGACACGGCGAGCAGGGCGCTACTACAGTGACCGCGTCTGCGGCACCGGCCCAGACCCCATATTCCAAGGAGTCATCCCGTGGCAAACATCGACAAGTTCCTCGACAAGGCCTACGAGCAGCACGAGTTCGCCGATCTCGTCAAGTCACCGGTTGCCGCGCTCGAAGGCGTTTCCGACGCCGACGCCGAGGCGCTGCAGAAGGCGTTCGGCATCAAGACGATCGGCGATCTGGCGACCAACAAGTACGTGCTCTGGGCACAGGCGATCACCACGCTCGGCGGCGGCAAATAGTACACGTCGGTCGGTTGCCCGGGGTTCGTCTCCGGGGCAACGGGGCGACGGGCAACCGGGCGGCGGGGCGTGCTGTCAGGTTCGAGCCGCAGTACCGAATCATGACTGCTTTGGTATGGTTTACCGGGAGGTCGATCGGAGGAGGCTATGACCACGGGTTCACGCAATGCCGAACGTCCGCTGGTCAGTGTGGCGATCGTCGGCGGTGGCCCGACTGGTACCGCCTTCCTCGAACGACTGATTGCCAATGCCGGCCAGTTCGCCAGCGATGCGAACATCGAGATCCATCTGATCGATCCGTATCCACCGGGAGGTGGACGTGTCTGGCGTCACGAGCAGTCACCGTTGATGTGGATGAATTCGATGGCGGAGGATGTCACGATGTTCACCGACGAAACCGTGCGCTGCGCCGGCCCGATCGTTCCCGGCCCGTCGCTCGATGAATGGGCGGCGACCGTTGGGGAGGGCGAACTGCCAGATGCCGACGTCCTGCGCGAAGTGCGGGCGCTGCACGGCATGACGTTCCCCAGTAGGCGGCTGCAGAGTGCCTATCTTGCCTGGGTCATCGACCGCGTCATCGGCCAGGCTCCGAACAATATTCGGATCACTCGGCATCAGACACTCGCCGTTGATATCACCGATGAGCGCCCTGAAGGCGCCGCCCTGGGCGGTGTCGGACGCCAAGTCGTGCATCTGCTGGACGAACCGTCCGTCATCGTCGACGCGGTCGTACTGGCCGTTGGCCATCTCGATGCTGAACCAACTCCCGACCATCGTGTCAGCGCGCGATTCGCCGAACAACATGGTCTGTTCTTCATCCCTCCGGACTACACCGCCGATATCGACCTCGACCGTATCCAGCCGGACGAGCCGGTGATCGTCCGAGGTTTCGGCGTGGCGTTCGTCGATCTGATGGTGCTGCTGACGGAGGAGCGCGGCGGCCGGTACATCGACGGAGCAGATGGCCTGCGGTACGAGCCGTCAGGTCACGAGCCGATCATCTATGTCGGTTCGCGGCGCGGCGTTCCGTACCGGTCGAAGATCGAGTACCGGCTACAGGGACGCCGCCCGCCGACACCGAGGTTCTTCGACAATGAGGCGATCGCCACGCTGTTGGCCACCCAGCAGCGCATCGATTTCCGTACCCACGTCTGGCCACTCCTCTCCAAGGACGCCATCTGGGCGTACTACTTCGAACTGTTCCGGAACCATCCCGACCGCACGACGATGCCGTGGTCCGAGTTCGACGAGCGATTCAGTGCGCTGCGGATCGATGACCCGCAGGTCGACGAACTCGTCGCCGCCGCCGTCCCCGGCGACGCCGACCGTTTCGATATCGCCCGGCTTGATCGCCCGCTGACGAACGCCCACTTCGACACCTTCGACGAACTCCAACACGCGCTTCGGGAGCACATCACAGCGGATCGAGCTCGACGGGCCGATCCGATGTTCAGCGCCGACCTCGGTGCCTTCTACGGCTTACTCGTCGGTTTCGGTCAGCTGGTGCAGGTGAGTGGCTCTGGCCAGGTCATTCCACGTTCGTTGATCGAGGACATCAACGGCTGGTGGATGGGATTCTTCTCGTACTACGCGTCCGGGCCCCCTGGGCCACGGCTCGACCAGATGGTGGCGCTGTCCAAGGCCGGGATACTGCGATTCCTCGGTGCCGATATGTGGGTCGCAGCCGACGAGCAGCTCGGGGTGTTCCGTGCGGGGAGCGCCAGTTCGGACCACGTCGTCTCGGCAACGACGCTCGTCGAGGCACGATTGCCACAGGCCAGTATCAGCAGGACGCGGTCACCGCTGCTGTCGTCGCTGCGCGACCGTCGTGAGATATCCGAGCAGCTGCTCACCGATCTCGTCGAAGGGATCGTCGTGAACACCGGCAAACTCCAGGTCGCCCCCGATTTGCGCATCGTCGACGCCGACGGTCAGCGCCACGAGCGCAGGTTCGCCGTCGGAATCCACACCAGCCGGCCGGCGGCCGGCACCTTCGCCAGGCCGAGGACCAACGCGCTGTCATTCCGCCAGAACGATGCCGCCGCACGCGCCCTTTTGGAGCTGTTGGCGGCGGACATCGGCGCAGCCGCCAGCAAGAGCCTGGAAGCGGATCTCGACGTCGCCTGACCAACTGCGAGGCAAGCAATTCGAGCGCTGCCAGTTCCGATTTGCGGACGTGGTGGGAGCGCCCCGGCGCCGTCCGTGGCGTGGTTCGAAAATCCCGCGAATGCACCGCAGAAGTTCGTCTACAACGTGTTTCGTGTGGGTAGACAGGCCATATGATCCGGATGCTTCATCGTCTGATGGGTCACCGCTCGATGCTCGAGAGTTGGAGCCTTGTGACCGGCGATCCGCCCATTATGTGCTGCTCTGACGACGACCTCTGCGCGGCCTGTGCGCTCGAGAGTACGTTCACGTCATCGCACCGCCGATCTAGGTGACTGGTGTTTTTCTTGGGGGTGATGTTCGCGTTTTCTGTCGGGTTGTAGAAAACTTGGTGGGTGACGCTTGGGCAGACTCCTCGCCAGTCGGATTTGTTGAAGGGCACCGCCGCCTTCGTCAGTGATCGTGTGGGTAAGGATTCGATTTGGGGGGTGTTGCATCGTGAGGGGCACCGGTTGTTCCCGGACGAACTGTTTGCTGATCTGTTCACGGTGACGGGTCGCCGTTCGGTGCCACCGCAGATCGTGGCGACGGTGATGGTGTTGCAACGTTTGCATGGTTTGTCGGATCGTGAAGCGGTCGAGGCGTTCGAGTTCGACGCTCGTTGGAAGTATGCGTGTGGCGGTTTGACGTTTGATCATCCCGGTTTCGTGCATACCGTGCTCGTCGACATGCGTGCCCGGTTGGCACGCTCGGAGCGTCCCCGACGGATCTTCGAAGTGTCATTGGATGCTGCCCGTCGGGCTGGTGTCGTGTCGGCGAGACGGGTGTTGGACTCGACACCGTTGTACGACGCGGTCGCCACGCAGGACACGGTGACCTTGATCCGTTCGGCGATCCGCCGCCTGCTG
>JANXUF010000131.1 GCA_025356335.1 Actinomycetes bacterium
TTTCAGCCGAACTGGCCCAGCGACCCCGGCTACGGTACCTGACCGCCGACATCGAGCCGCCGGCGCGCGAGCCGTGCGTGTCAGAGCAGACCGGACTCGTACCGGCGCCGACGATGTACGCGACCGAGGGCGGTCAGGCTCTCTGGATGGCGGGGGCCTTGCGGGCACCGAGGACCCTGTGCTGTCGGGCGAGGGCCGTCTTCCAGGTGTCGGGAACCGGCGGGGCAGCGTTGACGATCGGTTGGGTGGCGTCGGCGATCGGTTGACCGACCTGCAGGACGCTTGCCTCCCTGCCGTTCAGCGCCACGGCCTCGACTCCGGCTTGGGCGTTTGCAGCGTGCACCATCGCATCGCCGACCCCGAGGGAGATCATCACGTGGCCCGGGTAGTAGAGGATGTCGCCCGGCTTCACGGTGTCGAGGGTCTTCAACGTGATTTGGCTGATGATCAACAGCGACTGATGCGGCAGGGTGACCCCGGCGCTGTCCCATGCCCAACTCACCAGGCCGGAACAGTCGAAAGAGACCCACGGGATGTCGGTGTTGAAGCCGTATCCGACGCCGAGTTGTGTCAGCCCGGCGAGCATCGCCGTCATTCCCGTCGTCGATCCTGCGTTCCATGCGGTGAGCAGCGCAACCGGCGTCGAACCGACCCGAGCGGCGATGCTTGTCGCCAGGTTCTGGAGAGCGGTGGCGTAGGTCGCGGTGTCCTTGCGCTGGAGCGCATTGAAGGCGGTGATCGCAAAACCGGCAGCGGGATCGGTGACAGCAGCTGGCGCGACAATCGGCGGCACCGGTACTGCTATCGGGGCGACAGGTGTCGCCGTCGTGGACGGTGCTGCCGGCGTGACCGGTGTGGCTGGAGCAGCTGCGACGGTGGAACCGGCCGTGAACAGCGAGCACACAACCGCGAGCAAGCTCAGCGCCGATCGACGGACAGACCTTCGGAACGCCACGACGCACACCTCCCGCATTCGCGACTCGTCGTGCAACTCCTACACAACAGTTTGTAACCGTACTGCAATGTTGCTACGGACTGCAATGGGTTCGTTGCACCTTCGTAACGCGCGAAACGAACCGTCCGATGACCGTGTGACTCTGCCACCGTAGGCTCCGAAGATGGGCTGCAACGTCTTGATGATCTGTGGCAGCCTGCAGCTGGCCTCGGCGAATCGTTCAGCACTCGACGTCGTCGGCGTTCACCTGCGAGCGCTCGGCGACGTCGTCGATATTGCCGAAGAAGTCGGTCGAATTCCCTTGTTCAACCCCGATGACGGCGACGTGCCGTCGACCTCGGTGGCGAAATTCCGCCAGCGGCTGCAACGTTGCGATGCCGTCGTCATTGCCACGCCTGAATACGCCGGGTCGCTCCCCGGAGCGCTGAAGAACGCACTCGACTGGATCGTCGGGTCCGGAGAACTGTATTCGAAACCCGTCCTTGTCATCAGCGCCGGCACGAGCGGTGGACTACACGCGCGCAGGCATCTCATTCAGACACTGACCTGGCAAGGAGCGCACGTCGTCGGGGAACTCGGTATCAGCGGACCCCGGGCGAAGTCGAACGGCGCAGGAGCGTTCGTCGACGCTGCAACAGTCGCCGATCTCGAACGGATAGCTGCGCTGGCATCGGCGGCGCGCACAGTAGGAGCCGAGGAACGCTTGCGACTCGTCCGCGCGGTACTGATGGCATCGGAGATCGACATCGGGCATATCGCTCCGGTGCGACAGGAGTAGGTTCGCCAGATGACCGACGACAACGCCACCACACCGGAGAGACGACTGCGCGAGTTGGGGATCGAGCTTCCCGCTGCCTCGAAGCCGGCAGGCAGCTACGTGACCGTCGTGCGGACGGGGAGCCTTCTGTACACCTCCGGTCATGGCCCGACGCTGCCAGACGGCTCGTCCGTCACTGGCAAGGTCGGCGTCGACATCGACGTCGACCGGGCATGCGATGCCGCTCGCACTACCGGCCTCAACCTGTTGGCGACGCTTCGTGCGGAACTGGGCACACTCGACCACGTTGCCCGTGTCGTGAAAGTGCTCGGGATGGTGAACTGCTCGCCCGACTTCACGCAACATCCCCGCGTCATCAACGGATGTTCGGACCTGATCGTCTCGGTGTTCGGCGACGCCGGTCGCCACGCCAGGTCGGCGGTCGGCGTCTCGTCGTTGCCCTTCGGGATCTGTGTCGAGATCGAGGTGATCGTCGAGGTCGTCGTCAAACACGCCGTCCTGCTCTGATTCGCAGCACGTCGAGTGGCCTCGTTCTCCCGGCGTTCACAGAACGTTCATCACCGGGGGCCTCCGACGACCTACGGTCTGGGCGTGGAAACGCTTGCACGACGGAGTCGCCTGCCACTGGACTTCGGTCTCGGATGACCGCGCAGCGGCACGCGGCGGTCGAAAACGGTATCCGTCGCCTCGACCACCTGACGACCGCCGACGTCGTCGTCGACGGCCGGCGTGTGTCGTATGCGTCCGGGGGCACCGGCCTGCCGGTGCTGTTCCTGCACGGTTGGGGCCTCGACCACAGCGTCTACCGGTCTGCGCTGCGCCGACTCGTTTCCCGTGGATGCCGGGTCCTGGCTCCTTCGATGCCCGGCTTCGGCACCACGGCCGAACTCCCTCAGCGGGAACGCTCGCTCGGCGGCTATGCGTCATGGGTTGCCAAGTTCCTCGATGCCGTCGGCGTCACCGAACCGGTACTGGTGCTCGGCCACAGTTTCGGTGGCGGTGTGGCGACGCGATTCGCCTACGATTTCACCGCTCGAACGCGTTATCTGGTGCTGCTCAATTCTGTCGGTGACCCTGCGTCGTTCCCATTGACAGGCGTCCGCGGCCTGCGCTCACTGAGCGTCACAGACGTCGGTCGTCAACTCCGAAGCCTCACCAGGATCACGCCGCGGTCGATCACCTCGGCGCTTGCGGCGCAGGAGGTGTTCATCGCCAATGTCGTGCGCAATCCGTTGGTTCTCGCCCAGGTTGCGTGGATCGCCATGTCCGCTGACCTGAGTGTCGAGATGGCAGAGCTCGCCGAACGGCAGCTTCCCGTGTTGGTGCTGTGGAGCGAGCAGGACGGCGTCATTCCGATGGCCGCATTCGACACCTTCTGCTCGGCGTTCGGAACGGACGGTCATGTCGTCAGCGGCGGACACTCGTGGCTGCTGGCCAATCCTGACGTCTTCGGCGAAGTGCTCGACAACGTCATTCACGTCCAGGTCGCCCAGCACGGCACGCAGACCGCCACCGCCAACACCGCGCAACTGCGGGAACTCCTCCGCCCGACGAGTGTGCCCAAGCGAATCGTGATGGCGTTGATCGACGGCGTCTCGCCATTGTGGGTGCTGAGCGAGCATCCGACGGTGCTCGCCGCCGATCTTGCGTTGTGCTACCCGAAGCTCCGCCCTGGCGAGGTCCGCGCCGTCGCCAGGGTGATGCCGACCCCGAACACGTTCCGCCTCACCGTCATCGCCAAGGACCGGCGCGGACTGCTCGCCGACACGGCGGCGACGCTGGCGAGTGAGCGGATCTCCATCGTTGCCGCTTCGGTCACGACCTGGCCGAAAGAGGGGCTCGCGCTGCATTCGATGACGGTGCACTCCGAAACCGGATTCGACGATCGACGGTGGGAAACGATCGGCGTGAGGTTACGGGAGATGGCGCTGGGCCGGCCTCCGCTCGACTGGTACCTGCCTTCAGGCCGTGCCACCGTCACCCAGACCGGTGAGGCCAATGGCCAATCGGTCGTTCGGGTCACCGCTCCTGACCGTCTCGGCCTGCTGTCCAGCGTCTCGCGTTGGTTTGCCGATCATGACATCAGCATCGAAGCCGCCGACATCCACACGATGAACGGTGTCGTCCGCGACGTCTTCCTGGTCGACGGGGAATTCGACATCGCCGAGCTGGAACGCCATCTCAGTGGCCCGTCGCCGACGGTGTCATCGCGTGTCGTCGACATGCTGAGCTCACTGCTGCCGTGCCGGCGGAGCCTGATTCGCTAGCCGGTTTCGCTAGCCGGTTTCGATGGCCGGTTTCGATGGCCAGTTTCGATAGGTCGACGATCGAGTTTTGCGGTTCATGAGACGCCGAACGATGCTCCGTAGGCGTCGAGTTCGTCGAGGAATCCGGACCTTGCGCGCGACGTCAGCCATGCGGCGTCGAAGGCGTTGCGGGCGAGGGCGAGCACCTCAGCGGCGGTCAGGCCGGCGTGCTCGGCGAGTGCTGCATAGTTCTCTGTCATATAGCCGCCGAAGTACGCCGGATCGTCGGAGTTGACCGTGACTTTGAGGCCGCCGCGCAGCAGTTCGACGATCTCCTTCGACTTCATGTCGTGGGTGACGAAGCTGTTCGAAACGGGGCAGCAGGTGAACCCGATGCCCCGTCGCTTGGCCTCGGCGACAAGCGCAGGCGACTCGACGATGTTGCTCCCGTGATCGATGCGGTCGACGCCGATCTCCTCGAGCGCCTGGCGGATGTGTTCGATGCTTCCGACCTGATCGATGTCGCAATGCATCGTCAGCATGTACCCCTCTGTTCGTGCTCTGGCGAAGACGGCAGCGAACTTCGAAGGTGGGTTGCCGCGCTCGTCGGAATCGAGTCCGACGCCGATGATCCAGTCCTTGTACGGCAATGATTCCATCAGTGTTGCCATCGCGAATTCCGCCGACAGGTCGCGCAGGAAGCAGAGGATCAGTTCGGCGGAGATGCCGAGTTGCGCCTGGGCGGTGACGACCGCCCGTCGATAGCCGCGGATGACCGTCTGGAACGGCACGCCGCGACCGGTGTGCGCCTGCGGATCGAAGAACATCTCGACGTGGCGCACTCCTTGAGACGCCGCCTTGGTGAGGTAGGTGAAAGCGAGATCGAAGAAATCGTCGTCCGTCAGGAGCACGTTCATCGCCGGGTAGTAGATCGCCAGGAAGCTCGTCAATGAATCGAACTGGTACGTCGCCTCGACCTCGGCCACCGTCGTTTCGGCGATGGCGATGTTGTTGCGGTTGGCGAGCGACAACTTCAATTCCGGCGCGAGCGTGCCTTCGAGGTGGACGTGGAGTTCACACTTCGGGAGTCCGGCGATGAATGCCGTCAGATCAACGGGGGAGGTCACATCAGTCATCGGCGCAGCCTATTTGAGGGGCCTTCAGCAGCGAGCATGCGCGACGGTTGCGCAACGAAACTTCACATTCGCCGGCCGCAACCGGCCGCGATCTCTCCGCACTACCCCGTGCTGACCGGCTTGTCGAGGTCGGTCGCAGGACTCGATGTCGCCCCGGTGAGTGCGGCGCGCCTGGTGAAGAGTTCCTCGGCGGCGGACTGGGCCTGTTCTGCGACCCGACGGACGTCGACCGAGATCACGTTTCCGTGCTCGACCAACTGCCGACCGCGGACCCACACGTGGGCCACGTCGTGCGACGAGGCGGTGAACACGAGATGCGCTGGAGCATTGAAGTGCTCGCCGTGCAGTATCGGGACGAAATGCAGTGCACGAAGATCGACGGCGACGATGTCGGCGTCCTTGCCGACCTCGATCGAGCCGGTGACGTCGTCGAGGCCGAGCGCTCGGGCACCGGACAGCGTCGCCATGTCGAGGATGTCCCACGGATCGCCGACGGTCGGATCGAGTGTCGTCACCTTCTGCAACAGCGAGGCGAACTTCATCTCTTCGAGCATGTCGAGGTTGTTGTTCTCCTTTTCGCCATCGGTCC
Source organism: Actinomycetes bacterium (assembly GCA_025356335.1). GTDB lineage: Bacteria > Actinomycetota > Acidimicrobiia > Acidimicrobiales > Ilumatobacteraceae > JANXUF01. The sequence goes on from JANXUF010000131.1 coordinate 5,705, forward strand.
CGAGGGCGACGTTGACGCCCTGGCTGCGGTAGTAACCGACGCGGGCTGCGCCAGACGCCAGCTTCATGTTCGAGCACGGGCAGTGGGTGACGGACGAACCGGCTGCGGCGATGATCGCCACCTCATCGTCGTCCAACCAGACACCGTGGGCGATCACCGTCTTCGGCCCGAGGATGCCTCGATCCCTGAACACCTGGACAGGACGCGCCCCGAACTGGCGCCGACATTCCTCGACTTCCCATGTCGACTCACTCGTATGCGTGTGAATACCGGTGTCGAACTCCTCTGCAAGTGCCGCGGCGTCGACGAACATCTGCGGGGAGCAATAGAAGATGTGTTCCAATCCGACCCAGGCACGCACGCGTCCGTCAGCCGCCGATCGATGCGTCTCGAGCAGTCGCCGGTTCGATTCCAACGATTCGAACCACGGGTATCGGTCAGCGGTGTATGGCGCGAGCGTTGCACGGATGCCGATCTTTTCGGCAGCCCTCGCTGACCCCTCCATGAACCGCCACATATCGAGCACCGACGTCGTGCCGCCGCGGAGACCTTCGGTATATGCCATCCACGAAGCTGCCTCGGCGATCTCAGCGGTCAGCGCCCGATGCGCCGGGTCGACATAGTTCTCCAGCCACTCCCACAAGGCCATCGACTCTGCCGTACCACGCAAGAGCCCGGAATGGAGGTGGCAGTTGTGCATTCCCGGCATCAGCACGTGACCATCGAGATCGAGGACGGCAACCGAATCGGCGGCAGGATGATGCCCGACCTCATCGACGCTACCCACTGCAACGATGACGCCATCGATGACCAGTACGGCGCCAGGATCGAAGCGTTCGCGCCGGCCCTCGCACGGTATGACGACGGCGTTCGTCAGCAGATAGGAGCCGTTCACCGTCATCTGTGTTCGTTCCTCCATCGGTTGCGGCCAGGCGACGACGACACTCTGGCCGAATAGATCGGCTGCCACGTTTCGTGGGGATGAAATTCAGCGGTCGCGACGCTTCGTCGCGGTCTGCAATATCGTTTGAGCGTGAGTACCGATGATTCCGATGTGACCTTCAGTGACCTGGGCCTTCGTCCAGAGCTCCTCGCGGGTCTGGCGACGCTCGGTTACGAGGAGCCGACACCGATCCAGCGCGAGGCGATCCCGTTGCTGCTCGCCGGTCGCGACCTCATCGGTCAGGCAGCGACGGGCACCGGCAAGACGGCGGCGTTCGCACTACCGATCCTCCAACTGATCCCCGAGCGCGGCGGTCGCGCCGAGACCATTGCGCTGGTGCTCGTGCCGACGCGCGAACTCGCCGTGCAAGTGTCCGAGGCGATCTACAAGTACGGCCGCGACCTCGGAGCGCGCGTCGTTCCGATCTATGGCGGGCAGCCGATCACCCGCCAGCTGCAACAGCTTTCCCAGGGTGTGCACGTCGTCGTCGCTACGCCCGGCAGGGCGATGGATCACATCAAACGGGGCACGTTGCCGCTCGGCGGCATCAAGATCGTGGTGCTCGACGAAGCCGACGAGATGCTCGACATGGGCTTCGCCGAAGACATCGAGGAGATTCTCAAATCGACGCCGGACGACCGCCAGACGGTGATGTTCTCGGCAACGGTTCCGCCGAGGATCAATGGCATCGCCAAGCGACACCTGCACGATCCGTTGAAGATCCAGATCGGTCTCGGCGACACCAAGCCTGGCAAAGTACTCGTCCGTCAGACGGCCTACATCGTCCAGAGATCGCACAAGGCAGCGGCACTCGGTCGCATTCTCGACATGGAGGCTCCGACGGCGGCGATCGTGTTCTGTCGGACACGGACCGAGGTCGATCAGCTGACGGAGACGATGAACGGCCGGGGCTATCGCGCCGAATCGTTGCACGGCGGCCTGACCCAGGAGTCGCGCGACAAGGTGATGGGCCGCTTGCGCGCCGGTACGACGGAACTGCTCGTCGCCACCGACGTCGCTGCCCGCGGTCTGGACATCGACCAACTCAGCCACGTCGTCAACTACGACGTCCCGTCAGCACCCGAGTCCTACGTCCACCGCATCGGCCGCGTCGGCCGCGCCGGCCGCGAGGGTGTCGCCATCACCTTGGCAGAGGCGCGCGAGCAGCGGCTGCTGGCGAACATCGAACGGCTGACGAAGCAGAAGATCTCCATCGAGAAGGTCCCCTCGGTCGCCGACCTCCGTGCCAGGCAGATCGAGCTGACTGTCGAAACGCTGCGCGAGGCGCTGTCGTCGGACGATCTCGAGGACTACGCCGCCGTGCTCGACGCGCTCGACGGTGAGTTCGACGAACGGACGATCGCCCTGGCAGCCATCAAACTCGCCCATGCCGCCAGTGGAGCGACGATCGACGAACAGGAGATTCCGGACGCCTCGCAACGCAGCGATCGGGACGGCTTCAAGAAGCGCGACGGCAAACCCGCCAGCGGCGGGTGGGAGCCACGCGATCGCGGGGCAGCCCGCGGCTCCGACCGTGGTGGCTCCGACCGGCCGGCACGTGGTGGCACCGACAGGACCGGGCCGCGTGCCGGCGGCGGATTCGCCGGCGGCGAGCCTGGACGTCTGTTCATCGGCGCCGGGCGCAAGGACGGCATCCGCCCGGGGGACCTGGTCGGTGCGATCGCCAACGAAACGGACCTCAGCGGCAGCGAGATCGGTCCGATCAGGGTGTCGGAGAACTTCTCCGTCGTCGGCGTCCCCGAAGATGCCGTCGAGCACGTCATCCGGGCATTGAAGCAGACGACGATCAAGGGCAAGAAGGCGACGGTCCGCCGCTACACGGAATGACTTGTCCCTGCGGCGCCCGGACCCAATCTCACGGTCGCGGAGGGTCTCAGATGTGGACGGGTCCGCCGAAACCCTCCGCACCGATCTCGCGAGGGGTTTGGCGCTATTGGACGATGAGGCCCTTCAGATGCGGCCAGGCGGCGGCGAACCCGGCGTGCAACGGCCGGCTGTCGACGGCCGTGACGTGCACCCATTCGACGGCGTCGGTCTCGAAGTTCATCGAGTCGCCGAAGCGTTCTTCGACCTCGACGACCACAGTGGTGTACTGCCAGTCGTGCGCCGGTGTGAAGACGTATTCGCCGAGCACACGATGGTCGACCGGCACGTCGCCGACCTCCTCGGACGCCTCTCGAAGGGCGCCCTCGTAGGCGGTTTCTCCTTCGTCCAGAGCACCACCTGCGCATGACCAGGTGCCACCCTCGTGCGCCATCATCGAACGCTTCTGCAACATCACGAGGTGTCCATCGGCCTCGCGCAACACGAACAGCACACCGGCGGCACCGTAGACGCCCCAGCGAACACGACCGTCGCTGCAGCGCATGAAACCATCACCCGTTCGTCTGTTCACCGTGGCTGACACCTCGCACCGAATCCGAACGACCATGCTACGAGCAGCCGGTCGGCCGCGGCCGTGACCATCGACCACCTGACCGGAGGAGCGAGCAGGCGAGGACCGCATCGACGAGAGCATCGACAACTGTGCGACACCTGCCTGCTACAACGTTGTTGTGAGTTGGAGCGAGACATCGTGACGGGGGAGGTCGTCGGTCGCGTGATCGGCACGGACGACGCCACTCCGCTCGAATTCTGGGTGGCGCTGCAGCCCGATCGTCATCTGCAACTCGACGACGTCGTCGCCCTCGACCGCATGCTGCCGACCGGAGAGCCGATCAAGATCTACGGCATCGTCAGCCAGGTGCGCGCTCGGTACGAGGGTGCACGATTCCAGAGCGACGTCTTCCTGATCGAAGAGGGTCTGTACCCGGCAGAGATTTCCGAAGCGGCAATGATCCAGGTGACACGCGTCGTCCCGGAGATCTTCGTGCCGCCGTTGCCAGGCGCCGAAGTATGCAAGGCGACTGGCGCGGAACGTGCTGAGGCGCTCGACTTCGAGACGGTCGAACGCAAGCTGCCCGCCGGCCTCAGCCGTGACGCAGAGCCGGTTTATCTCGATCTCGACTTCATCGACGGCACCAAGGGAGCTCACGTCAACATCAGCGGTATCAGCGGAGTCGCCACCAAGACCAGCTACGCCACATTTCTGCTGTATTCGATGTTCAATTCGGGGGTGCTCGGCGCTGAGGCGGCGAACACCAAAGCGCTCGTGTTCAACGTCAAAGGCGAGGATCTGCTGTTCCTCGACCATGTGAACACCAGGTTGAACGAAGAAGAGCGATTTCGCTATGGCGCGCTCGGCCTCACGCCGGGTGCGTTCCCGAGTGTCGGTGTGCTCGCTCCGCCGCGCCCCGGCGACAAGAACGCGACGCCTGCTGTCGGATCTCGGGCCTGGGGCGTCAAGCCGTTCTTCTGGACCCCTGCGCAGTTCTGCTCGCAGGGACTGCTGCCGTTCCTGTTCTCCGATGCTGAGGATGAACGCCAGCAGTACACCATCGTCGTCCAGAACGTCACCGCCCGGCTGATGGACGCGGCACGTGACGGCGACACGACCGATGGCGCCGTGCGGGTCGAAGGCAGAACGATCCGGCGCTTCGCAGATCTCGTCCAGACGATCGAGGAGAAGTTGATCCCGGCGGACCCGGACGATTCACCGGATCCGCGCTGGACGGGACGGGCCATCGGTGCGGGCACCATCAACGCTTTCATCCGCAGGCTTGCTTCGGCGACACCGCGCGTCGAGCACCTGATCCGCGCCGACATCGATCGAGCGCCGAGTTACGCGATCGACCTCGACGCCAACCAGGTCACCGTCGTCGACATCCATGCGCTGCACGACCGAGCGCAACGGTTCGTCGTCGGGGTGGTGCTGCGTCAGGCGTTCGACCGTAAGGAAGCGTCTGGCATCGCCAAACCGCTGCAGTTCGTCGTGCTCGACGAGTTGAACAAGTACGCACCGCGCGAGGGTTCGAGCCCGATCAAGGAGATCCTCCTCGACGTCGCCGAACGTGGCCGAAGTCTCGGGATCATCCTCATCGGTGCCCAGCAGACCGCCAGTGAGGTAGAACGGCGAGTTGTCGCCAACAGCGCGATCCGTGTCGTCGGTCGACTCGATTCGGCGGAAGCCGGTCGTGACCAGTACGGCTGGCTGCCAGGAGCGCAGCGCCAGCGGGCGACGATCCTCAAGCCGGGATCGATGTACGTGTCCCAGCCGCGGCTGCCGATTCCTGTGCTGATCGAATTCCCGTTCCCCGCATGGGCGACGCGGTCGGCCGAAGCGAACACATTGTCGGATCCGGCGAGTGGATCGCAGATCCTCGATCCGTTCGCCGGATTGGTATAGGCGCACATCGGCATGAAACTGCTGCACACCAGCGACTGGCACGTCGGCAAGCAGATACGCGGCAACAGTCGCATCGACGAACACCGCGCCGTACTCTCCGAGATCGCCGTGATCGCCGAATCCGAGCAGGTCGACATCGTGCTCGTGGCCGGCGATCTGTTCGACACCTCCGCTCCGCCACCTGAGGCGGAGCACGTCGTCTTCGACGCGTTGCTCCGTCTCGCCTCCAGCGGGGCTGCCGTTGCCGTGATCAGTGGCAATCATGACAACGCTCGACGGCTCGGCGCCGTCGCCCCACTGCTCGAACGATGCGGGATCCACGTCGTGAGCGAGCCACTGCGACCAGCCGACGGTGGTGTTCGATCGTTCACCAGCCGAGACGGTACGCCCGTGAAACTGGCGATGTTGCCATTCGTTTCGCAACGCGGCATCGTGCGTGCCGAGCAGTTGATGGCTGCGGCAGCGTTCGAGCACGCGCAGCTCTACAGCCAGCGGTTGCATCTGTTGATCGACATGCTCAGCAGAGCATTCTCTGCCGATACTGCCAACGTGCTGATGGCTCATGCCTTCGTCTTCGGCGGCGTCACCGGCGGGGGAGAGCGTGCAGCACATCTCGCAGACGAATATTCGGTCCCGTCGCCGTCGTTCCCCGCCACGGCCGGTTACGTGGCGCTCGGCCATCTCCATCGTGCGCAATCCATCGCCGGCGCCACGGCGATCCATTACTGCGGCTCGCCACTGCAACTCGATTTCAGCGACAACGAACTGCGCAAACAGGTCAACCTCGTGTCGATGACTCCCGGCCTTCCGGCGAAGGTCAGCGCCGTACCGTTGGTGACGGGTCGTCCACTCCGGTCGTATGCCGGCACCATCGACGAACTGCGAGCCGTCGTCGGCGACGACGACGCCTGGCTTCGTCTGACTGTCCGCGAAGCGCACCGAGCCGGCCTCGGAGACGACGTGCGGGCGATGTTCGGCAGTCGCGTCGTCGAAGTGCTCATCGAGCCGCCAGGTGGTCGAACGACGCAACAACGACCGCTGCGCCGCCAGGGCCGCTCGCCGCAGGAACTGTTCGCAGAATTCATGGCAGAACAGAAGGTGAGCGACCGGCGCGTCGGCGAGCTATTCGCTGAGTTGCTCGATGCCGAAGCCGAAGCCGAGTTGCCGGCATGAGGCCCGTGCGCCTGGAAGTGTCCGGGTTCAGCGCCTTTCGGGCGTCGACGACCATCGACTTCACCGACGTCGAGGTGTTCGCACTCGTCGGTGCGACCGGCGCCGGCAAGAGCAGCATCATCGACGCGTTGACGTTCGCCCTCTACGGCTCGGTCGCCAGGTACGGCGAAAAAGATGTCGCGCCGATCATCCACCAGCTGTCCACCGAAGCACGCGTGCGGTTCGATTTCGATGTCGCAAACCAGCGCTACACGGTCGTCAGAGTGGTGCGCAGGACGAAGACCGGTGCGACGACCCGTGAGGCCCGTGTCGAACGCGGCAACGACGTGCTCGCCGGTGACGCCAAAGCGGTCACGACATTCGTCGAAGGGCTGTTGGGGCTGACGTTCGAGCGATTCAACAAGACCGTCGTGCTCCCGCAGGGGCGTTTCGCCGAGTTCCTCCACGACAAGCCGTCGCAACGGCAGGAGTTGATGCGCGAACTGCTCGGCCTCGGGATGTACGAGCGGATCGGCCAGCTCGCACGCCTCCGCAGTAAGGATGCCGATACGCAGGCTGACGTCTTGCGCCGACAGCTCGCCCATGAACGTGACCTCTCCGACGCCGAGCACGAACGACTCGGCCGGCGAACGGCCGACATTGCCGCTGCCCGCACCCACGTCGTCGCCCTCGCCGATGAAGCGGTTCTCGTGCAGGCGGAGCGGGCCGCCAGCGCGACGCAACTCGATGCCGAGGTGCGCAGCGCAGCGCTCGTCGCCTCGATCGCCGTTCCATCCGGCGTCGCTCGTCTCGGCACCGACATCGCCGCAGCACGTTCCGACGGTGCTCAGGCGACGTCGACGCTGTCCGACGCGGCCGAGGCTCGACGTCGAGCAGACCTCGCGGCACAGCATGGTCCATCGGTGAGTACCTGCGAGGCGCTGCTGACCCGCTACCGCCTGCGGGCGAATCTGCTGGGGCGCACGAGCGCTGCCGACGCCGAACTCGCAGCGGTCTCCTCCGAGTATCGACGTGCTGCGGAAACGGCCGCCGCCGCAACTACCCGGATCACCGAGGCCCGATCGCAGGCCGAGCAGGCACGTGACGAGCACCGGCGAGCGATCGAGGCAATCGACGGCCACCCGGACCAGCCGTCACTCGAAGCGCTGATCGGACTGTTCGATCAGCGATCGGCGCTACTCGACGAGCGTCAACTGTCGAAGACGACGGCGGCAGCAGCACAATCTCAGACCGATGCTGCGCGTGACGAGCACCGCCAAGCCCGCGAGGAACTCGAACGCGCCCGACAGCTTGCCCCGGCCGTAGCGCTGACCCTGATGCTCGAACTGGGCGAGCCGTGCCCTGTCTGCGACCAGCCTGTTCATGTACTGCCAGAACCACATGGCGACAGTGAGCACATGTTGCAGCAGGCCCGCACCGGATTCGATCGTGCGGAGGCTCGGCTGACAACGGCTCAGGAGGCACTTTCGAAAGCGGAGGCGACGGCTGAGGCTGTCGAAAAGTCGCTTGCACGTCTCGACGACCGGCTTGCGGTCGCGCCGCCGCTCGACCACATCCGACGTGACCTCGATGTACTCCAGATGCTTCGGGCGGCCGAAGCGCAGGCGCGTCTTCAGCAGACGCAGACAGAGCGGGCGTTGCAGGCTGTCGAGTCGTCAGCGGATACGCAGCAGGCGATCGAACACGAACGGCTGCTCGATCGCCGCCTCGTAGCAGTCACGACGACGGCCGAGCACCTTCGACAGGAACTCGCAGCCGTCGAAGTGGACCTCGGCGACGTACCGGACGAACAGGCCGTGGTCACCGATCTGCAACTGGCGACGACACTTGCTGCAGATCGCACCGCCGCCAGCGCAGCACACCAGGAGGCAGAGGATCGCCATCGCCAGGCAGCGGCGAGACTTGAGAGACTGCAACGAGACGAAGCGACGGCGCGAACGACGTTCAATACGACTCGCGACCAGGTCGCTTCACTTCGCCCTCCCGGCGTTACCGATGATCTCGCCGCCGATTGGGGCGCGCTCGAGACGTGGCGAGACGAGCGATCAGTGCATCTCCGCCAGCTCATCGATGCGCTGCGTGCCGAGCATCAGCGCCTCGTCGAAGCCGATGAAGCACTGCTCGCCAAGGTGGTCGCGATCGCCGAACCGTTCGTTCCTGCGGGCAGCAGTAGAGACATCGCACGCGTCAGGGAACGCCTCGCAGCGGCGGAGGCCGCGGCGCTGGCCGAGTTGCAACGCTTCGAAGATGACGCGACGAAGTCAGCGGCGATTCGTACCGAGCTGATGGCCTACGAGACCGCGGGGCAGGTCGCCGCGATGCTCGGGGATCTGCTGCGATCGACGAAATTCGAGCGTTGGCTGTTGGACGAGGCCATCACCGACCTCGTCCAACGGGCGACGATCCGGCTGCAGGAACTGACGGCTGGGCAGTACTCGCTGATCTCTTACGAGGGGACATTCCGGATCTGCGATCATCGCAACGCAGACGAGATCCGCGACGCCCGTTCGCTCTCCGGCGGCGAGACCTTCCTGGCATCGCTGTCGCTCGCACTGGCGCTCGCCGACAGTGCCATGGACCTGGCAGCTGAGGGCACGGCACCACTCGAATCGATCTTCCTCGACGAGGGTTTCGGCACGCTCGATCCCGACACCCTGGACACCGTCGCCGGCACCATCGAAGATCTCGGCGCCGCCGGGCGGATGGTCGGCATCGTCACCCACATACGCGAACTCGCCGAGCGGATGCCGGTCCGATTCGAGGTCCAGAAAGGCCCGTCGACGTCCACGGTCAGCAGGATCGAACAGTGAGGCGCTGTCAGAACCGAATCGTGAGGCTCGAACCGTGAGGCCCCCACCATGACGATGCAGTTCTCCGTCGAGAGCTGGTCCCCGGAGTACGGCACAGCTGCTGATGCCACGCAGATGGAGGACACCGGCAGCTCGGTGGACGTCGGGATCGAGCGGGCGATCGCCGACTGGAAGCCGATCACGCCGTCGCCGCCTGTGCGCTGTCCGGCCAGCATCCTGTTCGTCGACGGCGTACGCCGCATCGATGCCAGTGTGTGGATCACCGCTGCAAACGTCACCCGAGCCGGTGTCTGCGCCTCCGTCGCCGCCGGCTCGGTGCTGTGCACACCGGGATCTGCGGTGCTGCACGATGTCGAGGTCGTCCGCGGCCTCTTCGTCGGCCCGGCGGTAGCTGCCGAGGCGATCGACATCGGCGCGCACGGATCGTACGAGCTGTTCCCGTGCCGTGGCGATACCCCAGAGGACCTATACCTGGGCATCCACCAGCAGATGACGCTGCTCGAGGGGAAGATCGCCGCTGAACACGAAGTCGAACTCGTCGTCTTCGACGGTCCACTCCGCGGGCGCAACGACGAGCACAGTGTCGGCTACGTCAAGACCCAACACGTCCAGTACCTGCCAACCGACTTGCAACCCGTGCTCGGTCATTTGCAGCCAGGCCAGCGGACGCCGCTGTTCCTGATCAGTGGATCGAGTATGAACCGGTACAGCTGGTATCTGCGCCTGCCGGGCCCGCGTTCACAGCCGCTGTCAGGCATGGTTCGCTGCGAACTCACCGCCGTTGGCAGCGTGTGCAACGCCGTCGAGCGGGCCGACACCATCACAGCGACGTTGCCGAGGTTCGCCAGTGAGCCGCACAAGGACCCTCGGGCTCCGCAGAACCTCTATCCGATCGCCGGTCTCGAACACCAACTTCGTCACCGCCTCGGTGACAGCCTGTTCCTCGAACGGGTGCTCCGCCGTGCGGCAGGCGGTCAGCGGTCCGAGTAGGGATCAATCTCGACGAGTGCTTCGATCGTCAGTTCCGGGTCGGACGTGCCGCGCAGGGTCTCGTTGATTGCGTTGCGTGATTCTGTGACACTGCGGAGGTGGTTCTCCAGCCGGTACCTGAGCGGCGGGTCACACGACAGAGCGGTCTGCGGCGTCGTAGAGGTGTGACTGTCGAACTGCCAACGAAGGCCGAGACAGCAGGCGACCCGTGGGTCGCGGCGTTTCGTCGACACAGCGCCCTCTTGGTGCGCCTCGCAGCGACGCTCGTCCGGCCAGCCGATGCCGACGCGCTGGTGGCGGACACACTTTTCCGAGTCTCGACGTCCGGTCGGCTCGTCCATGCGAATAATGAGCGCGCATACTTCGTTCGGGCGAGGGTGAACTTGGCGGCGAGCGAACGGCGGACGGAGGGAGCAGCACGTAGACGAACTGATCGGGGCTGATCGAACGGAACTGATCGAGGTCGCCGTCGCCGAAGGTGATCCGACGCATGGTCGGCGAAATGCGACGCGCCCGCACCACTGAGGTGAAGAATGTTCGAATTGAAGGCACCATGGTGGTTGCAGCTGCGTCGATCCGGGCGGCGGCGACGACTGTCGTAGCTGTTGACATGAGATATCGGGCTTACCGAACACCGAAGCCCTGTCAAGGCCTTCGGTCAGGCGCCGACCGACCTTCTGTCCCGATGTATTGTCGTGACACTCGCACCAGGAATGGAAGTTGCAGATGGACCTCGCAATCATCGACCGCCTCGATGACTCGCTCGCCGATCTCCGGACGGCGGGCCTGTTCAAACAGGAGCGGGTGCTCGAGAGTCCCCAGGGTGCGCATGTCTCCGTCGCCGGCCAGGCGCTGATCAACCTCTGCGCCAACAACTATCTCGGCCTCGCCGATCATCCGGCGATCGTCGCTGCCGCCCATGAGGCTGTTGACACGTACGGCTATGGGATGGCGTCGGTCCGTTTCATCTGCGGGACGCAGACGCCGCACCGCCAACTCGAACAGCGGCTCAGCGAGTTCCTCGGGATGCAGGACACGATCCTCTTCCCGTCGTGCTTCGACGCCAACGGGGGATTGTTCGAGACGCTGCTGGACGAGCACGATGCCGTCATCTCCGATTCCCTCAACCACGCCAGCATCATCGACGGGATCCGACTCAGTAAGGCCGCCCGCTATCGCTACGACAACAACGACATGGCAGACCTCGAGCGCTGCCTGATCGAGGCGTCGGGTGCGAGGACCATGCTGATCGCCACCGATGGCGTGTTCTCGATGGACGGCGTCATCGCCGACCTTGCCGGGATCTGCGATCTGGCCGACCGATACGGAGCGCTGGTGATGGTCGACGACTCCCACGCCACCGGCTTCATCGGCTCCGGTGGCAGAGGAACACACGAGCACTGCGGCGTCCTCGGCCGTGTCGACATCCTGACCGGGACGCTTGGGAAGGCGCTCGGCGGAGCGAGCGGCGGATACGTGTCGTCGTCGAGCACGGTCGTCGCCTGGCTGCGTCAGCGGGCACGGCCGTACCTGTTCTCCAACAGCGTTCCTCCGATCGTCGCAGCCGTGACGCTGCGGGTACTCGATCTGATCGAAGGAGATGATTCGCTGCGCCGTCAGGTCAACGACAACGCCTCGTATTTTCGCGCCGGCCTGCAGGCGGTGGGGCTGACGTTGACACCGGGAGAACACCCGATCATTCCGGTGATGATCGGTGACGCTGCACTGGCGACGCAGATGGCAGACCGCCTGTTAGCGCACGGCGTTTACGTGATCGGGTTCTCCTATCCCGTGGTGCCGATGGGCAAGTCACGTATCCGTACGCAGATGTCGGCAGCGCTCACCCGCGACGATCTCGACGTGGCGATCGCTGCGTTCTCCACTGTTGCCGGTGAACTCGGGTTGGTGCGGTCGTGAAGGCGCTGATCAAACAGCGGGCCGAGCCCGGGATCTGGATGGGTGACCTGCCGGAGCCGACGATCGGACCGAACGACGTCCTCGTGAAGATCGCCAAGACAGCGATCTGCGGAACCGACATGCACATCTACCACTGGGACGCATGGGCGCAGCGTTCGATCAAGGTGCCGATGGCGGTCGGTCACGAATACAGCGGCACGATCGTCGAACTGGGCAGCGAGGTGCGCGGGTTCGAGATCGGTGATCGGGTGTCGGGAGAGGGCCACATCACCTGTGGCCACTGCCGCAACTGCCGTGCCGGCCGTCGGCACCTTTGCCGCAACACGATCGGCGTCGGCGTCGACCGTCAAGGATGCTTCGCCGAGTACCTCAGCCTGCCGGCCGTCAATGCCTTCAAGCTGCCCGATTCGATCGTCGACGACGTCGCTTCGATCCTCGACCCGTTCGGTAACGCCGTGCACACCGCCTTGGCGTTCAACATGGTCGGCGAGGACGTGTTGATCGCCGGCGCCGGCCCGATCGGCATCATGGCGGTCGCCGTCGCCCGCTTCGTCGGTGCACGCCACATCGTCATCACCGACGTCAACGACTATCGCCTGTCGTTGGCGAAATCGATGGGAGCGACGCGGGTCGTGAACGTCAGCCGCGAGACGCTCGACGAGACGATGTCGAGCCTCGGCATGCAGGAAGGTTTCGATGTCGGGCTGGAGATGTCCGGGAATCCGCAGGCGCTGCGGGAGATGTTGCGGACGATGCATCACGGCGGAAGCGTTGCGCTACTCGGCATCCCGCCGGAGGAAACGGCGATCGACTGGACACAGGTCATCTTCAAAGGTCTGAGCATCAAGGGCATCTACGGCCGGGAGATGTTCGAGACGTGGTACAAGATGTCGAGCCTCCTGCAGTCAGGGCTCAGCCTGGCGCCGGTCATCACCCACCACTTCGGCGTCGAGGACTACATCGCCGGATTCGAAACGATGGGTTCCGGCCAATCCGGCAAGGTCATCCTCGACTGGGCCACACGCTGAGTACGTCGACGATTCCGGGTGGGCGCTCGCAGCGCCGCACGACGTCTGCGGCCGATCCCGCAGCTTCATCATCGCTCATGAAGCTGCGCTGAGCAGTCCGCTCGCCCGCCGATGCAGGCGACCGGTTTCGACGCCCAGGTCGATCGCCGCGGTCAGCCGTTCGTCGAGTCCCGACGTGACGCGCCGGCCTCCGAAGATCGCCAGCGACTCGCGCTTCAACTCGGTCTCGACCATTCCCGCCGAGACCGAACAGAGCGCAGCCATCGCATTGACGATCTCCTCCAGGCAGATGTGTTCAAGCGGACGCTCATCGTCCGTATCTGAGCGCCGAAAGCCACGCCACGCTGCGGGTGAGACCGAAGCCGGCCAGACAAACGGTTCGTCCGCCATCGGTGGTCGCATTCCGGCCGGAAGGTGTCCGAGGATGTCCGCCTTTCGCCGCGCAGTGAGGCGCGCCGAACCAAAAGCGTCGGCAACCAGTCTGACCAGCCGTTCGAGATGAACAGGGCCCTCCGCCTCGACCGCCTCGACAAGTGCGTCCCTCACTGCGTTGTCGCCGGGAGCTGACGCCAGGTGGTCGAGGACCTCATTGCCGCCACGCTGCTCGCAGGAGAAGGCGACGAACACCGATTCGTTCGGCAGTAATGACGTCGCCACAAGGTCGGCGACGACCGGAGGCGGCAGCGCATCAGAAAGCTGCGGCACGGGTGCGTCCCGCCGCGTTGCCGGCGCGGCCATCGGTGCCGGGTAGTCGTCCGCTTGCCGCAGGCGGCTGGACATCGGCGGGAACGGTGCCTCCGTCGGGGCCGACGGCAGCGGTGCGATCGTCGACATCACCCCGTCGACGTCCTGCTTCGCTCTGCCAGCCCGCCCCATCGCTGCCGACAATCGATCGAGCACTCCCTCCTGCCCGGTGAGCCATGTCGGGAGCCACACTCGTTCGACGACCGGCCAGTGCAGCAGGTGGGAGAGCACGTCGCTCGGCAATCCGTCGCGATCGCCGACGGTGCGGCGCGCTGCCCAGGCGGGACCGTCGAGCAGCACGGCCATCACCGGCCGATCCGCCGACCCCGCCGCAGCGACGGTCAGATCGACCTTGAACTCCGAGAGGCCGACGTCGGTTCGCACGACGAAGCCGCGGCTGCGAAGCGCCTCGGCGATTGCTTCACGATGGCGGTCCATCGTCGCGGGACGTTTGGCGTCCTTCGGCAGCACTGCTGTGCCGAGTTTGGCCATATCGAGGTACGCGCGTAGGTGTTTGATCCCGACCGAAGAGGTTTCGTCGGCGCGCAGTTGCTCCGGATCGAA
>JANXUF010000006.1 GCA_025356335.1 Actinomycetes bacterium
ACGGCACCGGTGGCGGCGTCGAAGTTGCCTTCGTGGCACGGGCAGTGCCAGCGGTGCTCGCCGGGTTCGTAGTAGACGACGCAGCCGAGGTGGGTGCATTTCTGGCTGAAGGCGACGACGTCGGTAGCGGTGAGGCGAACGAGGATGGCGGGGTCGTCGCCGCCGGGGTAGCGGAACAGGTGGGGTTCGCCGACGGCGACGTCGGCGAGGGGGACGATCGGTCGTGGTTCGCCGGCGTTGATGCTGCGCAGTTGTGTCCAGACGGCGAGGCCGACGTTGGCGACGGCGATCGTGCCCGCACCGAGGACGAGGTAGCGGGCGAACTCGCGGCGGGTGACTTCTTCTTCGGATTGTGCTTCGTACGGGAAGTCGCGTTTCCACGGTGGGGCGACCGGGACGGGGATGGGTTCGTTGGTCACGAGTGCGCTCCGATCTCTTCGATGCCGAACGGGTCGTCGAGCCACGAGGTGGTGACCCCGGTGAGGACATCGACGGGACCGCCGAGGGCGTCGTCGATGACGGTGTAGACCTTGGTGCGGACTTCTTGGCGGCCGAACAGGTAGTCGCGGAACAGTGAACCGCTGCGGGTGTCGTTGAACTCGTTGATGGTGCCGTACCACAGTGCTTCGCTGGGGCAGACGGAAGCGCACATCGGTGCGAGGCCTTCGGAGGTGCGGTCAGTGCACATGTCGCATTTCATCATCTGGTCGAAGTCGGCGATGTACTTGGGGACGCCGAACGGGCAGGCGAGCACACAGTTGGAGCAGCCGATGCAACGCGGCTTCAGCGCGGACTGGACAATGCCGTCTTCGGTCTGTTTGATCGCGTCGGCCGGGCACACCTGGGCGCACGTCGGGTCTTCGCAGTGCATGCACACCATTGGCGCGGTCTGTGTGCTCGCGGCACGGTCGACGCGTTCGAGATGGATCAGCGATTGCCCGCGGTGGGTGCCACACTCGGCGCACGCTTGGAGGCAGGCCTCACAGCCGATACAGCGGCTCTGGTCGATGACGAACACCGGGTGGTCGTCGATGCCGAACTGTCCGCGGCTCATGGTCGCCCGCCTTGGAGGGTGACGTCCCGTTCGTCGGTGGTGTCGGTGTGCCCGCCGGCGCGTTCGACACGGACAGCGGCGATTTTGAACTCGGGCATCTTCGACAGCGGATCGACGGCCCGGTTGGTCAGCTGGTTGGCGGCTTTGCCACCGGGCCAGTGGTACGGGATGAACACCGTGTCCGGTCGAATCGTGTTGACGACGTGCGCGGGGAGGGTGATCGTGCCTCGCCGGGAGGTGACGGTGACGAGGTCGCCGTCGGCGATGCCGAGCGGCCCGGCGAGGCGCGGGTGCATCTCGCATAACGGCTCCGGGTATTGGGCGACGAGCGCAGCGATGCGCCGGGTCTGCGTGCCGGACAGGTATTGCGACACGACCCGCCCGGTGGTCAACAGCACCGGATAATCGTCGTCGACGACCTCGGCGGACAGCTTGTACGGAACACCGTGGAAGCGGGCTTTGCCGTCGGGGAAATGGAAGTGTCCGCCCTCATGCAGGCGTGGGGTGCCGGGGTGGCCGGCCTCGGGGATCGGCCAGAACAGGCCCATCTCGTCCTCGATCCGTTGCCAGGTCGCCCCGGTGTAGTCCGCTGTCCCACCGGTGCTGGCCCGGCACAACTCGTCGAAGATCTGCTCGGTGTCCGTGTACGCGAAGTATTCGCTCTTGCCTAATCGTTCAGCGATGTCGAGGAGGATCTCCCAGTCACGCCGGGCTTCGCCGGGTGGGGTGACGGCGGCGTTGATCTTGATGATCCTCCCCTCACCCGACGTCGCGGTGCCCTCGTCTTCCTCGTGGAGCGAGCCGGGCAGGACGATGTCGGCGTGCTGACCGGATTCGGAGAGGAAGAAGTCGATCACGGCGTAGAACTCGAGTTTGTCGAGCGCCTCGCGGGTGAAGTTCACATCCGGTGCAGAGACGGCCGGGTTGAAGCAGATCGACAACAGTCCCTTGATCGTGCCGTCGTGGATCGCTTCGATCAGCTCCTGCGCAGGGAGTCCCTTACCGGGAATCTCGGTCTCGTCGCAGTTCCACACCTTCGCCACCGCGGCGCGGTGTTCGGGGTTGGTGATGTCGCGGTTGCCGGGTAACTGGTCGCACTTGTGACCGTGCTCTCGTCCGCCCTGTCCGTTGCCCTGCCCGGTGATCGTCGACACCCCACATCCCGGCTTGCCGAACTTGCCGGTAGCGAGTCCGAGGTTGATCGCGGCGAGGACATTGTCGACACCCTTGGTGTGCTGCTCGATCCCGCGGGCGTGGAGCATCATCCCCGTCGCCGCCGTGCCCCACAACTCTGCAGCCTCCTCGATCCTCGCCGCCGGAACGCCGGTGATCCCGGCCGCCCACGAAGGGGTCATCCCGGCGACAGCTGCCACGGCGTCGTCGAAGTCGACGGTGTGGTTGTCGATGAAGTCGTGGTCGAGCCAGTCCCGTTCGACGAGCACGTGCAGCACCGCGCCGAACAGGGCCGAATCGGTGCCCGGCCGGACTGGGAGGAACAGGTCGGCGGTGCGGGCGAGCGGCACGACCCGCGGGTCCTGGACGATCAGCTTGGCGCCACGGTCACGGGCACGCCAGATGTAGCTGGTGGTGATCGGGAACGTCTCGGCGACGTTCGACCCGGCGACCCACACCACATCGGCGAGCGGGATGTCGCTCCACGGGTTCGGGGCACGGTCGACACCGAGTGCCTGTTTGTTCCCGACACCGGCCGACACCATGCAGTACCGGCCGTTGTAGTCCAAGTTCGCGGTGTGCAGCGCGAGGCGCGCGAATTTGCCGACGAGGTAGCTCTTCTCGTTCGTCAGTGACACCCCGGACAACATCGCGAACGCATCGTCACCGTGCTCAGCCTGGATCCGGCGGATCTCCGACACGACCCGATCCAACGCCTGATCCCACGTGATCTGCCGGAAGCCGCCAGGGGCGGTCTCGTCGCGTTCCATCGGATGCAGCAACCGGTCCGGGTGCCCGCCCTGCAAATAGCGCTTCACGCCTTTCGGGCACAGCTTGCCCTCGTTGAACGGGAACTCGTACCACGGCTCGAACCCGACCACCGTGTTGTCATTCACCTTCAACTTGATGCCGCACTGCTGCCCGCAGAAGCAACAATGCGTGTTCACGACCTTGTCGATCGTCAGACCGGCATCCCACCCCCCTGGCGGTGCGACGTTGAGATGCGGCCCGTAGCGAGCGATCAGCTCATCGTCGGTGATCGGTGGTCGTGCCATCAGCCGAACCCTCCTACCCGCGCCGATTGAGCGAGAGTGACATGTGCGCGCCGACACTTCGGACAGGTGTCCTGATAGTTGCCGCCACCCTCGATCGAGTAATCGAACCCGACCTG
>JANXUF010000012.1 GCA_025356335.1 Actinomycetes bacterium
GAGGCGCAGCTTGCGGTCGGAGATCATCATCAGCAGCAGGAGCGAGAGTGCAGCCTCGTGCTCGTCGGCTGCGTTGGCATGGACAGCGACGCCGCGGTACAGGCGCTTGAGGTCATCGATCACCTCCGAGACGGTAGCCGATATGCCCCCATCGGGCCGGCAGGCGAGCCGACAGCAGATCAGACGGTGATCGCCAGCGACGTGCGAAGGAACTCGAGTTGCAGCAGCAGGAGGTTTTCGGCAACGACTTCCTGCGGCGTCATGTGCGAGATGCCGGACAGCGGCAGCACTTGATGTGGGCGGCCGGCGGCGAGCAGCGCCGAGGACAGTTGCAATGTGTGGGCGGCGACGACATTGTCATCGGCGAGTCCGTGGATCAGCAGCAGCGGGCGGATCAGATTGGCAGCTTCGACGAGCAGTGACGAGGTGTCGTAGGGCCCGGCGTCGTCGTTCGGGTCGCCGAGGTAGCGCTCGGTGTAGTGCGTGTCGTAGAGGCGCCATTCGGTGACGGGCGCACCGGCGATCGCCGCGTGGAAGACGTCTGGCCGGCGGAGTACGGCAAGCGCCGCCAGGTAGCCACCGAAGCTCCAGCCGCGGATCCCGACACGCGTCAGGTCGAGTTGCGGTGTGTCGGCGGCTGCGGCCTGGAGCGCATCGATCTGATCGTCGAGCGCAGCGGTCGCCAGATCGAGGTGTACTTCGCGGTCCCACACGCTGCCGCGGCCTGGCGTGCCGCGTCCATCGGCGATCACCACTGCGAAACCCTGATCGGCGAACCATTGCGCAGACAGGTACGCGGCCTGGGCGTTGATCACGCGTTGGGCGTGTGGTCCGCCGTACGGGTCGACGAGCACGGGGAGTTTGACGGCGGGGTCTGCACCGTGCGGCAGGACGACGGCGGTGACGATGCCGCGGCTTCCGGCGCGCATGATCGTCACGTTCGGCGTGACGAGCGGCGCTTCGCTGAACCGCATCAGTGACGGTCCGTCCAGCACCCGTGTCGTCGCACCGACGGTCTGCATCGACGCCGATCGCACGACCGTCGTTGCTCCACCGCGACTTGCCGACAACACGTTGAAGTCCGTGGTCAGTTGCTCGGCGCCGTCTGCAGCGGACCACGACCACAGCGACTGCGTCAACGGGTCGTCGAGCGGGTTCGCCAGGAACAGCACGGCGTCAGCGGTCGAAGCGACGACGGAGCGGACCTGCACATCGACCGGCGACACTGCCGCCTCGTCGACGATGAGTCGCTTGGCGCCGTCACGGTCGCCGGTCATCACCAACGATTCGCCGAGTTCGATCGGCACACCCGGTACGAGGTCGACCCAGGCTGGATCGTCGTCGGAGTAGACGGTGTTCGCCTCGCCGGTGGTGGTGTCGACGGCGAACACCCGCAGGTCTCGTTGATCCCGGGACTGGGCGGTGAGCAGCAGGCGCCGGCCCCACGTGACGCCGGCGAGATACGGGAACGTCTGGCGGTCCCAGTCGACATCGAGACGAGTGCCATCGAGGTCGAAGATGTGCAACGTCACGAGGGCGTTGTCGGTTCCGGCAGCGGGGTAGGCGATCTCCGCTGGTTGACGCTCGGGGTGCGCGGGGTCGGCGATCCACCAGCGCGTGATCGGTGAGGTGTCGACGCGGGTCACCGCGAGCTGCGTTCCGTCCGGCGACCACCAGTAGCCGCGACTGCGGCCCATCTCCTCCGCGGCGATGAACTCGGCAACACCCCACGAGACGTCGGGGTCGTCCTCGCCGACGAGTTCGGTGCTCGCCCCTGACAGTTCGGCAATTCGCAGCGATCGTTCGCAAACATAGGCGAGTCGTCGGGCGGTGGGGTCAGGGCGTGGGTCGAAAACGGGGCCGTGGACGTCGAGTTCGCGGGCGCTCCCCGACAGCAGCCCGCAGACGAAGAGGCGACCGGCGAGCGCGAATGCAGCGACAGAGACATCGGCGTTGGTGGCGAAACCGACGACACCGGAGGCACCCTCACGCGCCCGTTCCCGTCGGGCCTTTTCGGCATCCGGAAGATCGATGTCGGCTCCGGTGTCGAGCAGCGCCGCAGGATCGGCGACAAGTCGTTCGATACCCGATTCGACGTCGAGGACCCACAGACAGTTGACAGCGTCGCTGCCGCCACGCGACCGGCAGAAGACGACGCGGGCACCGTCTGGCGACACGATGACGTTGCGCGGTTCGCCGAGCGTCAGTCGCTGGGTCCTGGCGAACTGGCGGGGAAAGCTGTCGTGCCCGACTCCCTGGTCGTGCTCGTCCTGCGACTCAGCGGCCTGCGCCAGCGCGTCCTCCCCGCTCTCGGTGGCTGTCTGGCTGATCGTCTCGCTCACGATTGCCTATGGTACGACGAGGATCTTGGCGTGCTGTTCCGGATTGGCGAGATCGGCGAATGCCTGCGGGACCCCGTCGATCGACACGGTACCGGTCAGCCATGGCGACAGGTCGACGTCACCCTCGGCGATCGCCTCGAGCGACGACGAGAACTCCTCCGGCGCGTAGCCGAAGACGAACTGGATGTTGATCTCCTTGGTGATGCCGATCATCGGATACAACGAGTCGGCCTGCATACAGGCGCCGACGACGAGGATGCGGGCGTTCTTCGGTGCCATGCGCATCGCCTGGTCGATCATGCCTGGGACCCCGACCGCTTCGAAGATGACGAGCGATCGGATGCCGTCTGCTTTTCGCCAGGCCTCGATCGCCGTCAGTTCACGTGGGTCGACGACGACATCGGCTCCCATCGACTCACCGAGTTGACGACGTTTTGCGGAGAAGTCGGCGGCGACGATCGGCCCGATTCCCCTGCGCTTCAGTTCGGCGACGACGGCAAGCCCGACCGGCCCGAGCCCGAGGACGATCGCCGATTCCCCGCTGCCGATCCGGCTCTTGACGACAGCGTGGACGCCGACGGCGAACGGCTCGGTGAGCGCGGCGATACCGGCGGTCAGGCCGCTCGGCACCTTGATGGCGAGCAGTTCGTTGAGCACGAGGAGTTCGGCGTAGCCCCCTGCGTAGTCATTGGAATAGCCGATGCCGTGCAGGCCGGACTCGTCGAAAGCGACCGGCATGCTGACGACGATGTCGCCAACGCGCAGATTGCTGCAGCCGGGGCCGAGGTCGATGACCTCGCAGCAGAACTCGTGGCCCATGATCGTCGGACGGTCAGGGCTGAAGAGAACGGGTTGCAACGGATCGGGCGGAGCTTCCGAGCGCAATTCGTCCGCCAGCCGGAACTGTTCGGCACCATGGCGCAACATGTGCAGGTCGCTGCCGCAGATACCGCAGGCGAGGACCTTCGTCAGCACCTGGCCGGCCTTCGGAACAGGATCGGCCACATCCTCGATCGACAATTGCCATTCCTGCATCACGGCGGCTCGCATCGCCGCACAGTAGCGCCGGCGCTGTGCAGCGACTCTGTCGGCCGTATCCCGCCGGCCGCTGCGGTCGTCGACCGAGGCTAACGTCGGCGAGATGAGCGACGAAGAGCAGCAGGTTGCGGCGGCAGCGATCAAAGTGGCCCCGAACGGGCCGTATCTCGTGAGCGGCGCAGTGCCGCTCACACGCCGGCGGGAGGTCCTTTCCGAGCACGGCGAGCCGATGACGTGGCAGACGACGGAGCAGGTCGAGGCGACCTCCCGCTATGCGCTCTGTCGCTGCGGCGACTCGGAGCGCAAGCCGTTCTGCGACGGTGCCCACGCCCGCGTCGGGTTCGACGGCACCGAGACCGCCACCGAGTCGAGCTATGCCGATCGGTCGAAGGCCTATCAGGGGACGGGACTGGCGATGAGTG
This sequence comes from Actinomycetes bacterium, assembly GCA_025356335.1. Taxonomy (GTDB): domain Bacteria; phylum Actinomycetota; class Acidimicrobiia; order Acidimicrobiales; family Ilumatobacteraceae; genus JANXUF01. The sequence goes on from JANXUF010000012.1 coordinate 3,803, forward strand.
ACGACCGTTCGATCTGTGTGCACGCCGGGTTCTGCGGCACGCGGGTCACGAATGTGTGGAAGGCGGTCGGCGGCGGCGACACCGCCGACAGCATCGCCAGGATGGCTGTCATCAACGCCATCGAGAAATGTCCGTCCGGCGCCTTGACCTACCGTCTCGACGGCGAGAGTCAGGACAACGAGCAGGACCTTCCGCAGGCGATCGGCGTCATCGAGAACGGTCCATTGTGGGTGACCGGTGGGCTCGACATCACCCGCAGCGACGGCGTGGCCGTCGAGAACCGCAATCGGGTGACGCTGTGTCGCTGCGGTCAGTCAGCCAACAAACCGTTGTGCGACGGTGCCCACAAAGCTGCGGGCTTCACCGGCTGATCGCGACCGTCAGGTCTGGGCGGGACCGGGGCTGCTCAGCTCGCGGATCGACTCGATGAGGATGTCGAACGCGGCGTCGACGTCCATCGACTCGAGCAACGTCGTGTTCGTCGCTTCCCGCTCCAGGAGACCACGATCGTCGATGAGGGTCATGCCGCGCGAGTAGACGCCGGCCGTTTCGACCACGACCCGCCGCTGCCGGGAAGTGAACAGCTCGGGGTGCGTCAACGCCAGCACAGCGCACGGATCGTGCACCGCGGCACCCTCCATGTTGTCATGGCGGCCGACGTAGGTGTCGGAGAAGAAGTCGAGCAGGTCGGCGAGCGCCGTGCTCAGGCGGCTTCCGATCGCCCTAACCCGTTCGATCCGTGCCGGGATCGCCTGGAACTGGTGGGTCAGATCGAGGCCCGCCATGACCAACCGGCCGCCGTATCCGAAGACGATTTCGGCTGCTTCGGGGTCAGCCCAGATGTTGAACTCGGCAGCGACGGTGATGTTGCCGAAGCGGCCACCCCCCATCACCGAGATCCCCCCGACCTTGGTGGCGATGTCGGGAGCGAGTCGCAGGGCAATGGCGATGTTGGTGAGTGGCCCGGTCCCGACGAGCCAGGTTCCCTCGTTGGCGCGAACCGTATCGATGATGAAGTCGACTGCCCGCTCGCTCGTAGCAGCCCGCGACGGCGCCGGCAGGTCTGCGCCGTCCAGCCCGCTTTCGCCGTGGACGTGCGACGCGTAGCGCGGTGGGGCGACGAGTGGTCTGGCGGCACCGGAATGCACGGGGGTTCCGCCTCGGCCGATCAGGTCGAGGACGATGATGGCGTTGCGTGTCGTCGCCGTGAGCGGCGCGTTCCCGGCGACGGTCGTCACGCCGAGCAGATCGGCGTGGGCGGCAGCGGCGACGATGGCCAGCGCATCGTCGTGCCCCGGATCGCAGTCGAGGATGAGGGGGAGGAGAGCCATGGTGCTCAGCTTGCCATCTGCGTCATCGGCTTCGGGGTCATCGGCTTCGGGTGGCCGTCCGATGACGGAAGGGATCATTCGCGGAGACGGGGCACGACGTCACGAGCCAACTGGATCGGACCCGCCCGGTGCCGATCCAGTCGGCGTCGTCGACCGGATGATAGCCGAGGTCGAGCCTGTCCACAAGCGGTGTCTCCTCGCCCGCGCCTCGGTCCTGCGGCGCTCGGCCGAAACTGCCGTCCGGCGAGAATCGCGTCGTGTTCGGGTGGGGGACGGGTGCGTTGAAAGACTCCACACAGGTGTGAGTGGTGGGGCGTCGGCGGTTGTCGAGACCGGGTCAGGCAGGCGTCATTGTCGAGTCGGCAGCGAGCGTCGCCGACGTTCCGACCCATTCGCCGGTCGTCATCGCCGTTGCCGTACTGCGATCGGCGGTGCGACCCCACGCCCGACGACCGTCGCCGAGCAGCAGCGTGGCGTGAGCCGTCTCCGGCTGGTTGTCGCGGTCGTACATCACTGCGTACGCCTCGATGGTCGCCGTGCCGGCTGCGGCAGCATCGGCGGGTGAGGCCAGTTCACGCCGGGGCAGCGCGTCGATCTCCGCCTGTGGGTGGGCGTGGCGGAAACCGTCTTTCGGCGGCCGCTTCGAATAGATCCCGAAGGCATGCTTGGTGACGTAGCCGCCGTTCCCCCAGACGAGGCCGAGTTCGTCGTCGGACTGGCGAACCTGCGAGACAACGGTGGCGATCGAGTGCATGACGTAGTTGTTCCACGGCCCGCCTGCGAAGGTGAGACCGCCGGTACGCGTCAGTTGGCGATCGAGGGAAAGACCCAGCGATCGGGCACCGAGCTGGACGGCGGACGGGAAGCACGAATAGAGATCGACGATCCCGATGTCGTCGATTCCGACGCCTGCAAGATCGAGCGCCGCCTTGCCGCCGGTTCGCACGGCCGGTGTGTCGGCGAACGTCCAGCGGTTGGAGACGAAATTGTGCTCGTGGCAGTCCGCTCCTGAGTGGATGAACACCCACCTGTCTGACGGTACCCCGAGCGCCTGCGCCTTCTCGACCGAGCAGATGATCACCGCAGCCGCCTGATCGACGTCGTTGTTCGAGTTCATCAGCTTCGGGTACGGGAAGCTGATCATGCGATTACGTGGGCCGGTCGTACGGATCTCTTCAGCGGTCTTGGCGTCACGGACCCAGGCGTACGGGTTGGTCGCGGCGACATCGGAGAATCGTGACCACAACTCGCTGATCGTGACCTGGTGATTGTCGACGGACTCGCCAGAGGCTGCCCTGACCGCCGTCTCGAACATCGGGTAGACCTGCACCGGCATGAACACGCCGATCGCCTTTTCGGCGTCGTGGACCATTTCCAACGCCTCGCCGATGATGCGATCGGGGGCGACGTCGTCCGGCTGTTTCGTCCATGCCAACTCGATCCCGGCGGCGCGGGACTTCATCCTCGTGCGCCATGCCTCACCACCCGTGAGGATCGCCAGGTCGAGTTCGCCACGCTGGATTTCGCTTGCGGAGGCGTTGACGAGCGACTGCGGGGTGTTGCCGCCGTCCGTCGTGTAGGCGTACTCGCGCGAGGTGATCCCGACCCGGTCGGCGATCGCCCGTGCCGCATCGTGATAGCGCCACGACAGGCTCTTGACGACGCGGATCGAGTCGGGGTTCGGCACGCCGGAGAGTCCGGCATCCGCTGACGCCGACCCGATCGCCTCGGCCATCAGGTCGGCAGGTTCGCGACCGGCTTCGAGTGACGGTGCTTTGAAGCTGACCTGCCCGACGCCGATGAGGACGGGTGTGCGCGGGTCGAGAGTCATCTCCGCAGTCTCCCCGATCCCCCGTCCAACCAAGAAACCGAACGAAACCCGAACTGAGTCCACGCACCCGCCACTTCTGTCGGGTAACGGGCCGCAGAACTTCGAAGGCCTTGGAGGCTGGACGCCTATGCTCGTCGCGATGTTGCGTATCGCCATTGGATCTGATCACGCCGGATTCGAACTCAAGCAGCACGTCGTGCAGTTGCTGATCACGGCCGGTTATGACGTCGACGATCAGGGGACGTTTTCGACCGAACCGGTGGACTACCCGGCGATCTGTGCGGGTGTCGGCAGGACGGTTCGTGATGGCAGCGCCGACTTCGGCATCGTCATCGGAGGTTCCGGCCAGGGCGAGCAGCTGGCGGCGAACAAGGTTCGCGGCGTACGGGCCGCGCTGTGCAACGATCTGTATACGGCCAGGCTCGGCCGCCAGCACAACGACGCCAATGTGCTGTCGATGGGTGGCAGAGTCGTCGGCGCCGGACTTGCGGAAGAGATCGTGCAGACGTTCCTCAACACTCCGTTCGAAGGCGGCCGCCACGCCCGCCGCGTCGAACAACTTCTCCAACTCGAACAGGAATTCTGATGCCCTTCCTCTCAGACACCGAACCAGATGTGCAGATGACGACGCTCATCGAGGCCGAGGAGATCCGTCAGACGACCGGCCTCCAACTGATCGCCAGCGAGAACTTCACCTCGCCGGCGGTGATGAAGGCGGTCGGCTCCGTATTGACCAACAAGTACTCGGAGGGGTATCCGGGCAAGCGGTATTACGGCGGCAACTCGATCGTCGATTCGATCGAGGCGTTGGCAATCGCGCGTGTCAAGGCGCTGTTCGGTGCCGAGCACGCCAACGTCCAGCCGCACTCCGGTGCCAACGCCAATATGTGCGCCTATCAGGCAATCCTCCAACCTGGCGACACGGTCCTCGGCCTGAGCCTCGACCACGGCGGCCATCTCACCCACGGTTCGCCGGTCAATGCGAGTGGGAAGCTCTACAACTTCGTCGCTTACAAGGTGTCCGGCAGCGACGAGCGCATCGAGATGGACAAGGTCCACGAACTCGCCGTCGAGCACCAGCCGAAACTGATCGTCGCCGGCACCACCAGCTATTCGCGTCGCCTCGAGCCGAAACCGTTCAAGGAGATCGCCGACGAGGTCGGCGCGATGTTCATGTTCGACGCGGCACACGTGGCCGGGTTGATCGCCGGTGGCGCCTATCCGAATCCGGTGCCGTATGCCGACATCGTCACCTTCACGACCCACAAGACACTGCGCGGACCACGCGGTGGCTGCATCCTGTCGAAGTCTGCGTATGGGGCGGCGATCGACAAGGCCGTCTTCCCTGGCTGGCAGGGCGGCCCGCTCGAGCATGTCATCGCCGGCAAGGCGGTGGCCTTCTACGAGGCGCTGCATCCGAGTTTCGCCGACTACGCAGCTGCGGTCATCGCCAATGCCGATGCGCTCGCCAACGGCCTGGCCACGCAGGGTTTCCGTTTGGTCTCGGGTGGCACCGACAGCCACCTGATGGTCGTCGATCTGACGCCGTTCGATGCCGGTCTGACCGGCAAGGAGGCGCAGCTCGTGCTCGACACCGCCGGCATCACGCTCAACAAGAACACGATCCCCAACGACCCGCGCAGCCCGTTCGTGACCTCCGGAGTCCGGATCGGCACGCCGTCGGTGACGACGCAGGGGATGGGCACCGAGGAGATGGCGACGATCGCCTCGCTCATCGCCAGGGCGCTGCGCAACCGCACGGATGCCGACGAGTTGGCGGCCGTGAAGTCCGATGTCGGTGACCTCTGCGCCAAGTTCCCCGCCTACCCCAACGGGTTCTGAGGCAAAACCCGCGCCTCGCCGCCCGGCGATGGGTCACGTTGTGGACGTGGTGTCGACGTTCTGCTCCATCGCTCATCACGGACCCGCCAGACGACGAGGGATGGGTCACGTTGGGGACGTGGGGTCCGTTTTCTGCTCCCTCGCTCGTGGGTACAGGTTTGGACTGACGCAGAACGAGCGACGGAGCGGTGCCGGGGACGTAGGCTGAGCGACCGATGAGGCGCAGATCCGATGGTCGTTAACACCACCGGGTATCTGATCGTCGGAGCGGTGGCCTTCCTGGTCACCTTCGTCAGCACACCGATCGTCGTCCTGTTCGCCAGGCGCTTCGGGCTGGTCGTCGAACCGGACGAGCGCCGGGTACACACCAGACCGACCCCCGACGTCGGCGGCATCGCCATGTTCGCCGGGTTCCTGGCGGCAATGTTCATCGCCAGCAAGATGGGGCGGTTCGGCGAACTGTTCGCCAGCAACAACTCCGAGCCGCTCGGCGTCGTACTGGCCTGCTCGGCGGTCTTCGCCGTTGGCCTGATCGACGACATCCACGAGATTTCGGCGCCTGCGAAGATCGCCGGCACGGTCGTCGGGGGCGTCCTGCTCGTCGTCTTCGGCGTGACGATGTTCTTCTTCCGAGTTCCGCTCTGGGACGTGTTCGTACTCTCGCCGGATTGGGCGCCGCTGATCACGGTGCTGTGGCTCATCGGGATGACGAACGCCGTCAACCTCATCGACGGTCTCGACGGGCTCGCAGCGGGAATCGTCGCCATCGCCGCCGGCTCCTACTTCCTCTACAGTCATCACCTCGACCAGGAGCATTTCCTCAAGCCGCCGAACATCGGGCCGCTGATCGCCATCATCGCCGTCGGCATCTGCCTCGGTTTCCTGCCGCACAACTTCAATCCGGCGAAGATCTTCATGGGCGATGGGGGAGCGCTGCTGCTCGGCGCATTGATGGCCGTCTCCACGAGCGTCGTCGGTGGCCGCGCCGACCCGAACACGCAGCAGCAGTTCCGTGGTCAGACGTTCTTCTTCTACGCCCCGCTGTTCATCCCACTGGTCATTCTCGGGGTGCCGATCCTCGACACGCTCTTCGCCATCGTCCGCAGGGCACGCAAGGGTGGCGGGCTGGCAACTGCCGACAAAGGCCATCTCCATCACCGGCTGATGAACCTCGGCCACGGCCAACGGCGCAGCGTGATGATCCTCTGGCTGTGGACTGCGCTGCTGTCGGGGTTCGTGCTCTACCCTGCGTTCTCACAAACCGGCAATGCCGTCGTGCCACTGGGGATCGCTGCGGCCGCGCTGATGCTCTACACGATCCTCCACCCGCAGATTCGCCGGCGAGCGCAGCGTGACGAGTTCGTCAGACCAGACGACGCCACGAGGAAGACCGACGACATCTCGTCCCGCTGATCACCATCACGCGGTCCCGCCGAGCATCACCACGACGTCCCGCCGAGCATCCCGACGGGGTCGCGCTCGGGCTGCGTGAGTTCAGCGGATCTCGCAGGCTGTACGGTGTTTCGTCGTGCCGATCCACCCCGGCTCGGTACCCCGGCCTCGGCGATCGGCCAGCGTCGTCCGCTGAGATCGAATCGACCATCGAGTTGCACCGAACGCAGGGGTTCGTCTAGATTGAGAAAATAATCACAAGCTCCTCAAGGAACAATGATTTGTTGATCCCAGCGAAGAAGTCGAACGACAAGCGTGCCGCCACGAGCGGTTCGATCGGCGACGGTCTGGCCAACGGTGCCGAGTTCGCCGGCACGATTCTCGTGTTCACGCTGTTCGGCTACATCCTCGATCGCATTTTCGACGCCAAGCCATGGTTCATCCTCGGCTTCACGCTCTTCGGGATCGTCGGCCAGTTCGTACGTACCTGGTACACCTATGACGCCAAGATGAAAGCGCACGAGGCGGAACGTGTCGCCAAGATCAACGCCACGCCGCGTCGTTCGGCGGTCGAGCCGTCGTCGTCGAACCAGACGACGTCACCGAACTCGCCGAAGTCCGCCGCCTCCGGCGCGGCCTCAGTGCGGACGAACGGTGCGGCCGCAGTGCGGTCGAACGGTGCGGCCGCGGTGCGGTCCAGCGTGCGGTCGAGCCCTCCTTCCAACGTGCAGTCGAACAACGGTGCAGCGTGAGATCAGACACCCCGAACCCGATCACGATGCGCGACGACGGTCCGGCCTACGAGGTCGAAGTCTCGCTGGACATCGTCAAGCGCGGTCTGCTCGTCTCCCCCGTACTGATCGGTATCTGTGGTGCGATCTGGGGCTGGCACGGAGCGGTTTCGTCTGCCTATGCGGTTGCGTTGGTGCTGATCAACTTCGCCTTGTCCGCCGGCCTAATTGCCTGGACCTCGAAAATTTCTATCGGAATGCTGATGGGTGCCACGCTTTTTGGGTATCTGATCCGACTTGGCCTTATCATGCTCGCCGTCCTCGCCGTTCGACATCGCCACTGGATTTCTCTCCCGGCGCTCGGAGCGACCATCATCGTGACTCATCTGGGGTTGCTTGCATGGGAACTCAAATTCGTCGCACTGTCACTCGCCCGCCCTGGCCTCAAAACCTCACGCCTGTAGTACCCACCAGCCCCGCCGACCGCAGCATCCTCGAAACACCTGCTGAAAGACCGAGAACGGACTCCGCCACGTGAATGCCTTCACCTTCCCGCCGATCAACGAAATCCTTCGCTGGAAGGACATCTTCACGTCGTTCAACAAGATCGGCGTGATCGCCGTGCTCGCGGCGATCATCGGCTCGGTCGTGTTCCTGCTGGCCGGGAGCAAGGATCCCGCCGTCGCCCCGACCGGCGTTCGCAACCTCGCCGAATCCTCTGTCGAATTCATCGAGGACGGCATCATCATGCAGACGATGGGCGAGGAGGGCCTCGGCTGGACGCCGTTCCTGCTGAGCCTGTTCGTGTTCATCTTCCTGTG
>JANXUF010000031.1 GCA_025356335.1 Actinomycetes bacterium
CCCGTCACTGTCCAGGTGAATCAAGCGGGAGGGTCCTTACGCGTCCAGTCTCACTGCCCCAGACCCCCACCCCCAAACACGATCCTCACCCAACCTGTCGCCAACAGACCCACCCATCCTCAACGAACGTGGCGCTCTACAGCACCCATCGTCTCGAAGAACTCCGGCATGTGCGACCTCTGGTCGCGCGCCGACGTCGAGCAGTGGAAGGCCGGCAGGAAGTCGTGAGCAAGGACCGTCAGATCGTCGCCGACCTGCGGAAGCTGATCGAGCGGATGATCACCGAGGTCGAGCTACTGCAATCCGACGCCCAGCGTCGGATTGAGGTCGCCATCACGTCGGAAGACATGCTCGGATGGACCACGCAGCGCGATCGCCTCGCCGCAATAATGCGGACACTTGGCGTTGAGCTGCTCGCAACCAAGCCGAGCAGACGGATCGTTCGAGGGGCACTCGCCGGTGTGGTCGTCGCTGGGCTCGCCGTCAGGGCGGTACTCGGCGTAGGTGCCGACATCGTGCAAGTCCTCGACCGGATCGACCCGCTCAGCCAACAGATCGAGGTACACCTCAACCAGCTCGACGATGTCAGGCCGGCAATGGTCGCCGCCGGCGCCAGTGGCGTCGGCCAGGCGTTCAACGCCAGTGTTCGGACGACGAGCTTTCCGTCGTCACTGCCGGCCGATTACGACGTGCTCTCGTCTGCAGCCGCCCCAACTCCGCCAGCGGTGGCCGACACGATCAACGCAACGCTCGACAATGTCGTGTCCGACGCACGTGGTACCGCAGGGCCGGCGCCGGCGAACGTAGCTTCGTGACATGGGTCGTGGCGGGCTGGCATTCCTCGAACACTGGCATCGCAACGAGATCACCCTCGCCGACGGGCGGATCCTCGGCTGGGTCGTCATCGACCGTACCGAGCCGTGGGTTGCCATGTACAGCCTCGACGGAATGCCGATCTACCGCGAGACGGGTCACGAACTCCTCACAGTCGCCGGACACCCTGACAGCCGCCTCCGCCAGTGACCAGTGACCGTCTACCGCCTCGGCCGAGTGGTTCCGGTCACAGAGTATTACCGGGATCGATGAACGGCCTCGAGCGACTCACACGACCACACACACGCACATATGCACCAAGTGCTGCACCTGGGCTGCGCCGCGACTCGAGCCCACTCGCTACCACGCTTGCGTCGTACGGTGTGTGAGTGGAATTTCGATCGATGAAGGCCAAGGACCTGTTCGCCCTTCTGCAGCGACGCCCACTCGAGTACTACGTCCACGCCCAACAGGGGAGCCATAGAAAAATGCGAAGCAGCGCCGGATTTCCACAGCTGACGTTCGCGTTTCACGACAGCCAGACCATTTCTCCAGGTTTGGTACGAAAGATCCTAGTGAACGATGTGGGGCTGTCCCTTGCCGACGCGCTCGCGCTACTGTCATGAACTACTTCGGAAAGAAAGGCAGCTCCGACAATGATGACCGTCGTATTTCATCGTGACTTCGCCGACGGCGAAACCGTTGTGTGGGCCGAGAGCTCGGATCTGCCGGGATTCTCTGCCGCCGCCGACTCGATACCGGCCGTGCGCGCGCTCGTATACGAATACCTTGCTGACGAAGGCATCGACGCGCCGATTGCGGAACGTCTCGAGAACAGCGACCTCGACGAAGGCGCAGTTTTCGTGCGAGTGATCATTGACGGGAATGAGGTTGAGGCAGTCTGGAACGCTTACGGCACTGTGGGCGCCGACGGTCCGGCCCTCGTAGATGCCTGATCACGAATCGGGACTCAAACTTCAGGTCTTGCTCCTAGCGGACCACGCGAACGTCCGAGACGGGCTGTTGTCCGTGCTCAGCGCAGGCATCACCCGCGCGGCGCTGCCGTCGTATCCCGGAAATCTCCCCGCCTACATGGCCATGCTGGTCATGATTCCTGCCGACCAGGCCGAATTGGCCCATGAGGCGGTCATTAAATTCAAGTACCCGGACGCAGCTGTCGAGATCGCTCGGTTCGACCTCGGATTCAGGATTGGTTCCGGTATGGCGTTTCCCGGCGAGAGCCTTCTGGTGCCATTGGTCATACCGATCGGGGTCGTTGCTTTTCCTCGCCCCGGTCAGGTGGACGCTCAGGTGAGTCTTGACGCGCAGCCGGCGGGCGACTTGAGCTTCTGGCTTCTACCCGTCGGCACACCGCTCCGCCCTGCGCCGTGATCACATTTTGATCACGTACTGATCACCACAGGGCGATATCAGACGACACGAAGCATCTTGCGACCGAGCGAAAACAGCCCCTGAGCAGGACTAACCGATACGGTGCGACACAGGACGACACCGACTGAAGGGGGTTCGATTCCCCCCAGCTCCACCACATAACCACAGGTCAGGGACTTGCGAGAACCGCAATGGTCACAGAATGGTCACGGGCGAGATCCATCGGGAAGCGCGGGTAGCAATCGGCTACCCCACGAAACGTTGAAGGGCAACCGTCAGTACCGGCGCGCGACGAGTTGGGTTGCGGACGAAATGCGCCGCCAGCGATCCCTGTGGCCCCCTTACCTGAGTGGTCCGCTACTCAGTACCACCGAGTCAGTGACGGCACTCGGGGCTCACGCGACCACACACTCTGCACCAAACGATGCAGCTGCCATAGGGATCAACCGATACGAGGCGACACGTGACGGCATCGCCTGAAGGGGCCAAGTATCAGCAGCCTTACGACTCCACCGCTGGACACAGAATGGAACAGGGCCATGGTCGCCGAATCGTCACCATTGCTCCAGTGATGCCGTTCGGAGCTGCGGCGGCCCAGCAGTTGGATCCGTAATCGTGTAGCCCATTTCGCGAAGCACTCGCACCGCTTCGTTGGGAACGTCTCTCACCACGGTGGCGATCTGACGAAGCCTCCACCTGCGACGGCCTTCCATGACAACGACTCGCCAGCCGTCAACCGAGTCGACATGACATCCGTCAATCAGGAACTGAATGAAGTCTTCGAGCCCGGGCCGGAGGCGCGCGCCGCCAACGGGAAGGCGCAAGGATGCAACGGTATGCGGCTTGTCGTGACCAGCGAGGGTCAGGAGGTGCGACAACGCGCCGCGCTCCGCGTGCACCTGCCAATGGCACACAGGCTCGGAGTGCGCGTCACTTCGGTAGTCGACACGAACAATTGGAGTCCGCTCCAGCGTCGAGTAGAGAGCGATGGACGAGTACTCCACGGCGAGGTACCGTCCCGTGACCTCTGGCCTGATGCCCATTCGGACCACGAGACTTCCCGCTGGTGCCGTGGAGCATCTGAGGGCATACCCGCTCGTTCATCGCCGGCGGCGGCAAGTCTTACGACGGCGCGGTCAGCATTTCCCTCGATGAGGATTTGGCCTCCGCCTCCAAGAGTGCCGGTAACTAGGTCACCAAGCTCGGTTCCGAAGTCAAGGAGCCGCCGAAAGAACTCGCTATTGACCCAGGAGGAATCCGAGTCCGTCAAGCTCTTCCCAAGCTTCCCACTCGTCCGCAGTGAGAACCCCGGATGTGCGCCGTTCGCTGAGCTCGTCCCACGTCATTCCTAGCCGCACGAGGAGCTCGTCTCTCCGCGCCTCGATCTCGGCTCTACTGAGATTTCTCGTCGTCACCGGCATGTCTGTTCCGTCCCCTCTTTCTCATTCTAGAACACATGGAACCATATGGGTGTAGCAGAGTTCCGCGGATGCGACGCTCGTCACCGACCAAGCGCCCGCCCGAGAACATCGGCCGCAGCTCGATCATCCCTGCGCCGTCACGTGTTGGTACACGCGCATGGTGACCGCGACGTCGGCGTGGCCGAGGCGCTGACTGACGACCTTCACCGGAACTCCGGCACGAAGCATGACAGTTGCCGCCGTGTGCCTAGCATCGTGCAGTCTGATCGCCGGCACACCAGCTCGGGCGACCGCCTCACGCCACCACCTGCTGATCGTCTCCGGGTGCGGAGGCTCTCCCGCCTCGTCGACGAAGACCAAGCCATGGTCGCGCCACCCAGAGCCCATCCTAAGACGCTCCTCAGCTTGGTTCCGACGCCATGCCTGAATTGCCGCCAGCGTGTCGTCGTCGAGCGCCAGCTTGCGTTCTCCTGCCCTCGTCTTCGGCACACTTTCGAGGACCGTGTCAGCGACTACACGCGTCCGAGCGATCGTGACGACGCCTAGCAGCAGGTCGACGTCACGCCAGCGAAGGCCGCACAGCTCCCCGCGACGCATCCCGTCGCCAGTACGAGCCGCCACAGTGGTTGCAAGCGATCGTCGACGACAGACTCGAGGAAGCGCACTGCCTCCGCCTCCGTCCACGCCGACATCTCTCGCGTCGATCGCCTCGGCAGGCGGGCGACCGCAGCCGGATTGTGACGGAGCAACTGGAGGCGAACAGCGTCAGCGAGCGCCGCCGATGACGCCGGCCGTGTTGGCAACGGTCTTCGGGGAGATCTGCGTTCCACCCTTGCCGCCCTCGAGAAGCAGACGCCCGTAGAACGCCTCGAGCGTCGCTGCGTCGAGCGTGGACAGTGGCGCATTGCCGATGAAGGGGACGATCCTCGTGCGGATCACCTTCTCGTATCCGTGGGCCGTCGACGACCGCAGATCGGCCCTGCGGGCTGGCAGCCACGTATTCATCAGGTACGCGCCGAGCGAGCCGGTGGCCGGCTTGACGTACTCACCACGACGCAACTCGCCGAGAAGGTCCGAGAGCGCCGCCTGCGCCGCCTTCTTGGTTGGGAAGCCTCGACGCTTCGACTGACGCCGCCGGCCAGTCATCGGATCGGGCCCGAGATCAGCAATGAAGTACCACTGGCCGGACTCATCGCGCTTGATGCTGCCCTGTGTGCTCATGTGCGGACCTTTCCAACCACTCCGGCGGCCTTCCAGACGAGACACTGGCGGGGCTCCTCTTCGGCTGATTCAGGACTCTACGACATGAAATCGCCAACAAACGTCGCAATGACGCTGCGAGGCGCGACCGTCTGATGGCCACGCCTCGCTTCCTTTGATGAGCGCCGGGCTTCAGGAGCGTTCGCGGGCTGCCTGCCCCGATGCGGACTGTCGGCCCGTGTTCAGCCGTTGGCTCCACTCACCGGCGTGATGGGCGTGGCGTTCGCCGGCGTCGTGGAGGGGACGACCTTCGGTGTCGTCGTGGCGCCGGGCAACTTCGAGTAGATGGTCAACGATGGGCCATCAGGGGCACTAGCGACGTCGATGCCTACAGCCGGCGTCTGAGCCCCAACGATTCCGCTTGGGTAGGCGGGTGCGTTCCCCGGAGCCCCCGTCTCGGTGAACGTGAACGATGCCGTGATGCACGCCTTCGCCAGTGCAGCTTTCGCCTGCTCCACGGTCAGTCCGATCAACGACGGCATCAGCGTGACGTTCTGAGTCGAAGGACAGCCACCCGGAGGGGTCGAAGCGATCGGCGTCGCAACTCCAGCGATAGTCGACTCTGGGGTGGTCACGACCGGAGTTGCCGGCGCGGTTGCGGAATCGGCGACCGGCGACGGCGTACCGACCGGAGTTGAAGCTGGATGTGATCGGAGGGCCAATACGCCGATGGTGAGTACGGCCAACGCAGCGACGGCCGAGACTCGCGCGGCGCTACGCCGGCGGTGCTGGCGGCGGATGAGCCCCTCGGCCGAGCCCAGGTTCAAGTGCCTCAGTTGTCCATGCAGTTCGCTGGCGGCGTCTTCCAGCCGGTCTTCGACATTGTTCATGAGTTGTCCTCCTGGTATTTCTCGGCGAGCGTTCGATGTGCTCGTTGAAGATGGGTTTTGACGGTCGGTTCGGAAAGCTGCAGAATCTCGGCGATCTCTGCTACGGCACAGCCGTCGAGGTAGCGCAGCGCAATCGTCTGCGCTTGTCGCTTCGGCAAGCGCCGAACGAGTTGCCACAACTGCTCGTTGGGTTCGCTTAGCTCCGGCAGCGGAAGCGGTTGACCACCGAGTCGAAGCAAGACCTTGGCCTCGGTCAGGCGGCGCCGGCCCGCCGATACCGCTCGATTGGCGACAACCCGCCGGACCCAGGCGCCGCTGTGCTCATATGCGTGAACTCGGTTCCAATGGCGGAAGGCGGCAAGGAACGCTTCCTGGGCAAGGTCTTCGGCGGCAGTCCGGCTACCAGATAGGACATAAGCCAGTCCGACCACGCATCGGACCTCACGCTCGTAGAACGAAGCGAAGTCCTCGTGCTCGGCATAGTTCACATCGAGATCGACGGCGAGCAGCGGTTCGGATTGGGGGTCTTCGGCCTCGATCATCGTGAGTTAAACGCATTCGAGCAGGACATGGATGACACGAGTTTCCGTCCTTCCAGGAACACGTCTGGGGTTCTTGATACTTTCGGCGGGTCGGCGGCATCTGATCGGTGATGGCATTGAGCGACGAGGAGATCGACTGCAAGTACGCCGATGAGCTTCTTCGGTTTGCCGCAACGCTCGTCGGGCCGTACGGCCGACGACGTGTTGGGCACGGCGGTGCTGAACGCTCTCTCGTCACGGGCGTGGCGGTCGGTCCAGTCTCTCCGGGCGGTTGGCTGACCGCACAGTTTCTGCAATCCGACGGTGATTCTCTCCCAACTACCGGTTCCGTAGTCATCTCGATCGCATACGGTGCCGTCGACCGAGCGCCATCAACCGGCGGTTCAGGGCAGTCTGACGTGTGCCCGCTGCCGGGACTGATTCCTTCGGCCGGGCGATGCGATCAGCAGGGGTCGCAAGGTACATCAGGTCGCCGTGACTGTTGAGACGCTGGCGAGGATGACGACGACACCGGAGAGGGACGCGAGGCCACAGGGTCCGATTGAGTCGATCGATAGGGTGACGTGGGGACTGAAGTCGAGGACATCTCACTCCTTCGGGCTGACACACTGGGACCGTGGATGTGGGTGCGATGGCGCTTTCGGTCGTCAACGGTGACAGCTGGCTGCTGGACAGGTTCGCCGCGCTGAAACCCGACGCCCCGACTGTCGTTGACATCGACCTCACCATCCACGGAGCGACCGCCTGGGTGGTCCACCAGGATCGCAGCGGCGGGTGGTGGCAGAGCACGGTCGAGCTTGACCAGACTGCTGATGGGATGTGGCGCATCGGTGCCCAGAGCGACAGTAGCTGGGACAGTTGCGCGGAGTTGGCCACGTCGAGACCGCCACGAGCGTGGCTGGAACGGGGCCCAGTCCTTGCCCTGACGCTGGAGGCTGGGACCGGTTCCGTCCCGCAACGCACGTTCACCTCGGTCTGCGGAATCGCCGCCGAGGACGTCGTGGCGATCGAGTTCGGTTTCGGGCATCGAACCCGGCACCGTGCCATCGACACGCCCACCGGCGGCTTCATTATCACCGTCCCGGAATACCGCCCGGACCAGTCTCCGACGTTCCGGGCAACGTACACCGACGGATCGACCATCGACCTCAAACCCTGAGACGTGTGATGCTGGCTCTTCGACCTGCCGATCGGGACACCGTTTGGTGAGACGATGAGCGTGAACCACGGGCAGAAAGCAGTGGCGTCGAATTGCTCCGGGGCGTTGGGTTGGCGACCGCCGCTTCCGCAGCGGCTGCGGAGTAGAACGGTCCGCCCCACCGCGGGTGATTCATGTACTACTCGAGCTATTCCGACAGCGCGTCGTCGAGCGGAACCACGCTCGGCACCATGGCCGTCTGGCTCGTACCAGCCGCGATCTGGTTGGCGTTGCTCGAGCAGCTCCCGAAGTTCGCTGCCGTCGAGGAGACCGGGGCGGTGCAGTTCGGTGCCGTTCAGTTCGGCCCGACGTATGTGGGCTGGTTGGTCGATCCAGTCGGTGGCGATCGATTGCGTGAGGACATCGAGCGCGGTGTCGCTCCCGGTCGTAGCGATGAACGCTTGGTTGCTGTGGGTGCCGCGGGACATGGGGACGTAGACGTTGCGAACATCGCTCGCTCGTTCGTAAAACGTCAACCCGACCCGCACGGTCCAGCCTTGGGCGCCCATCCCCGTCCGTGCGTATGCCAACTCGACATGCTCCGACACGTAACTCGACGGCAAACGCACCGTGCCAGCGGAGCCCGTGGCAGTGAGGGAGCCGTCAGCGCCGATCTGCTGGATCGTCCACGTCGCACGGTTCTTGACCATCTCGTGGCGGTCAGTGAGCAGGTGGCGGTCGTTGCGTCTCGTGGCGATCTCATCACCGACGTGCATCGTGTACGGGCCGACCGTGAGCCGGCGTCCCGACGTTTCGAGGTCGCCGGTGCTGATGCGGGTTTGTTGGCAGCGTTGGTTGAGGCGTTCGACGGCTTCGTTCGTCGGGGTCATCAACAACACACTCTCCCCCTTCCGACGATGCTGCCACCACGCGGCGACGACCTCGCGTTCCATCTGTGTCCCCGTGCCGCCGTGGAGTCGTCCGTGTGCCTCGTATTCTTCGGCGACGGTCACATCACCACGGCGCAGGCGGAGGCTGGCGTCTCGTTCCCACTCGTTGACGAAACGGTGGACGTGTTCGAGTTCGACCGCACCGAACGTTTCGACGAACAACCCGAACATCCCGCCACGACCGACGGCGGAGAACTGCAACGGATCCCCGACCAACGCCACCCGCCACCCTTTGACATCGGCGAGCGCGGCGAGTTCGGCGAGTTTCTGTGTCGGGATCATCCCCGCCTCATCAACGATCACCGTCGCACCGGCTGGGAGGTGGTAACGGTGATCCGGCGGCCTCGACAATCTGTGTTCGATCAGCAGTTTGTCGAGCGTGTCCGCCACCAACCCCGTCTCCGCACCGAGCACTTCCGCTGCTGTCGCCGACGGAGCGACACCGAACACGGCACGACCGTCAGCTCGCAACTGCTCGACCGCCGGAGCGAGCGCTGTCGTTTTGCCGGTGCCGGCGGGGCCGACGACGAACACGACATCATCCGTCCCGGCGACCGCCGCGGCAGCGCTGGCTTGTGCCGGGTTCAAGGTCAGGGCCGACTGGGCGGGGGCGTCGGGGTTGTCGAAGCCGTCGTGACGCAAGCGCAGATCGAACCACTCGATCAGCGTTGCTTCCTGATCCAAGATCGACTGCACCGTCAACGCACGATCAGCCACCGACTCCGTGACCGGACGACCATCCTTGCGCAACAGCTCGTTCGGTCCGACAGGGCGAGAGATGTCGACACACAACTCCAGCACGACGTGGTCGGTGAGCTGGTCGAGCCACGCCACGAGCCTGCCTGCTGGCCAGGTGAGGTCGGTGGGGACGAGCGCGGCGAGTTCACGCGTCAACTCCGTCGGACGCCACGACGACTGCTTCTCCGAAATGTTCACCAACGCCCCCGTGACAATCGCTGCCGTCTCGTGTTCAGTGATGCCATTGAGACGTCGCACATGCCCAACCGCAGTAGCGACGACTTGGGCGGGTTCGAGACCGAACGCGCGAGTCTGATCCGCCCACGTCTCGTGCAATACGTCAGCGTCCACCGCCTTTGATTTCGCCGGCCGTGAATCGACGGCAGCTTCACGTTCCAACCGCCAGCGCTTCCTCGGTGTTGGCTCACGGCCCATCGTCTCGACGAAACGATCGAGCTTCTCCTCCACCCGCGCCAACACACCGGCCGTGCGGGTGGAGAACTCCGCCCGCAAACCCTCGGGAACGTCGGCGATCTCGGCGATCCCCCGCTCCGGTGCCTCCCACCGCACACCGAGGCTCGCCGTCAACTCCTCCCGCAAAGTGGCGTGATACAACGCCGACAGGGTTCGTTGATCCAACTTGATCAGTCGTGCGTCCAACGCCAGCCAGCGCCCGTCGGGAGACATCACACGGTTCGGGATCACCACGTGCGTACGCAGTTGCGGGTCCAACGCACGACTTGTGTGCTGGCGGAACTGTGCAGCGATGATCCCCTCGGCGTCGACGGTGGAGATCTGGCCGCCAATGCGGTAGCGGGTGTGTGCGTGATCCTCGATCCACCCGACGATCGCCCAGACCGCACGATCATGCGCCGTCACGACCTTCGAACGCACAGTCGGGTTACCGAGGGCGAAGAGGATCGACACCGACTTCGGCGCCGACGCCGTCACGTCATACCCGCGCGCTGACTTCTCGTCGTACCGCCCGCCCAGGTACCTGTCGGGGTTGTCCGGGCGCATGCCAGCCATCACGGCGAGGAAGGCGTCGTCGTCGACTTCACCGGTGAGGCCGAGGATCTGTGCCCCGTGACCGAACCAGATGCCACGTGGTTCGCCGGAAGCGAGGTAGTAGTTCGGCAACTGCTCGACGTAGTAGGCGCCGGCGTCGACGCCTTTCAACGTGGTGACCCGGACGGTCACCGGAAACTCTCCGGATCGAGGTGTGCGTGGAGTGTGCACCCGTCTGTCGAATTGGGGTTGAAGGTGATCGGAGAGAGGGGCTGGTTCATCGCGGTCGCCTATGCCGAGAACAGTGCGGGCTGCTCGACCGTCGAGGCGCTACGGCGTGCGTGTGCCTTCGAAACGGGAGAGCTGACCGTGGCACGTGCGGTGTGTGTTGCCGGTGTGACGGTGTGGTGGTGCTCGGCGAAGACGTGGCGCCTTGCTTCGAGATCAGAGCGACGGACTCGCAACAACCGTCCGACGCGGATCACGGGCAGCCCAGAGAGGCCGTTCGTTGCCAAGTACTCGTTCGCCAGGCGGTACGCCAATGTTCGGCCGATCTGCAGCTCCTTGGCTGCTTGCTCCACCGTCATATACATCGACGTCGAACCCGACCACTGGTTTTTCGATTTCATCGTTGCCACCTCACAAACACATGCCTGCACAAACGCGAATTCGTGACATCCCTCATCAACCAACGGGCACCGAACCGCCCAAAAGGGAGAAACATTTTTCGGATATCTGCTCTTGAATGACTCCCGAAGCGGTTGCGCGTTGCACACCGCCGAGCCAGTCGCGATCTAGCGCATCCACGCGCGGTCCGAGGAGGCCGCACACGAAGTCGGTTGCCCTTCGCCCCGCGCCCTCGCTCACGGCCGAAGCGTCTTCTCGACCGCCTCCCGAACGGAGGGCGACGAACATCCATGCGATCACAACCTGCAGAAGGAGCACGGCCGCTGGACTTCGTCACAAACAAACGCCAGGCCGTTCGAACCGCCGGAAGATCGAGCCTCCGACCCGGGTGCAGAGACCGGGACTGGTCGACCTTGACAAAGCGGGAGAGCGCCACGTCGTGGTCGGTCGACACTCTCATCGCTTGCTCGACGGATCCGTACCGCACGCGACCAGCCCCAACCGACGATCCGCCCGTTTCGTCGTTCGAGGAGTCGAGACGCCAACCAGGGCGGCTGAGCAGCGCTCCGGTGGCGTGTCGGCGGATGCATCGTCCACAGTGCAAGACAGCTCCTCGTCGCAGGGCGGGACGCGCAACCGGCGACCTCACCAAGGACAAGGCCCGTCTTCAAGCCCGCAGCGTCACATCCGGCTCGCGAGTGCTCGCCGATCGTGGAACACCAGAACGGCGGCGATCAATCGACGAGGGGCGCCTCAGCCGAAGGAACTGCCGCGAGGCTGGATCTCCGCTCGAGAGAAGTCCCGCCGCTGTCGACCGCCGACGTCACTCGATCGACGATTGCATCATCGATCCGCCGACGCTGCGATCAGGAGACTGGCGATTCGATCGGCGGCACCGCAAGTGACCACCTGAGGTACGTGCGAGTCGATGTCGAGCGTGAGGTCGATGCCGCATTGGCGCGGCGAGTACGGCGGGTGCGTTCGGTCAGCTCTCTTGAGTTGCAGCTTCGAAGCTCGCGCCGGCGAGCGGCGTGAACTCACGAAATCTCGACTGAGTCGCTTCATTTCGACAAGCGGTTCTCAGCGTGGCGCCATGTTTGTTGGTCACAGTCTGGTCACGGAATATTCACCATGAGGCGATATCAGACGGTACGGAGTGTCATTTCGTCGAGTCAAAAAGTGCCACTGAGCAGGACTAACCGATACTGGACAACACGGGCCGGCACCAACTGAAGGGGGCTCGATTCCCCCCACCTCCACCACATAACTGCAGGTCACAGGGTTGGAGACAGCCCTGTGGTCACGGAATCGTCCGCACGAACGGAACCTTTCGGCCCAGCGTGGCCGAATCGACGTACGACTTCGGGAGCGTTGAACTCGGCAGTACTCAGCCGTCCGAGGTCACGACGTTCTTGCGTCAAGGATCCCGATCAGCTCGATCTCGTTGAAATTCCTCCCCTCGACCTAGGTCGCCGCCCGATTGTTGCTGGCCCTGGTCCTTTGAACCGCAGGCGAGAAGAAGTTTGCGTTCTTCTGGGTGTCCTGCGCCCATTGTTCTGGCACCGAGTCATCTGCGAAGATGGCGGTGACCGGGCACTCGGGCTCGCACGCCCCGCAGTCGATGCACTCGTCAGGGTTGATGTAGTACTGATCGTCGCCCTCGTAGATGCAGTCGACCGGGCACACCGTCGCGCACGAGGCGTTCTTGGTCCCCATACAAGGCTCTGCGATGACGTATGTCACGAACGCCCTCCGTTCTCGGCCCGCGGTGGCCGATTCGACGGAACCGTAACAGACCGCATTGCCGAGCTTCGGTGCACGTCGAGAGACCGCTGAGAGCCACTCGGCCCATCGAGCGGGCCTGGTTCTCGCTCGGCCCATTGCGTCGACTCGGCCAACCCTGAAACAACGTTCCTCGTCGGTCACACGACACGGCACGGTGTTCACGAAGGCACCGTGCGGCGTGCTGCTTCCCGGATCGCTCGACTGCGGGTGTTGTCATTCGGGCTTGTCCTGCTCGCTCTTGGTCTCGGTCTCGTCTCGCTCTCGGTCTCGGTCTCGGTCTCGGTCTCGGTCTCGGTCGTGAGTGAGTCGAGCAAGGCACTTGCAGCGTGCAGCAAGGTTTCCCTGGAGAATTTGTCGAAGGCCGACAACTTGAGGAAGTGGCGGGCGATCGTCAGGCCGAGAATGCTGCACACGGCCAGCGTTGCCTTGATGTCGGCGTCTGAACCTTCGAGTGAGCGCGCGAGGTTGTCGATTCTCTCCACGAGGAATGCCCTCATGAACGCCTCCGCCTCCGGGAGCGTCAGCATCGAGCGAACGAGCGCACGTGTCTCCGGGGGCAGGTCTGTCAGCCGGACGTCGAGGACATCGAAGAGATGTTCCGAGGCGGCTCTGGTGTCGTCTTTGGGCAGTTCCGCGGCAATGGCGAAGAGGGAGGCCTTCGAGCCGAAGTGCTGCATCACGAGTGACGCATGGACGCCGGCTCTGTCAGCAATCGAGCGGATGGTGGCGCCCTCGAATCCACGGAGAGCGAACTCTTGGCGTGCCGATTCGATGATCCGCTGGGCGCTTTGCGCTCGCTTGGCGTCTCTCGAGGTGCCTGCCACGGATTTCACTATACAACTGTTTAGCGAATCCGCTAGGGTGGCCGGAACACGGTTGGTGAACACCGAGATACCAACGGCCACAGAGGGGCGAGGCAATGACAATCGTCGGAATCGAAGAGCATTGGACGACGCCCCAACTGACGGCCGCGCTCAAGGCGCTGGCGGAAGGGAGCGGCGACGAGAGTCTGGCGTTCAACGAGATGGGTGACAATCTCGCCAGACTGGAGGACATCGGCGCGGCGCGGATCGCAGCGATGGACGAGCAGGGCATCGACATGCACATCCTCGGCCTCGCTCCACCGGCGACAGGCCCCCTCGCTCCCGCCGACGCAGTGGCGCTCAGCCGTGAGACGAACGACATCGCCGCAGAAGCGGTCCGCCGTCATCCATTGCGTCTTCGGGCTCTGTCCACGCTGCCGATGGCCGATCCGAACGCCGTTGCAGCCGAGCTCGAGCGCGCCGCCAGGCTCGGGTTCGTCGGGGCGATGGTCTACGGCCGCACGGGCCAGACGACACTCGACGATCCCTGTTACGAGGACCTGTTCGCCACTGCGGCAACGCTCGGCCAGCCGATTTTCATCCATCCGCAGATTCCGACGGACGCCATTCGAACAGCCGCCTACTCGGGATTCGACTCGATGACGAACCTCGCGCTGTCGACCTTCGCATGGGGATGGCACCTCGAGGCGGCGCTCGCCGCCCTACGACTGATCGCCCGCGGCACGTTCGATCGACACCCCGACCTGAAGATCATTCTCGGCCATTGGGGTGAGCTGCTCCTGTTCTGGCAGGACCGCACGGACAGCCTGTCGCGTATCGCCGGCCTGGATCGGAAGGTTTCGGACTACGTGCGCGCGAACGTTTTCATCACCAGCTCCGGCATGTTCAACCCGGCGCTGCTCCACCACGCCCTCGAGGCCACCACGATCGACCACCTGCTGTTCTCGACGGACTACCCCTTCCAACGACCGACGAGGGACGAACTGCAGCGGTTCCTCCTCGAGTTCGACACCGAAGAAGAGCGCAGCAAGTTCACCGATGGGAATGCCCGCGTGCTCTTCGGTATCGACCAGTCGAGCACGTCGCCAACTTGACGATGCCCGTGCTGGGTTTGTCGCCGACACCCTGCGCCCAGCACGTGCACGAGATCGGGATGGTCATCTCCTGAAGGACCAGAATGACGATGATGATGATGAGAAGAAGGCCGATACCTCCACCGATGTACATCTCCATCTCTACCCGTCAGGAGCCGCCCGCACACGCTGCTACACCATGCCTCGGCGCAACGACGATCGACCACCTGCTGTTCTCGACGGACTCCCCCCAATCGACGACCGAACAGGGTCGAGCTGCAACGACCAGCCAACGCATCCACCCTGCGCGAATGTCAGCGTCCGCCGCGGAACAGGGCGGTGAGATCCAACGAGGGCACGTGGCGCTCCGTGGCCAATGCCACGTAGGTACGCGCAAGCATGTCTTTGCCGGCGCCGAGCACGGTCGCCACGATGCCGATGGATTCAGCAAGTTCGGCAGGATCGGTCGACACGACGACGTGCCTCCAGGTGGCTTCTTCGAGGACGTTGAAGGCCGTCTGCACCTCAGAGATTCCGAAACCGCCCTCGAAGCGCTCGTGGGCGATGGTCTCTGCATACCGTTGGATCGGAACGAGATCGCGCTGATCGAGCGACGCGAGCACTACCTCGAACAACGATCGAATGCGGCGGCGACGCTCGTCCGCCCCGACGTCGTCGTAGTGCGCCAGCTGACTGCGGTCGAGGGCGCTGCTCGCTGCATCCACGATCGCTGCGGTCCCGCGTTCGAGAACGGCGGTGACCGCGAACGGTTGCTGTGCGTGCGTCACCGGTCGGCCGTACTGCGTCGTCCCGTCGGTCGGCCTCGTCGAGACGCCTCCAGTCGGCGACTGCGCAAACGACGTCATGATGTCCGCAGATCGAACACGAGCCGAGCTTCTACCGTCCCGGCGAGCACCTCGGCAATTGCCTGATTGACCTGGTCCAGTTGACGCGACTCGCGCACGACCGTGGTCCTTCCGGCGGCATGCAGGGCGAATGTTTCCCTGAGGTCGAGCCTCGTCCCGACGAACGACCCGACGACCTTGATCCCTTTCAATACCGTTTCGAAGATCGGCAGCCGCATGATGTTGTCCTTCGGCAGCCCGACGAGGACCAGCGTTCCATTGCGCTTCAAACTGGCCAGCGCCTGCTCGCAGGCAACGGGCGACGCGGCCAAGGCGATCGCACAGTTCGCGCCACCGAGAGCCTGGATCTCCTCGACTACATCGTGCGTCTTCGAGTTGAACGTGTAGGCGGCACCGAGTTGTTTGGCGACGTCGAGTTTCGCCTCGACGAGGTCGACTGCGGCGACGGTCGCACCGGCGATCTGCGCGTACTGCACGGCGAGATGGCCGAGGCCGCCGACACCGAAGATCGCCACGAGGTCGGATGAACGTGCGCCGGAGACCTTGATGGCCTTGTACGTCGTCACACCGGCGCAGGTGAGCGGGGCAGCGTCGAGCGGATCGATCTCGGCGGGGACAAGGCCGACGAACGCGGCGTCGGCGACCACATATTCGGCGAACGCACCATTGACCGAGTAACCGGTGTAGCGCGCATACGGGCACAGGGTTTCCCATCCCGACGCACACGCCTCGCAGGCGCCACATGCCCAACCGAGCCACGGCACTGCGACACGATCGCCCTCGCGCACTCTGGTCACCCCTTCGCCGACGCGTTCGACGACACCCACACCTTCGTGACCCGGTATGAACGGCGGCGACGGCTTCGCCGGCCAATCACCACCCGCTGCATGAATGTCGGTATGACACAGACCTGAGGTCTCCACACGAACGAGAATCTGCCCGACCGCCGGCACCGGAACGGGCACCTCCTCCACGACCAGTGGACTACCGAACTCGTGCACGACTGCTGCCTTCATGGCGACCTCCTCGATGGATGACCTCATTGTCCGCCGACGAACGCTGCGCCGACCAGGGTCGAACGTCATCAGCAGCAGCCATGCAGGCGACGAACGCCGACAGCGAGGCACAGGTCGACGCGACGAGGAAGAGCGGAGGCCCCGGCGTTGGTCGGGGTAGCGTCGATCAGTGGCCCGCACCCCTGATCACCCGACCTCGACCATACGGAGCCAGCGGCGCCGGGCCGAGCTTCTCGTGGCCGCCCGGCGGGCGTTCGAGGAAGGAGGATATGTCGAGACCAGCGTCTCGGACATCGTGCGAATCGCCGGTGGATCGCGAGCCTCCTTCTACTCGTATTTCACGTCGAAGGATGATGCCCTCGGCGTGCTCGTCGACGAGTTGACCGACGATCTGTTCGCCGCAGCCACCCAACCGGTCGTCGGCACAACACCGTTCGAGAAACTCACGGCAACGATTCGGCAGTTCATGCACGCCTACCGCGACCGAGCGCCGGTGTTGCTGATCCTCGATCAGGCGACCACGGTCAACAAGGCCTTCCTCGATGTGCGCCTGGCGATCAGGGCACGATTTGCTGCGTCGCTGGAAACGACGCTGACCGAACGACGACAACGGCGGCCAGACCCCGATGACCTCGACCCGCTGATCACGGCGATCGCCCTCGGTGGCATGGTCGAGGACATGGCCCGCGGCTGCTATCTGTTCGAACAGCACATCGATGAGGGCCAGGCTGTGCACACGCTTGCCGTGTTGTGGGCGCGCGGCCTCGGCGTCCGCACGGACTGATCGGGACCGATCGGCACGCAGTCGGGTCCGTGTCACGAGATATCGCAGAGGTTGCGACTTCTGGTGACGCGGGCGGCCCTGTACCGCGTGGGTCGCGCTGGTATCCCCAGGTTGACACCCTGTCAACTTTGTGTCAGTCTGGAGGGATCGTCGACCTCGGCTCGGTTCCGGGATCCTCGAACCGTCCACCTCGGCCGCTCACAACCTGCGTGAAGGAACACCATGGACCTGATTTCCGCTCGACCTGGCCCGTCTGTCCAGGAGGTCCTGGCCGCCGACGTCAACCCGGCCCCGGCGTTGATGCTGACCGAATCGCCAGCCGCCGGCCAGTCCACTGCAGACCTCCCGATCGAACGGTACTTCTCC
Organism: Actinomycetes bacterium; assembly: GCA_025356335.1. Taxonomy (GTDB): domain Bacteria; phylum Actinomycetota; class Acidimicrobiia; order Acidimicrobiales; family Ilumatobacteraceae; genus JANXUF01. Next base: position 17,434 of record JANXUF010000031.1, read on the forward strand.
AAGGAGTGGCACGACCGGCAAGTCGAACAGGTCTGGCGCAGATGCTGGCAACTCGCCTGCCGTGTCGAGGAGATCCCGAACGTCGGCGACCACATCATCTACGAGATCGTGCACGACTCGCTCATCGTCGTGCGGACCGGGCCAGACGAGATCCGGGCCTATATCAACTCCTGTCTGCACCGCGGCACGTTGTTGCGCACCGAAGGTGGGTGCGTGCAACGGCTGCGGTGCCCGTTCCACGGCTGGACCTGGAAGTTGGACGGTGCACTCGTGCACGTCCCCCAGCAGTGGGATCTGCCTCACGTCGATCAGGCGGCGATGTCGTTGCCGGAGGCACGCGTCGGCACCTGGGGCGGCTACGTGTTCGTCAATTTCGACCTGCAATGCGAACCCTTGAGCACCTACCTCGAAAACCTCCCGGAGCACTTCGCCGCGTTCGACATGGAGAACCGCTACAAGGCGGCACACGTCGCCAAGATCATGCCATGCAACTGGAAACTGGCGATGGAAGCGTTCGTCGAGGCGTACCACGTGGCGATCGCCCACCCGCAGGTGCTCGGCTATTACGGTGACTCGAACACGCAGTACGACGTGTGGCCAGGCATTCGTCACGTCAGCCGGATGATCAGCGTGCAAGGCGTCCCGAGTCCTTCGATGAAGGGCATTCCGGCGGAGCGGACCATTGAGGAAATGCGCCGCGACGTGCCGTTCTTCGCCGGTAGGCCGATCGAGGTCGGCGAGGGCGAAACAGCCAGAGCAAAGCTGGCACAACGATCCAGGGAGAAGATCGCCCGGTCGACGCAACTCGACATGTCGGCGCTCTCTGACACCGAATCGTTGGACCTCATCGAGTACATGCTGTTCCCCAACATGGTTCCCTGGGGCGGCCAAGCGCTCCCGATCACGTATCGGTTCCGACCGAACGGGGACGATCCGGAAAGCTCGATCATGGAGATCATGTTCCTCTTCTCGAAGTCACCTGACGGCAGCCACCCCACACCGGCGACGATGACGATGCTGAGCGCCGACCAGAAGTGGGCCGATGCCCCCGAACTCGGGTCTGCGGCGATGGTCGCCGATCAGGACACCGACAACCTGATGCGCATCCAGAAGGGCCTCCGCACATCGCGCAAGCCCGGCGTCACGCTCGCTCGATACCAGGAGAGCCGCATCCGACATTTCCACGCCACCCTCGACGACTACATGAACGCGTCGCCCGTGCACGTCAGAACGACGCGCTGATGGGGTGTTGAACGCGACGACCGCTTCAACAGCGTGTCGATAGCGGCACGCATCAATCAGCAGCCGGCCCGCCGGGGTCGGGGTGACGTGGTCAGCGGGCCGGTGACGTCGGCTTCCACGAATGGAGCGCCTGGTAGTAATTGGCTCGTTCGTACACCTCGGGGTCCGGCACGTTGCGGCGGCTGATGCTGCCCTTCAGTTGTTCGACGCTGTCGTAGTCGCGTTCCTCCATCCATGCCCGCATCTCGGCCTCCATCACGATGAGATGCTCCGGGCCGCGTCGCAACAGGGCGCTGGTGGTCATCACGGCGTCGGCGCCGGCCAGCAGCAGTTTCAGCGCATCGTCACCGGTGTGCGCACCGGTGGTCGCCGCGAGGGAGCAGGTGGTGGTGCCGCTGAGGACGCCGATCCAATGCAGCGGAAGACGGAGTTCGGCGGAGGTCGACAGTTCGAGACGCGGAGTGACCTCGAGTGTGTCGAGGTCAATGTCGGGCTGGTAGAGGCGGTTGAACAGCACCAACCCATCGGCCCCGGCGTTCTGCAGTGCAGCGGCAAAATGGGCGAAGGCCGTGAACCATGGTCCGACCTTCACCGCCAGCGGAATCGTGATCTCGGCACGGACCGCTTCGACGAGTTCGATGTAGCGTCGTTCGACGTCGCCAGCGCTCTGGCGGGGGTCGGTCACGACGTCGTAGAGGTTCAGTTCGATTGCCTGTGCGCCGGCGTCGGCGAGGTGCCGGGCGTATCGCACCCAACCGCCTGGCGTCGTGCCGTTGAGGCTGGCGATCACCGGGATCGACAGGCGCTCCCTGGCCTCCTCGACGAGCGTCAGGTGGCGATCAGGATCGGTTTCGACGCTTCCGACATCCGGGAGATACGTCAGCGCCTCGCCGAACGACTCCGTGCCCTGATCACGGGCGAGGTCGAGGGCGAAGGCGTCGCCTTCGATCTGCTCCTCGAACAGCGATGGCAGCACGACGGCTCCCGCTCCGGCCAGCTCGATTCGTTCCCACATCTCCGGGTTCCCGGTGAGCGGACTCGCCGATGCCACCAGCGGGCTGCTGAGGGTGAACCCGAGGTACTTCGTCGTGAACGTCGTCATCAGTCTTCCCCACCTTCGGCGGCGGCGGTGTCGTCGGCGACGACGGTGCCGGCATGTGCCGGCGCCGAGCGTTGCAGTTCTGCGAGTTGGCGGTAGTAGCTATAGCGCGCATCGACATCGGCCTGGGCGAGGGCGGTGAGTTCGGCCGCTCGGCCCGGGTTGCTCCTGGAGAGCATCGAGAACCGGGCCTCGCTTGCAGCGAAGTCTGCGAACGGCACCGTCGGTGCCGCGCTGTCGAGCTGGAACGGCTGGGTCAGCTCTCCCTCACCAGGCCGGTAGCGGTACAGCGGCCAGTGTCCGCTCTGGACCGCAACCTTCTGCTGCGTCATCGAGTTGCTCATGTCGAAACCGTGGGCGATGCACGTGCTGTAGGCGATGACCAGGGAAACACCTGGCCACGCTTCGGCCTCCAGCAGCGCCTTGACGGTTTGAATCTCGCTCGCGCCCATGGCGATGTGGGCGACGTAGACATCCCCGTAGCTCATCGCTTCGAGTCCGAGATCCTTCTTGCCGGTCGACTTGCCACCAGCGGCAAACTTCGCCACAGCGCCACGCGGGGTTGCCTTGGAGGCCTGACCGCCGGTGTTCGAGTAGACCTCGGTATCGAGCACGAGGATATTCACGTTGCGGCCGCTAGCGAGCACATGGTCGAGGCCGCCGGCGCCGATGTCGTAGGCCCACCCGTCCCCGCCGACGATCCAGGTGCTCTTGCGCACGAGCGTTCCGGCGAGGTCTGCGAGGTGCAACGCGTCCGGGTCGGTGAGACCGGCGACAGCGTTGCGCAACTCGGCGACACGTGCGCGTTGAGCACGGATACCGAGGTCGTCCGCATCTTCGACTCCGGCGACGATCGCCGCGACCAACCGACCATCGATCTCCGTCGAGAATTTGGCGGCGAGCCGGGCGAGAACGTCCAGCGCAGCACGCCGTTGCGCCTCGAACCCCAGACGGATCCCGAGGCCGAACTCGGCGTTGTCCTCGAACAGGCTGTTGCTCCACGCCGGCCCGCGACCTTCGGCGTTCACCGTGTACGGCGTCGTCGGCAAATTGCCGCCGTAGATACTGCTGCAGCCGGTGGCATTGGCGATCAGGAGGTGGTCACCGAACAACTGGGTCAGCAGCTTGAGGTACGGCGTTTCGCCGCATCCTGCACACGCACCGCTGAACTCGAAGAGCGGTTGGCGCAGCTGACTCGTCTTGACCGAAGCGGGGTCCCACTGGGCGGGGTCGGCCGCTTGCAGATCGACGAACGTGTCCCAGGCGATGCGCTCCGCTTCGAGGTGCTCGTCGATCGGGCGGAGGTTGATGCTCTTCCGTTTCACTTCGGACTTGTCATGAGCGGGGCAGGCTGTTACGCAGAGCCCGCATCCGGTGCAGTCGTCGGGGGCGACCTGCACGGTGAGCGAGAGACCGGGAACTTCGCGACTGCGGAACGACTTGGTCTTGAAATCGGGGCCGGCCCCGTCGAGCGCCGACGGATCGTAGACCTTCATCCTGATTGCGGCGTGGGGGCAGACGATGGCGCACTTGCCGCAGTCGATGCACAGATCCGGCTCCCACACCGGGATCTCGATGGCGATGGTGCGCTTCTCCACCTTCGACGTTCCCGTCGGGAACGTCCCGTCGGGTGGAAGGGCGCTCACCGGGAGCAGATCTCCCTCGCCGGCCAGCATCCGCGCGGTCACGCGTTGCACGAAGTCGTCGGCGCCTGCAGCGACAGCCGGGCGACGGTGGCGGGTCGCCGTGATCGACTCCGGAACGGGGACGCGATGCAAGTGTGCGAGTGCAGTGTCGACGGCAGCGGTGTTGCGCTCGACGACCGCCTCACCCCGTTTGCCGTAGGTCTTGGAGATCGCTCTCTTCAGCTCGGCGGTGGCCTCATCGGCCGGGAGAATGCCGGACAGCGCGAAGAAGCAGGTCTGCATCACGGTGTTGACGCGTCCGCCGAGGCCAGCAGCTTGGGCGACGGCGCCTGCATCGATCGCATGCAGTTGGAGCCCCTTGGACAGCACGGCGTCCTGCACTTCGATCGGGAGCCGGTCCCACAACTGCTCAGCAGGGTACGGGCTGTTGATCAGCACCGTGGCGCTAGGCGCCGCGACGGTCAGTACGTCCAGGCGGTCGAGGAAGCTCCACTGGTGAACACCGACGAACGTCGCTTGGTCGATCAGGTAGGTGCTCTCGATCGGCTGCGGATCGAACCGGAGGTGGCTCACGGTCATCGAGCCCGACTTCTTCGAGTCGTAGACGAAGTAGGCCTGGACATTGAGGTCGGTGTTGTCACCGACGATCTTCGCCGTGTTCTTGTTCGCTCCGACCGTACCGTCGGCGCCCAGGCCGTAGAACACCGCACGGACGCGCGCCGCGTCGGTGCGGAACGTCGGATCCCACGCGAGGCTGCTGTGGCTGACATCGTCGATGATGCCGATCGTGAAGCTGTTGCGCGGCTCGTCACGCGCCGCCTCGTCGAATACCGCCTTCGCCATTGCCGGCGTGAACTCCTTGCTGCCCAAGCCGTACCGGCCGCCGATCACCCGCGGAAGGCGACCGTCCGGCCACGCCTGCGGCGGGCTGTGCCAGAGTGCCGAGAGGACGTCACTGTGGAGCGGCTCGAACGGTGCGCCGGGCTCCTTGGTCCTGTCGAGGACAACGACCGTGCGGGTGGTCGGCGGGAGCGCTGCCAGCAACTGTTCGGTCGGGAACGGGCGGAAGAGCCGAACGATGACGACGCCGACGCGTTCGCCGGCGGCGCACAGCGCGTCGACGGTTTCGCGTGTCGCGCCGGCGCCAGAGCCCATCAGCACGATGACCCGTTCTGCATCGAGTGCGCCGTGGTAGTCGACGAGGTGGTAGCTGCGGCCTGTGAGTTCTGCCAGCCTGTCCATCTTCGCCTGCACGATTCGGGGCACCGCCGCATAGAACGGGCTGCAGGCTTCACGCGCCTGGAAGAAGACGTCAGGATTCTGTGCACTGCCGCGCAGCACCGGCCGATCGGGATCCAGTCCTCGACCGCGATGGCCGCTGAGGCAGGAGTCGTCGAGCATCGAGGCGATCTGTGCCGACGTGGTCTGTTCAATGGTGTTCAGCTCGTGACTGGTACGGAATCCGTCGAAGAAGTGCAGGAACGGCACCCGCGACTCCAATGTCGAAGCATGCGAAACGGCAGCAAAATCGCCTGCCTCCTGGACGTTGCTCGAACAGAGCATCACGAACCCAGTGGTCCTCGCTGCCATCACATCGCTGTGATCGCCGAAGATGCTCAGCGCATGCGTGGCAAGGGCGCGTGCTGCCACGTGGATCACCGCAGGGGTCAGCTCGCCGGCGATCTTGAACATGTTCGGCAGCATCAGCAGCAAGCCCTGGCTCGCCGTGAACGTCGTCGCCAGCGCCCCCCTCGTGACCGCACCGTGCAGAACGCCGGCAGCCCCGGCCTCACTCTGCATCTCGATCACTTCGGGAACCACGCCCCACAGATTCTGCCGGCCCTTCGCACTCCAATCATCGGCGAGTTCACCCATCGGCGAGGCCGGAGTGATCGGGTAGATGGCGATCACTTCCGAGAGCAGGTGGGCGACTCGGGCAGCGGCCTCGTTGCCGTCCACGACGACTCGGCAACCGGGATCGGTGAGGTGTGTCATACCCTGGCAATCCTCTCGGCTTTCAGCTCCAGCCGATAGAGCCGTTCGTCCCAAGTGCGCGACAGTCCAGTGGTTCGCAACCGAAAACTGTCACCGTCTCGTTCCAGCTCCGAGCGAGACGTCCCGATCCCCCCGAGCGTGCTACAAGGAGGCGGCAAACCCTCTGATGTCGCGGATCGTTGCCAGGTAGACGTCTGGCATCGCTTCACGGAAGATGCAGTCGCCGGCATGGCAGGTGCCGTTGACCGTCCGGCTGACCGCCGAAACCCCGGCATCGAGCAGCTTGCGGAAGTAGACGAGCCCTTCATCGCGGAGCGGATCCAACTGGTTGACGGAGATGACGTGCGGTGGAAGTCCTGCGAGGTCGTCCGGTTCGGCGAAGTACGGCCAGGCCAGCGGATTGTGGGCGTGGTCGTTCGCCGGATCGTAGACCTTGACCATTGCGCCCATCTGATCGCATGCAAGGAAATAGCCGTCGTTCTCGCACAGTGATGCGAGTTCCGGAATCGGCGCGCCGTAGACGCCGGAGATGTACGGGCACTGTGCATAGACGCCGTCGATGAGATCGAGATTGCCGTT
>JANXUF010000039.1 GCA_025356335.1 Actinomycetes bacterium
ATGATGACTTGACGTCGTCCCCACCTTCCTCCGAGTTGACCCCGGCAGTCTCCTACGAGTCCCCGGCATTACCCGCTGGCAACATAGAATAAGGGTTGCGCTCGTTGCGGGACTTAACCCAACATCTCACGACACGAGCTGACGACAGCCATGCACCACCTGTGTAGGGCCCCGAAGGACACCGTATCTCTACGGCTTTTCCCTACATGTCAAACCCAGGTAAGGTTCTTCGCGTCGCATCGAATTAAGCAACACGCTCCGCTGCTTGTGCGGGCCCCCGTCAATTCCTTTGAGTTTTAACCTTGCGGCCGTACTCCCCAGGCGGGGCACTTAATGCGTTAGCGACGGCGCGGACCTCGTTGGTTGAGGCCCACACCTAGTGCCCAACGTTTACGGCGTGGACTACCAGGGTATCTAATCCTGTTTGCTACCCACGCTTTCGCTCCTCAGCGTCAGTTTCGGCCCAGAGTGGCGCCTTCGCCACCGGTGTTCCTTCTAATATCTGCGCATTTCACCGCTACACTAGAAATTCCCCACTCCCCTACCGAACTCAAGTCACAGCAGTATCAGGTGGCGTCTCCGGGTTGAGCCCAGAGTTTTCACACCCGACTTACTGAACCGCCTACGAGCTCTTTACGCCCAATAAATCCGGACAACGCTTGGTGCCTACGTGTCACCGCGGCTGCTGGCACGTAGTTGGCCGCACCTTCTTCTGAAAGTACCGTCATTTTCGTTCCTTCTGAAAGCGGTTTACAACCCGAAGGCCTTCATCCCGCACGCGGCGTTGCTGCGTCAGGCTTTCGCCCATTGCGCAAGATTCCCTACTGCTGCCTCCCGTAGGAGTCTGGGCCGTGTCTCAGTCCCAGTGTGGCTGATCATCCTCTCAGACCAGCTACCCGTCGAAGCCTTGGTAAGCCGTTACCTCACCAACAAGCTGATAGGCCGCGAGACCATCCCAATCCGATAAATCTTTCGTCAGCCCACCATGCGGTGGAAAGACGGTATCCGGTATTAGCAGACGTTTCCATCTGTTATTCCAGAGACTGGGGTCGGTTTCTCACGTGTTACGCACCCGTTCGCCACTCATACTTCACCAGTATTGCTACTGGATGGTATCCGTTCGACTTGCATGTATTAAGCACGCCGCCAGCGTTCGTCCTGAGCCAGGATCAAACTCTCCATCGAAAAGATGACAACCGAGCAAGCCCGATTGTGCGTCTTGTGAAGAGCATGGCTGCGGAAGTGAATCTCTTCCGGCCTCAGCCATGTCCTGCTGCACCAGAAAGCTTGTTTCTGATGTCTTGATTTGGTTGCCGTTGCGTTGAGACAACGGTCTTTGAATTGACGTACAGTTGTTCCGGTGAACCGGTCGAACTGTCCGCACTGGCGTTCTATCTTCTCTTCTGTTTTCAAGGAGCCAAACGCTCACGAGTAGTCACCGCTAGGGTGTTGCTACTCCGTTCCGGCCGCATGACTGCTACCGAAGCGCTTGATTACATTATCCATGCCTACACACGACGACAACCTCATGTCGGGGAAATTTCCAGCAGGTGAAACGTGCTTCTGCCCTTTCGGAGCAGGATGTACCGGTTGTGCAGGGGTTTCTCGGTGTGGACGGCGGTCTGCGAGGGGTCGACCTGGCGTCCGTTGACCCGAAATCCGCGCTGCTGGATGCCGCGTCTGGCATCGCCATTCGACGTTGCGAGCCCAGTTCTGACCAGCAGCGCAACGAGGTCGGCCAGATCGGCACGCTCGACCATCGTCGTCGGCACCTCCGACGCAACGACCTCCAACGCCTCGATCGAGGCGGTCAGCGGATCACCTCCGAACAGGACGCCAGCGGCTTGTTCCGCAGCAATGGCGGCCGCTCGGCCGTGGACCATCGCCGTCACATCGGCCGCCAATGCCCGCTGTGCAAGGCGCTTACCGGGATCGCCACGATGCTCGGTCATCAACTCGGCGATCTCTGCGACTGGACGCAGGGTGAGTTGCAGCAGGAAGCGTTCGACGTCTTCGTCCGGCAGCTGCATCCAGTACTGCCGGAACTGGTAGGGAGACGTCTTGTCCGGGTCGAGCCACAGCGCGCCCGCCACCGACTTGCCCATCTTCTGTCCGTCCGTACGCGTGAGCAATGGCCACGTCAGTCCGAACGATGCAACGCCGAGGCGCCGGCGGATCTGGTCGATTCCGGCGGTGATGTTGCCCCACTGGTCGGAGCCGCCCATCTGCATCTCGACGCCGTGGTGCTCTCGAAGGTGGCGAAAATCGTTCGCCTGCAACAACATGTAGCTGAACTCCGTGAACGACAATCCGTGCTCACTCTCGATGCGTGTCTTCACCGATTCCTTGGCGAGCATCTGGTTGACGGTCATGTGCTTGCCGACGTCTCGGAGGAAGTCCAGCACACCCATCGGCTCCGTCCACGTGGCGTTGTCGACCAGTTCGGCCTGCTGCGGCCCGGGGCTGAAGTCGAGCAGACGCTCGAGTTGCACCTTGATCTTGGCGAGGTTCGCCTGCAGTGTCTCGCGGTTCAGCAGGTTGCGTTCGTCCGATCGCCCACCTGGGTCACCGACCATTCCCGTCGCTCCGCCCGCCAGCGGGAACGGCTTGTGGCCGGCCAGCTGGAACCGGCGGAGCATCACCTGGCCGACGAGATTGCCGGCGTGCAGAGAATCTGCCGTTGGGTCGAAGCCGACGTAGACGCTGATCGAACCCGCGCTGAGCCGCTCCGCCAACGCAGTGCGGTCCGTCGAGTCGTGGATCAGACCACGGGCTTGCAGATCGTCGAAGAGGTCCATAGCGCCCAACATCGTGCCATCCAGTCGTCGTCGATCCTCGATCGATATCGCTCGGTGCGATCGACTTACACTGTGGCGATGGCGGATGCCGACGGCTTGACACTCGCCTTCCGTCAGCAGGGAGCTTGGTCGGAGACACAGGCACCGCTCTACAGACGGATCTCCGGGTTCATCGCCGAACGACCCGAACTCGTCGATCTGCTGCGTTCTGCGCCGAAGGAGCAACAGTTGCCTGTCCTGCTGCTGGCGGTGATCCACGACCTGCTGCTCATCGATCCACTCCAGGAGTTGGCCCAGTACTACCCGAATCTCACGGCATCGCCGCGGTCGGATGGTCTCGAAGCTGTGTTGCTGGCCTTCTGTAGCCGCCACGCGAACGAGATCCGCAACCTGGTGGCGACGAAGCGGACACAAACGAACGAGGTCGGGCGCTGCTCGCTGTTCCTGCCGGCGTTGGCCTTGCTCGCCGACGAACTCGGACCGCTTGCACACATCGACGTCGGCACGAGCGCAGGGCTCAACCTCCATCTCGAACAGTTCCACTACGACTACGAACCTGGCGGCGCTGCCGGAGGCCCCTCGACCGTGTTGCTGACCTGCGGCACGCGCGGTGATGTGCCCGTACCCGCCTCGATTCCACGCTTCAGCAGCCACGTCGGGCTCGACTCCCATCCGATCGACCTCCACGACGACGCGGCCGCACGGTGGCTGATGGCATGTGTCTGGCCGGACCAGACCGCTCGATTCGCCCGTCTGAAGGCAGCCATCGATATCGCCAGGCACGCCGCCGCGACCATCGTGCAGGGTGACGCCGTGTCGGACCTGCGATCGACCATCGAACTCGCCGCCCCGACATCGGCCGCGTCGAATGACCCGACGATGTCGGGCCACCCGGTGGTGACGAACTCCTGGGTGCTCAACTACCTCGACACCGACTCCCAGCGCGCGTACCTCGAAACACTCGACCGCATCGGGGACGACCGGGATCTGTCGTGGGTATATGCGGAGGCACCCGCGCTCGTTCCGGGCATTGCGACTTCACACCTGGGTGCTGGGCTCAGCGACGAGCAGATCACGGTAATGACGATGGTGCGATGGAGGAACGGCGAACGCGACGTGCGACGACTCGGCACCGCCCACCCCCACGGCACCTGGCTCCATTGGGGCGAATGAGGTCACTCCCCCGGCACTCACCCGAGTGCCGAGACACCCGTAGCCGTCACTTCGACACTCGGCTGCGGCCCTGACACTCGACTGCGGCCCTGACACTCGACTGCGGCCCTGACACTCGACTGCGGCCCTGACACTCGGCTGCGGCCCTGACACTCGGCTCGAGCGAGCGACTTCAGCGGCCGGTGAACTTGGCTGGGCGCTTCTCCATGTAGGCGGTGACGCCCTCGATGAAATCCGTCGACCGCAACAGTGGCAGCAACTGCAGGTAGACGTGATGGACGTTCTGCTCGAAGGTCTCGGTCTCGGCCGCCCGCATCATTCGTTTGATCGCTCTCACGGCCAACGGCGCATTGTTGGCGATTTCCGCTGCCAGCGTCGCAACGGCGTCCGCGAACTCGTCGGCGGGAACGACATGGTTGACGAGGCCGAGCTCGAATGCCTCGCTCGCAGTGAGCGTCCTGCCGGTGAAGGCGAGTTCCGCCGCCTTGGCATAGCCGACCATCCTCGGCAGCAGCCAGGTGCCGCCGCTCTCCGGCAGGATGCCGCGCTTGGCGAATCCCGAGTTGAGCTTGGCGTTCTCGGAAGCGATACGGATATCGCAACCGAGTGCCAGGTCGAGCCCGTAACCGGCGGCGCCCCCGTTGAGCGCGCAGATCGTCGGCGTGTCGATCGAGTGGAGCACGGTCGGCGGGGCCGTCCGCAGATTCAATTCGGCGAGCCGCTGCGATCCGCCGTCGAGGCCGCCGAGGCTGCCGCTGGAGGTTTTCGACTGCGCGCCGAGGTCGAGTCCGGCGCAGAACGCCCTGCCGGCGCCCGTCAGCACGATGCAGCGAACGTCGTGGTCGGCATCGGCGTCGAGTAACCGCGCCGACAGTTCGTCGAGCATCGCCGTGGAGATGGTGTTCATCCGCTCCGGAGCGTTCAGGGTGATCGTGGCGATGTGATCGCAGAGGGCGAGTTCGACTTCGGGCATGGCCGCGAAGGTAGCGGTTCGAGCGTCGCAAACCGAACGGGAGCGTGGAGCACGCGACCGCGGTCTGGCGCCCGCGCGGCGGGGACCGGAAGAATGGTTCGTTGATAGGTCACCAAGGAGTACGTGTCAAGATGGTCAAGGGGAATGCATATGAACGAAGTGCCGCCAACCGACTGGAATCTCGCTGACATCTTCGAGGCCGTCGCTGCGCGGGCGCCGGGACGGCCATGCCAGGTCCAAGGCGAACGAGTTGTCACCTGGGGAGAGTTCGACCGGCGGAGCAATGCCTTGGCCGCTGATCTGCTGGCGGCCGGCCTCGGTCAACAGTCGAAACTGGCCTGCTACCTGACGAACTGTCCCGAATATCTCGAGGCAATGGTCGGTGCATTCAAGATGTCGGCTGTTCCGGTCAACACGAACTTCCGCTACGGGCCGGAGGAGATCTTTTATCTGTTCGACAATGCCGACGCCGAGGCGGTCGTCTTCCACGCCGCGTTCGCGCCGTTGGTCGACGGCATTCGTGACCGCCTTGCGAAAGTGAAGCGCTGGTACGTCGTCGCCGACGAGAGCGGTGCGGGTCCTGAGTGGGCGACGTCATACGAATCGGTCGTCGCCGGCGGCGCTGACGCTGTACGCGCTCCGTGGGCGCGCAGTGGCGACGACCTGCTGCTGCTCTACACCGGCGGCACGACCGGCATGCCGAAGGGCGTGATGTGGCGCCAGGACGACCTCTTCAATGTGCTCGGTGCCGGCGGCAATGCGCTCCTCGGGGTGCCCCCGGCGACGACGGTCGGCGAAGTCGCAGAGCGCGTATCAGCCGACACGCCGACGTCGACGATGATCGTCGCCTGTCCACTGATGCACGGGACCGGCCAGTTCTCGGCGATCAACGCGCTCGCCGTCGGAGGTGCCGTCGTGTCGTTGCCGAGCCGCGCCTTCAACGTCGCCGAACTGTTCGAGGCTGTCGAACGCGAGCGGGCGACGCACCTGATCATCGTCGGTCAGGCATTCGCCGGGCCGATGCTCGAACACCTCGACGCCCATCCCGGTCGTTATGACCTCGGCAGTCTGGTCCTCATCACCTCGTCAGGTGTGATGTGGAGCCACGACAACAAGCAGGGCCTGCTCGGCCATATCCCCCAGGTCATCCTCTTCGATTCGTACGGCTCGTCCGAGGCCGTCGGCCTCGGCGGTTCGGTTTCGGCGGCCGGCACGGCGGAGGAAACCGCACGCTTCGCACTCGGACCGAACTGTGCAGTGTTCGCAGAGGACGGCACGCGTGTGCACCCTGGCAGCGGAGAGCGAGGCGTCGTCGGCATCGGCGGCTACATCCCGCTCGGCTACTACAAGGACGAGGTCAAATCGGCGCAGACCTTCCGCATCTACGAGGGCCGCCGCTGGAGCGTTCCCGGTGACTTCGCCGAGGTCAACGAGGACGGCAGCCTGCACCTGCTCGGGCGCGGCTCCGTGTGCATCAACACCGGCGGGGAGAAGGTGTTCCCCGAAGAGGTCGAAGAGGCACTGAAGACCCACCCAGGGGTGCGCGATGTCGTCGCCGTCGGTCTCGCCGACACACGCTTCGGCGAAGTGATCTGTGCGGTCGTCGAACCGACAGACGGCGTGACGATCGAACTCGGCGAACTCGCCGACCATGTCAAGCATTCGCTCGCCGCCTACAAGGCCCCCCGTCGACTCGTGCTCGTCGACACCATCGCCAGGGCGGCGAACGGCAAGGTGGACTACAAACGCCTGACTGCTGTGGCCGCTGAGCGCATCGCCAGTGGAAGGGCAGGCGACATCTTCCAGATGGTCTCCGCCTGAGTAGCGGCGCGGTCTACCAAGATGCTGAAATTGGTATCTCGGCAGGCGCACATCGCCGCAAATGCCCAGGTCATCGACGCGTTCAGCCGAGCCGACTGGTGTATTTCAGCATCCTGCTAAGGCGTTCGGCTCCCGCCGGGACGTCGACGCTCGTTGCGCTCGTTGCGCTCGGCGGCGAGCTGCCAGCGCCATGGAAAGTCGACGGCCCTCGTGATCCCGATTCGCGGCGAGACGACTATCGCCCTACCGGCGGACCGATCCGGCCAGCTGTCGTCGTAGATGCCGATCTCGCCGCTCAGCAGCGAGGCGCCGTTATCGGAGCGGTCGAGACCCAACGCCTGGCAGAGCTTCCCGGGCCCGTTCGTCAGGTTGTCGGAACGCCCCCGTCTGTTGACCATCTGCTCGATACCGTCGATCGGCTCGATCGCCCGGAGCAGCACGGCGTTGGCGACACCGACCGTGTCGGTCACGACGTTGGCGCAGAAGTGCATTCCATAGGTGAAGTAGACATAGATGTGGCCGGCCGGCCCGAACATCACATCGTTTCGGCTCGACCGGCCCCGGTAGGCGTGGCTCGCGGCGTCGTCCGCACCGCTGTAGGCCTCGACTTCGGTGATCCGCCCAGAGCATTCCCCGACGACCAGCAGTTTGCCGATGAGGTCCGGCGCAACGACGGTGCTGTGCCGCGCAAAGAACTCCTCGGTCAGCCGGTGCCGCATCGCCTCACGACGCATCGCCTCACGACGGATCGATTCGCCCGAGGTCGCTGTCGACCTGCGCCCGGAACCGCTCGATCTGGATGGCAACTGCCTGCGGACCGGCTCCGCCGGGAGTCGTGCGGCGGGTGACGGAGACCCCCGGGGCCACGAGTGCTGCGGCGTCCGGCCCGAGCCGATCGTCGCCGGCGACCAGCTGTGCCAACGATCCTTCACCTGCGAGCGTCTGGCGAACCAGCTTCCCGACCACGGCGTGCGCATCGCGGAACGGCGTGCCGCGCTGTACGAGCCACTCAGCGAGATCGGTCGCCGCACCCGTCTCCGAGTCAGCTGCCGCCTGCATCCGCTGCGGCACGAAGGTTGCCGTGGCGATCATGCCCGCCAACGCCCCGAGCGCCAGGCTGATCTGGTCGACCGAATCGAACAGCGGTTCTTTGTCCTCCTGGAGATCACGGTTGTAGGCCAACGGCAGACCCTTGAGCGTCACCAGCAGCCCCGTCAGGTTGCCGATCAACCGGCCGGTCTTACCACGGGCGAGTTCGGCGATGTCCGGATTCTTCTTCTGCGGCAGCATCGATGATCCGGTCGCGTAGCCGTCGTCGAGACGGGCGAAACCGAACTCCTCGCTCGTCCAGAGCACCCATTCCTCGCCGATTCGCGACAGGTGGATGGCGACGAGCGCCAGATCGAACAACGCCTCCGCCACGTAGTCCCGGTCACTGACAGCGTCGAGCGAATTTTCGAAAACACGGGCGAAACCGAGGTCGAGGGCGGTGCCGAGCGGGTCGAGGGGCAGCGACGACCCGGCGAGCGCTCCGGCACCGAGCGGGGAGACGTCAAGCCGCTCGATCGTCGCCAACAGGCGATCGACGTCACGTGACAGCGCCCAGCCGTGCGCCAGCAGATGGTGTGCCAGCAGGATCGGTTGAGCCCGCTGTAGATGTGTGTAGCCCGGCAGGTAAACGTCGCCGGCACGAGCGGCGCGGTCGAGTAGCACCTGTTGCAGGCCGACGACGCGACGGGCCACGTCACGCAACGCCCGCTTCGTATAGAGCCGAAGATCGGTTGCGCACTGATCGTTGCGGCTTCGGCCGGTGTGCAGCTTCGCTCCGGCGGCGCCAGACAGCTCGGTCACCCGGCGTTCGACCGCGGTGTGGATGTCCTCGTCGCTGTCGACGTAGTGGAACGTTCCCGCTGACAGTTCTGCCGTCGTCGTGTCGAGCGCCGAAAGGACCGCGTCGCGTTCGATGTCGGAGATGATCGACTGGCGGGCGAGGCCGCGGACGTGTGCCCGTGAGCCGGCGATGTCCTCACTCCACAGACGCTGATCGAACGGCAGGCTGACCGTATAGGCGAGCAACTCCGCAGCCGGGCCTCCCTCGAAACGGCCATGCCAGAGCGTTTTTGCCGACTCGGCCCCCGTGGCCGACGGCTGTTCAGGGGTGCTCGTCATCGTCCAGCACCGTCCTTCGGCCGTTTCCTACTCGCAGGTGCCTGCGGGCTCGGCGGGGCACTGATGCCGGCGAGCTCGCTGAGGTTTGCTGCCAGTGCCCTGCCCCCGAGATCCTCGTCGGCGATACAGAGCAGCGTGTCGTCGCCTGCAACCGTGCCGAGCAGACCGGCGTAACCCGAGCGATCGAGGGCAGAGGCGACGACGTGTGCGCAACCTGGAGGGGTTCGCAGGATCACCAGGTCACCCGAGTGTTTGACCTCGGCGACCCACTCGCCGAGGACCCTGCGAAGTTGATCGTTCGGGGCGATGCGCTCCGGTTCGTATTCCGGGATCGCGTAGACGGTGTCGCCGCC
>JANXUF010000085.1 GCA_025356335.1 Actinomycetes bacterium
CACGACCACGCCGAGGGGACGCGCCGGATCTACACCGTTCAACCGGACGCGCTCGCAGCGATCCTCGCCTACTTCGACGACTTCTGGCAACGATCGCTGATGGCCTTCCGCCTCGCCGCCGAAAGACAACCCGAAACCACGATCGAGGAGCATGCATGAGCTCGACCACGACCGCCACGTCCACCAGTGTGGAATCCACCGTCGACGCGCCGATCGAGCGCGCCTTCGAGGTCTTCACGATCGGCATCGGCAGCTGGTGGGATCCCGACAAGCACATCCTTCGCGCTCCACTGGCCCGCATGGAGTTCCAGCCCTGGGTCGGTGGTCGCATCATCGATCACGGCACCGACGGAACCACGTGTGCGTGGTCGCGGATCCTTGCTTATGAGCCACCGCATCGTGTGGTGTTCTCGTGGGACATCTCCACCACATGGGAGATCGAGACCGACCCGGCCAAGGCGAGCGAGGTCGAGATCACCTTCGACGCCGTCGGCACGGACCGCACCCTGGTCGTGTTGACCCACCGCCACCTCGACCGCCACGGCGACGGTTGGGAGGGCATTCGCGACGCCGTGTCATCGGGGTGGAGCCTCGACGGGCTCGCCACAACCCTCGCAGCAGACCAGCCGCTGCCATGGATCAGCGACGACCAGATGCGGGCCCGCCTCGGTGGGTCGGCGGCGTACACGATGGTCGTGCTGCTCCCGACGGACACGCTCGTCCGACCGCAGGTCGACCCGATCATCTGGGCCCACGGCCGACGCAACATGGCCCTCATCGCCTCCGGTGTCGCCCCGATCATCACGCCCGTGACCGCGCCTGGCGGGCCGTCCGGCTTCGCGATCTTCCGGACCGACCCGGACGAAACCCGCACGATCTTGGACGGCGATCCCGCCGTCGCCGCCGGGATCTTCACCTACGAGATCCACCCGATCCGCGGGTTCCCCGGCTCGACACTTCCCTGAACGACGACGACACAGCGGACCGAAGACGGTTGAACGGGTGAGCAATGACGGACGTTCTCGATCAAACTCCAACGGACGTTCGCCATGACCGCGTCGACGAGATCACCCCGGCACAGCTCGTCCTGCCGACTCCGACGGCCTGACGAGCGCCCGTGCTCGATGCATAGGCGACAAACATCGCACGTTCACGACGCGACGGGCGCCGGATGGCGAGCGCCCCCGGCTGGCGGTCAGCGCGAGGTTACCTCACGGGCGCCGGTTGGCCGACGACGAATCGGCTTGGCTCTGGTGACGAGACGGAGCCAACGAGGCGCGGTACGTTGCGGGCGGAACGTTGCTGTCGGTCTCGATCTGCCGGTTCCTGTGCACACGTGGAGGTCATCGATGACGAGCGGTTTCGAGATGCCAACGCGGTTTGTGAAACGCCACCCGCTGATCCTTGCAGCACTCTCCTTCATCCTGGCCGGGTGCGGCTCGTCGGCCACGCAGGGTTCGTACCCCGTGACGTCGGCGTCAGCGGTTCCGCTGCCGGTACTCACCCTCGAAGGGACTTCGCCGGTCGTCGTGATCGTTCCGGTCAGTGTGGCCAATTCCGCACCGGCGACGATGACGACGACAGCGACGCGCCCTTCGCCTCCGCCGCAGCCGCCGACGACAGCCGGCGCTGCGGCGTCGACCGCATCCGGCGGTATCGAAGGGGTCGTTGTTGCCGGTCCGAGTTGTCCAGTAGCAACACCAGACCGGCCGTGCCCACCGAAACCGGTGGCAGCGCATGTCATCGTCACCACGCCGACAGGGCAGGCGGTGGCGTCCACGGATAGCGATGCCAGCGGGCGATACCGCCTGGTGGTCGCAGCAGGGACGTATGTCGTGCAGGTGGGCGGTGGGAGCTTCTCGCGTTGCGCGCCGGTCACTGTCACCGCGACAGCAGCGTTCGTCACGGTCGACATCAGTTGTGACACAGGCATCCGGTAAGCCCCTCCACGTTGTGGTTCTTTGTCGAAATTTTGCTGTGCGGACCGTTGTCGTGTGTGCACCCCACCATCGGCCCGCCTCGTCGGTGCTTCCTCGGCGGGCGACGTCGTGGTCCACACTGCAGAGTCGGCACAGTCGCTTATTGCGAATTCCTCCTTCAGTCTTCGGCGTCCCCAGCCTTGATCTGCGTCGCGGAGGAGTCGTTCAGCGTCTTCACTTGGTGAGCACGGCATCTGTAATGGCAACGGCCCGTAGCCAAACATCAAGGCCGCAGGCGTCAGCCTGGCGCGCAACTGCGATGGCGTCGTCACGCAAACTGAACGTCATCGCCAAAGACTCATCCGATGTCAAGTCGCATCGACCAGTCACCGAAATTCGCCGCACCCAACAATTGCCCGCAGCCGTCGTCAGCCTCCAACCCACCTCACAGCTCCTTCAGTCTCGCCATGACATCTGCCCGCCCGGCAGACCAATGACAACATTATCAGCAATGTCCCGCCGGGTCGGGGGCGACGAGAATTCGCTCGCCTGTTTGTCACATATGGCGATCTTTGTATGTTCTGGGTTACGTCATCTCATTGAAGACTTTCCGCACGCACTTCGTTCGGGTATTCTGCGCTATCGATACCCGGAGACCGAACTGACTCCGGGAATCGGCGTAGCCGATGAGCCGGCTCGACTCGCCGGGGTGGCGCGGGACGTGCCCGAGGGTCTGATCGACGCCGAGAACGAGCGACTTCTTGAACCACATGCGGTGGAGGTCGGTGGCGCGCGCCGCCTGCACTCCTCCGGTCAGCGCCACGTCTCCGGTTCGTTGTGAGCAAACGTGATATCGGGGTCGATCGGCTGGCGGTCAGGCCGGGGGATCTTCGGCGGCGTTCTTGGCCGCTTGAGCAGCTCCGGTCAAGTGAGCAGTGGCGAGCTGTGGATCGGTTAGCGGGGTGAACGCTTCACGTGCAGCGGAGTCGTGCATGACCGTCAAATCTTCGAGCAGCGCACGGCATTGATCGCCGTAGCGTTGGGCTTCGCTCGTGTCGAGGCGGTGGTCGAACGGAGCGAGCCGTTGCAACGTCTCCCACAGGCGGAGCTGCCCGGTGACAGCAGACGACAGCGCTTCGAGTTCGACGACTCGACTGAGCGGAGAATAGGTCGTGCGCCGGCCGTTGAGTTTCAACGCGCCGACAGCCGAACCGACCCACGTCGCGGCTTCACGGGCGAGACTCGGTCTGATACCGAGACGAGCAGCGATTCGGCGGAGCTCATCTTGAGCATCGCTGATTGCGGCGACGAGTTGCTCGAGTCGCGGGCCGAGTGATGTCGTTCGGTTGGCGTCGTAGCAGCGTCTGGCCAGATGCAGTCCGCCACTGGAGGCGCCGTCGTGGTCCCGAATGTAGATCCGTAAAAAGTTGAGCGCTTCGCCGGTCAATTCGGTCGTCGCTGTCGGCTTGGTGTCGGGCACGGGGCGTCCTCCTGGTCGGTGCAGTATCGGCGTGCTCGACAGTGAGCGCCCCTCGACTGCAATATGGGTCTGCGAATTGCGATACGGACGTTCATTACCCGAACCCGGATAGCCGAAACGTGGTCAAGGTGGTCGATCCGCTCAGGCACGTCGGGTGTCATGAACCCCGACGCACGTCTGTAGATAACCGTTTTGGGGTAGCTCACCCGCGTGTACGAACGCCGAAGCCATGGGCGCCAGGTTTTGCACCGTCCTGCCCGAGTGAGTCCCGTGTCGGAGCTACGACTTCCCGAGGCGGCGACGGTGGTCGACATCTCAATGGGCGGGTTGTTGTTGACCTTTGAAGAGCCGGTTGGCTTTGCCCTCGGTGATCGGCTCATCGTCTCGATCGACTTCATCGACGGGACATTTCATGTCGTGGGCGCCGTGAATCGTGTCGAGCGTGGCGCCGATTTCCACGCATACGTGGCCATCGAATTCGTCGAATTGAGTGAGCTCGACATGACTGAGCTCGACCGGCACCTACGCCGCTCCCGGCGCAATGCAACGGGGGACGCAAGTGAGTCTTGATCGCCGCCGTGTTTGGCTCGGTGTACGACGGGGCATGAGCAGGCGACCCGGTGGCTGCTGAGTGAGCGACTCGACGTCTCTCTGGTCGGTCGCCGACGATCTTGAACTATGTGGAGCTGCGGTCTCAGGTCACTACGAGCAATGGAGGCAAGTGTGGACGTCGAAGGTTTTGTTGCCGAGTTGAACGATGATTTGAGGTTGGAGTTCCAGTCGATCGTGCAATACGTTCAGCACGTGGCAATCGTCACCGGCGCAGAGTTCATGAGTGTCGTCGACGAATTGAAGGTTCATCTCACGCAGGAACTGCATCATGCGACGGTGCTCTCCGAGCAGGTCGCCTTCCTCGGCGGCACACCAGCATCAACGATTGCTGCGGTGCCGCAGGTGAGTGATTCGCGTCAGGCGTTGGACGCCGATCTGCACTTGGAGACTGAGCAACTGCAGCGATACCGCCAGCGTGTCGAACAGGCCACCGAACTCGGTCTTCCCGATGTCGCTGAAGCGCTGCGTCCGCTGCTCACCGAAACCCAAGAACATGTCCGCGATCTGCAAAGCGCGCTTGGTCTCTGAGCCCGATCACGATGACGGATCGCCCCGCCTCCGACACGCCTCGTCGTTGCGACACCAGCCCGCGACGAAGCGGATCACATCGAGCGTTGCGTCTCGTGATCGACACGGCGGCGGGCTGCGCCAGGGGCTCGGTCACCGTGAGCGTCAGCGTCGCGTGCGACAGCACCGATCACACGGCCGAGATCACCAACCATCGTGGCCGTGACAGCGCAGCGCGACGCTCTGATCCCGCAGCGGTGAGGGTCGACGAGATCCTGCTGTTCCCCTCGGCGACGGACCGCACGCATCCGTCACCGAAGGTCGGGCGGCTCTGCAACACACCGCCGCTCGACACCCCCAACGCTGCGCCGAACCCAGGTCGGCGTTCCCCAGACGTAGACACTGCAAGGAGACGCTGATGCCCAAGGTACCGGCCAGGGCAGCTGAGCCGACGCGTAATGTTCGGCCCGTACGCCCGACTGTCCCTGATCCGTTGTGGACGCAAACGACCGCTGGAGACCCGACCCAGTCGAACCCGGTTGTACCGACCGCACTCGCGCCGACGGTGGCGGTGCCATTCAACGAACCCGTTGCGTACTTCACGCCCGTACACCAGGCACCGCCACAGGTGGTGGTGCCAACACCCCCGACGTACTTCGAGGAGGTCGTACTGCCCGTCGAGGAGGACGGACTTCGAGCGTGGATGATCCTCACCCTCGTCGCATCCGTGATCCTGGCCGGCATCATCGGAGTGTTGATCGGCCGAGCGTCCAAGCAGGACCCAGCGGCTTCCTCGTCTGTCGCACATCCGGCACAGGTACCCACCACTTCGATTGTTGGAGGGCTTCTGCAGACGACGGTGGCCGTTGTGCCCACCCCGGCGGTGCCGGTAAGCACCACGCCGGCAGCAACCACCCCGGCGGTAACCACCCCGGCGGCAACCAACGACTTGCAATCGCAGATCGCCGCACTGACCGCTGCACGCGATCAAACCGCGCAGCAATTGCAGCAATCCCAACAGACCGTCAACAGCCTGCAGGCCGCCCTTGCCCAAGCGCAGGGGGCATCAACAGCGCCACAGACCGCCAACCCGGCACCCGCCGGCCAGATCGCCGCACTGCAAGGCCAGCTCGCCGATGCGACACAACACGCTGCGTCGCTTCAGGATCAGCTCACCCAGAGCACGCAAAGCGTCGCTGCTGCTCAGGCGCAACTCGCTGCCGCGACACGGTCATTGAACGAGCTCGGGGTCACCACACTCGCAAACTTCGTCAATGGCAGCGTCAACGACGCGCAGCAGCAAGCCGGCGCCAATGGATGGACGGTTGTGCAGCAGCAGGTCTCGAACGGATCGACACCTCCCGGCACCATCATCACCCAGACGCCAGCACCCGGATCCAAGATGATCAAGGGGTCCGCGCTCTATCTCCAGGTTGCAGCTGCGCCCGCCCCGACGACGACGAACGCGCCGGCAACCACACCGCCAAAAACAAGCACCACAACCACGAGCGCCGCTCCGGCATCGACCGCCCCCTGACAGCAGTCGATTGCGTCATCAGCAGCGCGGACCGTTGCCGAAGCGTGCGGATGAACTTCGGAGAGCGCACCAACCTGGCTCACCTTGGTCGTGAGCGCAAACATCTTGGTGGCGGACTTGCCGCCTGGGACAGGCGAGTTCGGTCCCCGTATAACGAATCCGGACACGCTCCGGGTCGTGGTTCGCTCCGTACTGAAGACGACCACACCGTCCGCCCGTTCGGTACTACGCGTCGCTGCGGTGAGGTCGATATCGAAGGAACGCATTGCGCCGCTCGACCTGCAGGCGAGACGTCAAAGCTCCGTGCTGACATCCCGACCGTCGTGGATAACTGCAATCGATGGTATTGCACAGCAGGGTCAAGATTTTTGCCACGGGCGTGCACGGTGACGGCCCAAACGAGACCAACCGTGCCGTCGCTTTCGTTGGACCGGCACGACAGCGGTGACAACTCGGTGATATCTCGACGTGGAACCGATCACCTGGAAGCAGCTCGGTGCTCCGGGATTGTGGCGACAGCCTGATCCGTGCCGCCGGATCGGGACGAGCAGGGGAAGCGACCTGCCGTGTATGGAGCGGCGCTACGTCGGGCATGGTGAGGTATCAGGCGCATACGCACGTGAGCCGATGACATGCCGGAAAGTACGTAACCACCAAGGAGCTTCGATGAACGACGCCGCTCGCTCTCCCGCCATCGCACCACACGGCCGGCGAACCACGATCCCGGCGTACGCATCGAGCGACGACGGTTCAACGATCGAGTTCGAGATCGAATGGTCTGGTTACCTCCACCGATGGGTGATCGTCGACGCATACAACGACCTTCTCATCGAGATGCATCGCGAGTCGTCTCGGGGTTGAATGCGATCGTCCGAGGTCGTCGACGGCACGGCAAATGGGCACTACATCGAGGCTTTGACGTCAGTCAGGCTTGGTGGAGTTGTTGGGCGGTTTCACCGATGGTGTCGGCTGCGTGGGCGTCGCGCCGGCCGAGCGGTTGGGGTCGGCCATCGGTGGTGTCCTTGATTGTTTGCCGTTCGAGTTCGGCGTTGACTTCGGCGCCGATGATGCCGGCGAGAGCGGTGAGCTTGGGTGGGTGCTTCGGCCAATGATTTTATGACCTGGCGTTGTACTTGTTGGGGGTTGGGAATCGGGGCGTAGATCGAGATGATGGCCACGAGGCCGGGAAACAGAGCGAGTAGTGAGTAGAAGGCGACACCGGCAGAAAGCAGGGTGGCGTTGTCGTCTTTCGATTCTTGCTTGACGCGGGCGGCGACATCTTTCTACCCGGCGCCAGGTATCTCGGTGGGGTGCTCGGCGTTTCGTCCATGCCGGTCGGCACCGACACCGACGGCGACCGGGTCAGGGCCGGTGGCGTCGATCGTGTCCGCCGGGGACACGCCGACCGAACGATCCGACAGCGCCATGGGATGCACCTCTTTCCTGTTGTTGAGGACGGGCGCCGGCATCGCGTGCTGCCGGCAAACTGCCGCGCAGTTGGCTAGATCGGTGGCGGCCTGCACCGCAACCAGCGGGGACGACGAGGCCCGGCATCAGGTGCGGCTCAAGCTTCGGCGTTCGCCGGGGCTGATCGCCCGTGCGATGGCGACGAGCACCACGGCGCCGACGAAGGCAACAATGATTTCGATGGCGATGCTCGAGGATGCACGGGTGCCACGCAAGGCGTGAAGCGCCAGACCACCAAGGATGGCGCCGACAAGACCGACGATCGTGTCACGCACCAGACCGAACCCTTCGTCGCGTGTCACCTTGCCAGCGAGAGCGCCGGCGACAGCGCCGATCACCAGCCACGTGATGACGTGATACCCTGCGACCTTCGCGAACGCCAACAACATGCTCCGAACCTCTCTCGGACAGCGCCTTCAAGGGCAGACATCGCAACCGCTACCCCAACGACGAGCGCACAAAACCTGCGCATAGCATTCGTTCGCAGCCAACGGGCATGACGAGAGGCGAGCGTCGGAAGAGCGGTCCGCACCCCGTCGATCGAGGTTCCGCATCGTTGGTGCGATGTTGCCTCGGGTGCTCATGCACGGCTGCGCGGATCGATGTGAATCGTCGGTGCAACCCGGCAACAGGGTCGTCATCGGGCGACGAGCTGTGCCGCACGTTCCGAGCGTGAGAGTCGACAACGAGCGGCGAGGTATCCACTTGGGTCACGTGGGGTACCTATGGCCATGAACGATTGGACACCGCCACTCTGGAAGTCCGAGGAAGAGGAATCGTTCGGCTTCGAGGTTCACGGCGAAGTCGACGCTGCAACGACCGTCATAGCTGATCTCGAATCTGTCGGCATCGTCATCGCCCAGATCACCTCTCTCGATGGTGACGAGCTGCGGCCGCCACCGCACGTGAGTCACCACTTTCGTTGCCGTGGTTCAAGGAGTCACATACGACAAGCGCTCGAACGAATCAGGTCATCGCGTCATATCACGATCGAGGAGACCGACGCGGGCCTCGACCCACGCGGTTACGTGTAGCGCGCAGCACGTCGATCTGGCCTTGGCGACGAGGACCGGGTCGGTATCGGTATTGGTCGGCCACATTCATCGGTGGCTGCGGCTCTTCGCATCAGCTTCTCGAGGCTGGCTTCTGGAGTTTGATGATCAGCAGGGCGATGTCGTCGTTTCGTCGGTCGAATGGCAACACGTGTTCGAGTGCGTCGCGGATGTTGTCAGCGATCTCGTTCGCGTTGCTCGCGGTGTGGGCTGCAGTCTTCACGAGATGGCGCCACTGCTGCTCGTCGATCGAGTGCTTCGGGACGTCGGTCGCGCCGTCGGTGTAAAAGACGATCACGTCGTCGTCGAGCAGCGAAATGGTGATCGGGGCGATATCGAGCGTGTCGAGCATGCCGAGGAGCGTGCCGGGATTACCGACTGTGGTGGTCTCGTTGGCTGTCACGACAACGGGCAGGGGGTGGCCGGCGTTGGCGATTGTGATCGTCGCTCCGGCACGGTCGGTGGTGATGACGGAGTAGGTGGCGGTGAGGAACGAGATGGTCTCGGATCGCTGCACTGCACGGTTGAGGGTGGCGAGGATCTCGGTGGGGGTATCGCCGTGCCATGCGCTTGCCCGGATCGTGTGCCGGGCCAATCCGGTCAGGGCGGCTGCGGCGGGGCCGGTGCCGCAGACGTCTCCAATCACGATCGCCCATTCCTCTTCGTTGCCGACAGCGAAGACGTCGTAAAAGTCGCCGCCGACCTCGTTCGTGTCTCCCGCTGCCCAGTAGCGCACGGCGATGTCGAGACGCGGGATGTCGGGAAGATTCGTCGGGAGCAGGCTGCGCTGCAGCGTTGTGGCGATCATCCGCTGCTCGTCGTACAACCGATGGTTTTCGAGACTGGAGGCAATACGCCCAGCGACCGTGTGCGCGAGAGCGACGTCGTCGAGTGTGTAGCGGCGTGACGAGCTCGACATGACGAACTGAATCGCCCCGAGGATGTGGCCGTGCTTGATCAAGGGGACAGCGATCGACGAGCGCAGCGCAAGCTGTTCGATGATCGCCCGCTCGTCGTCTGTGGCGTCGAGTGATGTCATCACGTCGTCGGTGATGTCGGGGTAGAACTCGGTTCTTCCGGTGCGGATCACATGTGCGACACCGTTCTCTGCGGCCGGGTCATACGGGAACCTTCGCTGCAGTTGCTTGGCGTACGTGATCATGTCGGGGTCGACGTGGGCGATTTCGACGTCGGGCACGACCGCTGTTCTCGACGGCAAGACGTGAATCGAGCACCAGTCCCCGAGACGTGGCACGGTCGTGCGGGTGACGTTTCGCATCACCTCCTCGCGGCCGGTCGAGGAGTTCAGCGCATCATTGATCGCCGAGAGGAACTCGAGGCGTTCGCGTTGCAGGCGTTCCCGATCATGGGCAGCCGACACTTCGGCGTTCAACCGTTCACGCTCACGGCTCTCGGCGACTTGCTCGGTGACGTCGAGAACACAGCCGACCGTGCCCGTGGCGATACCGCGGTCGTCGACCGTCACGCCGCCGACGCCTGAGATCCAATGGATCGTGCCGTCTGGCCAGACCACGCGATGATCCGTGCGGTACCGCGTCTTCGTTCGCATTGCCTCATCGACCGTCGCGAGGACGCCGGCGCGATCATCGGGATGGAGCATCGAAACATACGTCTCATAGGTCCGGTCGAAGCCTCCTGGGGCGAACCCGAACAATCCTTCGAGACGTTCGTCCCAGACAATGACGCCAGACGCAGCGTCCCACCGCCACGTACCGAGACCTCCCGCATCCAAAGCGGCACGAAAATGTTCCGTGACGTCACGCGCGTGTTGCTCAGCGGCACGGACGACGCCGACATCTTCGGAGGCACCGACGATTGCGACCACGTTCCCGGACGCGTCCAGGACCGGTTGGGTGTGGGTGAAGACGCGCACGATCTCACCGTCACGCCGGACCACGAGTCGGTCCCCGCTCACAACCAAACCTTGCCTGACGCCTGCAAAGTCGGATTCATTCGCAATCAGTGCATCCGGTGGAGCAAGCAACTCGACGATCGAGCGTCCCAAAACCTCGGCCTCGTTCCACCTGTAGAGAACCTCGGCCTTACGATTCCACAGCACGACTCGACCATCAGCGTTCGTCACGACGACCGCCCGAGGCAAGGCATCCAACACGGCGTGCTCGCCGATTCCGACGCCGATGTCAGCGGCGACACGGTCTGACTCGGGCAACACCTCAGCCATCAGAGTAACAATACTTTGCCTTGAACAGCTCGACGACCGGACCCGGCCAACCTCGGTCAGCTGCCAAGGCTAGATGCCCGGACAAACCAATGCCTGGCGAACTCGGTGCTCAACCAAATCCGCAGGGTCTGACCTGCAGATCGACAGTCATTGCCGGCCGAAAGGATGGGCGACCGAGGTTCGCTCACTGCCGGATGGAGGGACAGCCAACTCGGGTCAGACGACGCCACACACCGCATTGCCCAACGGCATGGGCTGCAACGTCGCACTATGGTTGGCCAATGAGCCTTCGTGTTCGCGTTCTCGGTCTTGTCTGCGTCTCAGTGTTCGGAGCGTGTTCGAGCGGGCACGCCAAGACTGTGGAGTCGGCGACCGTCGGCGGAACGTCTACTGCGGTCGGT
>JANXUF010000086.1 GCA_025356335.1 Actinomycetes bacterium
GATCAGTTCCACGCGCAGCGCAGGTGCTTGATGCCGTTGATGAAGAAGCTCATCAGGTAGTCGGGTTCGCCGACGATGCGCATCTTCGGGAGCCGCGTGCGGATCTCGTCGAACATCACACTGATCTCGCGCCGTGCGAGGTTGGCTCCGAGGCAGAAGTGCGGGCCGCCGGCGCCGAATCCGGCCTGCGGTGGCTGCGAACTGCGGAGCACATCGAAATCGTACGGGTTCTCGAACGTGCGCTCGTCACGGTTCGCCGAGTTGTACCACAGGACCACCTTGTCGCCGGCCTTGAGGTCGACGCCCGACAGGGTGGTGTCCTCGGTGACGGTTCGGCGGAAATGGATCACGGGAGTCGCATAGCGCACGATCTCCTCGACCGCCGTCTTGGTGTTGGTATCGAAGTCGTCGAACCACTTTGCTCGTTGATCGGGGAACATCGTCAGCGCACGCATCCCATGGCTGATGGCGTTGCGTGTCGTCTCGTTCCCGGCGACGACGAGCAGGATGAAGAAGCTGCCGAACTCCTGGGCGGTGAGCCGCTCGCCGTCGACCTCGGCATGCATCATCGTGCTCGTCATGTCATCCTGGGCAGTTGCCAGGCGGCTCTCGCCGAGTGCCTGCGCGTAGGAGAACATCTCCAGTGCTGCGGTCATCAGCGCTTCGAGGGTTCCGCCGTATTCCGGGTCGCCGGCACCAAGGATGATATTCGTCCAGTTGAAGATCTGTTTGATGTCGGTCTCTGGGATACCCATCATCTCGCAGATGATCTGCAACGGCAGCGGTGCGGCGATCTCCTCGACGAAATCGCACTCGCCGTCTGGGAACTTCTCCAGCAGGTTGTCGACGATCGCCGCTGCCTTCGTCTTCACGTAGTCGTTGACCCTGGTGATCTGTTTCGGCGTGAAGCCCTTGGAAACAATCGCCCGCAGGCGGAAATGCTTCGGGTCGTCCATGTTGATCATCGATCCGAAGAACTCGTTCATCTCCTGCGGCATGTCGCCGATATTGCTGCCGTTCCCGCTGCAGAACAGCTGAGGGTTGCGGCTCGCCGCCCACACATCCTCGTAGCGCGTCAGGGCGTAGTAGCCGGGGCCGACAGGGAACGGCGAACCGACCAGTTCGCGCTCGGCGAAGAACGGCAGCCCCGGCGTGTCGCGCATCGTCTTGAACGCACCCTCGCGGATCTCCCTGGGCTGGACCCAGAATTCCATGTCGGAGAGATCGAACGAACCGAGGGGCACGACCGGTAGGTCGTCAGCGCGAAGAGGGACCGAGGACATCGTCATACCGCTTCACAGTAGAGCCAGCGCCTCCCGTGTCACGAAATGTACGCAGAAGCTGCGCACATTCGGCGACACGGGGGAGCGCCCGACTGACTATGCGGCGGGTGGGATCGAGGCGACGTAGATCCCTGCGGCGAGTTTGGCCGTGCTCGAGTTGGTGAAGGCCTCGAACAGACGGCCGTCGTTGCTTGCTGCAAGCGCAGGGTAGTTCGTGTCGACGTTGTCGTCGGCGGCCGTCGGACTGCAGGTCACCCACGTCTTTTCGTCGGTGCTCAGGACGAGTTTCGGCTGACCGCACGTGGCGTCGCCGCTTCCGGTGTTCGAGGCGTAGGCGATCGCCGCCGACTTACCGCGGCCCGTCACCATTGCCGTCGTGAACCCGGGTCCTGCGCTGGCGTCGCCCGGCAGCAGCGTGAGCGTTCCGAACGTCGCACCCTGATCGGTCGAGGCGCTGAAGAAAATGCCCGCCGTGTCGATCCCCTTCACGCCAAGCGACGCAGCGACGACAGGACTGCCGTTCGTGTAGGCCAACGCCAACGACGGCGAGTCGTTCTGTGCACCGGCGGTATCGCCGACCTTGACCGCTTCGGGCGAGCCGACGGTCCAGAAGTCGATGTCCTTGCCGCCACTCGGCGACTCCTGGAAGAACGCCACGCCGAGCGTCTTGCCATCCGTCGCCAGCGAACCGCCGAGAGCTGCGTCGATCGTGCCGCCGCCCTGGGCAACGACCTTCGTACTGTCGGCCGGTGTGGTGTTGGAACCGAGCGGCGTGCTGATCACCTTCAGATCGTTCGTCTCCGTGTACAGCACGACAGCATTGCCCTGCAGTACGACGACCTTCGGGAAGGTCAGGGTTTCCGTCGACGTCGCCGCCTTGTCGTTCTTCCAGGTGACTCCACCGTCCGTCGACGTCGACAGACCGATGTTGGTGCCGTCCTCGTACGCCAGCACGATCGAGGAACTCGCTGGGTCGTAGGCCATCGAAAGAGGCAGACTGGAATTGGTGGCGATCGTCGCAACGGCGACAGGCTTCGCATAGGCGTGGGTCTTCGGATCACTCGCCGACACGAACAGGTCGCTCCGTGCGTCGTCAGCTGCGTGGACGCTGGTGAAGCCGACGATCGGGTTGCCGGCGGCGTCGGCGGTCACGGCGACGACCTTGGCGAAACCGGCGGGATCAGCAGGTGCCGGTACGGCGAGGAACAAGCCGTCGAGCCCGGAAGCGGCGGTGCCGGCAGTGGTCGTGGCGGCCTTGGCGCTGGTCGTCGGTGGTGTCGTCGCCGCAACGGTGGCCGGCGGTGCGCTGGTCGCGACGGCGGTAGTTGCCGAGGTGGTGGCCGTTGCCGTCGTCGCCGGGGCGGTCGTCTTCTTCGTTGCTGCGGCGGTTGTCGCCGCAGCAACGGTCGTCGTCGGTGCTGCCACCTTTGCCGTGCTGCTGCACGAGGCAGCGGTGAGCGACAGCGTTGCTGCGACAACAGACAGTGCGTGAGCGCGTTTCATTCGTGTTGACTCCATGATCTCGTTCGACGTCACCGACCTGACGACTGAATTCCAAATGTACATCACGTCTGGAGCGTCAAAACGGTTCGCCGATCGAGCGGATGGACGGTTCAGTCCCCGGCGGTGGGAATCGGCTCGACTCCGCCGAGTCCCAGCGTTGCCGCGGTTTCCAACGATTCGATGCCGTCTTCGGACGACCCGCCGTCGCCCATGTGGACCGAAGCGCGCTCGGGCAGGAAGCGGTAGACGAGCAACGAAGCGGTTGCGGCGACGATCGCTCCGATCGTCACCGCCAGATGGATTCCGTCGAGAAACGCGAGGTTGGCTCCCCTGATGAGTGCTGTCCCGGCAGCGGTCGGCAACGACTTGGCCGTTTGGATCGCGCCCGTCAGCGAGGCTTCGGCTGCCACCCGGGCCGCCGGATCGAGGCTGCTCGTCAGTCCGCTCAGCTTCGACGAGAATTGCGAGGCGGCGATACTGCCGAGAATCGCCACGCCGAGCGATGACCCCAGTTCACGCGTTGCGTCGTTCATCGCCGAACCGGCACCGGCACGCCGCTGCGGGACGGCGGACATGATCGAGGCGGTCATCGGCGACATGCTCAACGCCATCCCCGGGAAGAAGACGATGAAGCAGGAGATCAGATACAGGTACGACGTGTCGATCGCCAGTCCTCGGAACATCACGAGCCCGATGGCGACCATCGCCATCCCACTCGAGACCGTCTTCTTCGTGCCGAAGCGAGCCGTGAATCTCGGCGTCGACGGGGCGACGGCCATCATGATGACGCCGACGGGCGCAAGTCGCAGAGCCGCCACCAGCGCGCTGTATCCGAGCGTCAATTGCAGGTACTGGGTGATCAGGAAGAACAGGCCGTACATCGACAGGAACAACAGGATCATGCCGCCCGTCGCGGTGCTGAAGGCGGGATTGCGGAAGAACGACATGTCGAGCATCGGCTCCTCGACGTGCATTTCCCAGAACACGAAGCCGACGAGGACGCCAGCGGCGATGGCAAAGGTGACGAGCGTCGTCGGACTCGCCCACCCGTGTTCCGGTGCCTGGATCAGCCCGTAGACGAGTGCGCTGATGCCGACGATCGACAGTGCCGCTCCGCCTGGATCGATCTGACCCTGCTCGGGATCCCTGGAGCTCGGCACGAAGAAGTGCCCGGTGACGAGTGCGAGGACGATGATCGGGACGTTGACGAGGAACACGGAGCCATACCAGAAATGGCCGAGCAGCCAGCCGCTGACAAGTGGTCCGAAGGCACCGCCTCCGCCTGACGTGCCTGCCCAGATGGCGATCGCCTTCGCCCGTTCCTTCGGCGGGAAGACGTTCACGAGAATCGAGAGTGTCGACGGCATGATGAGCGCTCCGCCGACGCCCATGATCGCTCGACAGCCGATCAGTTCCCACATCTGGCTCGACGCCGATGCCAGCGCTGCACCTGCGAGGAAGACGATGAGTCCGGCCTGCAGCGCACCCTTACGGCCGAAACGATCGCCGAGCGCGCCGGTCGTGAAGAGCAGCCCGGCGAAGACGAGTGAGTAGATGGCGACGACCCATTCCAGCTGTGAACTGGTGGCAGCGAGGTCGCGTGACAACGTCGGGATGGCGACGTTGAGGCTGGAGTTGCCGATGCTGACGATCAGCAGGCTGAGGCACAGGACGGCAAGCGTGTACCAGCGGCGATCATGAGCGAGCTGATCGAATGGCTCTGCCGATCCGCTTCCGTGCTCCATGATCCCTCCCGTGGGTAAGCGCCGCTCCAATCTATGGGTGTGTCCCGAGATCCCGGGAGGTGGGCGCTGGCAGATGTGTCACGTCGACCGTGCCGTTGCCGCTCCGCTCCCGTCGTATCATGCCCGTCGTGTCAGATGCCTGGTTCGCATGATCGTCGTCGCTGGTGAGGCGTTGGTGGATCTACTCGTCCTCGAGGACGGGTCGGTCACGGCGGCCTTCGGTGGTGGCCCGTTCAATGCCGCCAGAACCGTCGCCAGGCTCGGTCATCGATGTCGCTTCGTCGGACGCCTCTCGATCGATCGTTTCGGCGGCGGATTGCGGGCGGCACTCGTCGCTGACGGCGTCGAACCCGGGGTTCTCGAACGATGCAACGAGCCGACGACCCTGGCTGCTGCCGAGTTGGACGATGGCGGATCGGCGTCGTACCGCTTCTATCTCGAAGGGACGTCGGCGCCGTCGTTGCTACCGGAACACATCCGCCCCGACCCGGCATTCGACTCCGACGATGCTGTGCGCGTCCATGCTGTGCGCGTCGATGCTGTACACGTCGATGCTGTGCACGTCGATGCTGTGCACGTCGGTTCACTCGGCCTCGTGCTCGAACCGATGGCGTCGACGCTCCTCGAGTGGGTGCGCAAGCGGTGCTCCGATGTGCTGGTGATGATCGACCTCAACTGCCGCCCGCTCGCCGTCGCCGACCACGATCATTATCGGCGGATGTTGATCGCCTTTGCCGGGGCGGCGCACGTCGTCAAGGCAAGCACAGAGGATCTCGAGTTCCTGTTCCCCGGCGATGATGCCGAACTCGCCGCCGCGCGGCTGCTCGGCATCGGTGCAACGGTGGTGCTGCTGACGGACGGCAGCAGACCGGTTCGAGTCATCGGGGCCGGAGGGATTCGTTCTGTCGCCGTGGAGGCGGTCGAGGTCGTCGACACGGTCGGTGCCGGCGATACGTTCGGCGCCGGATTCCTGACGTGGTGGGTGGACGGCGGTCGCGGCCGAAGCGAACTCGACGACCTCGACACGCTGGCGAGGGCGGCGACGATCGGTGCCGCAGTGTCGGCAATCACCTGCAGCCGCGTTGGTGCCGACCCGCCGCGTCGGGCCGAACTCGCCGACTGGTGAGCGGGGTGGACCAGTCAGCGCACTGAGTCGCGCCGGCGGTGTCCTTGTAGCATCCTGAGTGCTGCCGGCAACCGGCAGCCGGTTGGGGGATCGAGATGCGCATCACCGTGTTGGGAGCAGGTTCGTGGGGCACGACCGTCGCCTCGCTCGTCGCCAAACGGCATGCCACCACGCTGTGGGCGCGCAGTCCTTCGATTGCCTTGGAGATCAACGAGAACGCCACGAACGAGTCGTATCTCCCAGGGTTCTCCCTGCCCCGCGAACTCACGGCCACCCCCGACCTCGAGCAGTCCGTCGTTGCAGCGCAGTTGCTGGTCGTCGCCGTCCCGTCGCACGCCTTTCGCCACACGCTCGAGGAGGCCAAGGCGCACATCCATCCGTGGATACCGGTCGTCAGCCTCACCAAGGGCTTCGAGCAGGGTTCGCTGCTGCGCATGACGCAAGTCATCGGCGACGTCCTTCCGGGGCATCCGGCCGTTGCGCTGACGGGCCCGAATATCGCCAGGGAAATCATGGAGGGCAGCGCCGCCGCCAGCGTCATCGCCACCCCGGACCTCGCTGTCGCCTCCGCTGTCCAACAGGTGCTCGGCCGCGGGATGTTCCGTCTGTACACCAATCACGACGTGGTCGGCTGCGAGGTCGGCGGCGCCCTGAAGAACGTCGTTGCCATCGCCTGCGGGATCGCCCAGGGCCTGTCGGTCGGCGACAACACGCGTGCAGCGGTGATGACTCGCGGGCTTGCAGAACTCACCAGGCTCGGCCAGGCGATGGGCGGCGAGGCGCCGACGTTCGCCGGGCTCGCCGGCATGGGTGATCTCATCGCCACCTGCGTCAGCCCCCACAGCCGCAACCGTCACGTCGGCGAGCAACTCGGACGTGGCCGTCCGCTCGCCGAGATCATGGGGGAGATGACGATGGTCGCCGAAGGTATTTCCGCCGCCAAGACGGCATACGCGCTTGCCGAGCGTTATCAGGTCGAGATGCCGGTGTGCTCGGAGATCTACCGGGTCGTGACCGGTGAGGCAAGCGCCTCGCAGACCTACCGCGGCCTGCGCCTGCCGGCAGGGCACGAATCCCTCCCCGGTTGACCCGAGCCGGCATCCTCAGCTCCCGAGTGTTCGTGCTGCACCCGAGTGTTTGCGCTGCACCCGAGTGACGCGGCGACGCCCACGGGTGCGGTGGCACTCGGGGGTGCGTGGTCTACGGCGCATCGCTCCGTCGGACCGCTCGGTGAGGTGCTGACTAGGGTTCGCGATGTGAGCGCAAAGAGACCGAGTGTTGCCATTCCCCGCCCGACCACACCGAGGATCGCACCGCTGCCGGCTGCGGAACGGACCGAGTGGCAGACAGAACTGCTGACCGGCATCGGACTCGGCGGACCGACCGTGAACATCTTCGAAACGCTGGTCCGTCATCCCGGGCTGTTCGCCAAGTGGATGCCGTTCGGCGGCAAATTGCTCAACGGCAAGCTTCCCGCCCGAGATCGCGAGATCCTGATCCTGCGGACCGGCTGGCGATGCCAGAGCGAGTACGAGTGGGCGCAACACGTCGTCATCGGTCGCCGGTCAGGTCTGAGCGACGACGAGATCGATCGCATCACCTTCGGAGAATCGGCGACGGGCTGGGACGCCTTCGATGCGCTGTTGATCCGTGCCGCCGACGAACTGCACGACGATGCCTGCCTCAGCGCTGCGACGTGGGCCGGTCTCGGTGAGCGCTACGACGATCAGCAGATGCTCGAGGTGACGATGGTCGTCGGCCACTACCACCTCGTGTCGTTCACCCTCAACTCGCTCGGTATCCAGGTCGAAGACGGCGTGAGCGGCTTCCCCTCGTGAGCAGGTTTTCGGCGTGAGCCGCCTCGACGGAGCCGTGATCCTCGTCGTCGGCGCCGGCTCGCAGCCCTCCCCTGACCCCGATGCGCCGATCGGCAACGGCCGGGCGATCGCCATCGCCTGCGCCCGTGAGGGTGCCCGTGTGATCTGCGCCGACCGGGACGAGCACGCGGCGACGGCAACGTCCGAGATGATCACCTCGGAGGGTGGCACGGCATCGGTCGTCGTCGCCGATGTCAGCGACGAAGCCGATTGCCAGGCGATGATCGGCTCGATCGATGGTCTCACCGGGATCGTCTGCAACGCCGGCATCGGGCGTGGTAGCGGCGGACTCGAAGGAACGAAACCCGCCGACTGGGATGCGACGCTCGCAGTCAACCTGCGCGGGCCATTCCTCGTCGCCCGTCTCGCCGTTCCCGTGCTTGCGGTGGGCGGCTCGATCGTCTTCATCGGCTCGATCGCCGGTCTGCAGCCGGGCAGCCGCATGCCGGCATACGACGCCTCGAAGGCTGGCCTCATCGGCCTCTGCCGTCATGTCGCCATGGAAGGTGCACGTAGGGGAATTCGTGCCAACGTGCTCGCACCCGGTCTGATCGATACGCCACTCGGGCGTTCGGCGACGGCGGGCCGCCCGTCACGGGCGAAGACGCCGGTGCCCCTCGGGCGTCAGGGCACCGCATGGGAGGTTGCCGCCGCAGCCGTCTTCCTGCTGTCGAACGACGCGTCCTACATCACCGGCCACACCCTCATCGTCGACGGAGGCCTCAGCCTCATCTGACATGGCAGCTGCGCCGACGGCGCCTTCGTCTCCCGACCCGTGTCACCGATTCTCGCAGGACCTGCGATTCCTCGTGACTCGGGCGACCTGCGTCGCTGGCGCTGCTCGTCGGCAGTGGCGGCTTCGACGCCCGGCGGTGCTCGTAGACTCGGTGCATGGCGACGGATGTGGATACCGACCTGGCCGACGAACTCAGCGGCCTCGATGCTGCCACGGTGTTGCAGCAGCTCGAACCGCATCGGAGGGAACTGACCGGCTACTGCTACCGGGTACTCGGTTCGAGTTTCGAGGCCGAGGATGCCGTTCAGGAGACGATGGTGCGCGCGTGGAAGGCGAGCGATCGATTCGAAGGCCGTTCGAGCGTCCGTTCGTGGCTCTATCGGATCGCCACCAACGTCTGCCTCGACATGCTCCGCGGTCCGCAACGTCGTGCCAGGCCGATGGACCTCGGGCCGGCGTCGCGCGCCGACGTCGCCGTACTGGCGACGCGACCGGAGCACGCCTGGGTGACGCCTGTTGCCGACGCCGCCGTCCTCCCGGCCGACAGCGATCCCGCCACGCTTGCGGCCATTCGTGAGTCGATTCGCCTGGCATTCGTCGCCGCCCTCCAGTATCTGCCCCCTCGTCAACGGGTTGTCCTGATCCTCCGCGAGGTGCTCAGTTGGCAGGCCAGCGAGGTCGCCCAACTCCTGGAGACCAGCGTCGCTTCGGTGAACAGCGCGCTGCAGCGGGCTCGGGCGACCCTCGCAGAACACCCGTACGAGGACGAGATCGCCGAGGTCGATGACGACCAGGCACCGCTACTCGCCAACTACGTCGACGCCTTCGAACGCTACGACATCGAACGGCTCGTCGCCCTGCTCCACGAGGACGCCATCATGTCGATGCCTCCATTCGACCTCTGGCTCAGTGGGCCGGTCGACATCGGCAGATGGTTCCTCGGGACGGGCATCGAGTGCAAAGGCTCTCGTCTCGTTGCCACCGCCGCCAACGGTTGTGCCGCGTTCGGGTCATACCGCCTCGATCCGAACGGGGGTTGGGCGCCGTGGTCACTCCAGGTGCTCGAGTCGGACGGCGAGCGCATCACCGGCCATCACAACTTCCTCGACACC
This sequence comes from Actinomycetes bacterium, assembly GCA_025356335.1. Classification (GTDB taxonomy): domain Bacteria; phylum Actinomycetota; class Acidimicrobiia; order Acidimicrobiales; family Ilumatobacteraceae; genus JANXUF01. The sequence continues at coordinate 9,383 of JANXUF010000086.1, forward strand.
AGCCTCTTCGCCCAATTCGGGCTACCACTGCACCTCGACTGAGGCACCGGCACCGGTGGCAGTCGGCGAACCGCGATTCTGTCGGTTCGGGGGAGGTTGCCTGTTCGTTCGTCCAGGTAGCGGACCCGAACTCCAGCTGCAACGAGGTCTGGATGCGCGGTCCGGAAGGCTACATAGTCGTCGTCGCCGGTCCTGCGACTGGGTGCTGACCTCGAACTGTTCGGCCGGTCACCGCCGCCCTCGATCAGGCAGATAGGTCTTCGACCGAACCCAGCGGACGACCCCGTCAGACGATTTCGACGATACGGCCGTCGAAGTTGCGGATCTTGCCGGGACCACCTTCTCGACTGCTGGCCGGTGCCGCTGACAGGTCGACCTCGACCCACGTGCCGTCGTGGAGGCGAACGTTCCTGAGGGTCCCTGCCTGACCTGGTGTCACCGAGGCGACGGCGACGATGTCGCCGAAGCGCGGACCGGTGACCGTGCCGCGCACACCCTTACCGGCGCGGCCCTGGACGGGGAACTCCGAGCACGGCACGCGCTTGGCGCCGCCTTTGCCCTGCACGATCAACAGCGTGTCGGCGTCGGCGGCCAGCACCGCGCCGACGACGTCGTCGCCGGCACCGAGCTTGATGCCACGGACGCCGGCAGCCTGACGACCCATCGGCCGGACATCGGTCGGGGCGAAGCGGATCGTCTGGCCGAGGCGGGTGACGAGCATGTACGGCCCGCCGGCTGCAGCATCGGACGGCTCGGCGGCCAGCATCGTCTGCTGACCCGTCACGTCGGGGATCGGTGCGGTCTCGACCCATGGCAGTGCGGCGATCAGGCGGTCACCGCCATCGAGCTTGATGACGGAGATGCCGCCCTTTCGATCGCCGCCGTCGAGGTCTTCCCCACCGATCCGCTTGATCGTTCCGGACGACGTCACGAAGAGCAGTTCCGTCGGGAACGTACCTGACGCAGCTGACGAGCTCGCGGAGGGGGTGGATGCGATGGCCGGGAACGAGCCGGAGGTTGTCGGTTCGTCCGTTGGCGGTGTCGTACCCCACAGCACGACACGCTCGCCGGAGGCGAGGCCCGTCAGCACGTTCGGCAACGCCGTCGCCTTGCCCTCCGGGATGTTGACGCCGAGCAGGCGGTGCAATTGGCCGCGATCGGTCAGAGCAACGAACTGTCCAGCAGTCGAGCCGGCGAGGCGGTGCAACACCATCGGTCCGTCCGTCTTCGCCTTGGCCCTCGGCCCACTGCGCAGCGCCTGAATGTACCCGTCGGCGGTCACGACGACCTCGAGCGGTTGGTCCAGGACGGCGGCAACCGGCTGCGGTAACGCTGCAGTTGTCAGCATCGTGCGCCGGGCCATCAGCGGATCGTCCGGCTTGAACAATGCCATCGCGCATTCGTCGAGTTCGACGCCGACCTGTCGGCGCAGCCGCGCGCTCGACGAAATCAGCCGTTCGAGCCGCGCCAGTTCGGCCTGCAGTGCGGTCTGCTCACGCTCAAGTTCGACCCGAGCGAGCCGCGTCAGGCGGCGCAGCGTCAGGTCGAGGACGTAGTTCGCCTGCAGATCGTCCAACCCGAACCTGGCCCTCAGACCGGTGCGCGCTTCGGCGACATCGTCGGCGGCACGGATGATGGCGATCGCTGCGTCGATGTCGAGCAGCGCGAGCAGCAGCCCGGACAGCAGATGCAACCGTTCGTTGATCGCTTCGATGCGTCGCCTCGACCGTTTGTCGATGCATGCGATTCGGTGCTGCACCCACGCTTCGAGCATCGTCCGCAGGTTGTAGAGCTGTGGATTGCCGAAGGCGTCCAAAGCGTGGAAGCGGACGGCATTCGTCACCTGCAGTTCGGTCGAACGCAACAGCGCCGGAATGACCCGCGATGAATCGATGCCGGCTGCAAGCTCGATGACGACGCGCATCTCGCCGTCGGCCGACGAGTTGATGATGTCGACGATGCCGGAGAGCCTGCCGTCGTTGACCTCCTTGACGACGGCGGCGATGAACCCCTCGGTCGACACAGCGTGGCCCTGGACGTACGGCAGCGAGGTGATCACCAGCAGCTGGCCGGTTGATTTGCGTCCGGTGGTCACCGGTTCCTCGACCGTCCAGGTACCGCGCAGGCGGATCTGACCGACGCCCGATCGGTAGACGTCGACGAGGTCGTCGGCATTGACAACCTGCGTCGCCGACGGATAGTCGGGGCCTTTGAGCACGGCGGCAAGGTCTTCGACCGACGACGTGGGCTCTTCGATCAGCAGGCGCGCAGCGGCGACGACGTCGAGCGGGTTGTGCGGCGGGATGTTCGAGGAGATCCCGACGGCGATGCCGAACGAGCCGTTGACGAGAATATTCGGGAAGCCACCTGGGAGGACCTCCGGCTCGACGTTCAGCCCGTCGTAGTTGGGGATCATCTCGACGGTTCCGTCGCGCACCTGCGCAAGCAATGCCATCGACGCGCTTCCGAGGCGCGCCTCGGTATACCGAGACGCTGCCGGACCGAAGTCGGGAGAGCCGAAGTTCCCTTGAAAATCGATCAGCGGGAGGCGCAGCGAAAACGGTTGGGCCATACGCACGAGCGCCAGGTAGGCGTCCCCATGGGGGTGATATTTGGACATGCAGTCGCCAGATATACGGGCGCATTTGACCGTCGGATTGCCGGGGATGGCCGGCGTCGGATTGAGGTTCAGCGCCGCCCACATCAACCGCCTGGCAACCGGCTTGAGGCCGTCGCAGACGTTCGGGACGGCGCGATCCTCGATGACGTACTTGGCGTACGTCCCGAACATCTCCTCGAAGTGTTCTCCCGCATCTCGGAGCACCGGCGGCGTCGGCTCGACGACTTCCACCGGTTCTGACGGGCGTTTGCGGCGGCCACCTGCCATCTCAGTTTCCTCCGAGGTTGGTGTTCTCGAGCGACGATTCGAGCAGCCAGTCGAGCCTCGCCTGGGCGCTGTTGCCCATCAGGCGGGAGACGAGGTCGTCGAAGGCGATGGCGTCGTCGACGGTGATCTGCAACAGCGTGCGTGTGGCCGGCGACATCGTTGTGTCACGCAGTTCCTGCCAGTCCTGTTCGCCGAGTCCCTTCATCCGCCCGATGTGCGCCTTGTGGTTCGGGTGCGCCGCCATATAGGCGTCCTTGGCGGCGTCGTTGCGGAAATACACCTTGCCGTCGCGATCGGATGTCGAGTACAGCGGCGGCTGGGCGACGAACAGGCGACCAGCCTCGATCAGTTCGCGCATCTGACGCCAGAAGAAGGTGATCAGCAGCGCTTCGATGTGCCCGCCATCCTGGTCGGCGTCGGCAAGTGTGATCACCCGCGTATAACGGAGCTTGTCGAGCGAGAAGTCGGCTCCGCGGCCACAGCCCAGCGATTGGATCAGCGTCGCCAATGCAGCATTCTTGGCGATCTTCGCCGGTGACACTTCTTCCACGTTCAAGACCTTGCCGCGCAGTGGCAGGATCGCCTGTGTCTTCGGGTTACGGGCGGCGACGGCGCTGCCGCCTGCAGAATCGCCCTCGACGATGAACAACTCCGAGCCCCCGAGCGGTTCCGCCTCCTTCGGTGTGTACTGGCAGTCGTACAGCTTGTCGGGCAGACCGGAGCCGCGCAATGGCGATTTGCGCGCGAGCGCCCTGTCGGCGGCCCGGTCCTCGTCGGATTTCAGCCGGTCACGCATCGCCGACGCAGCCTTTTCGGCGATCCGTTTGGCGTCTGACGGATGTTCTTCCAGCCACTTCGAGAGCTGCTCGTAGACCACCGACTCGACTGCCCCCGCGGCCTGGACGGTTTCCAGCTTGTTCTTCGACTGTGAGTCGTACGACGGATTGGTCAGCAGCACGGCGACGACGGCGATCAGTCCCTGACGCACATCTGCACCCGACGGGTTGTCCTCTTTCTCCTTGAGGATGTTGCGGTCACGGGCATAGCGGTTGACCGCTCGGGTGATCGCTTTGGTCATGCCCTCGATGTGCTTGCCGCCGCCAGGGTTGTAGACTCCGTTGGAGTAGCCGATCAATGTCTCCGAGTAGCCGGCCCAGGTCAGGGCGACGTCGATCTGCATCTTCTCGGCGTCGTGACGCCCGACGATACTGATCGGAGCACACACCGGGTCGCGGGACGACGACAGCTTGGTCACCAGGTCGGCGAGCCCGTTCTCCGAGTGGTATTCGGCAGTGAACGGTTCGCGACCGGTCCGCGAATCGGTCAACACGAACGTCAACCCAGGGTGGACGTAACAGCGGTTCTCCAACCGTTCGCTGATCATCCTGCGGGAAAAGCCGGCCAACGGCTGCCCGTTGTCGTCCGTGAAACACGACAGGTCCGACCAGCTCGTCAACACCGTTCCCTGCTCGGCGGACGTACTGCGGCCGATGACCTCGACAGGACCGTCCGGAACGCCGGGTCTGTCGCCCTTGGGAGAACGTTTCAGCGAGAAGTTCTGGGCGTACTTCTTGCCGTCCCGGCGCACGATCAGTTCGACCCGGGTCGACAACGCAGTGTTGGCCTTGAGGCCGACGCCATGCAACCCACCGGACGTCTTGTAGGCATCTCCGTCGAATTTCCCGCCGGCATTGACAACGGTGAGGATGACCTCGGCGGCGGACTTGCCCTGATGGATCCCGGACGTCATCGGGTCGACGGGCATGCCACGCCCGTAGTCACGCACACGGAAACCGGCGTTGTCGAGCAGTTCGATCTCGATGCGGTTGCCGTGACCGGCGAGATGCTCGTCGACGCTGTTGTCGACGACCTCCCACAGCAGGTGGTGCAGGCCGGCGATCCCCGTCGAGCCGATGTACATCGCCGGGCGCAGGCGAATGTGTTCCAGCCCTTCGAGGGCAGTGATCGAGTCCGCTGTATACGCCGAGTCGACGTGTCCCGCTTGCTTGGTAACCATTACACCCATCAGTAGCAGATGGGTGTGGCAAGGTCTCGGACTACCGCCAAATCCGCGGAGATCTGCCGAAATCCGCCGGCGACGAACCTCGGACGATGTGACCGCTGCAACGTTGCGTGACCGGTGCAACTGGGCGTGACTGGTGCGACGCCGGTGGAACGGCCGGCGGGAGATGACTCTCGGTATCTTTGATTGCAGCCGCCACCATGTTCTCGCTTCCCCCGAGCGATCGAGCTGGTGGCGGCCAAAAACGTTTTCGGCCGAGCGTCGGCTGACGGGCGGTGGGCCTGGCCCGGAGGAGCGAGGCAGACCGGCATGATCGAACCGTCGACCCGCAGATCCTTCGATCGACCTACAGCGACGGGACGACCGTGTAGGCCTCTCCGCCGCCGCTGGCCAGGACGTCGTCGAGCCAGTTGCCCTCGTAGACGTCGTTCGGAGGTTGCATCAGATCGTTGTCGTCTGCACCCTCAGGCGTCGTCACCAGCGTCCAGGCCTGGCGTTTGTACGTCCAGTTCGACGGATAGAGATGATGCGCCTCACGCCACCACGGCACGGCCGCCGCTGGCGACACCGTGCGGCGCAGGTACTCGCCGAGTTCGAAACATGCCGCTGCCCGGGCTTCGTTCTCTCCACGCGGTTGCGACCGGGCGACAACATCGTCAGGGGACAGCGCGAACCGCGAGGCGCTTCCGTGCTGCACCCAATCGACGATCGCTGCACGGTACGACTCGGCGTCGTCGGGGATCTTCTTGACCTCGCGCAACATCCGGTCGATACGGTCAGGCAGTCCTGGTGGCACGTCCTGGTCGCGGAGCGGGCTCCGCACGATCGAGGCACCCTCTGCAGGACGGACGATCGTGCCCGTTTCGTCGATCCATACCGCCATCGGGATGTTGACGAAGCCGAACAGTTCGTCGGTGATGTGTGTCGTGTCGATCAGGCTCGGGTGTGTCGGCGCCGCAGCATCGATCCACTTGTAGGTGTGTCGTGGTTCGATGTCGAGGGCGACGGTGACGACGGTGAGGCCCTGATGCTGGAGTTCTTCGTGCAGTGCCTGCCAACCTGACAGGCTCGTGCGACAGCCTCAATAACTCGCCCAGGCGACCAGCAGCACCTTGCGTCCGTGGAGGCTGCTGAGGTGGAACGGATTGCCGTTGCGGGTGGTGAGCGTCGGATCGGCGGCGACGGCAGTGCTCAGCGCCCTGCCGGTTGCGGTCGCCGGCCCGAGTGCCCAGACGTTGTGTTCGGCGTCGTGGATGAGCGGCATGCCGAGTCGTTGGGCGGCAACGTCGATGTCGAGCGATCCGTCGTCACGCAACGAGCCTGGAGCCGGGACACAGACCTCGCCGCGGCACAGACCCTGCGGCTTCGGTGCCCAACCGGTTCGGGCCAGGAACTCGGCGGGATCGATACGATCGAGGGTCTCGAGGATCATCGCCCAACCGTAGTGCGCAGCAGTCCAGTCGGCGACCTCGGCCGGCGCACAGCCCCGCACGAATTCGACGCTGCGTATTCATGTTCGTGCTCTTCAGGTAGATTTATGTATCGCTGTTCTCGATGTCACCACCCCAGGCCCGAAGACGAGGTCTGCGTCAGGCTCCTGTGCCCTGGCTGACGTGATCCACGGCGTGCCGAACGACCAGCGCGCCCAGTCGCTCGTTGTCGAGCGGATCGAGAGCCTCGAAGCGCTCAGGGCGCTCGAACCGGAGTGGCGGTCACTCGAAGAGCGTGCGCAGCTGGCGTTGCCGTTCCTCACGTTCGACTGGGTGACGGCGTGGTGGAAGCACTTCAGCGAGGACAAGCCAACGCTCAGGGACTCGGTGTTCAGCCGGGCGGTTCGCTCGCCTTCCGGCGAGCTGATCGCTGTCGCCCCGATGATGCTCAGCGAGCGGCCGGGATTCGGTCCGCTGCGGATGCGCGAAGTCCACTTCTTCGGTGCCGATCCGAACGTCACCGAACTGCGCGGTCGGCTGTGTGTCGCCGATGCCGAAGTGCAGGTGCATCAGGCGTTGCTCGATGATCTGCTGACGTGCTCCGACCGATGGGATTGGGTGCGATGGTCTGGAATCGCCGCCGGCAGGTCTCCGGAAACGCTGCTCGACGAGACCGCGAGGATGCGCTGGCGGCCGAATATCTCGAACTTCGTGCTCCCGTTGAAATCGACGTGGGAAGAACAGCGTTCGACGTTGCGCCGCAATATCAAAGAGTCGCTTCGCAAGTGCTACAACGCCCCCTTGCGCGATCATCATGCGATCGAGTTCCAAGTCGTGTCGTCTGCCGACGGGATCAGAGCGGCACTCCCTGAGTTCTTTCGTCTGCACCGCGCCCGCGCCGAGGCACCCGGCATGGTCATGCACCCCGACGTCTTCCACGCCAAGGCGTCCAGCGATTTCCTCGTCGATGTGTGTGACCGCTTCGCAGCGCGGAGGATGACGCGTGTCTTCCAGTTGCTCGTCGACGGGCAGGTGATCGCCAGTCGAATCGGTTTCGCCGTCAACGATTCGATGTACCTCTACTACTCCGGCTTCGATCCGGCGTGGAGCAAGTACAGCGTGTCGACGCGCGTCACCGCGGAAGCCATCAAATATGCGATTGCCGAGGGCTACGCCGAAGCCAACCTGTCGACCGGCAACGACATTTCCAAGACTCGCTGGGGTCCGCAGGAACGGGTGTTCCGCGAAGGATTCATGCGGTCGCATCACCGCCGAGGTCGACTGGCGTTCCGCGGCTACCAGCAGGCTGTGCGGATTGGCGAGCAGTCGGTCGTCGGTCGTATCGCCCATCAACTGATCGCCCGTCGTTCATCGTCCTGAAGGATCCTGGCGGTCCCCGGAGGTTCCCGGAGGTTCCTGGACGGCCCTGGCGGTTCCCGGGGCGTCCTGACGGTTCGATTTCCCGTTCACTGACTGATCCGTCGGTTAGTCGACAAGACGTTTCAATGTTTGTATGGTCTGCGGCCGTGTCTGAAATCAATGGGTATCCGTCCGCAAATATCGCCGAGTTCCTGCGTACCGCTGACGTCCCCACTCCGTTCGTCGTCGTCGACACGAGCCTCGTCGAACAGCGCTATCGGCAACTCGCCGACGCCCTGCCGGAGTCACGCATCTACTACGCCGTCAAGGCAAACCCTGCGGCGCCGGTGCTCGAACGGCTCGTCAGCCTGAACTCGGCATTCGACGTCGCCAGCCCTGCGGAGATCGACATGTGTCTCGCTTCCGGAGCATCGGCGCAGAACATCTCCTACGGCAACACGATCAAGAAACGCCGCGACGTCGAATACGCATGGTCCTGCGGAGTCCGACGCTTCACCGTCGATGTCGACACCGAGTTGGACAAGGTCGTCGACGTCGCCCCCGGCGCATCACTGTGTGTCCGGCTGCGCCACGAATGCGGTGGTGCCGACTGGCCGCTGTCGCGTAAATTCGGGTGCGAACCCGCAGATGTCGTCCGCCTGCTGGCAATGGCCGCCGACGCCGGGTCGGAGTGTGGTGTGTCGTTCCATGTCGGGTCCCAGCAACGCGAGCTCGACGCCTGGAGCGACGCCCTGGAGGTCGTCGCCGAAATCTTCCAGCGGGCCCGCCATCTCGGTGCCGAACCCCGCTTCGTCAACCTCGGCGGAGGTTTTCCCGGGACATACCGAGAGCGCACCCCGGCGATCTCGGCATACGGTTCTGCGATCCAGTCGGCGCTCGCCCGCTGGTTCCCGGAGGGCCTCGCCGAAGTGATGGTCGAGCCCGGCCGCTATCTCGTCGCCGACGCCGGCGTGCTGCGCAGCGAAGTCGTGCTGGTGTCGCGCCGCTCGCCGGAAGACTCAGAGCGATGGGTGTACATCGACTGCGGCAAGTTCCACGGCCTCGCCGAGACGATGGACGAGGCGATCCGCTTCCGCCTGCGTACCGAACACGACGGCACACCGACCGGGCCGGTCGTGCTCGCCGGGCCGACCTGCGATTCCGTCGACGTGCTCTACGAGAAGTCCAGCTACGAACTGCCGCTGTCACTCGCAGAAGGCGACACCGTCGACGTACTGTCGGCCGGCGCCTACACGACGACCTACAGCTCCGTCGGCTTCAACGGCTTCGCGCCACTGCAGGAACACTTCGTCTGAACCGTCGTTCGGTTCACCGATGTCGGCGCCACCCACCATTTTCGAGTCGGCCCCGCAGGAAGTAGGCACCAGTGCCTGGTCCGACCGGAGGCACACCGGTCTGCGGACGATAGCCCGCTCGGCTGTGGTCGGGCCCGGTGGCTGACGGGGTGGCGCACCGGTTTGTCGAACCCGAAATCAACGGGCCGCCCGACCCTCCGCAGCAGCATTTCGAACACGACCGCAGCGGTTCGTTAACTGGCACGTGATCCCCCGGCCGTCCCTGCATCGCGCCCTGAGCGGCGCGGTGAGTTCGTGCTTGCCATCGAAGCCGAGGGCGCAGGATGCGTGGGCCCGCGCCTGCCAAAGGCGAGTACGAATTGGCGCGCGGATCCACGGCGAGATTCTCCAACTTCGTGAATCCTCGTTGTGTTCGAACATGTGTTCCATAGGTTGGGTGGTGTGGATCTCGACTCGGAGTTCGGTGAACTGACAGCGGTGTTGGAGCCGGATGTCGTTGCGTTGGCGGCCCGTTTCGGTGATGACCCGGTCGGCCTCGCCCGTTTATCGGCCGCCGCAGCGTTGTTGGCGTCACGGGGGTTCGACTCTTCGTTACCGGTGCCGTTGTTGAACTCCGTGATGGCTTCGTTGATGGAGACCTCACGGTCGTTGGCGTGCACGATCGATGTCGTCACTGACCGTTGGGACCGCTCGCAGGCGTGGGGGTATGACGGTGCGGTGTCGGGTTCTGCATGGTTGTCGTCACGGTTCTGCGAGTCGCGTTCGTGGACGGGCCGCCAGGTCAGTGACGCTCATCGTCTCACGGCGATGCCGTTGACGTTCGCAGCCTTGCGTGCCGGCCGGATCTCGCGATCGGTCGCGTTGCGTCTGGCGGAGGCGCGTGACGTGTTGCCGGATGCGTTCGATGCCGGCGAGGTGGCCTTGTTGTCGGCGGTCGAGGGTGAGCATGCTCGTGGGGCGTTGCAGACGATCAGGGTGTGGATCGCCCGTGCGAGAGCGATGAACGATTCCAACGATCCTGATCCTGTTGCACAGTTGGCGGAGCCGTCGACGTTGACGTTTCGTGAACTGTTGGAGGGACGCCTGCAGTTGATCGCCGAACTCGATCCGCATGCTGCACAGATCGTGAAAGCAGCGATCGAGAACCTCGCCTCGAAAGACAACGATCACCGCTGTCCGATGGGGGAGCGTCTCGCTGACGGGTTGGTGACATTCGCGCAGATCGGTCTCGATCGTGGCGGGGCCGCCGCTGCGCAGCGGCCGCATGTGATCGTCACGGTCGACATCGATGATTTCGAACAGCGCACGAACACCTCGGCGCGGTATGCGGATGGCAGCCCGGTGTCCGAGGCCGGGCTCGGCCACACGTTGTGTCTCGCTGACGCGCATCTGTTGTTGAATGGTTTGTCGCAGGAACCGTTGGCGATGGGCCGTACGCGCAGGTTGGCGACACTCGCGCAGCGTTTGGCGCTGGCTGCGCAGTGGGGTGGGTGTGCGTTCCCGGGATGTGACCGTCCGATTGTTGCCTGCGATGTCCATCACGAAGACGAATGGGACTTCGGTGGGAACACCGACGTCGAGGACATGCTGCCACTTTGTCGGGCGCATCACCGTGAACGTCATCTCGAACACTGGACGATATGGGAAGACCCCGGCGGCACCGTTCACGCCAGACATCCCGATGGGCACACCGTCAGCGATCACCGACGACAACGACAACGACAACGACCACCGCCCACGCAGTCGCCACAACACCCGCTCGCGTCCCACGCCGCTGGTTCGGTGACCGCATCGCGGCGGACGATCCATGTCTCTGCCGGTGGAGCAGTCGGGCTATGGGCCACCACCCGGATCGAGCACGACCACCTCCTCGACGACGGCCAGCGATCGGCCATCACCGAACAACTCGAAACGCTCTGGGACACCAGCCACGACCTACCGTGACCCCTCCGATGGGCGACCGCTCAGACTTTGGATGGCCGCGACCGCTAGCATGCGTTTCGAGTGATTTCGCTCGAGCGTTGCTGTGGACCCTTGGTGGCGCCGATGTCCGAGGAGTAGCCGTGAGCGGTGCATCGATGTTGACAATGCTCCGGTCTGACACTGCTCGGGTTGACGCGTGACCGGGATCCCCGGGTCGCGGACGGCCGGTCCCGGGCGCGTCGATGCTGCCGACGGGGTTGTCCGCTTGGTCGAAATGGCAGCCCGTCTCGAGCCTGGCTCGTTGTCGGAGCTCGTCGCCGAGGTGTGTGAGATCGTCGGTGCCAGCGGTGGCCGGTTGTTCGTCGCCGACTACGGGTTGCAGCGGTTTCGCCAGCTGGACTCGAATGGCGCGGTCGGGGAGTCGCAGCTGATCGAAGGCACCGTCGCCGGTCGAGCGTTCGCCACCGGCGAGGTCATCAGTTCGATGGAAGCACCGGTGGTGCTCTGGGTGCCACTGACCGACGGCACCGAACGCCTCGGTGTTCTCGAGTTCGACTTCGTGTCCGCTGACGATGTCGTCGGCGATGTCGTGGATCCGGTGATCGCCGTGCTCGTGTTGTTGCTGGTGACCCACAGTCGATACAGCGACGCGTGGAATCGCGCCCGACGGGCCAAGGCAATGTCGGCAGCCGCCGAAGCGCAATGGGCCCTATTGCCGCCGTTGGCGTGCACGACGGCACGTGTCGCCATTGGCGGGATCTTGGAACCGGCATACGAAATCGGCGGCGACTCGTTCGACTACGCCCTCAACGGAGACCGGTTCGATTTCGCGATCGTCGACGCAATCGGTCACGGCATGGCTGCAGTGTTGATGTCCGGAGCAGCGATCAACAGCCTGCGCAACGACCGGCGCGCCGACGGCGACCTGGCAGCTGCGTATCGGCATGCCGACCAGGTGATTGCCGAGCATTTCGGCGACTCGTACTACGTCACCGGTCAGATCGGGACGCTCGATCTGACGACCGGGATGCTGACGTGGCTGAACGCCGGTCATGTCCCACCGATGCTCGTCCGCAACGGCTCCTTCTGCGGGGAGTTGCGCTGTGCCCCGTCGATGCCGATGGGGCTGGGCGGACCCGTCGTTGCCATCGCCACCGAAGCGTTGCAGACAGGCGACCGAGTCCTGTTCTATACGGACGGCATCACGGAATCGAAGGCCCCCGACGGCACCCACTTCGGGCCGGACCGGCTCGCCGATTTCCTCGTGCGTGCCAGCCTCGATCGGGTTCCGGCGGCAGAAACAGTACGGCGTCTGGCCGCCGCTGTCATCGCCTACGTCGGCCAAGGACTGAACGACGACGCAACCATGTTGCTGATCGACTATCGGGGAAACGCCGCTCAGGTGTAGCGGTTCCGCAGTGAGACGGAGTCAGATTCGTTCGAGTTCTTTGCCATCGAACAGTGGTTGCATCTCGTTCGCTTCGACATCTGATTGCATCTCGATGTCAGTCGGAACCTGCAGAGGACCCGAGGCAGCTGCGATGATTGCCGGCAGTAGACGGGCGTCGCTGGAGGTGTTGAGGAACAGGCCTGGGCGACCGAGGACGAAGTTCACGCCTCTCGTCAGCGCATCGCCGGCCGGCAGCGCCTGGTACCAGGAAAAGTGCGGCTCGGCAGAGTCTTCGCTCCAGCGTCGCCGCGCCGCCGACTTGATGGTCTGCACGGCGACATCGCGCTCGGCGCACAGCGCCAGCAATTCTTCGGTATCGGCGCTGTACTGCTCGTTCTGCATCATCAGGTAGTTGTAGGGCAGCAGCACCGAGTCGAAATCGAACCGTTCGAGACTGCGCAGATGCATCTGCGGGATCCGTGTCCCGTGACCGGTGACGCCGATGAACTTCACGAGTCCCTCCTCGCGGGCTTGGACGAGCGCAGCGACCGCACCGTCTGGCGCGTGTGCGATTTCCCACTCCTGCGGCTCGACGAGATTGTGCAGCTGGATGAGATCGACGTGATCGACGCCGAGCCGCTGCAGCGACAGTTCCAACTGGGCGCGGGCGGCGTCGCCAGTGCGCGCATCGGTCTTCGTGGCGAGGAAGAACTCGTCACGGTGATCTGCGAGGAACGGCTGCAACCGCAGTTCCGAGTCGCCATACGACGCCGCCGTGTCGATGTGGTTGATACCCGACTGCAGCACGATGTCCAGTACTTCGTCTGCCTTCTGCTGGCGCATTCCGCCGAGCGAGGCGGCGCCGAACAGCACTCTGGTGCTGAGATGACCGGTACGACCGAAGAGCTCCTGAGGCAGCATCAGCCCACGGTACCCCAACCCGACGGGCGCGAGACCAGCCAGCGCCGGACCACACGCAACCGGCCGGGGGAACCTACAGTCGCCACCATGAGAGCAGCCGTGTATTACGAGACCGGCGGACCCGACGTGTTCCGCTACGAAGAAGTCGCCGAGCCGACGGTGCGCTCCGGCGGTGTCGTCATCGAAGTCGGTGCCGTCAGCATCCAGGGTGGCGATCTGCTGCACCGTCAGAGCGGTGTCCTCGCCACCAGCCCGCACATCGTCGGCTATCAGGCCGCTGGCACCATCGTCGCCGTCGGTGATGGGGTCACCGACCTCGCCGTCGGGCAGCGGGTGGTCGCCGTGATGGGCAACGGCAGTCATGCCGAGTTCGCCGGCGTCCCTGCCGGCTCGGCGTATGCGATCCCCGACTCGATGTCGATCACCCAGGCCGCAGGGATCCCGATCGAGTTCGGTACGGCTGATGACTGCCTGTTCGAATTCGGCAAATTGCGGGCAGGCGAATCGGTCCTGATCCAGGCGGGCGCAGGCGGAGTCGGACTGGCCGCGATCCAACTGGCACGCGCCGCAGGCGCGTCCGTCATCGTCGCCACCGCCTCCAGTGACGAGCGGCTCGAACGACTTCGCGAGTACGGGATGGATCACGGGATCAACTACTCGAAGGCCGACGTCGCCTCGGAAGTCCTGCGCCTGACTGATCGTCGCGGCGTCGACCTCGTCGTCGATCCCGTCGGCGGCCACGTGCTGGAGGGGAGTATCGCCTCGCTCGCCTATCGCGGTCGAGTCAGTTGGGTCGGCCGCGCCGGTCGCGAGGAACGGCCGCCGGTGGTCTGGCCGCTGATGGAGAAGAATGCATCGATCACCGGTGTGTTCCTCGGTGCCGAGTTCGCCGCCAACCCTGTCAGGACGCGCAAGATGGTCGAAGGGCTGATCTCCCGCGTCGCCCGCGGTGAGTTGCAGGTCGTGATCGACTCCGAGTTCGCCCTCTCCGAGGCCGCAGCAGCGCATCGCCACATCGAGAGCCGCCAGGCCTTCGGGCGGGTCCTTCTGCGTCCCTGACAGCCACGCGCCTCGACCTTTCTCGGGCGTCTGTGGAGTTGCGTCAGCAGGTCACGCAGTTCGCAGCGCTGCTGCTCTTCCTGCACAGTCGTAGATCTGGCCGCTGTAAGCCGATGGGAGTGTCGGGTCGCTCGCCGCTGTCACGGGTGTGCATGCGGCGCGAGCCGCAGCGATCACCGAGTTCGCCGCGGTGTTGCCTCCCCCGAAGCCACCACTACGGCCGCCTCCGCCACCGCCTCCGAATCCGAAACCCCCCGTCTGCACATAGCGGACCTGCCCGCCGGCAACGAACCCGGCGAACCTGGCGACCGTCAGCGAGTTGTCGGTCCCCATGAAACCGCCGATGGCCATCACCGTCACGCCTTGATCGGCCGTCAACCCGGACCCGTCCTGGGCGTTTGCAACGACGAGGTCCCACGTTTCGTCGGTGTGGTGGTCGAGGAGCCACTGTGCCAGCGCCTGGTCACCGTTCGACGATTTCGAGCCGAAGGAACCGCCGGCGACGCCGGTGCGCGGTCCTGCCTGGGGCAGCGTGGCATTGAGGACGGCGTTGTTCGTTTCACTCACCGCCCATGCCGCCGGAGCGACGAGCAGCGCGGCGAGGGCGATTCCGCCGGCGACGAGCAGTTGGCGTTGGCGGTGCTGCACCACGGCTGCGACGCCGACCGCGACAGCCACCGCCGAGGCGATGACCAGTACCGGTCTCGTCCATCCATAGAACGCCGGCTGACGATCGCTCAACGTCAGTTGCAGGTCTGCGGTGGCGATCAACGCTGCCGCGGCGACGAGCAGCCACCGTGTGTCGGCGCGCACCAGTGGCACCATCGACGCCACGCCGATGCCGATGACGGCGGCGAGACCTGGCACGATCGCCGACGTGTAATAGCTGTGGAACGTGCCTCCGGCGATGCTGAAGATGTAGCTGTAGAGCAGCGTCCAGCCGATCCACATCGCCACCCCCGCTCGGCGAACACGACTGCGGCGGTTGAACCAGATGGCGACGCCGGCAGCGAAAATCGCCAGCGGAATCAGCCACCCCATCTGCCCGCCGATCGCCGGGCTCAACAGGCGGTACCGCCCAGGCGAGCCGCCCATCACGCCGCCGGGACCGGTGATGCCCCCGGGGCCACCACCTGCGCGCCCACCGAAGCCGCCGCCTCCGACGCCGTTGCCCTCGACCCGACCGAGGCCGTTGTAGCCGACCACGAGATCCATCACCGTGTTGTTCCTGCTTCCGCCGACATACGGCCGCGACGCCGCCGGGATGGCATCGACGATCAGAATCCACGGGAACGAAAAGACGGCAACGGATGCGGCGAGCATTGCGCCATGGCCGATGCGGCGTCGCCAGGTCGTCACGCCGAGCAGCACGGCCGCAGCGAAGGCCGGCAGCACGATGTAGGCAGCGAGCATCTTGGTGTTGAACGCCAAACCGATGAATGCGCCGGACAGTACGAGCCAGCGCAACGGGCGATCACTCGTGAACGAGCGTTGCAAACCCCACACTGCCGAGATCAGCAACAGCAGCATCCACGGCTCCGGCAGGTTGAGCCGGTTGACGGCCACATTGATCGGCGACAACGCCAGCACGAGTGCGGAGATCGTGGCGGCGACGACCCCGAAATGTCGTCGAACGACGATCCACAACATCGCCACCGCAGCGACACCGGCGAGCGCCGACGGCAGGATAACACTCCACGTCGATACGCCGAAGATCCGTACGACGATCGCCGTGACCCACAGCGGCAGCGGCGGTTTGTCGACACTGATGAATCCGCCGCTGTCGAATGCGGCGTAGAACCAGTTGTGCCAACTGCCGGCCATCGATCGTGTCGCCGCGGTGTAGTACTGGTTGCCGAGCCCGTTGTGCGCAAGGCCCCACGTGTTCATGCAGAGCGAGACGACGCTGACCCCGACGATCAGGACGCGGGCGTTGATACGGTCACGCGATCCACCAGACCGGCGGAGATCAACCTTCGAAATGGGTGCAGGGCCGTCATCGTCGACGATCTCGTCGAGCACCACTGCCGGTGTCATCGGACGGGATTCATCGGGCGGGATTCATCGGGCAGGATTCATCGGGCGGGTTCATCGGGAGGGAGTTGTCAGTTCGCGGTGATCAGCACGATCGTCGCAGTGATCGTGCCGGTGCCGGCGTTACCGACGACGGACACCTGCTCACCCGCTTTGAGGTCGGCCAGCGTTGCCTGACTGCCGCCGGCGTTACCTTGACCGGTGGTGTCGATCTTGACGACCTGCGTACCGGCGTTGGTGGTGACGGCGATCGTCCGGCCGCCGGTTTCGGCAAGGGTGAACCCGGCGGATGTCATGGCCGTGATCGAGCCTGCCGTGCCAGAACCGCCCGCTGCCGGGCCGCCGCCCTGGGGGAAGCCCCCGCCCTGCGGGAAGCCCCCACCCTGGGGGATACCGCCGCCTTGGGGGAAGCCCCCGCCCTGGGGGAAGCCGCCGCCTTGGGGGAAACGTCCGCCCTGCGGAAAGCCTCCCGGCCCGGAGCTCGATGCCGTGTTCGCTCCGGCGGCGTTGAGCCCGGCGATGGCGATCAGTGTCACGGCCACAGCGGCGATACTGGCGATGATCCAGGACCTGGTGCTCTGGCCGCGTAGTCCGCCGCCGACTCCACCGCTGGTGGAATCGACCGGCCACCACATGTCGTCGGCCGGATCGGTCGCCGCGCCCGGATCAGCCGGGGGGATCGGCGTAGGAGGTTCGGGTAGCGCAGTCGCCACCGGCGGGCCGGTGAAACCCGTCGACGGCAGTGGGGCCGACGCTGGTGCTGGTGCTGGTGCTGGTGGTGATGGTTGCGTGGTCATGCCGACGCTCCTCTGAGGTCGTAGAGAGTTCCGTTGAAACCGTTGATCGTGACCCGTTTGCCGACGGATTGCGCCCACTGCGAAATGGCAGAGTTCGCCCCGCCGCCCGGCCCACCGCCGCCGTTGCCGGCGACGAGGAAACGAATCTCGCCGCTGGCGACCAGTGCTTTGAACTGCGCGAGTGTCGGAGCGGGATCGCCGCCGTTGAAGCCGCCGATCGTCATCACCGGTTTGCCGGTGGCGATGATGATCGATTCCGTCGAGCCCGACCCGAATCCGGCGACGATGTAGCGGGCTGTGCCGCGATTGGCCAGCAGAAAGTCGATCAACACGGTGTCGGGTGCCGATGCGTTTCCAGGCCCGCCGCGTCCGCCACCGAATCCTCCACCGAATCCGCCACCGAATCCGCCACCGACGCTCGGAGGTCCTGAGGAGACGAGCGAGCCGCTGACCGGATGGGTGACGGTCGTGACGGCAAAGGCCGTCGGGCCGGCGAGCAGCGTCAGCGCGGCAATCGCTCCGGCACCGATGACGATGCGGCGTTGCTTCAGCACATAGCCGCCGAAGATGCCGGCGATCGCCACAGCCGCACCGACGGTGATCGCCGTCGGAAGCCAGGTCTGATAATTCGCGGTCCTGTGCAGCAACTCGACCGCCCAGTAGGCGGTGGTCCCGATCGCCAACGGCAGCGCCCACACCATCGTCACGTGGCGCCGGCCGAGTTTCCACAGCGTCACGCCGGCGGCGCCGGCGAGCGCGGCGATTGCCGGGGCCAACTGCACCGTGTAATACGGATGGAAGGTCCCCTTCGACAGGCTGAAGACGACGAGGCAGGTGAACGCCCAACCGGCCCACAGCAGCCACCCGGCACGGTCGAGGTCGGTGCGTTTGTTGCGCCGCGTCAGCCACAGGCCGGCGACGAGGCCGAACAGTGCCATCGGGATCAACCAGGAAATCAGTCCGCCGGCCTCGCTGTTGAACAAGCGGAACCAGCCCGGGGTGCCGCCGAAACCGCCGAAGCCACCGAACCCGCGGCCGCCACCCCCGCCGCCACCCCCGCCGCCGTTCCCGAATAGCCGGTCGAGGCCGTTGTAGCCGAACACGAGGGTGAGGATCGAGTTGTCCTGCGTCGAACCGATGAACGGACGAGAGGCCGCCGGAACGAGTGCGACGACGCCGATCCACCAGCCTCCGGAAATGACGAGCGTGACGAGCGAGGCGAGCAGTTGGAGGAGCCGGGTGCCGAGCTTCGGTGGGCCGGCAACCAGATAGACGATCACGAACGCCGGCAGTACGAGGAAGGCCTGCAGCATCTTGGTGTCGAACGCCAACCCGCTCAGCGCCGCGGCGAGCAGCAGGAATCGGGTACGCCCACTCTCGAGCGCCCGCCACATCGCCCAGGCGGAGGAGACACCGAGGAAGGTGAGGAAGGCGTCAGGGTTGTTGTTGCGGAACATTGCCGTGGCGATCGGCGTGACGGCGAGGGCGATGGCGGCGAGATGGGCGGCGGAATTGCCCTTCCACTTACGTACGAGATGGTGCAGGATCAGTACGGAGGCAACGCCGGCGAGGATCTCCGGCATGATCATGCTGAACGTACTGAAGCCGAAGATCCGCGCCGAAAGACCCTGGACCCAGAAAGCGGCAGGCGGCTTGTCGACGGTGATGAAACTGCCGGCGTCGATCGAACCGTAGAACCACGCCTTCCACGAAACACTCGCACTCTTGACCGCAGCGGTGTAGTAGCTGTTGGCGTTGCCAACGCCATCGAGGTTCCACAGATACAGCGCCGCCGTCAACGCTCCGATCGCCGCCGTGATCCATGCAGCACCGCTCGGCTGTTTCCAACGCCTGACATCGCCTGGTTGCGTCGCCGATGCCTCACCCGCACTGCCGGTTGCCAATCGGTCGATGGCCGGCTCAGTCGGGGCCGTGTCGTCGAAGGTGAGCATTCGGTGTGTCCTTTCGCCGCTCGGTGACGACAGATGATCGACGATGAAGCTGTGAGAAACCTGGATATCCGCTCTGTCTTCAGGTGCGTTCTGTATGCATCGTGTATGAGTCTGTGTGTGAGTCCGTCGCAAGCTTGTTGCGTGCTATCGCCGGCAATGATGTCCTCTTTTCTGAAAAGCGATATATTCGTTTGGGGTTGTCCCGGGCGGGGAGAAAGGAAACCACCGTGAAATCAATCAACGGCGTGCAACTGGCCAGTACAAAACTGGTGCTGTTCGCAGCATTCGTCATCGCATTTCCGATGCCAAGAAAATGGTGACAGGCTAGGCGATGGCTGAACGGCAGGGTGGTTCGCGTCTCGCGACGTTGGACCACTATGTCGCTGCGGTCGTCGTTGCCGCGATTGCCAGCGTCGGCGCGACGGCGTTGATCGAACGTGACTATTGGACGAGGCCGCAGAACTGGACGGCGCTGTGGCTGTTCACGGCGATGCTGCTCCTCGGTGAGATGCAAAGTGTCGGATGGCTGCGTCTCAAAGACGCCGGTGAGGTGACGCCGGGGTGGGCGTTCTCGTTCTCCATCCTGCTCCTCGGGTCTCCGTTGCTGTCGATGCTGGCGATGTCGGTCGCCTGCATGTTGCCCGACCTGCGCCGGCGAAAAGGTTTGCAACGAACCGTTTTCAACGTCGCCCAAACCGTGCTCGCGCTGTTCGCTGCAACGGTCGTGCTGACGGTGTGTGGGGCCACAGGGTTGATCTCCAGCCACACCTCGTTCTCGCCTGGCAGAATGGTGGCGACGATCGCCGCGGCGTCGGCGATCTTCCTGACGAACAGCGTGTTGACATGCGTCGCTATCGCCCTCAGCCTCGGCATCGCCGTCAAGTCGGTCCTGAGACGGGCGTTCACGCTCACGTTGTCGGCCGACGGTGCCCTGCTCGTGCTGTCACCGCTGTTCGTCATCGCCGCAAACTTCAGCCTGGCCACCGTTCCACTGCTCGGCTTGATCGCCTATCTGGTCTACAACAGTTCCCGTGAGGCACTCGAGCGTGAGCACCGGGCGGGTCACGATCATCTGACGAGTCTGCTCAACACTCCGACGTTCCACGATCATGTCAACGGTCATCTGGCGACCTCGCGGGCGAGTGCAGCGCGCGGCTGTGTGCTGCTGCTCGACCTCGACGGATTCAAGAGCCTCAACGACCGCCTCGGTCATCAGATCGGTGACGAGGTCCTTCGACGCGTCGGCGCGGTGTTGATCTTCGACCAGTCTCACGGAGCCGTTGCTGCCAGGCTCGGCGGCGACGAGTTCGCCGTGTTCTTCCCGGACATCGATGTTCCGGCGCAGGCAGTCGCTGAGGCACGCCAACTCGCAGAACGCCTCCGTGCTCCACTGGATATCAATGGATTCCCGATCTCGACGTCTGCATCGATCGGAGTCGCCTTGCTCGACCGCACATCGAGCACGTCGGAGGAAGTACTCCGTCATGCCGACCTGGCGATGTATCGGGCAAAGCGCAATCGAACGGGCGTCGAATTGCATGTCGCCCAACAGGCGGGCGAGGCCGGAGGAGGGCGCATTTCGCTCCTCGCCGACGTCGCCGATGCGCTCGACCGTCACGAACTCTGGCTTGCGTACCAGCCGTTGGTCAATGTTCGTTCTGGAAAGGTCGAGGGGTTCGAGGGGCTGCTCCGCTGGACCCATCCGAAGCTCGGTCTGGTGATGCCGAGCGAGTTCATCGGACTTGCCGAGCACACGGACCTCATCGACTCGATCACCGAACGGGTGCTGCTGTTGGCCTGCCAGGACGCCAAGCTGCTGATGGCCAAGGCACCCGATCTGCGGATTGCCGTCAACGTGTCGACGCAGAACCTCTGCCGTCGTCAATTCCCGCTGACCGTTCGTCGGATTCTCGGCGAACAGGGAATGGATCCCGCCTCCATCGAGATCGAGTTGACCGAAAGCGCCTTCGCGTTGCAGCAGGAGATCGCCACCGACGCCATCAAGGAGCTGCGCGATCTGGGTGTCGGCCTGGCGATGGACGATTTCGGGTCGGGGTACTCTTCCTTCTCCCGTCTGCTGACGACGCCGGTCACATCGCTCAAGATCGATCAATCGTTGATTCGTAATATGACGAACGACGACCGCAATTTTCTCGTGATCCGGACGGTGATCGACCTCTGCGCTGCGCTCGGACTGCGCTCGACGGCCGAAGGCGTGGAGAGCATCGAGACGATCAATCAGCTCAGGGCGCTCGGCTGCGACCTCGTGCAGGGCTACGGCATCGCCCGCCCGATGGCCGCCTGTGACGCTGCCAGATGGTTGGAGGAGCATCCGGTCGGCGTGCCGATCACGATGGACAGCACCGGTTGATCGTCGTCTGCGCGCTGGTCACATTCTCGTCCTGTTCCGCCTCCATCCGGGATCTCGCGGCGACAGCACGACGACGCCGGGTCAGGTGCTCAGTCTCGATCTCGGGTCGGCTCGGGATGTCGTTGGTTCGTTCCTTGCCGCCCGCTGCACCCTGACAAAGGTGAAGACGGTGACGGCGATGCAGGTGGCGATGACGGCGACCTTCCAGATGGCGACGTGGCGATCGGTTGCCGGAGCGGTCAGTGCGTGGACGGTGGTGGTGACGAAGAGCGGGAAGCTGAGGAAGTGCGTCGCCCGCCAGACCTTTTTCGACAGCTTCTTGCGGGCCAACGAGGTCAGTTCGACAGCGAGCAGCAGGTACATTCCGACGATGCCCCATGCGACCATCGAAGGGTGGTATGTCCCGGTGAACGGAACCAGCACATTGACGGGCGTGACGGTGACGTAACTGTCGGCGACGATGGAAACGACGTGGACGGCGACGAAGATCAGGGAAAGGCCGCCGAGGAAGCGGTGCAGATCGAGCATCCAGTTCGGCTTGACCTTGCCACGGAAGGACTTCGTCGACAGTGCCAGGCCCCACAGGACGCTGGCGCCGAGCAGGATCCAGGCGACGATTCCGGCGGATCGCTCGGTGTAGTACAACACTTGGCTACTCGCAAGCATGACCATCGCTCCGATCGTAGTGCGGTCGAGAAATGCTCGACGGCAGCACTGCGGTACCGAGGTAGGCGCTGAGGCCGGGAGTCGTATGGAGGTTGCCGGCGCGATCGATGGCCAGCACGTCGACGCCGGGCTCGATCAGGTCGAAGGCCCGCGCCGTTCCCCTGAGCAGCACGGCCTTCGCCAACACTTCCGCCTGCCATGCTTCAGCGGCGATGACGCTCACCTGGGTGAGATCGGTGTCCGACGGTAGGCCGGTCGTCGGATCGATCAGGTGGTGGCGGCGTTCTCCGTCGACGGTCCACGACCGCAGGAGTGTGGTCGAGGTGGCGACAGCGCCGGAATTCACGCCGATGAGAGCGATCGGCGTCGCTGTCCAGGGATCGGCGATGTCGACGGTCCAGCCACCACCCTGGGGACTGGTGCCGATCACCCGCAGATCGCCTCCGAGGTTGATACACACGCCGTCGGCGCCACGATCGAGCAGTTCCACGGCGACGATGTCGGCAGCGAGCCCCTTGCCGATACCGCCGGGATCGAATCCCGTTCCGGCCGGCAGCGTGACGGTCCGGGCCACGCGGTCGACCTCGATATCGGTGCAACCGGGAGGCAGAACGAGTGGGCCCCGGTCGTGCGGCGGTGCGGGTGCCTGTCGGGTCGCGGGCGAGGTCTCGGCTGATCGCACGAGTTCCAGCGAGCGGTCGTACCCGGCTCGGATGACGGCGTCGAGCACGGTGGCGTCGACGCTGCCCCCCGTCTCACGCCAGGCAACGACTGCCCGCTCGACGAGCAGGATCGTGTCGTCGGAAACAGCGACGGCGTGACCAGCTCTACTCGTCAATTCGGAGACCTCGCTGGTCTGGATGAAACGACTCCAGCGTTGCTCGAGTTGTTCGATGCGCGACTTGGCGATCCCGAGCAGATCGGTACTACCGCCGACGACCATGATGTGGGCGTTCGAGCCCATCACCCTGAACCGCAGCTCTTGAGTGTGGTGTTGCTGTTGATGGTCCATCAGAGTTCTCCTCCCCGACACCGTCCGTGCCGTTGTGGATCCGAGTATGTGGACCGATTCTCAGAGTTTGCTCAGACCGGGCTCGGGTTTGGTGCCGGATCCGGCACCGCCGCCGCGCGATGGCGAGCGCGCGCTGGCGAGCGCGGATCGAAATGGGGTGTCCCGGCGTGTCACGAGGAGGCGCGCACAGTCTCACTGCGGAGGGCACGCTGGCGGAAGAACCACCAGAATCCGACCGAGCCGGCAGCGAAGAAGCCGGCGAGGCCGATGGTCCAGACGATGGATGCTTCCTTGGCGTTGACGAGTCCAGGGTGCAGCAGGACGAGGGAGAACAGGAACGCCCCGCCGAGATAGCTGGTCGCCCACACCTTCTGGTTCCACTGCTTCAGCTGGTGACCCGGGAGGAAGCGCAACGGGATGAGGCCGATGACAATCGTCTGTACGGCGCCGGTGACGAGGCCGCCTGCCAGCGATTGCGGCAGTTGGCGCACGAAGCCGCCGCCGCGGGCGAGACGTTGCAGCGGTCCGAACAGCAGGAAGCCTCCGACGGCGAGCGTGTAGGTGAGCTGCAACCCGCGCACGGTCATCCGCCGGCTGTCGTGTGTGCTGGGTTTGTGGGCCGGAATGTACAGGGCGAGCACTCCGTAGAAGTATCCCGGCGTGAAGTTCGCCAGCCGGGAAACGACGACGCAGATGAGGGCGAAGGCGAGCGTTGCCATCTCCACCTCCATATGGCCGACGACCTTGCCGTATCGACGAAGGTACGTACGGGTCATCGCTACACCGGTCAACGTGCTCACGGCGATTCCGACCAGGAACCCGCTCAACGTGTGCAGCGTCGCCCAGTTCGCCCCCCAGCCCGGCTGCATCAGGCTGTAGAGCACGCCGGCGATGAGCATGTAGATCACGAAACCCTTCCAGGAGTGCCACAGCGATGGCTTCGCCCGTGCCGCTCGCCGACGTTGCTCCTGCTCGGTCGGTGCGCGCAACCACGGCGGGAGCCAGGCGCGGATTTCGTCGATATTCGCTTCGAGGGTGTGGTTGATGAGCGTGCTCGGGAACATGACGAGCAGCATGAGGAGCACCGACAACACGGCTGCGTCCAGCACGTTCTTCAACGTCAGCGCCTGGCCAGGAGTCGGCAGTCCGAGGAACGTCGACTCCTCGGTCCGCGTCGCCACTGGTGGTCGCTTCGAGCCGTTCTTCTGAGCACCTGCGCCTGGCGCCGCCGTCGTGGCCGTCGCCGCCGCAGCGACCGCCGGTCGGGTCGTCGCCGATGGACGGGCGGCGCTTATCGGCGCCGGGACAACGCTGGAGGCAGTGCCGACGCTGCTGGCCGTCGACCCAACGGATACAGCTGGCTCGGCGTTCGTCGTCGCAGCGGTGCCGAAGGTGATGGCGATCGTCGTGGCGGGAGCTGTGCCGTCGATCGGCGTCGTTGCCGGCACGGTCGTATCGGGCAAAATGGACGCCGATGCAGTCGTCGGCGGGGGGCCGCTGCGGACCATCGTCTCGTGACCGGTAGCGCCGCTCTTGCCGGTGCCGCTGCCGGACCACGTCGACGCGTCTGCGGAGATCGCCAGCACGAAATGCTCCTGGATGCCGGCGTCGGTCGAGTCGGCGGTGACCGTCATGCCGGAGATCGATCCGGTGAACGTGCCGCTCGACACGGTGCCGGAGAACACCCCGCTGCCCGGGTCCCATACGGTGATCGTCACCACCCGTTTGAACTGCTGGCCGGCACACCAACCCTTCTGGCAGACGAACAACGCGTTCTACGTTCCGCGGGGGTCGACGTCGACGGCACGCGCCTGAGAAGCAAATCCGCCGATGGCACCGACCACTGCCAACGCGACGAGCAGCAACTTGGCGATGCGAGTTCTGAAGGGCAGATGGCCCCGTGTCACCACATTCCTCCTTCGTGCGGCGGGACGACGAAGGTTGGACACAGCGTTCCGACGATCGACCCGACCCAACCCGAGAACTCCCGCGACCATCACCTTGCAGGCGTTGCGGGTGGTGGGACGGCTCGGGCGCCACCCAACGGTAGCACTCACCACAAACGCCGCGTTCAGCCGATCGGTTCGCCCGTTTCAGGCCTCACGGGCGACGAGCCTCAGCCTGGCGGCAGTCGCAGGCTGTAGCCGACGCCGCGGACCGTATGGATCAGCGGGGGTTCGACGGTGTCGATCTTCGCCCGCAGATAGCTCACGTAGGTTTCCAGGACGCTGGCGTTGCCGGCGAAGTTGTAATCCCATACGGCTTCGAGGATCTGATCGCGGGTCAACACCTTGCGGGCGTTCGACAGCAGGTAGTGGAGGAGACGGTATTCGGTCGGGGTCAGCTCGATCAGGTGGCCGGCTCGCCAGACATCGCGGGTTTCCTCGTCGAGGATCAGATCGTGATAGGTCAGTTTCTGTTCGCCTGGACCCGTTCCGGTCGATCGGCGAAGCACCGCCTTGACACGCTCGACGAGTTCCTCGATCGAGAAGGGCTTGGTGACATAGTCGTCGACACCCAGCCGCAGGCCTTCGACCTTGTCAGCCGTGGTGTCGCGTGCCGTGAGGAAGATCACCGGCACGCGGGTGCCGACGCGCTGATCCTGGCGCAGGCGCTTGGCGACCTCGAACCCGTCGAGGTCCGGCAGCATCACATCGAGGACGATCAGATCCGGCCTTCTTCGCTCGACGGCGGCCAGTGCGGCGCGGCCGGAAGCGGCCCGCGCGACCTCGAAGCCATTGAACCCGAGCGCCATGGCCACGAGTTCGGTGATGTGTTCCTCGTCGTCGACGGCGAGTACCAGTGGTTTGACGTCAGTCACGCTGCCAACCGTAACTCCCAGCCCTATCCAAGCAATGGCAGAGCGCCTGCCAAGACCGCCACCGGACAATGCGTCCCATGAACACGACCGCACCTCCACGGCTCCCACCGGTCCGAACCCCCTCCGTCCGTGTGTCCGCAAGCGAACCACTCGTCTTCGACCTCGACCCCGACCGTCAGACGGCAACCATCGAGATCGTCATTCCGGTGTACAACGAACAGGGCGACCTCGAATCGTCGGTGACGCGTCTGAGTGCCTACCTCGCAGAGCGGTTCCCGCTGTCATGGCTGGTCACCATCGCCGACAACGCATCGATCGACGACACCTGGCGGATTGCCTGCCGCCTGGCGCAGCAGAACGACAATGTCAGGGCCGTGCATCTCGACATCAAGGGCAGAGGTCGAGCCCTACGGACGGTGTGGTCCGCCAGCACCTCACCTGTCGTGGCGTACATGGACGTCGATCTTTCGACGAACCTCGATGCGCTCCTGCCGCTCGTCGCCCCGCTGGTGAGCGGTCACAGCGACCTCGCCATCGGCTCGCGGCTCGCCGCAGCATCCCGCGTCGCCCGCGGCCCCAAGCGTGAAGCCATTTCGCGCGCCTACAACATGATCCTCAGGGCGACATTGCATGCCGGGTTCTCCGACGCCCAGTGCGGCTTCAAGGCCGGACGGAGCGAGGCGGTCAAGGCGTTGCTGCCGCTGGTCGAGGACCAGGGGTGGTTCTTCGATACCGAACTGCTCGTGCTCGCGGAGCACAACGGTCTGCGAATCCACGAGGTGCCGGTCGACTGGGTCGATGATCCCGACTCGCGTGTGCATGTCGTCTCGACCGCCAAGGACGATCTCAAGGGTGTGTGGCGTCTGCTGCGTGGTTTCGCCAGCGGTCGTGGCGAGCTGGCGGTGCCGTTACGCAGCGGGAGCGTGGTGCCGGAGCGCCCCACCTGCGAGCAACTCGTCCGCTTTGCCTCGATCGGTGTCGTCTCGACGTTCGCCTTCGCCGGACTGTTCGCCGTGGCCGCTTCACCACTCGGGCGTTTCGGTGCCGACATCGTCGCCCTCGGTGCCTGCACGATCGCCAATACCGCGGCGAATCGCCGGCTGACCTTTGCGATGAGGGGCCGCGCTGGTGCTGTGAGGCATCAGGCGAGAGGACTGGTCGTCGCCGTTGCACCGCTCGCCGTCAATCTGATCACCTTCGCCGCGTTGATGGCGACGGGCGTCAGTTCACTCCTCGCGGTCACCGCCGCTCTCACGCTGGCGACGGCCTCCGCCGGTCTGCTGCGCTTCCAGCTGCTGCAGCGATGGGTGTTCGCCAGACGTGCGAACAGCGTGACGGATGCGCCGACGGATGGGACGAAGGCCGTGGAGATCCAGCAGCCACACCGCCACGGAATCCAGGAGATCTCCCGATGAAGTTCGTCCGCAGCAGGTTCCGGCAACTGGCTCGCTATTCGGCGGTTTCGCTGATCTCGACGATCACCGGCATCGTCATCCTCGGTGTGCTGGTGGGCACGAAGTCGATGCCGGCCGGCTGGGCGAATGTCGTCGCCACGGCCATCGGCACGATCCCGTCGTTCGAGCTCAACCGTCGGTGGGTGTGGGAGCGCCACGGTGATCGTCATCTGGGCAGAGAGGTCATCCCGTTCGCTGCGCTGTCGTTCGCCGGGCTCGGTCTGTCGACCGTCGCTGTGCATTTCGTCGATATCTATGTCCGCCATGCAGGTTGGACGAACGGGACCCGCACCCTGGCGGTCGAAGTTGCGAGCAATGCCGCGTTCGGTGCGCTGTGGATGCTGCAGTTCCTCATCCTCGACCGCGTGCTGTTCCGCAAGCATGCCGTCGACGCAGCGTCCTCGGTCGGCGCGCCAGTCGACGATGCACTCATCGCCGCCTGACTTCGATCACGACAACTCCTGTCATCCGAACCTCGATACCCCATACACCACCGGCCGATCAGTAAGGATGATGGTGATGACCAGCGCAGCGACAACAGCCAGGCGGTTCGACATCGGGGGCCTCCTGTGACGCTGCGTCTGCGACTCGTCCTCGCGGTCGCCGCAATGCTCATCGTTGGACTGAGCGTTTTCGGCCTGGTCACCTACCGGATCTACGCCAACAACGAATTCCACCGCCTCGATACGCAGCTGAGCCAGTCGGCTGATGGCATTTCCAAGCTGCTCAAGGGTATTTGCGGCCTCGAGAGCAACCGGCCCAATGGTGATGGGGGCCCCGGGGGCGGCGCCCCGCAGCTGAACGGCCCTCAGCGCGGGGGGAACGATCCGAGGTTCACGACCTTCGGTGAGCTGCTCGACAACACCGGCGCCGTCGTGGGGAGCTTCGAGTTGTGTGGGTCGCGAATCGCCGGCTCGGGTGCCGCGACCGGTGCTGCCGGCTCGACTGCGACGACGACGGCCGGCTCAGTGACCGGAAGCATTGCGCCGACCGCTGGGACGGCGACGACTTCGGGGACGACTTCAGCGACGACTTCGGGGACCACTGCCGGCGCCGCAACAGCGACACCGGCCGCTCCGGCGCTGCCGGCGACGCTGCCCGCCAGCGGCTCGTTTCTCACGACCGGCTCGACGAGTGGGTCGAGCGAGTGGCGCGTCTTCGTCGTCAAGAGCGAGGAGGGCGCCCCATACACGACCGTCGTCGCCGTCTCGACGACGGAGGTGCAGAAGTCGCTCGATCAACTGGTGTTGATCGAGGCGATCTCGGCGCTGTGCCTCCTCGCGGTGCTCGCCGCCGGCTCGTGGTTCATCCTCCGGCGGGGCCTCCAGCCGTTGGAACACATGGCCGATTCCGCCCGCTCGATCAATGCCGGCGATCTATCCCAACGTGTCGGTCCCGCCGATGGCAAGAGCGAAGTCGGCCAGCTCGGACTGGCACTCAACACGATGCTCGACGAGTTCGAGGTCGCCTTCCAGGAGCGAGAAGCAACCGAGCTCAAACTGCGCCAGTTCCTCGCAGACGCCTCCCATGAGCTACGCACGCCGCTGACGTCGATCCAGGGTTTCGCCGAACTGTTCCGGTTGGGAGGGGCGCACGCTCACGTCGATCAGGACATCATCATGCGACGGATCGAGGAGGAGTCAGCACGGATGAAGCGGCTCGTCGAGGACCTACTACTCCTTGCCCGCATCGATCAGACCCGTCCGCTGGCCAGAACGCCGGTCGACCTGTCGGTACTCGCCGCCGACGCCTGCAGCGACGCTGCGGCGACGGCGCCTGACCGCAGCATCACCCTCGACGCCCCGGAACCGGTCGTCGTCGCCGGCGATCGCGATCACCTCCGTCAGGCGATCGCCAATCTCGTGACCAACGCCCTCAAACACACGTCACCGGCCACGCCGATCCACGTCTCGGCGCAGATGCGCGACGGGCGGGCGACGCTGTCGGTCCGCGACGAGGGTGCAGGCCTGGACGAGGCAGCCAAGCAGCACGTGTTCGACCGCTTCTGGCAGGCCGACAGGGCTCGCGTCGGTACGGGTGCCGGCCTCGGGTTGTCGATCGTCGAGGGCATCGCCCATGAACACGGAGGCACGGCGACGGCCGACAATGCCGCAGAAGGGGGCGCCATATTCACGGTCTCGTTGCCGTTAAGGTAACCGATCCTGCTGACACCGCTACTCGGACGGCCCGATGACGCTCAACGTCGAGTGCGTGCTGCCCGCAAAGACCGGTACCGTCAGGCGTGTATGTAGACCGTCGAGCCAACCGACAGCAGGCCTTTGCTCACCGAAGCGAGAACGACGCAACTGCTCTGGCCGACCGAGAAGACGACCTTCTTGTAGGTGTCGGAGTATTTCGTTTCGATCGCCCCTGCCGGCTTGAAGGTGAAGGTGATCTGGCCACTGATGTACTTTGCCGACACGGTCTGACCGAGGCAGGTCGCCGACCCCGACTGCGGGCCACCAGGCACGGTCGTGGTCGGTGCCGGGGCTGACGTCGTCGTCGGTGCCGGCGTCGGTGCCGGCGTTGCTACCTTGGTCGTCGGTTCGGTGTCGTCATTCGTCGCCGGTGCAGCAGCGGTCGTCGTGGTCGCGGCGACTTTCGGTGCCGTGGTCGTGGTCGTCGTCGTCGTGGGTGCCGCTTCGGTGGGCTGCTGTACGAGCACGGCCGGCGGGGCAACCGTCGGCGCAGCCGTTGCCAATGTCGGAGGAGGCGTCGGGTCGGCGACGACCGCCGTGGTCGATGGTCCCTTCGGCGATGTCGACGATCCCCTCGGCTTGGTCGGTGTCTTGGCCTTGGTCGTCGCCGCCGGGATCATCGCCGAAATTGCCGGCTGGACCTCGGCCTGCGGAACGGTCGAGGCGACGGTTGCCAACGTCGGTGCCGCCGTGGCGACAGCGGTGACGGATGCAGCGGTCGTGGTGGTGGTGGTCGTCGTCGTCGCCGCTGTTGCGGTCGTCGCCGATGTGCTAGCCGCCGGCTCACGTACGACGTAGCGAACCGTTGTCGGTACCGACGACCGGGTGCTCAGCGTGATCGGGACGGTCACGTCCGGCACGGCGGTATCGACCTCGTTGCCGTTACGCCGGTTGGCGTGGGCGACGACGACTGCGAGCCCGAGCGCCAGTGCCGACGCTGCCACCATGCCGGCCGCTCGGCGGCGGCGCTGGCGCCCGGCGATGCGCCCGACGAGACCGAGCGAGGCTTCGACGTCCGGATGCGGTCCTGCCGCACGCTGCAGCAACAGCCCGACGCATTCCTCCTCGTTGAAGTTAGACACCGCAGCGCGCCCGGCGCATGGCATTCGATCTGCGCAGGTCAGTCATGAAGGGCGTTCTGTTTCTTGGCGACGATGCCCTTGAGGCGTTCCCGGCCGCTGTGGAGGTGGAACTTCACAGCGCCTTCTGAGACGCCGATCGCTTCGGCGGTCTGACGGAGTGACAGACCCTCGACGTAGTAGAGCGCCAGCGCCAGCCGTTGCTGGCGGGGTAGTTGGGCGAGCAGCGGGGTGATCTCATCGATACTCGGCTCGGCGACATCGTTCGTCGGTTGCGCCGCAAGCCGTTCGACCGCGTTGCGCTTTCGCGTTCCCTTGCGGTATTCGTCACGCAGTTTGTTGATCGCCACACGGCGGATCCACCCGACAGGGTCGTCGTAGCGGCTGACCTTGCGCCAACTCAGATGCGCCTTGACGAACGCTTCCTGCACCGCATCGGCTGCAGCTTCCGAACTGCCGCTGGCAACGGTCAGTGATCGAACGAGCCGGGAATAGTGGGCGCGGAAGGTCGCGTCGAAGTCGTCTGCCCAGACCAATTGGTCCGACAACGCCACATTCTCCGAGATAAACGCCACTGCCACCCCAAGTACACGATCTTGACCACCGCATTGGTTTGGATCAGTCTGCCACGCCCGCAGCGCGAACAGGCCACCGATGCGCTATGTAACACTGGAGACATCTGCATCGACCAGCATGTGAGCGGTCGGAAAGGCAACGATGCGCACAACGGGCGCCGAACAAACCCGCCTCGACGACCTTGCGGCAGGCTGGAAAAAGTGGGGTCCGTACCTCTCAGAGCGGGCATGGGGGACCGTGCGCGAGGACTACAGCGCAGGCGGCACGGCATGGGACTACTTTCCGCACGATCACGCACGCTCGCGTGTCTATCGGTGGAACGAGGACGGCCTCGCAGGGCTGTGCGACGACCAGCAGCGCCTGTGCTTTGCACTCGCCTTCTGGAACGGCGCCGACCCGATTCTCAAGGAAAGAATTTTTGGATTGAACGGCCAGGAGGGCAACCACGGCGAGGATGCCAAGGAATATTGGTTCGGCGTCGACTCGACTCCGACACATTCCTGGATGAAATGGCGGTACTTCTACCCGCAGACCGAGTTCCCGTACGATCTGCTGCTGCAGGAGAACCGTGCCAGGGGCAGGTTGGACGCCGAATACGAACTGCTCGACACCGGGATTTTCGACGACGACCGCTACTGGGACATCACCGCCGAGTACGCCAAGGTCGACACGGCAGAGTTCTGTATCCGCCTGAGCATTCACAACCCCGGGCCGAGTGTCGCCGAATTGCATGTGCTGCCGACGATGTGGTTCCGCAACACGTGGGCGTGGGACGCGCGGCGCTCGCCTCCGGCGATCGTCGTCGAGGACGGCGCGCTCGTCGCCGATCACCACGCCGTGGGCCGGATCGCCCTGCGCTCCGAGCACCCTCCGGCCGAGTTGCTGTTCTGTGACAACGAGACGAATCACGTGCGCCTGTTCGGTGCCGATCCGGCACAGAGCGCTCCGTTCCCGAAAGATGGCATCAACGACTACATCGTCGCCGGAACTCCGACGGTCAATCCGGCACGGACGGGCACGAAGGCGGCGATGCACTTCCGCCTGCAGGTGCAGGCCGGGGCGACGGCGGTCATCAACCTGCGGTTCGGGGCGGACGATGGGGTCGTCGCCGGCAGCGAATTCGATCAGGTGATGCGTGCCCGCAAACGCGAGGCGGACGAGTTCTACGCAGCGTTGACGCCCGCAGGGACATCCGTGGAACAGGCATCGATCATGCGTCAGGCGCTCGGCGGGATGCTGTGGAGCAAGCAGTTCTACCACTACGACGTCGCTCGTTGGCTCGATGGCGATCCCGGCCAGCCGCCACCCCCTGCACAACGCCTGAACGGCCGCAACCACCAGTGGCGTCATGTCAACAACCACGAAGTGATCTCGATGCCCGACACATGGGAGTACCCGTGGTACGCCGCGTGGGACCTGGCATTCCACTGCGTGGCGCTCGCACACGTCGACACGCAGTTCGCCAAGGACCAGCTGCTGTTGATGTGCCGTGAGTGGTACATGCACCCGAACGGCCAACTGCCGGCCTACGAATGGGCCTTCGGCGACGTCAACCCCCCGGTGCACGCGTGGGCGGCGATCGAGGTGTTCGTGATCGACGGCGCCAGCGACTTCTCGTTCCTCGAGCGGGTACTGCACAAGTTGCTGATCAACTTCACGTGGTGGGTCAACGTCAAAGACGTCGACGGCAACAACGTCTTCGAAGGGGGTTTCCTCGGTCTCGACAACATCGGACCGATCGATCGTTCGGCGCAACTTCCGGTCAGTGGCAAGATCGAGCAGTCGGACGGCACCGCCTGGATGGCGATGTATTGCCTCGACCTGCTGCACATCACGCTGATACTCGCCGAGAACGACAACTCGTACGAGGACTTGGCGACGAAGTTCTTCGAGCACTTCGTGCTGATCTCGACGGCGATCAACGATCAGGGCCTGTGGGACGAGGTCGACGGCTTCTACTACGACGTACTGCAGATCACCGGGGCTCCCGATCTGCCGCTGCGGGCCCGGTCGTTCGTCGGCCTGTTGCCGATGTGCGCAGCGACGATCCTCTCCGATGAAACGCTCAAGCGGCTCCCCGAATTCGCCGCCCGCCTCGAATGGTTCCTCAAGAATCGTGCGCCGATCGCCGAGTGCGTCGTCCACGATGGCGTGCTGGGCGGCAACGACGACGGAACCGGCAAGCAGCCCCACAGCCGTCTGCTGGCGATGGTCTCGCCCGACCGGTTGATACGTCTGCTGAAACGCGCGCTCGACGAGGCTGAATTCCTCTCACCGCACGGGGTGCGGGCGCTGTCGGCCGCTTATCACGATCAGCCGTTCGCCGTCGAGATCGCCGGAATCAGTTTCGAGGTCGACTACGAGCCTGGCGAGTCGACGTCAGCGCTCTTCGGCGGCAACTCCAACTGGCGCGGGCCGATCTGGTTCCCGGCGAACTTCCTGCTGATCTCGGCGATCCGCCGGTACGCCGAGTTCCTCGGCGACGAAGTCACGGTCGAGCACCCGACAGGATCAGGTGTCCAGCACACGCTCGCGGAGATCGGCAAAGACCTCTCGGATCGCCTGATCTCGCTGTTCCTCGACGACGCCGACGGTCGCCGGCCGATCTATCGCGACGCCGAGAAGTTCCAGACCGATCCTGCGTGGCACGGGCTGATGACGTTCTTCGAGTATTTCCACGGCGACAACGGCAAGGGTCTCGGAGCATCACACCAGACCGGGTGGACCGGCCTCGTCTCCAACCTCATCATCCGCGGCCAGGTCGATGGGTATCCGAAAGGCACCCCGATGTAATCGGAGTATGTGCGGTTGGCCGAGCGCGCCAGACGTACTCGCCTGGACCGCGCCTACTCGGGTGTCAGCTGGGGGCGACCGTTTCCACGAACCAGTCGACGAGTTTGAACGTGTTGACCTGGGCTTCGGCGATGTTTTCGTGGAGGTTGTGCAGCAGATCGTCGCGGTCGGCGCCGTGGGCCGCGAAGTAGCTGTCGGCCGGTTCCTTGGCCCACAATTCGACCAGCGCTTCGTCGACCTCCGGATGGAACTGCAGGCCGACGCTGCGATCGAGCCGGTAGGCGTGCGAAGCCCGATCGGTCCTCGCCAGCTCGGTTGCTCCACGCGGCACCTGGAAATGGTCGATATGCCACGCCATCCACGGCCCGGCAGCAATCGCCTCGGGGTCGGACGTCTCGACGGTGACCCAACCGATCTCGGCATGCTGCGCCTGCTCGACGCGCGCCCCGAGCGCCGCCGCCAGCGATTGACCGCCGAAGCAGATCCCGAGGATCGGCACGCGCCGGCGGTGGGCCTCAGCGAGGAAGGCGATCTCGTCGTTCATCCACGTGGCAATGTCTCGCTCGTAGACGCCGGCGGTGCAGCCGAGGGGCAGAACGAGATCGAAGCCGTCGAGTGACGGCAGCGTGTCCGGCCCCTGGTCGAGCCCTGTTCCGATGTACGCCTGGGTCAACGTGTACCCGTGGTGTTCGAGACGCTCGCCGACGAACCCGGCTGGCGAATCGTTTTCGTGAACGATGACGAGCGCTTCCACCTCCCGATCGTACCCGATGCCTCCTACGGGATGCGCCATTCGATCGGCTCCAGCCCGGCCTCCATCAATGCTGCATTGGCGCGGGAGAACGGCCGACTGCCGAAGAAGCCGTTGTGCGCCGAGAGCGGAGAGGGGTGCGCCGACTCGATGATCGTGTGGCGTGAGCGGTCGATCAGCGCGGCCTTCTTGCGTGCGTTCGAACCCCAGAGGATGAACACGACGCGCCGAGGATGTTCGTTCACGGCACGAAGGACCTCATCGGTGAAGGTCTCCCATCCTTTGCCCTGATGGCTCGCAGCCTGGCCGCCGCGCACCGTCAAGGTCGTGTTCAACAGCAGCACACCCTGGCGCGCCCAGTGCACCAGGGAGCCGTGCTCGGCCGGCGCGATTGCCAGATCGCTGTCCAACTCCTTGAAGATGTTGACGAGCGACGGCGGTTTGGCGATGCCGGATCTGACACTGAAACACAGCCCCTCTGCCTGCTTCGGACCGTGGTAGGGGTCCTGACCGAGGATCACCACCCTGGTCTCGGCGAACGGCGTCAGGTGCAGCGCCGCAAAGACCTCGTCGGCCGGCGGATACACAGGACCAGTGGCACGCTCGGTGGCGACGAACTCCTCGAGCGGCTTCCAGTACGGCTTGGCGAATTCGCCACGCAGGATCGGGTTCCAGTCAGTCGTCATCGTGCTCTCGGACGCTGTCGGCAGCGGTGGCTGATGCTGCGACTTCGGCCGACGGCGTCGTGTGCTTGGCAGGTCACCCGGTCGCCGAGACGAGCCAGCAGGCCGCCGGCAACGAGACGCCGTCGGTGGTGAGCGACTCGCTGAGACTGGCGAGGACGGCGCGACGTGCGCTGTGGCGTGTCGATTCGTCGGCACCCGCCATCGCGCGTGCGAGCGGGCCGACCTCGAACGCGGCATCTGCCGCCTCCTCCAGCGTCTCGCCGAGGAACATCGTCGAATCGAGCGGATCAACGACGACATTGGTGAAGCCGGCAGCTT
This sequence comes from Actinomycetes bacterium, assembly GCA_025356335.1. Classification (GTDB taxonomy): domain Bacteria; phylum Actinomycetota; class Acidimicrobiia; order Acidimicrobiales; family Ilumatobacteraceae; genus JANXUF01. The sequence goes on from JANXUF010000086.1 coordinate 45,199, forward strand.
CGAGCATCGACGACGTGCGGCCGGAGTCGCCAAAGGCGAACGGTCCCGGTGCGAACGGGTCGAGTATCGGCAGTGGCGTGTTCGCCGGGATGAGGTGTTTCGCCGCCTCGAACGGCGTCGCCGCCCACGCGTTGTCGATCATCGGTCGCCAGCAGACGAACGCCAGCCGACCACCAGTGGCGAGCGCAGTGCGAATGTTCGTGAATGCGCCGATCGGGTCAGCGAAGAACATCACGCCGAATCGTGAGAAGATCAGATCGCGGTCGCGATCGAAGGCGAACGTCGCAGCGTCGGCCTCGACGAATGTGACGTTGTGCGCCCGATTCCTGGAGGCCGCCACGGCGAGCATCGGTGCCGAGATGTCGACGCCGGTGACCGAGCCGTCAGGACCGACATGGGTTGCCAATTCGAGCGTCGTCGTCCCGCAGCCGCAGCCGATATCGAGGACCCGTTCGCCTGACTTGGCAGCGGCAAGTGCCATCACCGCACTCGACAGTTCCCCGAGGCGGCGGTCGATGCGCAGTTGCTCGTCGGCCCACAACTGACCGGTCGCGCCGTTCCAGTAGGCGAACTGCATCGAATTGTCCGACGGCATCGAGTTGTCCGGGATCACCATGGTTACTTCGCTTTCGAGATCGATGTGGACGTCGATATGAACGTCGGGGTGAACGTGAACGTGGACGTCGATATAGCCGTCGACGTGGCTGTCGTCCCGGCTGTCGTCCCGCGTGGCGTCTCGTTCGGTGTCAGCAGGCCGAGCGTCATGCGGTGGCGGCCGCCACGCTGGAGCAACGTCATCTGCTGGTGATGATGGAACGCCTCGGCGATGATCGGCCGGAAGCCGAAGTCGTGACAGTACCCGGTGACCGTTTCCGTCAGCATCGACGGGTCTGCCTCGACGAATACCGCCCGATTGTGCAGCGCGTCGTTGGCGAGCGGCATCAGCTCATAGCGGTTTGCGTCGTTGCAGCGGACGATCAGCCCGGCGGACGGATCCTGCAGGAACTGGTCGACGTCGCTCTCCGCAACGGCGATGCCGTCGAGATGCCAGGCGCACCACGCGCTCAGTGGATCGGCAACGGCCAGACGGACGATGTTCCGTGGCACTGCGATCGGCGAGACGGGCGAGGCGACCGTGACGACGATTTCGTCGACCCCAACAGCGGAGACCGGACCCGAGAAGGCGATCGCCTCGAGATCGCCAGCTCGATCGTTCGGTGCGATTTCCGACCGCAAGAAACCGATCGATCCGAGCAACGCAACGGTCGCATCGAGCGTCGTGGCCGAGGTGACGACGCCGAACGGCGCTGCGGGATTCACATCGTCTAGATTGTCATACCAGGTGCCGGCTCCGGGCGGTTCGCCACGGTTCGCCACGATTTGCCGGCGATGTCTGAACGGTTCCCTTCCAAGCAGAGGGCGGCCTACTTCGAGCCTCCGCGCGTGAGGCCATCTGGCTAGCCTGAACGCCCTATGACCGGTACCGGACCTTCGACTACTCCCGTCAACATCAAACCACGCTCGCATGACGTCACGACCGGCATGCAGAAGGCGGCTTCGCGGGCGATGCTCCGTGCCGTCGGGATGACCGAGAACGACTGGGACAAGCCGCAGGTGGCGATCGCCAACGCCTGGAACGAAGTCACGCCGTGCAACATGACACTGCGGAAGCTGGCCGAACGGGTCAAGGAGGGCGTCCGCGCCGGCGGCGGTTTCCCGATGGAGTTCGGGACGATCACCGTGTCGGACGGCATCTCGATGGGGCACGAGGGGATGCACGCCTCACTCGTGTCGCGGGAGGTGATCACCGACTCCGTCGAGACGGTGATGCACGCCGAACGGCTGGACGGATTCGTCGGCCTCGCCGGCTGCGACAAATCGATCCCTGCGATGCTGATGGCCGCCGCCCGACTCGACCTCGCAAGCGTTTTCGTCTACAACGGCTCGATCATGCCGGGCAACCACAACGGGGTCGCGACAGACATCACGAGCGTCTTCGAAGCGGTCGGCGCCTGCGCCCTCGGCAAGATCTCCGAGCACGAACTGTTCGAGATCGAGCGCACTGCGTGCCCAGGCGAGGGCGCGTGCGGTGGCATGTTCACCGCCAACACGATGTCGTCGATCGCCGAGGCGATCGGCATGTCGCTCCCGGGCACGGCCTCGCCGCCCGCCGTCGACCGCCGTCGCGAAGACGACGCCCGTCGCGCTGGCGAAGCAGTCGTCAACCTCCTCCGCCTCGGCATCACGCCGCGCCAGATCATGACCAAGCAGGCATTCGAGAACGCCATCGCCATCACGTCGGCGTTGGGCGGATCGACGAACGCCGTCCTCCACCTGCTGGCGATCGCCAACGAGGCGCGGGTCGAACTCGAACTCGAGGATTTCAACCGCATCGCCGCCCGCGTGCCACACATTGCCGACATGAAGCCTGGCGGCAAGTTCCACATGAGCGACCTCGACCGCATCGGTGGTGTTCCCGTCGTGCTTCGCGAATTGCTCGAGGCCGGCCTGCTGCACGGCGACTGCATGACGGTGACCGGCAAGACGATGGCCGAGAACCTCGCCGAGATCGACCCACCGAAGCCTGACGGCGTCGTCGTCTATCCGCTCGATCAGCCGATCCATTCCGAGGGCGGCATCATCATCCTCACCGGATCGCTCGCACCGAAGGGCTCCGTCGTCAAGGTCGCCGGCCTCAGTCGCGACCAGATGGATTTCGTCGGGACGGCTCGAGTGTTCGAGCGCGAGCCGGCGGCGATGGAGGCGATCCTGTCGGGTTCGATCGAACCGGGCACCGTCCTCGTGATCCGCTACGAGGGTCCGAAGGGTGGGCCCGGTATGCGCGAGATGCTGGCGATCACCGGAGCGCTGAAAGGCGCGGGCCGGGGTGCCGACTGCGCACTCGTCACCGACGGCCGCTTCAGCGGAGGTACCTGGGGTTTCTGCATCGGCCACGTCGCCCCCGAAGCCGTCGACGGCGGCCCGATCGCCTTCGTCAACGACGGCGATCAGATCAAGATCGATGTGCACGGCAAGTCGATCGAGGTGCTGGTGTCGTCCGAGGAACTGGCGAAGCGCAGGGTCGGCTGGACGCCGCTGCAGTCGCAGTACACCACCGGCGTCCTCGGCAAATACGCCCGCCTCGTCCAAGGCGCCGAAACCGGAGCGATCACCAACCCGATCTGACCCCTGAGTGCGTCCTGGCCTGTGCGGGTCGAGTCTTCCTGCCGCGAGCGATGGGTCACTTCGTGGACGTGGAGTCTGTTTTCTGTTCCATCGCTCGGGCCTCGGTGGGAATAGGGCGCGCATCGCCAGGGTTGGGCCTCAGCATGACTGTTGTCTATACCGCTGAAGCAAGCGCGTGGGGTGGCCGTGAAGGCCGAGCTGCATCCTCCGATGGCGTCGTCGACGTCACCCTCTCGATCCCCAAGGAGATGGGCGGGCCAGGGGGAGCGCACACCAACCCAGAGCAGCTCTTCGCCACCGGGTACGCCGCATGCTTCCATTCGGCGCTGAAGCTCGTCGCCCGCGGTGACAAGCTGGACGTATCGGAATCAGCGATCACGGCAAAGGTCGGCATCGGCCCGAACGATTCCGGCGGCTTCGGCCTGACGGTCGAACTGATCGGCGAGCTGCCAGGCCTCTCCTCGGAAGCGGCGCACGCCTTGATGGAGAAGGCGCACACCGTGTGCCCGTACTCCAACGCCACACGGGGCAACATTCCCGTGACGCTCTCCGTCTACGAGGCCTGACCAGCAATCCGCAAATTACGGCTGATCGAACGATAGTGACCCATCCCTTTGCGCGTGCGGGATCTCGACGATCAGGCATCCCGACCGCCCGTCCGGCAGCCGGCTGACGATCTCGCCATGCGGGTCGATGAGGGCGGCGATCCCGGGGAAGTCTTCGTCGATCGTCGAGCCGGCCTGCGTCGCCATCGCCACCCACACGCCGTGTTTCGCGGCTTGGTGCCTGGCATCGGCGAGGCCGGCCGACTCCCACCACGCGAAACCGGATTGCCAGTCCGCGTCGGCAGTCCTTCTGCCGTAGAGCCCAGGCGCCGAGCAGAACACAACCACATCGGCTCCGGCCTCGACGGTTGCCTGCCACGTGAAGTCGACTGTCGATTCCGCGCAGATGACGATGCCGAGGCGCTGACCTTCGAGGTCGAACGTCGCTGTCTTGACGTCGGCTTCGAATCCGGCTTCGTCGTCGGCGATGTGGCGCTTGCGTTGAACGGCAACGACGGCTCCACCGACAGCGACAACCTGCGTGATGTGCAGTCGTCCGGCCGACTCGCCAGCGGCTCGTTCACCGAGGCCGAACACCGCACCAACGCCGAGCTCGCTCGTCAGCCTGACAAGTTCGCCGATCCGTTCATCGGTGATCTCGACGGCTCGTTCAGGGTGAGCGACGGCGTTGACCGATCCCGTGAGCGAGAATTCCGGGAATACGACGAGATCACAGTGCTGGCGCGAAGCCTCCTCGAGGAGTCCCCGATGGGCCGCGAGATTCCCATCGACGTCCGCCTTCTCGCACTGCATCGCCGTTAGCATCACGCGCATCGACGGACCGCCGGCTCCCGGTTCGACGCGTCGTTCACCGAATGAGTCTCGCACCGCGCACCGTCCGGCACGATGAATTCGACCAGCTAGGCCCAATACCCTTAAGTTAAGGTGGTGTGGGTGTAGTTTGGTGGTGTGCCGCGTGCTGGACAGTTGAAGCCTGTGTCTGATCGTCGTTTGTCGGATTTGGTGTCGATCGGGTTGTTGGCGAGGGTGTTCCCGTCGGATGTGG
>JANXUF010000110.1 GCA_025356335.1 Actinomycetes bacterium
GCCCTCGGAGCCGGCAAGGTCGAAGTCGAGACCACCGACGACAATGTCAGCATCAGCGCTGGGCGCTCACAGTTCTCGCTACGGCCGCTCTCGGTCGATGACTACCCCCGGCTGCCGGCGCCTGCCGCGACGGCCGTCACACTGCCGGCTGCAGCCTTCGGTGAGGCGCTTCGTCAAGTGGTGCGAGCGGCAAGCACCGACGAAGCACGTCCGATTCTCACCGGTGTGCTGCTGGCCGCCGAAGGGGACGGTCTGCGGCTCGTCGCCACCGATTCCTATCGTCTGGCCGTCCGCGATCTCCGCGGCACATCGGTACTGGCGACCGATCAGAAGGTCCTCGTACCATCCAGGGCGCTCAACGAGTTGTCCCGGTTGCTCGGTGGGGCCACGGAGCTCACCCTGCGCCTGGGGGAGCGCGATGCGACATTCGAGATCGGCTCGACCCGATTGACGACCCGATTGATCGAAGGCGAGTTCCCCAACTACCGCCAGCTGATCCCGGCTTCGTACCCCAACAAACTGACCGTCTCGAAAGATGCGTTGCTCGAAGCGATCCGCCGTGTGCGCATCCTCGCCAAGGATGCGACACCGGTCAGGCTCGAACTCGGAACGGACCACGTCCGCCTCAGCGCCATCACCCAGGACGTCGGCAATGCCAGCGACGATATCGATGCGACGCTCGAAGGCTCCGAGATCACCGTCGCCTTCAACCCTGACTACCTGTCGTCAGGGGTCGATGCCGCCACCAGCGAGGACGTGACACTCGAAACACTCGATTCACTGAAGGCTGCCGTGGTCCGCGAGGTCGGCAATCCCGACTTCCTGTACCTCCTGATGCCAGTTCGCGTTCCCTGAGCGTCTCGCCGACCGATACTCGATCAGGCACCGACCCTGCTGCCTGGCGCCGATGATCGTCCGCCAATTCGAACTCGTGGACTTCCGCAATTACGTACAGGCGTCGCTGTCGTTGACCGATCACATCACGGCCGTCGTCGGCGACAATGGCCAGGGCAAGACGAACCTCGTCGAGGCGATCGGCTGGATGGCAACGATGAGCAGTTTCCGTGGAGCTCCGAACGAGGCGCTCGTCAGGGTCGGCACCGATCAGGCGATCGTGCGGGCCCACGTGGAACACGAAGACGGTCGGATGCTGTTGATCGAGTGCGAGATCAACCGCAGCGGCCGTAACCGTGTGCTCGTCAACAAACAGCGGTTGCAGCGCAGCCGTGATCTGCTCGGCGTGCTTCGAGTCAGCGTCTTTGCACCTGACGACCTGAACCTGATCAAGGGTGGACCTGGGATCCGACGCGACTTCCTCGACGAGACACTCGTGGCCCTCCGGCCGAAGTACGACACCGATCTGCGCGATCTCGATCGCATCGTGCGGCAGCGCAACGTGCTCCTCAAGCAGGTCGGAGGGCGACTTTCCGCCGATGTGGCCTTCACGCTCGACGTCTGGGACTCGAAGCTCGCAGCGACCGGCGAGGTCATCGGAACGGCCCGAGCCGAACTGCTGCGCGATCTCGTGCCCCTCGTGTCCGCCGCCTACCGTGATCTCGTCGACGTCGATGTGCGGATCGACATGGTCTACGACCCCGTCTGGCGGCGGACGGGTTTGGCAGTCGCCTTGGCCGACAACCGCTCCGACGACGTCCGTCGGCAACTGTCGCTCATCGGTCCGCATCGTGACGAGATCGACATCGCCCTGGCGGCGATGCCGGCGCGAACGCATGCATCGCAGGGGGAGCAACGCAGTCTGGCGTTGGCGATCAAACTGGCGGCACATCGACTGGTCACTGATCGCATCGGCAGTCCTCCGCTACTGGTGCTCGACGATGTGTTGTCAGAACTCGATCCCCGTCGTGCAGCGGCGCTGCTGCAGCATCTGCCGGCAGGACAGGTGGTATTGACATCCGCCGATGTGCTCCCGCCAGACGCCGGTGCGGCGACGGTGCTGCGGATCGTCAGGGGTACGGTGGTGTCATGAGCAGCGAGCCCCGTCCCCTGAGCGACGGCCTGCATGCAGTCGTCCGTTCATTGGAGGCCGGCCAGACCGACACGATCCGCGGTGTCTTCGGGGCATGGGCAGAGATCGTCGGACCGATGATCGCCGAACACACCAAGCCCGTCAAGATCGACCGGCGGATGTTGTTCGTCGAAGTCGATCAGCCGGCGTGGGCGACGCAGGTGCGTTTTCTCGAGGCTGATCTGCTGACCGCGCTACGCGCGAACGGCTGCGGCGAACTGACGTCCATCAGCGTGCACGTCGCGGGAAGCCAGCGCGGTCATCCAGGGGGTCGGTCGCGACGGTGACCGCCCGACGCCGGCAGGCCTGCGCCGTCCGCGTCGCAGCGATGCCATCACTGCAGCTCAGTGGCCGAAGTTCCCCAACTTTGTGACACCCAGTTGGTAGACTCGCTGTATCGCGATTATCGCCTTGTGCGGGCTACGCCGCAGTCTTCCAGCAGAATACGATCACCGCTCGTGTAGTGCTTCTGAGCTGGACCTTTGCGCACCGTGAGGGATGCGCGAAGCCATCTGGAGTCGTCAGTTGAACGGTGAAACATCAGCGCAGGCGATCGATCACGCCGAGGCGAAGGAAAAGAACATGTCAGACATCTCCAAACAGCCCTCCACCGACTATGGCGCGAAGGATATTCAGGTCCTCGAAGGCCTTGATCCGGTGCGTAAACGACCCGGTATGTACATCGGATCGACCGGTCTGCAGGGCCTGCACCACCTCATCTGGGAGGTCGTCGACAATGCCGTCGACGAGGCGATGGCCGGGTTCTGTACGCGTATCAACGTCACCTTGCTCGCTGACGGTGGTTGCCGGGTCGACGATGATGGGCGAGGTATCCCGGTCGATCCCTATCCGTCCGGCCCGCACAAAGGCAAGAGTGCCGCCGAAGTCGTGCTCACCGTGCTCCACGCCGGCGGCAAGTTCGGTGGCGACGGCTACAAGGTGTCCGGCGGGCTGCACGGCGTCGGTGTGAGCGTCGTCAACGCCTTGTCCGAACGCCTGACGATCGACATCGACAAGCAGGGAACCCGCTACCACCAGGACTACGCAGATGGAGGCAAGCCGGTGGGCCCGATTGTGGTCGTCGGTCCGACGACCACTCCGTGGCGCACCACTGGCACCAGCGTGGCATTCTGGCCCGACGCCGGGGTCTTCCAGGCTGAAGGTACGGAGTTCGTTGCACGTACCGTGCTCGAACGGCTGCAGACGATGGCCTTCTTGAACAAGGGACTGCAGATCACCTTCAACGACGAACGCGAAGGGAAAGAGCAGACCGTCACCTATCAGTACGCAGGCGGCATCGTCGATTTCGTCAGGCACCTGAACACCAGCAAGGAAGCACTCTTCGCCAAGGTCGTCTCGTTCGAAGACGAGGACAACGAAGGACAGATGCTCGACATCGCCATGCAGTGGAACACGGGCTACTACGAAGGCATCCACGGCTACGCCAACGGCATCTCGACGACGGAGGGCGGCATGCACGTCGAAGGCTTCCGTTCGGCGCTGACCAGCGTGATCAACAAGTACGCACGGGCGAAGAACATCCTCAAGGAGAAGGAAGAGAACCTCCTCGGCGAGGACATCCGCGAGGGCCTCACGGCGATCCTGTCCGTGAAGCTTCGCGAACCACAATTCGAAGGCCAGACGAAGGCCAAGCTCGGCAACGTACCGATGCGGTCCTTCGTCCAGAAGGCGACGAACGAACGGCTGGCCGAATGGCTCGAGGAGAACCCGACAGAGGCCGCCAAGATCGTCAAGAAGGGGATTGCGGCGGCGCAGGCACGCCTCGCCGCCAAGAATGCACGCAATGCCGTTCGCCGCAAGACGGCGCTGACAGGTGCCGGCATGCCGGAGAAGCTCAAGGACTGCATCTCCAACAACCCTGACGAATGCGAACTGTTCATCGTCGAGGGTGACTCCGCAGGGGGTTCCGGGCTCAACGCCCGTGATCCCCGAACGCAGGCGTTGTTACCGGTGCGTGGGAAGATCCTCAACGTCGAACGGGCGCGGCTCGATCGGATGCTCAAGAACAACGAGGTCATCGCCCTGATCACGGCGATCGGCGGCGGCGTAGGCGACGAGTTCGACGTCTCCAAGGCTCGCTATCACAAGGTCATCGCGCTCTGCGACGCCGATGTCGACGGCAGCCACATCCGCACCCTGCTGCTGACGTTCTTCTATCGCCAGATGAGACAACTGGTCGAGGCCGGCTTCGTCTATATCGCCCAGCCGCCGCTGTTCTCGACCGAGGTGGGAACGCAGAAGGTCTATCTCAAAGATGACTTTGCCAAGACCCGGTTCCTGGCGGAGCACCCAAACCACAAGAAGGAGTTCCAGCGGCTGAAGGGCCTCGGCGAGATGGACTGGGAAGAACTGCGCGACACGACGATGATCGCCAGCAAGCGCACACTGCTGCAAGTGACCGTCGAAGAAGCGGCGCTCGCCGACGACATCGTCAGCGTGCTCATGGGTGACGACGTCGATAGCCGTAAACACTTCATCCAGACGAATGCCGCAGACGTCCGCTTCCTCGACATCTGACGTGATGTCTCTCCGAATCGCGGTGACGAATTTTCTTGACGAATTTCTTTTTGACGAAGGCAAACGACCATGAGTGATCTTCCGCCAGACGAAACTGCCGATGCCAGCCCGGACGAGCCCGGCAACAGCGTCCAACCGATCCAACTGCAAGACGAGATGGAGCGCTCCTTCCTCGAGTATGCGATGTCGGTCATCGTCTCCCGCGCCCTCCCGGATGTGCGCGACGGACTCAAGCCGGTGCACCGCCGCATCCTCTGGGACATGGACGAACAGGGTTTCCGCCCGAACCGTCCGTTCGTCAAATGCGCCCGTGTCAGTGGCGACACGATCGCCAAATACCACCCGCACGCCGAAGGTTCCGTCTACGACGCGCTCGTGCGCATGGCCCAGCCGTTCTCGCTCCGGCATCCACTGATCGATTTCCACGGCAACTACGGTTCACCCGATTTCGGCGCCGCCGCGCAGCGATACACCGAGTGTCGGTTGCACCCGCTGGCGATGCACCTGCTCGCCGATATCAACGAGGACACCGTCGACATGCAGGCGAACTACGACGGGCGGCTCGAGGAGCCAACGGTACTGCCTGCTCGCTTCCCGAACCTGCTGGTCAATGGCAGCCAGGGGATTGCCGTCGGTATGGCGACGAACATCCCACCGCACAATCTCGGCGAAGTCATCAACGCGACGTTGCACCTGATCGACAACCCTGACGCAACTCCTGACGATCTCATGCAGTTCGTCAAAGGCCCCGACTTTCCCACGGGGGGCTTCATTCTGGGCCGCGCCGGCATCCTCGACGCCTACCGAACGGGTCGTGGCAGTATCAAGATGCGCGCTGACGCCGAAATCGTCGAAGGCAAGCGCGGCGGCTACCAGATCGTTGTCAGGGCGATGCCGTACCAGACGAAAATTTCCAGCGTCTCCGCACGCATCGTCGAACTCGTCGACAGCGGTGACCTCGACGGCATCGCCGACATCAACGACAACTCTGCAGGTGGCAAGACCGAATTGGTCGTGATGGTCAAGCGTGACGCCAACGCCAATGTGGTGCTCAACAACCTTTTCAAGATGACCGACTTGCAGACGAGTTTCGGCGTCAACATGGTGGCATTGGTCGACGGAATTCCGCGCACACTGAACCTCGCCCAGGCACTGTCGGGCTACATCGACCATCAGGTCGACGTCATCACCCGCCGCACGAGGTTCCGCCTGGACAAGACGAAGCGGCGCGAACACATCCTCCAAGGTCGGTTGAAGGCGCTCAACGTCATCGACCAGATCATCGCCCTCATCCGTGGTAGCGAGGATCCTGCAGCGGCCAAGGCCGGCCTGATGGCGGTGCCGTTCGAGTTCAGTGAAGCGCAGGCCATCGACATCCTCGACATGCAGTTGCGTCAGTTGACTCGGCTGTCGCGTATCGACATCGAAACCGAGATCGCGGAATTGCTCGAACGTATTATCGAACTGCAGTCGATCCTCGACGACCCGGTGAAACTTCGTGGCGTCATCAAGGACGAGATGACGGCGATCCGCGACGAATTCGCCACGCCTCGCGTCTGCAAGTTGACCCATGACGCCGGCGAGATGAGCGTCGAGGACTTCGTCGACGACAAGGAACTCGTCGTCGTGATGACCGAAGCCGGGTACATCAAGACGGTTGCTGCGGGCTCGTTCAAGACCCAGAGTCGGGGTGGCCGCGGCGTCAGCGGGGCGAAGCTGAAGGCGGAGGATCTCGTCAGCCACGTGATCTTCACGACAGCGCACGCCTTCCTGCTGTTCTTCTCCAACCGCGGCAAGGTGTATCGGCTCAGGGCGCACGAGATTCCCGAGCGTGAGCGCACCGCAAAGGGCATCCCGATCGTCAACCTGTTGCCGTTGCAGACCGAGAACGGCGAACACATCCAGGCGATCATCGACACCCGCACCTTTGCGGGCGAGCGGTTCCTGTTCTTCGCGACCCGCAAAGGAACCGTCAAGAAGACGGTGTTCACTGAATACGACTCGAGCCGACGTGATGGCCTCATCGCCATCAACCTGCGCGACAACGACGAATTGGTCAAGGTCATCGAGACGACGGGCGGCGACGACATCTTCATGGTGGCGCGGTCAGGTATGACGATCCGTTTCAGCGAGGACGAAGTCCGGCCGATGGGTCGCTCGGCGGGCGGTGTGCGCGGAATGAAGTTGCGTGCCGGCGACGAACTCGTCTCCGTCGACGTTGCCAGAGAAGGCGCAGCATTGCTCGTCGTCACCGAATCCGGATACGGAAAGCGTACAGAATTCGACCGCTTCAATATCCAGGGCCGCGGCGGCTTCGGCGTCATCGGAATCAAGCTCACCGGTAAGAAGGGCAAGGTCGTTGCCGCCTTCATGGTTGGGCTCGAAGACGACATCGTTGCCGTCTCCAGTGGCGGCGTGATGATCCGCATGGCAGTCCGTGAGATCTCTGCACAGGGACGCGACGCGACCGGTGTCCGGGTGATGAACCTCGACGAAGGTCAAACTGTTGCTTCGGTTGCCCCCATTCTGGCGACGCCAGGAGACGAGACTGCTGCAGATGGTGGCGAGTCGACCTATGACGGTGTTGACGACTCGTCGGTCGACGACTCGTCGGTCGACGACACGCCCGATAATGGCGCTGGCGATGATGGTGAGGCCGAACAACCTTCCGACGAGGATTGACCCGACCTACGTTGCGCGTCATCTCGCCGCAACGTATCGTGCGCTCTGCGCCTACTCGTGGCTGTCGCCGCCGATCGATCACTCACTCATCGAGCGAAACGACGTAGCCATGACTCACGAAACTGCACAGCAACCTTCAGCTGACCACCGAACAGGCCACCCAGCCGGATTCAGAGCGGCACGAACTATCGATGTGGGCGACGAACTCGGGCAGGCTGCAGCGCTCGTCGTCGGTCTCATCGGGGTGCTGGCGGTCATCGTGCTGGCGATCGGCATGTTCGGAATACGCGTCAGTGATCTCGCACGGGCGCGCACGGCAGCAGACGCCGCGGCATTGGCAGGTGCCGCAGAGGGACAGCGCGCGGCGTCCCGAACTGCGTCAGCGAACGGAGCTCATCTGGATTCGTTCACGATGATCGGCAGCGACGTACTCGTCCGCGTGAGCATCGGCGAGGCGTCGGCAACAGCGCGCGCCGCGATTGACAGCGCAGGATTGCCTACACTTGCCGGTAATGGCTCAGATCGACGCTCCGGCTGACGAGGACACAGGGGGCATGATCCGCCCGCCCGTGGTCGCCGAGTCACCGACCGGTGGCGACGATGCCGCCGATTTGGTCGTCATCCCGGTCGATGCCGATGACCTCGCCGCTCACGGACTCGACGTGGATGGCGCACGTTTAGGCGATTCGACCAACGGAACACGTCGTGCCTCGACTCCGGGAAATCGTCGAAACTCGGCGAGCGGAGCATCGAACCCCGCCTCCAGTGGATTGAGCAATGGACATCGGAACAGTGGCACTCCCAACGGTTCGACCACGGGCGTTTCGTTGGAATCGCCGAGCAGAAACGGGCTCGCTCGGCCAGTCATGCCGGTTGCTCCGCCAGCACCGTTCGACCTGGCACACGACGAATTCGCCGCTCCGCAGTCGCTCGATCCCGATTCCGAAGGCTCACTGTTCGATGATCAATCCGTCGGTGACGGATCCGACGACGGAGCGCTCGGGGGGGTGCCAGCGGCCGGCGTCGGCGCAACACCCGTCGATGACCTCGTGGCCCGCACGCCGCCGCTGCGTCCCTATATCGAAGACGACCCCACTGGTCCGGTGATCAGCCCAGCACCGATCGATCCCAGAACTACCGGGTCGGGTGAGACACAGATCCTTCCGGTGTCACGCGTGACCGGTGCCGTCCCGGCGAGCATCACACCGGCACCGACGATCCGGCCCGGTATCAGGCTGCGCCGCCGTCCCCGCCCACGCGTACGCCGCGTTCGCCGCGTCATCCGCTCGGTCGACACATGGACCGTGTTCAAGGTGTCGTTGATCTTCTACCTGGCGATGTACATCATTTTCCTCGTGGCGTCCGTACTGCTGTGGCGCGTCGCCAATGCCACGGGCACGCTGGACAATATCCAGACGTTCCTCACCCACTATGGATGGGAAACCTTCAAGTTCCGTGGCGGCGAGATCTACCACGCCGTGTGGATCATCGGACTGTTCTTCGTCGTTGCCGGCGTCGGATTGAACGTGACGATGGCAACGCTGTTCAATCTGATTGCCGATCTCGTCGGCGGAGTTCGAGTAACGGTGCTCGAAGAAGAAGTCCGCTTGCGCCCACGCGTGCAGATCACCAAGGCAGTGATGCCGCACCAAGCGCCGACCGCAGCGTCCCCGGTCGCTCCGACGCCGGGAGAACCGATCGACATGCCCACCGGCCCGCGGATCTCCGAGTACGACCCCGGATCCGTCGAACTGGCGCCGGACTTCACGTCCGACATCGTCTGGATCGCCCCGACCTCCCAAGCCAACGCTGTGGCCACGTCTTCGGTGGCGGAAACGAATTGACGCACATGCCTTCGTTGCCGATATCGTGGCGAGCCGCAACGGGGCTATAGCTCAGTCGGTTAGAGCGTCACACTGATAATGTGAAGGTCGCTGGTTCGATTCCAGCTAGCCCCACCACCGTTGACCTGGGGAAATACGATTCGAGCGATCGCTGAAGCGGGCTCAAATCTCCTGATTGGTCACAGATTGGTCACGGCACGTTCGAGGAGCGCGGAAACGGCCGCCGCGGCTTCCGCCTGCTGGCCCGGCATCACATGTGCGTACGTGTCCAACGTGAAGGCCACCGAGGCGTGGCCGAGGCGCTCACTGACGACCTTGACATTGACGCCGGCGGCGAGCAGATGTGTCGCATGCGTGTGTCTGAGGTCGTGAAACCGGATCCGGGGCCGCTGCTTCAGAAGGACCTCCGCGCGGTCCTTCGACGCCGGTGTGACGAGGCGCTCGAACGCCTGTGTGATCGCGTCGGGATGCCACGGCTCGCCGTTCTCCATCGTGAAGACCAGCCCGCTGTCCATCCACCCGCCGCCCAGCAGTAACCGATTCTGTTTCTGTTGTTTGGCGACGATCTTCAACACGGCGACCGTGCCCTTGTCGATGTCGACCTCACGGCGGGACCGCTTCGTCTTCACGTCGCCGGTGACCGGCTTCCCTGATACGACCACTGTCGCTTGCCGCACTGCCAGGGTTCGCGCCGCCAAGTCGACATCCGTCCAACGAAGCGCGAGCAGTTCCCCCCGCCGCAGCCCACTCATCGAGGCAACTCGGAGCAGGGCGTAGTGATGATGGTCTTCGATCTGGCGGAGGAAGATGCTCAACTGGCTGGGCGTCCAGTACTTCATCTCAGGACCCCCTGCCGCAGCACTGGCCGGCGGCGTCGCCAACCGGGCGACGTTGCGAGGTACGTAGCCTTTTCGCTCAGCATCCGAGAGTGCCTTGCCGAGAACCGCGTGCACCTTGCGGACGGAGGACATTGCCAGCCCACGTCCGAGGAGCTCGGCGTAGAGCCCGTCGAGATGCAGCGCGCTGAGCGTCTGCAGCTCGATCGCACCGAGAGCTGGGATGACGTCGTGTTTCATGAGCCAGCGGTACGCGGCGACCGTCGACGGACGACGGCCCGAAGTGGGCAGGGCTGCGAGCCAAGCGTCGAGATACTGACCCAGAGTCATCTTGACCGGTTTGACGAATGTCCTGCGCTGGATGTCGCTTTGCAACGTCGTCAACGCGGCCTGCGCCGCCTTCTTCGTCTGGAAGCCTCGGCGCTTCAGCTGCTTGCGGGTCCCGTCTGCCGTCAAGATGTCGACGACGAAGAACCATCGGCCCGAGTCATCCCGCTTGATGCTCCCTTGTGTACTCATATTTGTTCCTCTCGATGGTGCGTGGGCCGCTGTCGCCTTCTCGTTCGGTTGTGTCCTTCAGCGGCGCAAGCGGTTCTGGCGTCGGGTAGATCTCGAAGGTGTCCGACCTCTGAAATTCGTGACCTGTGATCCGAGTGCGGTGCGTTCGGCAAGGTCCCCTTTCCACGAAGCTTCCTCCCTTTTTCGATGGTCGTCCAGTGCGACGACTCGCCGGCGACGGAGCACATCTCGCCGATCTGTTCGACGTCGTTCTCCCCGGTGTCGTCCGGTGTTGTTTCGTGTCAGCTCGTGTCGGCCAGTACCGCCGCAGCGTTGTTAGGTAGCGGAGAGGAACAGCACCGGCACGGTCATCGTCGGCGAGGCCGCCAACTTGCGGTCACCGGTCAGCAACGACGCGTCGAGCTGCTCGGCGAGCGCGACGTAGAGGGCGTCGGCAAACGTGATGTTGTGGCGCTTCTCCCACGCGGGTCGAAAGAGATCGCGAAGCTGCACCCGTCGGAGGGGAAGGCGCAGGAGCCGTTCGACGGATGTCTCCAGCTGAGTGTCCGTGAGGAGCTGCCCGTTGCCACATTTGCGCAGCACGGCGCCGCATTCGGCGTAGAAGTGCTCGGGAGCGAAGAGCTGCGCACCGTCAGGAATGAGACGCCGCAGGATCCGTCCGGTCTTCGTGTCGCCGGCAATCTCGATTCCGGCTGACGCGTCGACGACGACGCGCTGGGTCATGCCTCGCCTTGGTCGCGTATCTCTCGGAGCGTGTCAGCGGCGGAGACCGAGACGGAGACCGCCTGTCCGCCGTCGGACTCCTCGAGCCATGCTCGAAGCGCGAGGGTGTATTCGTCGTCGGACATCGCCGTGAACTCGTCGGCGATCACACTCACGGTTGGCTGCGTTCGAGCTCGTTCCGTCGACATGTCAGAAAACATACAGCCGCTCGCACAGGCGTTTTGGTCGTTTAGCGAACAGGCACTCCCGCAGCTTGGGTTGTCGTCGCGAGGACGGCCGTGATCCGACGAGTGCGTCTGATGGGACAGCTGCTCGGCCGAGCGTCACGGCACCGCCCGATTGCAAATCCGACGCCATCGGCGCATCCGAGAAACTTCCGCTTCTTTGTGACGGCACGCGCTGCTGACGCTCCTTCTGCCTGGTGAGACAGCGACGTGCAACGCATCGCTGCTCCGAGGTCATTCGCAAGCAGATATCCGAAAAATCTTTCACCGTTTTCGCTCGTTCGTTTCGCGTTGTTGGTGGAGCGATGTCACGAATTCGCGTTTTTGCAGGCATGTGTTGTGGAGGTAGCCGAGGATGAAGTCGAACAAGAAGCAGTCGTACGACCCGACGTCGATGTACATGACGGTGGAGCAAGCGGCGAAGCAGTTGCAGATCGGGCGGACGTTGGCGTACCGCCTCGCGGACGAGTATCTGGCGACGGACGGCCGTTCTGGCCTGCCGGTGAAACGCTTCGGAAGGTTGCTGCGGGTTCTTCGCTCCGATCTCGAGGCCTCGGCTCACGTCCCCGCTGAGCACCACACCGCCGCCCCACTCGCCGCAGCACAGTCAGCAACGACTCTGGTCAGCTCACCCGTCTCGAAGGCACAAGCACGCCGTAGCGCCTCGACGGTCGAGCAGCCCGCACTGTTCTCGGCATAGGCGACCGCGATGAACCAGCCCCTCACCCCGATCACGTTCAACCCCAATTCGACAGACGGGTGCACACCCCACGCACACCTCGATCCGGAGAGTTTCCGGTGACCGTCCGCGTGACCACCCTGAAAGGTGTCGATGCCGGCGCCTATTACGTCGAGCAGTTGCCGAACTACTACCTCGATTCCGGCGAGCCACGTGGCATTTGGTTCGGTCAAGGCGCACAGACACTCGGCTTGAGCGGCGAAGTCGATGACGATCATTTCCTCAATGTGATGGCGGGGATGCGTCCGGACAACCCGGACAGGTACTTGGGTGGGCGGTACAACGAGAAGTCGGCGCGCGGGTATGACGTGACGGCGTCGGCGCCGAAGTCGGTGTCGATCCTCTTCGCCCTCGGCAACCCGACCGTGCGCACGAAGGTCGTCGATGCGCACGACCGTGCAGTCGGGGCGATTGTCGGGTGGATCGAGGATCACGCACATACCCGTTACCGCATCAGCGGTCAGATCTCCGCCGTCGACGCCGAGGGGATCATCGCTACACAGTTCCGTCAGCACACGAGCCGCGCGTTGGACCCACAACTGCACACCCACGTCGTCATCCCGAACCGTGTGATGTCACCCGACGGACGCTGGCTCGCCTTGGACGCTCGGCTGATCAAGTTGGATCAACGGACCCTGTCGGCGTTGTATCACGCGACGTTGCGGGCAGAGTTGACGGCGAGCCTCGGCGTCCGCTGGCAGGCGCCGGAGCGGGGGATCGCCGAGATCGCCGACGTCCCGGAAGGTTTGCGTGCCGAGTTCTCCACCCGCACCGCTGGCGTGTTGCGGCGAGTGGAGGAGAAGCTGGACAGGTTCGTCGAGACGATGGGCCGGGAGCCGACGCCACGTGAGCGCTGGCGCCTGGAACGTGAAGCCGCCGTTGACTCACGCCCGGCAAAACCGAAAGCCGTCGACGCCGACGTGCTGCATGAGACGTGGGCGGATCAGACGAGGGCGTTCGGTCTCGAACCCGCTCAAGTCGTGGCCGGTGCGGTTGGGCATGTTCGGCGTCTGAACGGCATCACCGAGCACGAGACGGCAGCGATCATCACCGGTGCGTTGGTCAACATGTCGGAGAAGCAGTCGTCGTGGCGTCCGACGGAGTTGACGCGTGAACTCGCTGCGCTGATCCCTACTGACCTGACCTGGCCCGCTGGACGATTGGTGGCGTGGCTCGATCAGCTCACCGAACAAGTCGTGCAGGAGTTGTGTGTCGATATCTCCCGCCCTGTTGGGCCGAATGATCTGTTGCGAAAGGACGGCCGCCCGGTGACGGAGTCGGTTGCTGATCGTGCGTTGACGGTGCAGTCGATCTTGGATCAGGAAGCGATGCTGATCGAGTGGGTCGATCGTCGACTGCGCCACGACGGGTTCGACAACCCCGACGCAGCCAGCCAATCGGCGTTGTCGCTGAATCCGGCGCAAGCGAGCGCTGCGGCGGCGGTTGCAGGGACGGATGATGTCGTGTTCGTCGTCGGCCCCGCCGGAACCGGCAAAACAACAGCGCTAGCGCCGGCGGTCGAGCAGTTGCGTTCCGAGGGTCGTGCGGTGTTCGGTGTTGCGCCGTCGGCGACAGCGGCGGAGGTGTTGGGTGCGGAGACGGGGTTAGCGGCGGACACGCTCGACAAACTGTTGATCGAACACAGATTGTCGAGGCCGCC
>JANXUF010000042.1 GCA_025356335.1 Actinomycetes bacterium
CGACGAGCTGATCACCGTCGATATCGAAGGGCTGCGGGTCAGTCCGTTCGTCTGCTACGACCTGCGATTCGCCGATGAGTTCTGGCGACTCGCTGCGCAGACCGACCTCTACATCGTTCCGGCGAACTGGCCGGAGAGTCGTCGCCTGCACTGGCAGTCACTGTTGCTCGCCCGGGCGATCGAGAATCAGGCGTACGTCATCGGCACGAACCGGGTCGGCATGGCGAACAACCTGGCCTACAGCGGAGACAGTCGGATCATCGACCCGCTGGGCGAACTGCTGGCAACGGCCTCCAGGACCGAGTCGATCCTCCTCGCCGATATCAGCGCCGAGTACGTCGCTGAAGTACGTGACCGCTTCCGCTTCATGGCAGACCGCAGGCGGAGCGACATCTGGCAGCCCGCCTGAACCCTCCAGCGTTTGCGCCTGCAGCGTTGCACGATGGCTCAAATGCACAAACGCGGGGTCGTCGGGCTGGTCGGGTGGCGTCACGGCAGGCGTTTGACCATCAGCGCGACGGTCTTGTTGCCGTGGTCGGTGTCCTGGCGATGGATCTCGGCGAAACCGAGACGCTCGTGGAAGCGGATCGATCCCTCGTTCGGTGGTCGGACGTTGACATCGATGCCGACGAACGGCTCGCTGTCGCCAACGAGTTCGAACAGGTGGCCATAGAGCGCAGCGCCGATCCCCCCGCCGCGGGTGTTCGGATCGACGACGATGCGGTCCATATAGGCGAAGCGTTCGTGGTGCTCGCTGAACCATGCGTAGTTCATGCTCTCGTAGTCGGCGCCTGGCAGGAACGTGATCATGAATCCGAGTAACGCCGGCTGTTCGGCATCTGCCGATCCGGCCGCCGTTTCGCCAGCCGCAGACTCGCCGGCGAACGCGCCGATCGCCCAGCGGGCCTGGGTGAGCATGTCGGCCATCTGCTCCGCAGTCTTGGCGTTCACGGCCGGAATGCTTTCGTTGTTCAACGACGTGACGGCGTCGACGTCGCCGGCTTGCAGTTCGCGAATGTGCACGGCCGGATCGTATGACCCGGGCGGTCGATCGGCGACCAAAATTCGCGTGATCACCCGGCGACGGCTGGGTATGGTTCGGGCGTGGGGGATCAGCCGATTGTCGCCAGAGGTCTGACGAAACTGTTCGGTGACTTCACCGCCGTCGATGGCATCGACTTCCAGATCGAGCGTGGCGAGGCCTTCGGGTTCCTCGGCCCGAACGGTGCCGGGAAGAGTTCGACGATGCGGATGATCGGTTGTGTCTCGCCACGTACGAGCGGGGACCTCAGCATCTTCGGCCTCGACCCATCGAACGATGCGGCGGCGATCAAGGCACGACTTGGTGTCGTCGCTCAGCAGGACAACCTCGACGAGCAGCTGACCGTTGTTGAGAACCTCGTGATCTACGGGCGGTACTTCGACCTCTCACGCGCCGAAGCGAAGCGGCGAGCAGCCGAATTGCTGGAGTTCGTGCAGTTGACGGAACGCTCCAAGAGCCAGGTCGAGACGCTGTCCGGGGGCATGAAACGACGTCTGACGATCGCCAGGTCACTGATCAACCAGCCAGAGGTCGTACTGCTCGACGAGCCGACGACGGGTCTCGATCCGCAGGCGCGGCACATCCTGTGGGACCGTCTGTACCGCCTCAAGCAGCAGGGCGTCACGCTCGTCTTGACGACGCACTACATGGACGAGGCCGAACAACTCTGCGACCGACTCGTCGTTATGGACGGAGGCCGCATCGTTGCCGAGGGTTCGCCACGTTCGCTGATCGACGATCACAGCAGTAAGGACGTTGTCGAGTTGCGCTTCGAGGCTGATCAGAACGAGGCGTCGGCGCCGGCGCTGCATGGCATCGGGGAGCGGATGGAAGTGCTGCCGGACCGGTTGCTGATCTACGCGAGCGACGGCGAAGCAGCACTGCAGGAAGCGCATGCACGAGGGGCCCGTCCACAGAGCGCACTCGTGCGACGCAGCACGCTCGAGGACGTGTTCCTCCGCCTGACCGGACGGAATCTGGTCGACTGATGCCATCGACGATCGACCGCATATCCGCCAGCACGTCCCGCACGCCGTCGCGCCGCGCGATCGGCCGTACATGGCACCACGCGCTGCACGTCGTCGAGTGGCAGTTGATGGCCTTTCGGGCTGTGTGGCGTTCGAGCGTGTTGACCTCGTTCGTGCAGCCGCTGATGTACGTCGCCGGCATGGGGCTCGGTGTCGGAGCGCTCGTCAACCGCAACGCTTCGTCGACGTCGGCACTCGGCGGTGTCCGATACGTGACCTACCTGGCGCCTGGGCTGTTGGCGACGACGGCGATGATGGTCGCCTCGATGGAGTGCATGTGGCCCGTCCTCGCCGGCTTCAAGTGGCAGCGAACCTTTCATGCGATGGTCGCCTCACCGTTGGAACCAGCGGACATCGTTCTCGGCGAGGCGATCTACGTCGGCCTTCGCAGCCTGTTGTCAGCAGCAGCGGTGGCCGTTGCTTTGACCATCTTCCCGGCGACGAGGTCGAGTGGTCTGCTGCTCGCAGTGCCGTTCGCCGGGCTGTGCGGGTTGGCTTTCGGTATGCCGATCGCCGCGTAC
Source organism: Actinomycetes bacterium (assembly GCA_025356335.1). Classification (GTDB taxonomy): domain Bacteria; phylum Actinomycetota; class Acidimicrobiia; order Acidimicrobiales; family Ilumatobacteraceae; genus JANXUF01. The sequence continues at coordinate 2,592 of JANXUF010000042.1, forward strand.
GCAGCGACCCGTGAGCGCGACAGTGCGTTCCCGGCGATGCAGCGATTCGTGATCACCCCGCTGTTCCTGTTCGGAGGAGCGTTCTATCCGCTGAAGCAACTGCCTGTCGCAGCGCAGGCGCTGGCGAAATTCGCCCCGCTCTGGCACGGGGTCGAACTGTGCAGGGCGGCGACCCTGCACCGGCTGCAGATCGGAACGGCGGCGGTTCACGTGGCCTACCTGTTGATGTGGATCGCCGTCGGACTGGTGGCCACGGTGCACAGCTTCCGCAAGAAGCTGTTGATATGACGATCGCCCTGCGCGTCATCCCGCCGGTCATCCGCACCGCCCGCCGCCCGCAACGGATGATCGAACGCAGCCTGATGGTGTACCGCCGCACCTGGATCATCATCGTCTCCGGCTTTTTCGAGCCACTGTTCTACCTGCTGTCCACGCGGGTCGGTCTCGGACAGCTGGTCGGCGACGTCTCCGTCAACGGCAAGGTCGTCGATTATGCGACCTTCGTCGCCCCGGCGCTGATGGCCTCCTCGGCGATGAACGGTGCGGTCTACGACTCGACGATGAACGTTTTCGACAAGCTGAAACACAGCAAGACCTACGATGCCGTACTGGCGACGCCGATGGGGATCGGCGACGTGACGCTCGGCGAGATCGGCTGGGCGCTGCTCCGCGGGCTGCTCTACGCGACGACGTTCCTGGTGGCGATGGTGATGCTCGGGACGGTGCATTCGCCATGGGCGCTGATGGCGATCCCGGCGTGTGTGCTGATCGGTTTCGCTTTCGCCTCGTGCGGGCTCGCCGCAGTCACCTTCATCCGCAGTTGGGCAGACTTCGGGTGGGTGCCCACGGCGACGATGCCGCTGTTCCTGTTCTCGGCGACGTTCTACCCGGCGTCCTCCTACGGCAAGTGGCGTCCGTTGTTGCAGATCTCTCCGCTGTATCACGGCGTCGCCCTCGTTCGCTCGGCGACCACCGGGACTGCCGATTGGTCGATCCTCGGCCACGCGACGTTCCTCCTGGCGATGGCCTTCTTCGGCCTGTGGGTCGGCTCGAAACGACTCAACCGCCTGCTGCTCTCCTGACGGTCGCTCGGTCGAAGGCCCCGCCAGAGGGGCCTCGACGAACGGGCTACGATCGCGGCGCATTGCGGTGATGCCGCATTCGAACAAGGAGCTGGAATGAGCGGTTTTCTCGATAAGGCCAAGGAAATGGCCGAGAACGTCAAGGACAAGATCGAGGACAAGCTCCCCGACAGTGTCAAGCAAAAACTGCACATCGGCGACGACAAGGCTCCCGCAAACGAGGCGACCGCCTCCGTCGCTGAAGCCGCAACCGCAGCCGCAACCGCAACCGGGGTTGCGGCGACCGGTACCGCTGCTTCGGACAGCGACGCAACCGACATCGCAGAGGACAAGTCCGGCGGCGTCCTCGACGACGTCGAGGACAAAGGGGACGAGATCGGGAACACCGCCTCCGACACGATCGAAGAGGCGATTCCCGGTGACAAGGACGGCGACGGTCACTGACGTTCCGGCTGCTCCGACGGTCGGATAGCGGCTGGACGACAGCAGAACGAGTATCGACGACGGCTGGACAACAGCCCAGCGATGGCCGCCTCGGAATCCGAGGTGGCTGCTGCCGCCTTCGGGGTCGCCGGGCGCGTGGCAACGACGAACGGTAATGTCGAGCGGATGAAGCTCCGTACGCTGATCCTGGGCGCTCTTGCCCTCGGCGTGATCGGGGTAGCGGTGAGCGCCACACCCGCGGTCCCAGGTGCCACCGCGCCGCCCAACCCGGCGACGATCGAACTCGCGCTCGGCGATGCCCAACAGGTGGTGGTGGTGACATCGTCGTCCTGGACGGCGACGACGGCGACGGCAGCGTTGTTCGAACGGACAGGTGACGGTTTGTGGCAACAGCTCGGCCAGACGATGACGACCCGTATCGGCCGCAGCGGCTTCAACGCAGACCATCGAGAAGGCGACGGTTCGACGCCCGCCGGTTCGTTCGGCATCATCAGCGCCTTCGGCCGCCAACCAGACCCTGGGATGGCGCTGCCCTATCGGCAGACACAACAGGGCGACTGCTGGATCTCGGACGTCAACTCCGTTGCCTACAACCGATGGGTGTCAGCTGCGACGTGTGCTGCGCCGAACGAAGATCTCTACGCGACCGGCATCGGCGCCTACCGGTACGCACTGATCACCGACTACAACCAGGCGGCGACGAAGGGCGTCGGCAGTGCGATCTTCCTCCACCGCAACAGCTACGCAGCTGACGGCACGAGTCGTCCGACCAGCGGATGCATTTCATTCTCCGAAGGTGATCTGCTGACGATGATGCGCTGGCTCGACCCGGCCAAACACCCACGGGTGTTGATGGGCCCCGCCAGTTGGCTGACGGCGCCGAAATAGCCGTTGCCTGAGCGGTCAACGCCTCAGCACGGCCGGCGGTCTGTTCGAATCGAGCGCGGCGAATCTCAACGATCGTCGGTGACCGGGGAATGGTTCTCGCCGAGGTACTCCTGACGGGCGTAGAAGCCACCGAGGGCGATGAGTTCTTCGTGGGTTCCCTGCTCGACGATCTGGCCCGCATCCAACACGACGATGCGATCGGCGTTACGGATCGTCGACAGTCTGTGAGCGATGATCAGCGCAGTCCTGCCGCTCAACGCCATCTCGAGCGCCGCCTGCACCTGGGCTTCGTTCTCGTTGTCGAGGTGGCTCGTTGCCTCGTCGAGAATGACGATCGCCGGCTGCTTCAACAGCAGTCTGGCGATCGCCAGGCGCTGTTTTTCGCCACCGGACATGCGATAGCCGCGGTCGCCGACAATCGTCTCGAAACGATCCGGAAGGGCGTTGATCATGTCGTAGATCCGCGCCCCTCTGCAGGCAACCTCGATCGCTTCCATCGATGCGTCCGGCCTGGCGTACAGCAGGTTCGAAAGTACGGATTCGTGGAACAGGTGCGGGTCCTGAGATACGACACCGATGGCAGCCGTCAATGAGTCCAGCGTCACATTGCGGATATCGAGGCCGTCGATCAACACCGCTCCGCCTGTGACGTCGTACAGCCGTGGAAGCAGCGACGAGAGCGTGGTCTTGCCGGCACCGGACGAACCGACGAGAGCGACTGTCTCACCCGGTTCCACCACCAGCGAGATGCCCTTGAGCACGTCCTGATCGGGATCGCCTGAATGCTCCAGGCCGGGCGCCTCGAGCGAGGGGATCGACGACGAGGCCGCCGGGGGATAGCGGAACCACACGTCGCGGAGTTCGATCCGGCCCTGCGGATCGACGAGATCGACCGCGCCGAGTTTGTCGGCGATCGCCACCGGCGCGTCGAGCACTTCGAACACCCGATCGAAACTGACGAGCGCCGTCATCATGTCGACACGTGTGTTCGTCAATCCGGTGAGCGGCTGATACAGACGCGGGGCAAGCGCTGCGAGGGCGACGAGCGTGCCGACCTTGATCGTTCCGCTGACGACGAGATGGGCACCGATACCGTAGATCGCCGCCGCTCCGACTGCGGCGACGAGCCCGAGGGCGACCAGGAACGTCCTGCCGTACATCGCCTGCTTGATGCCGGCATCACGGACCTTGGCAGCACGTCCGGCGAATGTCGAGACTTCCGTGCGTCGGGAGCCGAACAATTTGACGAGCAACGCACCGGACACGTTGAAGCGCTCGGTCATCTGCGTGTTCATCGTCGCGTTCATGTTCATCTGCTCGCGCGAGATCGCCGACAACTTCCTGCCGACGCGCTTCGCCGGAATGATGAACAGCGGCAGCACGATCAGCGACAGCAGTGTGAGGCGCCATTCGAGCGTCAGCATCGCCGCCATCGTCGTCACCAGTACGACGACATTCGACACGACGCTGCCGAGCGTGTTGGTCACGGCGTCCTGCGCACCGATGACGTCGTTGTTCAAGCGACTGATGAGCGAACCGGTCTGGGTACGGGTGAAGAAGGCGATCGGCATGCGTTCGACCTTGTCGAACAGGGCGACACGCAGATCGTAGATCATGCCCTCGCCGATACGGGTCGAGAACCAGCGCTGGACGATCGACAGGAAGGCGTCGCCCATCGCCGCGACGACGAGCAGCGTTGCCAGGAACGTGATCTCGCCGCGGTTCTTCTGCGGGATGGCGTTGTCGAGGATCTGGCGGAACAGCAGTGGCGGAAGGATGCCGAGGACTGCCGACACGACGATGGCGACCATGAAGAGGGCGATCGACAGGCGGTACGGCCCGGCAAAGCTCCATGCCCGACGGAGCGCGTGACGGTTGATCTTGACACCCTTGATGGCGCTGGGGTCCCCCGGTCGGAGGCTGTAGGGACTCATCCGCATAGTGCTGCCGACGCTATCGGCGAGGCCAGGGCCCGTAGAATGCCGCCGAGTATGTCGAAACTGCATGGCGGACCGCGTTTGAGCTCGCTGCTCGCCCTCGCTGCCGTCTTTATGGCATCGTGCACCTCCAACAGCGCCGGCGTCTCGGTGAGCAATCAGGCATCGGCCGCCGGGGGCGTCGTCATTTCGCCCCCCTCTGCGTCCTCTACCCCAAACTCCGGCGCTGCGGATTCTTCGAGCCCTGGCACCGCATCGACCTCGACGCGACCACGTGGCCCAACGCCGTCGAGCGACGCCGCGTTCGGGTGGAAGAACTGCGGCAAGAACCTCGATTGCGGCTCGTTGAAGGTCCCGCTCGACTACCAGGCTCCCTCCGCTGCACAGATCACGCTGAACGTGGTGCGGCACCGGGCGTTGAAGCCGAAGCAACGCATCGGCTCGCTGCTCGTCAATCCCGGCGGGCCGGGCTCCGGTGGGACCTTCCTCGCCAACGCAGCGGAGCAGGAATATGGGCAGTCACTACTGGACAATTTCGACATCATCGGGTGGGACCCCCGCGGCACCGGGCAATCGACGCCGGCGATCGATTGCGTCGACAATCTCGACCCGACGTTCGGCCTCGACTCGTCGCCCGACAATCAGCAGGACCACGACGCCATGGTCGCAGCGGACCAGAGCTTCGATGACGCCTGCGCCGCCAAGAACGGCGAGCTGCTGAAACATGTCTCGACGACGGAGAGCGCGACCGACATGGACTCGATCCGCAAGGCGCTCGGCGAGGACAAGATCAGCTACTTCGGGTTCTCCTACGGCAGCCAACTCGGAGCAGTCTGGACAACGCTGTTCCCGTCGACCGTCCGTGCTGCGGTTCTTGACGGCGCCGTCGACCCGAACGCCGACGCCACACAGGTCGCTCAGAACCAGGCGCAGGGATTCGAGGGGGCGTTCAAGAGTTTCGCCGCCGATTGCGCCGCCAACAGTAAGTGTCCGTTCAACAGCGGCGGCGATCCGGTTGCTGCGTACGACGCACTGACAGCGAAAATCGATGCCAAACCGATCGTCGTGACACAGGGTCGCACACCGGTGACTGAGGGCGTGCTGTTCACGGCGGTCGCCGAAGCGCTCTACACCAGCGAACGTTGGCCGACCCTCGCCCAGGCCCTCGCCGACGCTCAGAACGGCAAGGGCAAGGGTCTCCTGGCTCTCTACGATGCCTACTATCAGCGCAACAGCAAGGGCGTCGCTTCGAACTTCCTCGAAGCGTTCTACGCCATCACCTGCCTTGACGACGGGACGCCGAGAAGTGTCGCCGGCGTCGACGCCAATGTCGCCGAGATCGAGGCGGCCGCCCCGAGATTCGGCAGCGACTTCGCCCACGGATACATCTGTGCGCTCTGGCCGATCCCGCCGGCGCCGAAGGTGACTGTCACCGGCAAGGGTGCCGGTCCGATCGTTGTCGTCGGCACCACGGGCGATCCGGCGACACCGCTCGCCGGCACACAGAAGATGGCGGCAGCGCTCGAGGACGGCCACCTCGTGACGGTCCAAGCCGAACAGCACACCGGCTACGGTGCGAACCAATGCGTCGACAACGCAGTCGACGACTACCTCACGTCGTTGAAGATCCCGGCCGAGGGGCTCGTGTGCTCGTAGTGGCATCCCCCCTTTGTCGGTTCGGGGTTGGCACACTGAGCAGGTGGTAGCAAACGTTTCATATGGCTCGAATGTCTCCGACGACGGCGATCTGCGGCTGATCAGCGATCCGAGCGGTAAGCGCGTCATCGAACTCGGCATCTCGCCGAACGTCAATTCCGTCGTGCTGGCGATGGCGGGAGCCAAATCGATCGCCGTCGATCCGTCGACGGAGCGCATCGTCGCCGGCCGCTCCGCTGCCGATGCCGCTGGCGTGCGCGTCGAGTTCCATCACGGTGACTTCGCGGACCTCGGCTTCGCCACCAGCGGATCTGTCGACCTGGTGATCGCCGCCGGTTCCCTCGACGCCGTTGACGACCTGTCGCGCGTCTTCCGTCAGGTGCACCGCGTTCTCCGGCCGGAGATGCCGTTCGTGATGACGTTCTCCCATCCGATCAACGCCATCTTCGGCGACGGAGACAGCGGTGACGCATTGCACGGCGAGGGTCCGCTGCGCAGGCCGTACGGGCAGGCGCCGAGTCGCTCGATCGGCGATCTGTTCACGGCGCTCCATCGCACCAATTTCCGTCTCGACACGCTGCACGAACTGTTCGGCCGTGGCGCCTCAGCCAGCCAGCTGCTCCCGTCGACGCTGCTGCTGCGAGCCCGCAAGCTCGGCGTCTAGACGCGCCAGACGCCACGCGTTCTTCGGCCCAGGTGCCGCCAGAACTGGCGGCTTCGTGGACTCAGTTCTTTGTCGGTGGGATGCTCGGGTCGTTGGCGGCCCACCAGGCGTCGAGGCGTTCGAGAATTGTCTCGCGGCCGAGGATGCCCTCGTCCAAGCGGATGTCGAGCAGGTATTTCATCGCCTTGCCGACGATCGGACCCGGCTTGATGCCGAGGTGAGCGATGACCTCTGTGCCGTCGAGTTCCGGCCGCATCGCCGCCAACTCCTCGCTGGCTTCGAGCACCTCGATGCGCTCCTCCAACTCGTCCATCCGCTTCGACAACTGCGCAGCCTTGCGCTCGTTGCGCGTCGTGCAGTCGCAACGCGTCAAGACGTTGAGTTCGGTGAGCAGATCCCCGGCGTCGCGCACGTAGCGGCGCACGGCCGAATCCGTCCAGCCCATCTTATAGGTGTGGAACCGCAGATGGAGGTCGACGAGTTCGCTGACGTCGCGGATGTCGTCGTTGGAGTACTTGAGCGACTGCATTCGGTTGCGCGTCATCCGTGCGCCGACGACGTCGTGATGGTGGAAGGTGACGCCTTTCCCGGCCCGGTAGCCACGGGTTCGTGGCTTGCCGACATCATGGAACAGAGCGGCGAGGCGTGTCAGGCGGAAGTCGTATGCGTCACCGGCGGGACGCGCGTCGCGTCGCACGTTCTCGACGACAGCGATGGTGTGGGCGAGCACGTCCTTGTGGCGATGGATCGGATCCTGTTCCAGGCGCATTTTCGGCAGTTCCGGCAGGAACTGCTCTGCGAGGCCGGTCTCGACGAGGAACCACAGGCCGCTGCCGGGCTCGTCGAGTTGCAGCAACTTGTCGAATTCGTCGCGGATCCGCTCTCGTGAAACGATCTCCAGACGAGGTGCCATCTCCTTGACGGCGGCGATCAGCTCGCTATCAGGTGTCAGGTCGAAGGCGGCGATGAAGCGGGCGGCGCGTAACATCCGCAGCGGATCGTCGCCGAAGCTGACCGTCGGCGACAGTGGTGTCCGCAGTCGCTTGGCGATCAGGTCGGTGGCCCCGTCGAACGGATCGACGAGCGACGGTTGCTCAGCGGTCAGTTCGAGCGCCATTGCGTTGATGGTGAAATCGCGGCGCGAGAGATCGGTGTCGATGTCGTCGCCGAAGCTGACCTCCGGTTTGCGGGAATCAGGCGAATAGGCCTCGGCTCGATGCGTCGTGATCTCGTAGACGCGATCGCCCTTCTTGGCGCCGATGGTCCCGAAACGTTCGCCCTGCGTCCAGACAGCGTCGGCCCAACCGCTGAGCACCTTCTTGATGTCGGTGGGACGAGCTGCCGTGGTGGCGTCGAAGTCGAAGTCGAACGAGCTGACATCGGCGCGGCCGAGGAGCAGATCGCGAACCGTTCCACCGACGAGGTACAGCCGATGGCCCGCGGCCGAGAACCGCGCCGCGAGCGGCGCGAGGTCTTGGAGTGCAGGCTTGAATCGGTCGGGAATCACGGCCTGTAAGGCTACGGGCCGGCGAGCGTGCACGCGGCTGATTTGCGGTTCGCACGACGAGCCATGCCGGCGTGGCCAGGGTGAGATTTGCGAGCCGGGACACAATTTCAGCACCCTGTTAGATTCTTCGGACATGCGTCGGGTTGCCGGTGGTCTCTGACCGTTGAGAGCGACAGCGCCGAGATGACGTTGGGGAACGATGAGCCGGGATATCGAGGAACTGATCGCGTTGATGACGCTGGACGAGAAGGCGTCGTTGACCACGGGCGTCAACGGTTGGGCGACTGCCACCGTGCCACGGGTCGGGATTCCGACGGTCACGGTGACGGACGGGCCTGCTGGGGCGCGCGGGCCGTTCACGCCGGGTATCGGGCGTCAGGAACCGTCACTCTGTATCCCGTGCGGCTCGGCGCTCGGCGCAACCTGGAATCCGGAGTTGATCGAGCAGCTCGGCGAGGCGCTGGGAACCGAGACACGGGTCAAGGCCTGCCGTGTGCTCCTCGCCCCGACCGTCAATCTCCATCGTTCGCCGCTCGGCGGGCGTAACTTCGAGACCTATTCGGAGGATCCGATCCTCGCCGGCAAGACCGCCGCAGCGTTCATCCGTGGTGTGCAGTCGAAGGGTGTGGCGACGACGGTCAAGCATTTCGCCGGCAACGAGGCGGAGTTCCAGCGGATGACGATCGACTCGGTCATCGACGAGCGCACCTTGCGCGAGCTCTATCTCCTGCCGTTCGAGTTGGCGATCCGTGAGGGCGGCTCGCTCGGGATCATGACCGGCTATAACCGTCTCAACGGTTCGTACTGCGCGGAGCACCACGAACTGCTGCACGACATCCTGCGTGGCGAGTGGGGCTTCGACGGTTTCGTCATCAGCGACTGGTACGGCGTCGGTTCGACCGTCGGTTCTGCAGAGGCGGGGCTCGACCTCGAGATGCCTGCACCGTCGCGCATCTATGGAACCAAGCTCGCAGACGCCGTCCGTGACGGTCGCGTCGACGAGTCACTGCTCGACGACATCGTCCGCCGGCTGCTCACGGTCTTCGACCGTATCGGTGCGTTCGACGACACCGGAACCGAGCCGCCGGCTTCGCTGGACGATGCGGACCATCGAGCGTTGGCATACAGAGCGGCGACCGAGTCGATGGTGCTGTTGAAGAATGACGCCCTGCTGCCGCTGGACCCGTCGACGGTCAGGAGCATCGCCGTGATCGGTCCGAACGCCGAACGGGCTCGGATCATGGGCGGCGGTTCCGCCGAGGTCATGCCGTTCGCCCATCAGGCACCGCTCGAAGCGCTCGCTGCGGCGTTCGGACCGGGTGTGCAGATCACGTATGAACAGGGATGCGACATCGATCGCACCGTTCCCCCGATCGACGGCGGCCGGTTGAGCGACGGATTCACCGTTGGCGTATTCGACAATCCTGACTGGTCCGGCGAGCCCATCTCGCAGGTCCGCCGATCCGACGGGCGGGTGATCCTCGCCCCCGACGTCGGCGATCCCGTCCCTCGCGGCGGGTTCTCGTTCCGCGCCTCGTCTCGCTTCGCACCGCTGGTCAGCGGGCGGCACATGATGACGATGATCCAGCTGGGGACGGCACGCGTCCTGCTCGACGGCGAGTTGATCCTCGACGGCATCGGCCAACAGATCCCACGCGGGGTCGAGTTCTTCGGGGCCGGAAGTCAGGAAGTACAGGCGAACGTCCAGCTCGAAGCAGGCAGACCCTATGACCTGACAGTCGAATTCACCGGCCACAACACTGGCTGGGCGTGTGGGGCGCAGGTCGGCTGCAAGGCGGTCCCCGCCGCCGATCTGATCGATCGCGCCGTCGCTGCAGCTGCGGCCGCAGACGTGGCAATCGTCGTTGTCGGTACCAACAACGACTGGGAGACCGAAGGCCATGACCGCGATTCACTCGACCTGCCAGGTGAGCAGGCCGAACTGATCCGCCGGGTTGCGGCGGCGAACAAGCGGACCGTCGTCGTCCTCAATACCGGCTCGCCGGTGACGATGGACTGGGTCGGCAATGTCGGGGCGGTACTGCAGGCATGGTTCGGTGGGATGGAGATGAGCACGGCGCTGTCTGACGTCCTGGTCGGCAGGGCCGAACCGTGCGGCCGTCTGCCGCTGACGTTCCCGACGTGCATCGAGCACACGCCGAGCTTCGGCAACTTTCCTGGCGAGCACGGCCAACTGCGGTACGGGGAGGGCGTGCTCGTCGGCTATCGCTGGTACGAGGCTCGCCGCCTGGCGACGGTGTTCCCGTTCGGCTACGGACTCTCGTACACCTCGTTCGAGATCGGAGCACCGACGCTGCCCACTGCGACCTTCACACGTGGTGGCTCGCTGTCGATATCTGTGCCGGTGACGAACACCGGGGGTCGGCCGGGGTCCGAGGTCGTGCAGGTCTATGTCGGTGCGGTCGGGCCGCGGGTCTTGCGGCCTCCGAAGGAGTTGAAGGGTTTCGCCAAGGTGCATCTCGAGCCGGGGGAAACGGCGTCGGTGACAATCGAGTTGGATGACCGGTCCTTCGCCTACTGGCACCCCGGCGACCGGTACCGCAGCGACCACGGCCCGTCGAACGGCATCTTCACCGACGCCGTCAGGACCCCTCGGACCGCCGGTTGGCAGGTCGACGCCGGCGAGTACGTCGTCTCCGTCGGGCACTCGTCGGCCGACATCGCCCACACCCTCCAGGTCACCGTGCTGCCGTGACTGCGGCCGAGTCCTCTCGCCCAGCCCACCCGCGGAGTGTTTCGGCGTACCCGTCGCCACGCCAGACACCCGCGCCAGCGGCGAGTGGCGAACGGATATCGCTAGTGAAGTGCCGGATGGTCGCGGATCGCCCACAGCGCCTCTGGATTGGCGAGTGCCTCGACGTTGCGGACCTCTCGACCGTTGACGACATCGGCGACGGCGAGTTCGACGAGTTTGTTCGAACGCGTTCGTGGCAGATCGGCGACCGCCAAGACGATGGCCGGGACGTGGCGCGGGCTGCACTGCTCGCGGATCGCCGACTTGACGGCGCCGATCAGCTTGTCGTCGAGGTGGACACCGGGTGCAGGAACGACGAGCAGGACGATGCGGACATCGCCGCCGTCGGTGTTCTGCCCGAAGGCGAGCGACTCGCTGATTTCCGGTAGCGATTCGACCGCCCGATAGATGTCGGACGTACCGATGCGGACTCCGCCGGGGTTGAGCGTCGCGTCGCTGCGCCCGTGGATGACGAAACCGCCGTGCTCGGTCCACGAGACGAAATCGCCGTGTGCCCACATCCCTGGAAAGCGCTCGAAGTAAGCGGCGCGGTACTTCGAGCCGTCCGGATCGCCGATGAACCGCAGTGGCATCGAGGGGAACGGCGTCCTGCACACCAGTTCGCCAGGGACTCCCGGCTGATCGCGCAACGAGGCGCCGCCACTCCCCACCGAATCGGTGTCCATACCGAGCGTCGGTCGTTGGATCTCGCCGGAATACACCGGGCTCGTCGGATCCCCAGCCATCAGACAGGCGACGAGGTCGGTTCCGCCGGCGATCGAGGCAAGATGGACGTCCGTCTTGACGTGTTCGTAGACCCAGTCGAATCCGGCAGGGACGAGCGGCGAGCCTGTCGAGCAGATCGTCCGCAGCGAGGCGAGTGAATGCGTCGTGCGTGGTGACGCGCCGGCGTTTCGTTGTGCATCGATCCACTTCGCCGATACACCGAGCAACGTGACCTGTTCGTCGTCGACGACGTCGAACAGCACGCCACCGTGCGGATGGAATGGCTGGCCGTCGAACAGCACGATCGTCGCCCCGCTCGCCAGGCACGACACGAGCCAGTTCCACATCATCCAGCCGGTCGTCGTGAAGTACATCACGCGGTCACCTGGACGAATGTCACAGTGCAGCTGCTGCTCTTTGCGGTGCTGCAACAGCACGCCGCCGGCCCGGTGCTCGATGCATTTCGGCCTGCCGGTCGTGCCACTGGAGTACAGCACGTACCACGGCTGATCGAACGGATAGCGGGTCGCCGGTAGCGGCGCCGCGGTGTACGGCGCCGTCCACGTGGCGATGGCCTCCAGCGACAGCGTCGGGATGTCGCCGAGGGCAGCGGCGACCTCCGCCATCTTCGCCGTCGTGTCGAACCACTTCCCGCCGTACGAATACCCGTCACAGGTCAGCAGCAGTACCGGTTCGATCTGGCCGAAGCGGTCGATGATCCCACTGGCACCGAAGTCCGGCGACGTCGTCGAGACAGTACCCCCGAGGGCAGCGACGGCTATCGTGGCGATCACCGTCTCGATCGTGTTCGCCGCCACCGCGGCCACGCGCGAACCGGCGACGACGCCGTGGGCGGCGAGTGCTGCCGCCGCCGCGCCGACGGCGGCATGCAGATCCGACCACGAGATCTCCGACCGTTTGCCCGTCTCGTCAAGGGCAATGATCGCCGGTCCGTCGTCGTCCCTCGACAGCAGGTTTTCGGCGATGTTGAGCGTTGCCGCAGGAAAGAATCGGGTGTCGGCGAACTCTGCGCCGCGTTCGATCACTGCGCCGCCGTCGGTGCCGTCACCGTTGGTGCCGTCGTCACCGGTCATGCCGGTGAAGTTCCAGGTCAGCGCCCAGAACTGCTCAGGAGAGTTGACACTCCAGGAATGCAGCGCCTCGTATCCGTCGTGACCGGACGCCTGCATGAAGCGAGCCATCAGCGAACGGAGACGGCGGTCGTCGTCCGGTTTCCAGAGCAGGTTGGACGTCATCGGGATCAGTTTCTCACGTCGACCGGCGAATCGTCGGAAGCGGGATATAGGGCATGATGGAGCCGACCGGGATGCAGAGTGGCGTCTCGACCGAACCGGAGGATCGTGTGAACACGCTGCAGAACTTCATCAACGGCACCTACGTCGACGCCAAGACGGACGTGACCACCGATGTCATCGACCCGACGACCGGCGAGACCTACGCCAAGGCGCCGGTGTCCGGTTCTGACGACCTCGACGACGCCTTCGGTGCAGCCTCAGCAGCCTTCGACGGTTGGCGCGACTCGACGCCGTCACAGCGTTCACTCGCACTGTTGCGAATCGCCGACGCCATCGAGAAACGTGCCGACGAGCTGATCGCCACAGAGGTCAGGAACACCGGCAAACCGATCCACATGATGACGAGCGAGGAGATTCCCCCGCTCGTCGATCAGATCCGTTTCTTCGCCGGCGCTGCACGCCATCTCGAGGGCAAGTCGGCCGGCGAGTACATGGAGGGAATGACGAGCTATGTGCGGCGCGAGCCGATCGGCGTCTGTGCCCAGGTCGCGCCGTGGAACTACCCGGCGATGATGGCGGTGTGGAAGTTCGCTCCGGCGATCGCTGCCGGCAATACGACTGTGTTGAAGCCGTCGGACACCACGCCGATGAGCACATTGCTGCTCGCCGAGATCGCCGCCGAGTTCCTGCCGCCCGGCGTGCTGAATGTCGTCACCGGAGACCGTTCGACAGGCGCAGCACTCGTCAGTCATCCGACGCCGCAATTCGTCTCGATCACCGGCTCTGTCCGAGCAGGCATCGAGGTCGCCAAGGCCGCAGCGCTTTCGCTGAAGCGGCCGCATCTCGAACTCGGCGGCAAGGCACCGGTCGTCATCTTCGACGACGCCGATCTCGAAGCCGCGGCAGAGGCCATCGCCATCGCCGGCTACTTCAACGCCGGCCAGGACTGCACCGCCGCGACCCGCGTGATTGCAGGCCCTGGCATCTACCGCGACTTCGTCGACGCTTTGACCGAGCAGTCCAAACTGCTCAAGGCAGGTATGCCGGATGACGAATCGTCGTTCTTCGGACCGGTGAACAACGCCAATCAACTGAGCCACGTCCTCGGGTTCCTCGACCGCACCCCTGACAACGCGACCGTCAACAGTGGTGGGCATCGCCAGGGCGACACCGGGTATTTCATCGAGCCGACCGTCGTCAGCGGCCTCAAACAGACCGACGAGATGATCCAGAACGAGATCTTCGGACCAGTCATCACGGTGCAACAATACTCCGATGAGGACGAAGCCGTCCGGTGGGCGAACGGCGTGCAGTACGGGCTTGCGTCCAGCGTGTGGACGAAGGATTTCGGCCGGGCGATGCGTATGACGAAGCGCCTCGATTTCGGCTGCGTCTGGGTCAATACGCATATTCCGCTCGTCGCCGAGATGCCCCACGGCGGCTTCAAGCAGTCCGGTTACGGCAAGGACCTCTCGTCCTACAGTCTCGAGGACTACACGCGTATCAAGCATGTGATGGCGAACATCAACAGCTGAGGCAATGCGCTGGGCGACGTACCGGGTGAACGAACCGATTGGCGCATGCCGGACATACTTGGAGCCAATGAAGAAGCTGTTGGTTCCCGTGGTGTGTGCCGTTCTGCTTGCTGCATGCTCCAGCGGTCCAGCCGTACGGACGACGGTTGCGTCACCGATCTCGTCGTCGGGCAGCGCCACTGATTCGACAACCGCTGGCTCGGCCCCCGATTCGAGCTCCGATCCGCGCCCTGAGTCGACATCGCCGTCCACCGAATCCGGCACGACTGCCGATACCCAGGGGACTGCAGCTCCGTCGACGGGTTCACCATCGACCGCCTCACCATCGACGAGCACGGTGACGAGCGGAGCCGCTGCCTCTCCCTCCCCGCCGTACAAGCCCGCTGCGCTGCAGTGGGGAAAATGCACACAGGAGAAGGCATCGGCGATTCCAGACGGTGCTGACTGTTCCACCCTCGCTGTCCCGCTCGACTACAGCAATCCGACGGGTGAGATGACGCACTTGGCATTGATGCGGCTGAAGGCCACCAAGAACAGGACCGGTTCCGTGCTTTTCAATCCTGGTGGCCCGGGCGGGTCCGGTATCGAGTTCTTCGAGTTCGGCGTGGCCCAGGAGATCAATCGGTTCACTCCCGATCTGACCGCGAATTTCGATCTCGTCGGGTTCGACCCGCGGGGCGTCGGCCTGTCAGACCCGATCGCCTGCGTGGACGGCAGCTACTACGAGCGCACCGCCTATCTCGACGACACGCCGGACACGCCGGCCAAACAGGCGGCCCTCGACGCCGCCAAAAAGGAATTCGACGACGACTGCACGGCCAAGTACGGAACCAAACTGTCTCTGTATTCGACGGTGAACACGGCGAAGGACATGGACGTCATCCGTGAGGCCCTCGGCGATCCCAAGCTCAGCTACATCGGCGTTTCCTATGGGACCTTCCTCGGGGCCGTATACGCCAACCTCTTTCCCAACCGGGTCCGTGCCTTCGTCCTCGACGGCGCGTTCGACCCGACGAAGGACGACCCGGTGACGGCGACCGAAACACAACTCGTCGGGTTCGAGAAGGCCTTCGGGAACTGGGCGGCCGACTGTCAGAACAACGCAGCCTGCCCATTCCACGCCACCGATGTCGGTGCCGGATGGGATGCGCTCGTGAAGCGCTACAACGACACGCCGGTTGCGGCAACGGACGGCCGCCTCGCCAATGACACGGTCGTTCGTACTGCGACGCTGTCGTCGCTGTATTCGCGGGACCAATGGCCGACACTCGACCAGGCGCTCGCCGATGCTGCGGCCGGTAAACCGGACCTGCTCTTCACGTTGGCCGACAACTACGAAGGTCGCACCGCCAAGGACGACTGGAACAACCTCAACCAGGCAAACCAGGTCATCAACTGTGCGTCAGGACTTGATCCAGCGCTGCCTGCCGATCCCGCAGCAGCGGTTGCCAAGCTGACCGCCGAGGCACCGCGCTTTGCGGCCGGTCTGACCGTCGCTGACCTGGCACCGACGTGCGACAAGATGGGAATCGTGAACCCTGCACCGGCAGCGGTGACGCCATACACGGGCACCGGGCCGATCCTCGTCGTCGGTGGTCAGCACGATCCGGCAACGCCGTTCCGTTGGGCGACGCAGATGGTCGCCGACCTTGGCGGGGCAGCGTCAGCAGGCGGTACCGCCAACGTCACGTTGGTGACGTTCACCGGCGAGGGCCACTCGACGTTCCTCAGCAGTACGTGCACGACGAACATCATGGCCAAGCTGATCTCGACAGCGAAACAAGCGGCAGGTGGCATCGTCTGCGATCCCGACAAACCACTCGCCGCTCCCGACTTCTACGCCTCGTTGCCAGCAGTTCCGGCCGTCACGACGTTCGATATCGCCGGCTTCAAAGCGTTGCTCGGCCTCGATCCGACGCAGTATTTCGCGACTGCTGGAGTGACCGATCTCGATGCCGACAAGGTCGGTGCCGTCTATGCCAAGGCGTGGTCGAGCGCCGGTTTCGTCGATGCGGGTGTGTCGGGCACGCCGACACCGGAGGGCTTTCACCGTACGGAGTTCGTCCGTTCCAAAGACCGAGCCGGTGTGCTCGTCCTCGCTGTCAGTGCGACCGATCTCGCCAAGCTGCCGGGGCTCGCGCCGCTCGTCGCGGCAATGGGCACGAGCAAGACGCTCGTGATCCAGCTCGCCATCGCTGCCTAGCCCAAGGGGGCGGATCCGTCGAAGCCCCATCAGGGGGTTGCAGGGCGTCCTGCGGCGGACACCTCGCTGATTGCCGTGTAATCCCGGGTTCCCTGAGGCGTCGCCCCGGTGATCGTGGCGATCAGCGTCGCACACTTGTCGAAGTCGCCCTGTGTCGCCGTGGTCTGTACCTGGCGGACATCCTGGAACGTCTGCGAGGTCGTGCCGGACGTTGCTCCGCTGGCGGTGACACAGGACCAGGTGATCGAGGTGACCCTGCGGTTCTCCAACCATCGATCGTCGCCGTTGAACTGGTCGATACGGTTGTAGCCGGGTTCTGCACCGACCGATGTGATCTGCACCGGCGTGGCGAAGGTGAACGACAGCGTCGCCCCACTGGCGTCGCCGGGGCACCGCCACGCCGTGCTATCGCGACCGTCGATCGTGTTGGCGGCGTCGAATGTCGTCGGGTTGCCGCGGGAGTCGGTCGAGGCAGGTGCGGTGCATGACGCTGTCACCCCGCTGATCTGTAACGGTCCCGCCGGAACGAGTGACTGCGTCGTCGGCGGCGCAGCCGTGCTCGCCGTCGACGACGGTGCCGAACTCCCCGTAGCGGTACTCGTGGCCGAAGAATCGGGAGCACTTGCGGCGGGTGCCGTCGTCGTGTCGGTCACGCCCGCGGCGGGTGCCGTGTCGCCGGGTGCAA
Source organism: Actinomycetes bacterium (assembly GCA_025356335.1). Classification (GTDB taxonomy): domain Bacteria; phylum Actinomycetota; class Acidimicrobiia; order Acidimicrobiales; family Ilumatobacteraceae; genus JANXUF01. The sequence continues at coordinate 19,930 of JANXUF010000042.1, forward strand.
GCGTCGCGCCGGGAGATGACGGCACGCCGACGACCGTCGTCGCCGGCAGGCCGCCAGGCGTGGTGGTCGGCCGTCGCGGCAGCGTCGGCAGTGTGATTTCGATGCGGTCGGATTTCCCGTTGGCGACAAACGGTTTGACGGCGAGGACGATGCCGAAGGCGGCTGCGGCAAAAGCAATCAGGCCGAGCAACGGCACCCAGCGACGCCATGGCTCCCACGGCGGGGTGTCCGGGTCGGACAACAGGACGACGCGCCCACACCGCGTGCAGGTGGTCTCGTTGACCTCGAGCGACTTCGCGCAGTTCGGGCAATGCATCAGTGCTCGATGCTAGGTGCCAGCACGCCCGCCGCACCGGCACCCGTAGCGGCGGGGGTGTCAGCGGTGGTGTCAGCGAGCCGACTTCTTCGGCCCGTTTGCCGCCAGAAGTGGCGGGTAGGTGGACTCAGTTCGGTTGGCGCGTGGTCGGACTGTTCAGCCGGCGTGGACGTCGATCTGGCCGTCGACGGCGTCGACGATAATGGCATCGCCTTCTGCGACTTTGCCGTCGAGGATCAGCACGGCGGCGCGATCGCCGATCTCGCGCTGGATCACGCGCTTGAGCGGGCGGGCGCCGAACGCCGGGTCGTAGCCCTCCGTCGCCAACCACGTCATTGCCTCCGGAGTGACCTCCAGCCCGAGACGTCGGCCTGCGAGGCGCTTCTTCAGCAGCTCCAATTGGATCTCGACAATTGCGCCGAGGTCGTCGCGGGTCAGCGCCCGGAAGCGGACGATGTCGTCGATGCGGTTGATGAATTCCGGCTTGAAGAAGCCAGATGGGTCGCCCTGCAGGTTCGAGGTCATGATCATCACGCAGTTCGTGAAGTCAACGGTGCGGCCCTGCCCATCGGTCAGTCGGCCGTCGTCGAGGACCTGCAGCAGCACGTTGAACACATCGCTGTGCGCCTTTTCGATCTCGTCGAGCAGAACGACCGAGTACGGGCGGCGCCGCACGGCTTCGGTCAGCTGTCCACCCTCGTCGTAGCCGACATACCCGGGTGGCGCACCGATGAGGCGCGAGACGGAGTGCTTCTCCATGTACTCGCCCATGTCGATGCGGACCATCGCCTTGTCGTCGTCGAAGAGGAATTCGGCGAGCGCCCTGGCGAGCTCGGTCTTGCCGACGCCGGTCGGGCCGAGGAACAGGAACGAACCGATCGGCCGGTTCGGGTCGGAGAGGCCGGCCCTCGATCGGCGGATGGCGTTGGCCACGGCGGTGACGGCATCGTGCTGACCGATGACACGTTGGTGGAGCAGGTCTTCGAGGCGGACCAGTTTGGCCATCTCGCCTTCCATCAACCTGCTGACCGGGACACCGGTCCACTTGCCGACAACCTCGGCGATGTCCTCGGCGTCGACTTCTTCCTTCAGCATGCGCTTGTTCTTCTGCAACTCGTCGAGATGGTCGGTGGCCTCGGCGATGCGCCGATCGAGTTCCGGGAGGCGGCCATAGCGGATCTCGGCGGCCAGGTTGAGGTCGGACTCGCGCTCGACCTGGGTGCGCAGTTGCTCGGATTCCTCTTTGAGCACGCGGATCGCAGCGATCGCCTGCTTTTCCTGCTCCCAGTGATGGCGCATGCCGGCGGTCTGCTCTTTGAGCGTTGACAGTTCCTGGTTGATCACCGTCAGGCGTTCCTTTGAGGCGTTGTCCGACTCCTTCTCGAGGGCAACACGCTCGATCTCCAGCTGCAGGATGCGACGATCCACGACGTCGATCTCCGTCGGCAGCGAGTCGATCTCGATGCGCAATTTTGACGCTGCTTCGTCGACGAGGTCGATGGCCTTGTCCGGCAGGAAACGGTTGGTGAGATAGCGGTTCGACAGCACGGCAGCCGACACGAGTGCGGAATCCTGGATGCGTACACCATGGTGGACCTCGTAACGCTCTTTGAGGCCTCGGAGGATGGCGATCGTGTCCTCGACCGACGGTTCGCCGACGTACACCTGTTGGAAACGCCGTTCGAGCGCCGGGTCCTTCTCGACATATTTGCGGTACTCGTCGAGGGTGGTGGCACCGATCATCCGCAATTCGCCGCGGGCGAGCATCGGCTTGATCATGTTGCCGGCGTCCATCGCCCCTTCGGCCGCGCCAGCTCCGACGATCGTGTGCAACTCGTCGACGAAGGTGATGACCTCACCGGCAGCGTCGGTGATCTCCTTGAGGACGGCCTTGAGGCGCTCCTCGAACTCGCCGCGGTACTTCGCTCCGGCGAGCATGGCGGCGATGTCGAGGGCGATCAGCCGTTTGTTCTTCAAACCCTCCGGCACATCGCCGTCGTTGATCCGGCGGGCGAGGCCCTCGACGATGGCGGTCTTGCCGACGCCCGGCTCACCGATGAGCACCGGGTTGTTCTTCGTACGCCGTGAGAGCACCTGGATGATGCGGCGAATCTCCTCGTCACGGCCGATGACGGGGTCGATCTTTCCGTCGCGGGCGCGTTTGGTCAGATCCTGGCCGTACTTCTCGAGCGCTTTGAACTGGTCTTCGGGATTCTGGCTGGTGACGCGATGCGAGCCGCGGACATCCCGCAGTGCCGACAGCAGTTCTTCGCTACCGACCCCCAGTTTCTGGTTCATCGCCAACAGCAGATGTTCGACCGAGAGATAGTCGTCCTTGAGGTCCTTGCGATTCTTCTCGGCGTTGTCGAAGACATTCGACAGTTCGCGGTCGAGGCGCGGCTCGTCGCCGCCGGAGACTCGAGGGAGCGAACGGATGCGCTCGTCAGCCTTCTGCTGCACCATCAACGGAGCCAAGCCGAGCTTGGCCAGCAGGTCAGGGACGATCGTGTCCTCTTGGCGGCTCAATGTCGCCATCAGGTGGTCAGCAGTGATCTGCGGGTTGCCATTGGCCTTGGCGAGGTCGGACGCGTGAGAGACAGCTTCTTGCGTCTTCACCGTCCATTTCTTGGGATCGAGAGCCATGGCGTCAGTCTAGCTCTCGGGCACGAGCAAGCGGCTGAACTTTATACGACACGTATCAGGTTTTATGATCAGCTGTGTATCGCACCAGCTCAATGGGGTATTGCGGGTGGGGTGGGAGCAGTCATCGGCGCCCTCGACGCCGACGGCCGTGCGGTCGACGACGTGCTGAGGCTCCAGACGCCGGGTTGCGGCGATCGCCGCCGGTCCTCCCGATCGCGTCAGTGGTCGGGGCGCAGGACGTTGGGGACGTGGCCGAATAGGGCGACGGATTGGCGCAGTGGGACGAGGTCGCGGCGGGGTTGGCGCTGCGACGCTTCTGCCTGTGCGCTGGCCGCAGCTCGGCGAGCTTCGTCGAGCTGCGCCTTCAACGTCGTGTTCTCGGCCTCGAGCTCCATCACCCTGCGAATGCCGGACAGGTTCATGCCCTCTGCGGCCAACCCCTGAATGCGTTGCAACCTGGCGATGTCGGCTTCCGAGTAACGACGGCTCCCGCCGTTGGTGCGCGCTGGTTCGAGCAAACCTTTGCGCTCGTACATCCGCAATGTCTGTGGGTGCATTTCGGCCAACTCGGCGGCCACGGAGATCACGTACACGGCTCGTATGGAACTCATCTCGCCTCCTGAGCGGTCGAGGATTGAACGGGGTGCTGAACGGGTCAGTCCGACAGATGTTGACGCGGCGACGGCGTGTCGGCTGCCGCAAGCTGTTCGACCGCCGCTCGTTCGTCATCCGACAGAGTAGTTGGCACGACGACATCGACGGTGACGATCAGATCGCCCGCGTCGGAGCTGGAAATGATGCCCTTTCCCTTGATGCGATGGCGCGAGCCGGGCTGCGTTCCTGGCTTCAATCGCAGCGAAACCGGGAGCCCGTCCAGCGACGGCACCTGGATCGTCGCACCGAGAACGGCCTCGGCGAAGGTCACCGGCACCTTGAGTGTGAGGTTCTTGCCGTCTCGGCCGAAGAGCCGGTGCGGTGCCACCTTGCAGACGACGAAGAGGTCCCCGGGAGGGCCGCCGTTGCGACCAGGCGCGCCGCGACCCTTCAGCCGGATCCGTTGGCCGTCGGCGACGCCGGCTGGCAGGCGCACGTTGACCTCGCGCGGACGACGCTCGACGCCCGTACCGCGACACGTCGGGCACGGCGTATCGATGATCGTTCCAGAGCCCTGACAGACCGGGCATGGCGTCGAGAACGAGAAGAAGCCCTGATTGTCGTCGACGACACCGCGACCGCCGCAGTTACCGCAGGCGTGCGGCATCGTTCCCGGCTTGGCACCGGAACCGTTGCAGGTCGAGCATTGTGTGTCCGCTGTCAGGTGCAAGGTGGTGGTGAGGCCCTTCGCGGCGTCTTCGAAGGTGAGCGTCAGCGACGCTTCGAGATCGCCTCCGCGCCGCGGGCCGACGCCGCTGGCGGCACCGCCGCGGCGCTGACGGCCGCCGGTGAACATCTGTCCGAGTAGGTCTCCGAGACCGGCATCACCGGCGTTGAAGTTGTACCCGCCCGGCTGACCCCCGGAGCCGCCGAAACCGCCCATCGGGCCCATCTTGCGGACCTCGTCGTATTCCTTGTGCTTGGCCTCGTCGTTGAGGACGTCGTAGGCCGCGCTGATCTCCTTGAACCGATCCTCGGCAGCGCTGTTGCCAGGGTTGGCGTCCGGGTGACTCTCGCGCGCGAGTTTGCGATATGCCTTGGTGATCTCCTTCGGGGTCGCTGTGTCAGCAACGCCGAGGATCTTGTAGTAGTCCTTTTCGAACCATTCACGTTGTGCTGTCACAATTGCTCACCTCACTCGTGCCCTCGCAACTCGTCGCTTCGGAAGCGCTCCCTGCGGCGTCTCTCCGCTGATGGGTGACGGCTCTCACCCGCGGACTTTGACCATCGCCGGCCGCAGCGTCTTGCCCTTCCACAGATACCCCGTGCGCAACACCTCGCTGACTGTCGTCTCGTTGCCGGCATCATCGGCCGGCTCGTGCACGACTGCATCGGCGAGAGCCGGATCGAACGGCTTACCCTGCAGGTCCAGCGCTTCGAGCCCCTGCTTCTGCAGGACGCCCATCAACGCCGACCAAATCGGTTCGACGCCGTCGGCACCGTGGGCGAACGCCGCCTCGCAGGCGTCTAGTACCGGCAGCAACGTCTCGGCGATCTTGCCGGTCGCCCGATCGATTTCGCTCTGCTGTTGCACCGCCACTCGCTTGCGGTAGTTGTCGAAGTCGGCCTGCAGACGCAGGGCGATGTCCTTGAATTGGTCGCGCTCTGCACTGATCGCGTCCAGTTCGGACAGCTCCGCTTCGAATTCGGCAAGCGAATCCTCGACGTCGGCCGACATCATCGCCTCGGTACCGTCCGGGTCGGTCGGAGGAACGCTGATGGCGTCGTCGACAGGGAGCGACGTGCCGGTCAGTGGGTCCGTCCCTCCGTCGTCACGACTGCGCCCGGAGGCATCCGTCGGATCGGCGCTCATCAGGAGGTCGGATCGTCGACGATTTCGGCATCGACGATTTCGTCGTCGTTGACCGAGCCGGCACCGGATGTCTGTCCGGAGGCCGACGTCCCGGCAGCGTTCGAGTCACGGGCGGCGGCCTCGTACAGCTTCTGGCTGAACGTCTGGCTGGCAGCGGTCAGCGCCTCGGTTGCCGTCTTGATGGCGTCGTTGTCGTTACCGGCGAGCGCAACCTTGAGGTCGGCGAGTGGGGTTTCCACAGCGGATTTCTCGTCTGCCGTCACCTTGTCGCCCTGCTCACGGAGCACCTTTTCGGTCTGATAGACGAGCGAGTCTGCGTTGTTGCGGACTTCGGCCTCTGCACGGCGCTGACGGTCTTCCTCAGCATGGGCCTCGGCGTCCTTGACCATCTTGGCGATGTCGTCCTTGTTCAGCGAGGACTGTCCACTGATCGTCATCGACTGTTCCTTGTTCGTCGCACGATCCTTGGCAGACACGTGCACGATGCCGTTGGCGTCGATGTCGAAGGTGACTTCGATCTGCGGGACACCGCGTGGTGCAGGCGGCAGATCGACGAGCTGGAACTTGCCGAGTGTCTTGTTGAAGCCGGCCATCTCGCGCTCGCCCTGCAGTACGTGGATCTCGACGGAAGGCTGCATGTCATCGGCGGTCGTGAAGACCTCCGTACGGCGGGTCGGGATGGTGGTGTTGCGTTCGATGAGCTTGGTCATCACGCCACCCTTGGTCTCGATACCGAGCGACAGCGGGGTGACGTCGAGCAACAGGACGTCCTTGACGTCGCCACGCAGCACGCCCGCCTGGATGGCGGCACCGACGGCGACGACTTCGTCAGGGTTGACCGACTTGTTCGGCTCCTTGCCGGTGAGGTCGATGACGAGATCCTGGACAGCAGGCATACGCGTCGAGCCGCCGACGAGGATGACGTGGGCCAACTGACCTTTGGAGACACCGGCGTCCTTCAGCGCCTGCTCGAACGGGATACGGCAGCGCTCGATGAGGTCGGCAGTCATCTCCTGGAACTTCGAACGGGTCAGCGACTCGTCCATGTGCAACGGACCCTCGGCAGTCGCGGTGATGAACGGCAGGTTGATCTGTGTCTGCTGTACCTGTGACAGTTCGATCTTGGCCTTCTCGGCTGCTTCCTTGAGGCGCTGGGCAGCCATCTTGTCGTTCGCCAGGTCGACGCCGTGGGCAGCCTTGAACTGCTGCACGAGCCAGTCGATGATCCGCTGGTCCCAGTCGTCGCCACCGAGCTTGGTGTCGCCGTGGGTCGACTTGACCTCGAAGACGCCGTCGCCGATCTCCAACACCGACACGTCGAATGTGCCGCCACCGAGGTCGAACACGAGGACGGTCTCGTCCTCCGCGCCCTTGTCGAGGCCGTATGCCAACGCCGCAGCGGTCGGCTCGTTGATGATGCGCAGCACCTCGAGACCGGCGATCTGGCCGGCTTCCTTGGTGGCGGTGCGCTGCGAGTCGTCGAAGTAGGCCGGCACGGTGATGACGGCCTGGGTGACGGTGTCACCGAGGTAGGCCTCGGCGTCGCGCTTGAGCTTCATCAGCGTGCGTGCGCTGATCTCCTGGGCGGTGTACTTCTTGCCGTCGATGTCAGGCGACTTCCAGTTCTCGCCGATGAAGCGCTTGATCGAGCGGAAGGTGCGGTCGGGGTTGGTGATCGCCTGACGCTTGGCGACTTCACCGACGAGCACTTCGCCGGCCTTGGAGAACGCCACGACGGATGGCGTGGTACGGCTGCCCTCGGAGTTCGGGATGACGACAGGGTCTCCGGCCTCGAGAAAAGCGACGACTGAGTTAGTGGTACCGAGATCGATACCGACGGCCTTGGCCATGGTGGAGAGCCTCCTGAAGGACTGACCCAACTGATTGTGGGGACGGGATGTACGACCATGCTACGAGCCCCCTCAGGCCGACGCAACTGCGAGATCAGAAAACTTGAGTCTTTACGACTCAACTTCGTGATCGAGGTGGCGAAGGCTGTCTCCTCCCCACCGTCGGGGCAGTACGCCGTCTACCATCGAGGGTCATGACCGGCACACTCGTGATCGTCCGCCACGGCGAGAGCACCTGGAATCAACAGAACCTGTTCACCGGGTGGCACGACGTGCCGCTGTCCGACAAGGGCGTCGCCGAGGCCTCCGCTGCCGGGGTCACGTTGCGCGAGGCGGGACTGAGCTTCGACGTCGGCCACACCTCGCTGCTCGTACGGGCGATCAACACCGCCCATCTGGCGTTGACGGCCGCCGATCAGGTCTGGCTCCCGCTGGCGCGCTCGTGGCGGTTGAACGAGCGTCACTACGGGGCGTTGCAAGGGCTCGACAAGAAGGCGACGACCGAACTCCATGGTGCCCAGCAGACGAATCTCTGGCGCCGCAGCTACGACGTCCCCCCGCCGCCCGTCGACGCCGGCGACCCCGAACACCCGAGTCAGGATGCCCGGTACCGGCTGCTGGCGCCAGACGTACTGCCGGCCACGGAGTGCCTCAAGGACGTCGTTGCGCGGGTGCTTCCCTACTGGTACGACGCAGTGGTGCCACAACTGCGCGCCGGCCTGAACGTGCTCGTGGTCGCCCACGGCAACTCGTTGAGGGCGCTCGTCAAGCATCTCGAGGGCATCTCCGACGAGGCGATCGCCGAACTGAACATCCCCACCGGAGCGCCACGGCACTACACCTTCGACGACGACCTGATCGTGCTCAGCGCCGCGTATCTCGGTGACGCAGAGGCCGTTGCCGAGGCTGCTGCGGCGGTCGCCGCCCAGGCCGGATCGGCGTGAAACGGGAGCGATGGGAGACCGAACGGTGGCCGGCAGGAGGCCGAGAGGAGGCCGCCATCTCGGCGACATCGGATGATCGCACATCAGTGGTCCCTGAACCGCCTAGAGTTCCGCGTATGGCCAGTAAGAAAGCGATATACGACCACCTCAAGCGGGTGCCGTTGTTCTCATCATGTTCCACCAAGGACCTCGAGAAAGTCGCCAAAGCCGGCGATCAGGTCACGATGCCCGCTGGGTCCGTCATCGTCGATCAGGGTCAGACCGGGCACGAGGCATTCGTGATCCTGTCGGGTACTGCGACGGTGCGGCGCAACGGCAAGAAGGTTGCCTCGCTCGGAACCGGATCGATGCTCGGGGAGTTGTCGTTGCTCGATCACGGGCCGCGCACGGCGACCGTCGTCTGCGATACCGAGTGCGAGCTGCTCGTCATCAGCCAACGCCATTTCCTGGCGATCCTCGACGAGGTGCCAGCCCTCGGACACAAGCTGCTGGCGACGCTCGCCGGGCGCATCCGCGAGTTCGACCGCCAGTACTACGGCTGAACTTCGACTGCACTCGGTCGCTCGCTCGCTCGCTGTCGACCTCACTCGTTCGCTCGGCTCGTTCCTCGCCGTCGCTCTCTCCGTTCGGTCGAGTTCTTCGATGAGCGGCTTCGCCGCGCTACTTTCTTAGCGGCGGCCAGCAAGCTGGCCTTGGCCGCCTGATCGGGGGCTACCGCCCCCGAACCCCCGGACGGAGTCGGTGAACTCGACGTTCACCGACCGCTCCGAGCGCGTGGACGTTCCAAACGACATCGTTCGGGTCCCGTTCGGGCCGCTTGGGAGCGCGGCGATTCGGGATGCACTCGGTGGAAGTGGCGGCCACGAGCTAGCGTCGCGTTTGCCATGAGTACGCACACCGATACATCCGAACCTGTTGCCCCACCAGGTCCGAAGCGCATCAAGCCGCACCAGTTGGCCATCGGCCTCGGTGTCGGTGTCGGCGCCTTCACGCTCGTGTCCGGCGTGTTGCCGCTGTGGACCAAGTGGCACGACGAATCGCCGGTCTCGCGCAAGGTATTCGAGGGCATCCCCGGTCCGATCCAGTTGGCGTTCTACACGCTGATCCCGATGCTGGTCATCTGGGGGGCGTGGACGTTCGCCCAGCGCATGCGCAACTGGGAGCGAGGTGGCCCTGATCGCCGCAGGACGACCCCGAAGAACGCCAAGCGTCGCCTCGCCGACTTCCGTGCCGGTGCGTACATGCGCACGCTGCTGCGCGACTCCGCCGCCGGGTTGATGCACTCGATGATCTATTTCGGTTTCCTCGGGCTGCTCGGGGTGACGACGACGCTGGAGATCGACCACCAGATGCCGCCGTCGTTGAAGTTCCTCCACGGCCGCACGTACGAGGCCTACGCCTGGTTCGGTGACTTCGCCGGCATCGTCTTCCTCGGCGGCATCGCCTGGGCTGTCGTGCGCCGCTACGTCCAGCGCCCGTTCCGCATCCGTATCAAGACCCGCCCGGAGCATGCGATCATCCTCGGTGTCTTCGGCACGATCGGCGTCACCGGCTTCTTCGCGGAAGCATTCCGACTTGCCGAAACGAAGGCGTCGGGCGGCGACATCAGCTTCGAGAAGTGGAGCTTCATCGGCTACCCGATGAGCAAGCTGTTCAGCGGCGTCGGTGTCGACAGCCTCGACACGTGGCATCAGATCGCCTGGATCGTCCACGTGCTCGGCTTCGTCGCCTTCCTCGTGCTGTTGCCGGTGACGATGCTGCGCCACATGTTCACCTCGCCGCTGAACATGTATCTCAAGGACAAGGAGCGCCCCAAGGGGGCGATGAAGGCGATGCCGAACCTGACGGAGACGTCGATGGAGTCGTTCGGCGCGTCCGTCGTCGAGGACTTCACGTGGAAGCAGCTGCTCGACCTCGATGCCTGCACGATGTGTGGTCGCTGCACGAGCGTCTGCCCGGCGAAGGCGACCGGCAAGATGCTCGATCCGCGGGAGATCGTGTTGAAGAGCGGCGCGGTGATGGCCGACAGCTCACCGCACGGGCACGTCTCGCCGCCGATGAGTGGCTACGTGACGGTCAAGAGCAACTCGCTGTTCGACCTCATCACCCCCGAGGAGATCTGGGCGTGTACGTCGTGCAAGGCATGCGACGAGATCTGCCCGGTCAACATCGAGATCCTCGACAAGATCCTCGATATGCGCCGCTATCTGTCGCTGATGGAGTCGAACTTCCCGTCCGAACTCGGCGGTGCCTATCGCGGGATGGAGAACCAGGGCAACCCGTGGGGCATGAACCAGGGCGAGCGTGCGGACTGGGCCAAGGGGATGGAAGACGTCAAGATCGTCGACCCGAGCGAGCCGCTGACCAGCGAGTACCTCTACTGGGTCGGTTGCGCCGGCAGCTTCGACGACAAGAACAAGAAGGTCACCCAGGCGATGGCCAAGCTGCTGAAGCGGGCAGGGATCGACGTCGCCATCTTGGGCCCGAGCGAGATGTGTACCGGTGACTCTGCACGGCGCTCCGGCAACGAATACCTGTTCCAGATGCTGGCGATGCCGAACATCGAGATGCTCGACGGCATGGGTGTCAAGAAGATCATCACGCAGTGCCCACACTGCTTCAACACGTTGAAGAACGAGTACCCGCAGCTCGGCGGCAACTACGAGGTCATCCACCACAGCCAACTGCTGGACGACCTCATCTCGTCGAAGCAGTTGGACGTCAGCCGGGCGACACTCGAGGAGCGCGTGACCTACCACGACAGCTGCTACCTCGGCCGCCACAACGACGTCTACCTCGCCCCGCGCAAGGTGATCGGGTCGCTCAAGGGCGTGCAGATCGTCGAGATGCCGCGCAACGGCACGAAGGGCATGTGTTGCGGTGCCGGCGGTGCCCGCATGTGGATGGAGGAGACCGAGGGCGAGAAGATCAACGACGTCCGCGCCAGGGAAGCGATCTCGACGGGGGCGACGCGTGTCGCCACCGCCTGCCCGTTCTGCTACATCATGCTCGACGACGGCGTGAAGGCTGCCGGCAAGGAAGAGGACCAGGTCAAAGTCGCCGACATCGCCATCCACCTGTGGGAGGCGATCGAAGCGGGCGACGCCAAGTTCGCCATCCCTGGCGCGCCGCTGCGGGTCGAGTCACCTGTCGCCGGCGACTGATCCCGGTCACACGGAATGGTCCTCTCCGATCACAGCCTGCGAGAGCAGCTCGCCGCCGGCCGCATCATCATCGAACCGTATGACGAGCAGTGCGTGCAACCGTCGTCGATCGACGTCAAGGTCTCGAATCTCTTCCGTGTCTTCCGCAACCACACGGCAGGGATCATCGACGTCAAAGAGGACATGGAGAATCTCACCGAGCTGATCACGGTCGCTGACGACGGCGTGTTCATGCTGCATCCCGGCGAGTTCGTCCTCGGCTCGACGCTCGAGCGGGTCGTCGTGCCGCGTGATCTCGTCGCCCGGATCGAAGGCAAGTCCTCACTCGGCCGCCTCGGCCTGCTGATCCACTCGACCGCCGGATTCATCGATGCCGGCTTCGACGGACACGTCACGCTCGAGCTGGCGAATGTCGCCAGCCTGCCGATCACGATCTACCCGCAGATGCGCATCGGCCAGATCAGCTTCCTGCAGATGACGACGCCTGCCGATAACCCATACGGCTCGGGTGCCAACGGCTCGAAGTACCAGGGCCAACGCGGCCCGACCCCGAGCCGTTACTTCGAGAACTTCCGCCCCCGCGAGTGATTGATTGACTGAGCAGGGCTCCGCTTCGTTCGATCAGACACGTGACATGTCGAGAGCGACGTCGGCGTGCAGCGAGATCAGCCCGCGGTCCCACGTCGCCAGCAGACCGCCTCGCCTGCGGGCCTGATCGGCGAGGTAAGCGTCGGTGATCTGTCGATATCCCATCACCCCGCCCAATGTCTTGCGGGTATAAGGGTGCTCGTCGGGCCAGAATTGGTGAGCTGGATGGGACGTGAGCTGGTCCATCACTCTGATCGCGTCCATGGCCGAGACTCCCTCCCTCATCAGGAGGCGTAGCAGCGCCCCCTGGGTGATCGGGTTGGTGGCGAACACCGATGGATGTGTTGCGAACCACTCGACGGTTGGTTGATGGTGGACATGAGTGGAGACGGCGAGAGCGACGAGCACGTTGCCATCCAGCAGGACAGGTTTGGCAGCTTGGTTCCGCTTTGCGGAACTCACTCGTCTTCGAGGCTTCGCACATCATCGCTGGTGATGACGCGACCGAGCGTGACGATCGGCAACCCCGTGCGTTGGTCAGTGTCGATCACCGTCACGTTGAGCGGAAAGAGCGCCTTTCGCAGCACGTCGCTCACTGTCGCGCTGAGGGTTTTCCCAGAGTCGTGGGCGACGGCCAACGCAGCTCGATGGAGGTCCTCTGGCAGGTCGATGGTTGTTCTCATCGACCGCATCTTAATGCGCAGTGCATCATGATGCGCGACCGAGAGTCCCGATCGGTGTAGTTGGGTCGTCGCAATGGCAGGCGATAACCTGCCAGTGCTCTGCGGGTATAGCTCAGTGGTAGAGCGGTTGCTTCCCAAGCAACATACGCGGGTCCGATTCCCGCTACCCGCTCCAGTGTTTGCCCTGGTAGACCGGGGTACGATCGTTCGGGTTGACGGCTTCCACAGACCAGAAACCGTATTTGCCCGCGATCTGCCCGCGTCACCTATTTTTGCCAGGACCTCGACGAGCTCGGGGGATAGCGCGAGATGTGCGACGTCACAGCCTGCTGCGAATCGGGTCTTTCGTTTCTCGCATACCTGAGTGACAGGGAACATCGAGACATGATTGCGCGAGAATATTATGGACTTTCTACGGATTTTCCGTAATAATTACGGTGTGAACGACGCAAGGGTACGTAGTTCTTTACTCTCCTTTAGCTTTTCCAATGTTCGGTCGTTTCGCGACCAGGCCACGCTGAGGCTCGAATCAACTCGCCAGTCGGACCCTGCCGTGGTTCGTCAGGTCAGTTGGCGCCTCGACGGCAGGACCCTTGGAGTGTTGCCTGCGGCTGGCATCTTCGGGGCTAACGCCTCCGGCAAAAGCAATGTGTTGCGGGCGCTCGTCGACATGCGTCGTTTGGTGCTCACTTCGTTCCGAAGCGGTACCGACGAGACGCCCATCTACCGACGGCCGTTTCTCCTTGACTCCGCTGTAGGCGTAGATCCGTCTCGGTTCGAAGTCAACGTCGTCATCAATGGAGTGCGATGGCAGTATGGGTTTGAAGTGACGGACAACCGGGTCGTCGCGGAATACGCGTTCCGCTTTCCGAAAGGTCGGCAGGCCCTCGTCTTCGACCGGGAAGAAATGCGCTTTCGGTTCGGTGCCACGCTGTACACGCAAGGACGGTTGCTCGAACAACTGGTTCGACCAAATTCCTTACTTTTGTCGGTCGGCGGTGCCGCAACGAACCAAGAGCTGGCGCCGCTGTACCGTTGGTTTGCAACGAATCTGCTGTACGCAGAGTCGCTGAACCGTCCGATTCGCGCTGCACGAACGGCTGAGCTGTTTCGAGGTCCGAAGCGGGATCGAGTGTTGGCTCTACTTCGAGCTGCGGATCTTGGGGTCGTTGAAATGGCATCGCAGCAGTACGACGCCGAGACGCTCGATCGAATGCGTCGCGCCGCTCGAATTCTGACGGGCCAGGAAGGGGAGCCGGACGGCTCGGAACCGGACGCGTTTGTGATCGAGGATTTCGTCAACCTTGTTCACGTCGGTACGAACGGGCCGATCGAGCTAGACGCAAGGGACGAATCACTTGGAACTCTCGTTTGGCTCGGACTCATCGGACCTGTGATCGACGCACTTGACGGGGGGCGAATCTTTATCGCCGACGAGTTGGACGCAAGTCTCCATCCGCTCCTTTGTGAGCAACTAGTCCGTCTGTTCCAAGACCCTCTCACCAACCCCTTCGGCGCGCAGTTGGTCTTCAATGCCCACGACCCAACCCTGCTCGGCGATTCCGCACAGCGGAGCCTCGGGCGCGACCAAATATGGCTGACAGAGAAAGACAATCGTGGAGCGTCACGCCTGTACGCAGCATCCGATTTTGGACCAAGAGCGGACGAAGCGCTATCACGCCGCTATCTGCAAGGTCGATACGGAGCAGTCCCCGTCCTGGACATCGGTGAGTTCGAGCGGGCAGCAGTGCTCGCCGATGCGTGACGAAACGACCACCGCCCCCACGCCGGAGAGTAGCGTTCCGCACCCAACGAAGAACGGTTCTCGTCTTCACCGAAGGCAAGGTAACAGAGTGTTCTTACGTCACGAGTTGGGCCAGAGAATGTCGCGACCGGGTCAATGTGATCGTCGATCCGTTTCACGGCACACCACTCGCCCTGGTCGAGAGGGCGGTAGCACGGCAACACGAGGACCGAGCTCGCCCTCGAAGAGAGCCAGCGGGATACGACGAGATCTGGTGCGCCTTCGACCGGGATGACCACCCCTATGTATCTGACGCGAGAAGTCTCGCGGCGCACCATGGAATCGGAATTGCGTATTCCAATCCGTGTTTCGAGTTGTGGCTGGTCCTTCATGTTCGAGATCAGCAGGCGTATATCGATCGCGACCAGGTGCAAAAACTGAGCGATGCCTGCGGCCTGACAGCGGGAAAGGCCATCGTTTCCAGTGCCTGGACCATCCTGACCGGTGGCTACGAGGCAGCCAAGGAGAGAGCCATCTCCGGCGACAAACGTCATGAGGAGAACGGAAGTCCGCTCGGCAGCAATCCGTCGACGAGTGTGTGGCGGCTAGTGGACGCAATCCGAGCCGGGGCGTGATTGCGCCAGCCAGCCCACTTCTCACGCCTCGCTGGTCTGGCGTCGTTGACAACGGGTCATCCGACTCTCCGCGGCGCCAACCTCGTGACCTCGCCTCGCGTCCCGGCTTCCGCGCCTTGTTCCATCAGCTTTGCGAGGCCGTCAGCGATTGCGTGTTGTCCTTCGTTGGTCTTGTGTTGATAGCGCAGCGCTGCCTGTGGAGAAGCGTGGCCCATTCGAACCATGAGGTCTTTGAGGCTGGCACCTTGCGCAGCGGCCAGCGTGTTTCCGGTGTGCCGCAAATCGTGAAAGTGGAACCGCACGGCAGGTCGGCCTGCTGCGGCCGGCTTATCGAGATCGCCGACCTTCTCGCATGCTGCTCGGAAGTCGACGGACCAGTGCACGGCAACGAGCGCAGCCCCTCGCTCGCCGGTGAACACGTATGCGTCGTCACCGGCCGGCGTGTACGCGTCCATGTGTCTGCGAATCTCTTCGATCAGCGGTGCTGGCATCGGGATGGTTCGTTGCCCGGCCTCCGTCTTGGGAGGAGCGACGTAGGCGCCGCCCTCGCGTTTCGAGTACTTCAACTGCTGTTCGACAGTGATCGTGCCGTGCCAAAGATCGACGTCGCGTCGACGCAGACCGGCGCATTCGCCGACCCTCAACCCGCACCACGCGCCGATCAGTACGAGGGCGCGGCGATGCGCAGGCACGGCGGCAGCGAGCGCCGCTACCTGCGCAACAGTTGCGACGGGACGCTCTGCAGCCTTCTCCTGTCCCGCCTTTTTGATGATGCATGGATTCGATGGGATGAGTTCATCTGCGACGGCGATGCTGAGGAATCGCCGCAACACCCGGTACGTCTTCGCGGCGAGATCGGCACCTTTGTCGGCTCGCAGCTTCGCGTTCCATTCGCGAATCATCGGTGTCGTCATTTCGTTGAGCCTGACAGTGCCAAGCGTCGGCATGATGTGGTTGCGCCACATCGAAGCGTGCCAGTCGGCGGTAGTTGCGCGACTCTCACCTGCGTTATAGAGCGAGTCGATCAGGTTCGGTACGAAGGCGCTCAGCGTCACGTTGCCTTTTCGGAAGTCACGCCAGGAGCCGTTGTCGAGGGAGGCCCGCTGCTCACGCTCCCATGCTTCGGCTGCTTTCTTCGGGCCGTCCTCGTAGACGCGTCCTCCGCCGATCGGAAAGCGCCGAGACAGCTCTCGTCCGTCGGTCAGCCTGACGCGAACCTCATACCCCTCGCCGCGCTTGCCCTTGTACTTCTTGACGCTCATTGCCGTCGTCCTTTCGTGGGTTGTGCCGACTGACTTGTCGTTGCGATGTGCCCTTGCGCTGCAGCGTTGCCATACCACTCAGGCGGCCCAATCTCTTGCCACTGCGCCAATAGCCGTCGCCCAGGCAGGAGGTCGAGAGACTTGCCCTGACTGCGCCCCATGCTCGTTTCGACGTCCAACCATCCCTCGACCCGACATTTTCGGAGGTCGTCCGACACTTGCGATGCCTTGCGATTCGTGGCCTGTCCGAGTCTCGTGTTTCGCCCGCGGCGAATGCCCGATGCCTGCAGACGAAGCGTCTCCGCTGCGAGCTGCGCCAGGTAGCTATCTGGCCTGCTCCAACGCCTCACCGTCGGAGCGGTGATCATTGGATCGCCGGCTGCAATCCACCGAGCGGCACCCGCCGCAACAAGCTCGGCAGGGTTGATCTGCCGGAGCATCGTCGTTGTCAGCGATGTCCGGTTGTCGCTTGCGTCGCGTTCTAGCGCCAGCGCCTCGATCTGCCCAGAGGTGCGACCGACGTCGAACACGACGACCCACCCTGAAAGTCCTTGGATAGTCGCGGCGAGTCGTTGGCAGTCTTGACTGGTGAAGCGCGAGGACGGTGAGACACGCTCAACGATTTCAATGTTCACGACGCGAGCGTAGGGCCGTGTCGTTTGTTCGGCAAACTTCTTGCATCGTTCTGAGTTTGTGTGCGGACCGTGCAGAGCGGCCGGGAAAACGAAAGTTGTCGTCGCGTTTGTCGGCCGATTGCGGGGACCAATCTGTGTGGAGCCGCTCGTGCTTGGGCCGGCGAACATCAACGCAACATTTCTCGGCGGGAGGCGTTCGCAGCATCAGGTGTCGGCGACGCCTTGGGGGCGACCACCGCGAGACGTTCGATGAACTGAGTGCCAGCGCGTCGGTCTCGCCAGTCGGTGTGGCCGAGTGCGGCGTTGATGGCTCGGCTCCAGTCGGCTGGTTCGCGGCGTGCGAGGTCGTCGATGACGAGGTGGTGGCAGCTGCGTAGTCCGTAGCGGACGAGGTGGGGGAGCTGCTGTTGACGGTGTGTCCACCAGGTCAGCGCGGCGTCACGTCGGCGGTCGTCGTCACGCGTGTGCTGGCGGGCCGGGGCGGCCGCTGACCATTGTGTTGTCGTGGCGTGGGCTGATTTTTCGCTGTCGCCGCGAGTGACAGCGGCTGAGAACGCTGTTGCGATGGTGAGGTTGCCGAGGTTGAACTCGTCGTGGTCGTGTCCGTTGGTGACGACAAAGGCGCGGTTGCTTGCACGGCCGCGTGTCATGCCGACGTACAGCGATTGGGCCGACGTGCGTGGCGTGACGATGATCGATCCGGTGTCGGTGGTGCGTCCTTGTGCCCCGGCGGGGGTGACGCAGTAGGCGAGCTGCACGTGCGCTTCGAGGTAGTTCTGGGTGATCATTACCTGTGTCGGGCGGCGGGCGTGGACGGCGGTGAGCGATCCGTCATGGTTGCGGCCGGTGACTCGCCAGACATCCCGGTTGGTGACGCGTTCACCGTCGTTGGTGACTAACGCGCTGGTGTTCTCACGGGTCTGGATCGTGTCGCCGATGTAGATCGCGTTGTCGTCGGCGTCGGTGCCGACACGGACACCGAGCCTCCCGTTGATCGCCAACAGTGCCTGGCAGCGCGCCGACACGTCGGCTGCCATCGCGTTGGTGTCGGCGACGATCAACGCGTCTTTGCCGGCGAGCGTGTCGAGGATCCATGCGGCTGCGGCGGTGTTGATGGCGTCGTCGACGGTCACACCGGTGAGGCGGTCGTGGTCGAGGTAGGTGGCGGTGACGTCGGGGTCTTTGGCCCGCAGTCGGATCGATGTCGTGCGTTCCCACAGTGCTGTGAAGCGGCGGACGGCGACCATCTGTGTCGCTGATGGCTCGCATGCGAGGTCGCGCAGGAGTCCGCCAGCTTCGGGAGAACTCATCTGTGCGTAGTCGCCGATCAACGCGACACGGCACCGGTAGGCGGTGGCGACTCTGATGATCTGGTCCAACGTCAACGTCGGGACCATCGATGCTTCATCGATCACGACGAGCCCGTCGCGGGGCAGCCGCACGTTACCGACGCGCCACGCGGCAATCGTCGACGCCGCCACACCGGTCTCTTCCGTGACCACCCGCGCTGCGGCAGCGGCGAGAGCGAGGACGGTGATCGGGCGGCCCGCAGCCTCGTATGCCGCTGCGACCGAGCGGAGCATCGTCGTCTTCCCGGCGCCTGCGGGGCCGATGACGGTGGCGACTTCGAAGCGGCCTGACGTGAGCGCGGTGACTGCTTCGGTCTGGTCATCGCCGAGCGTCAACCCGGCGACCTCGACGGTCGGAATCGACCAACGCGACGGCGTGTTCGCGGCTGCGAGGACACGAGCTTCGGCGGCGAAGATCTCGCGTGACGTGTATCGGGTGGCGTCCCATTGCGCGTAGGTGTCGTCGTTGTCGGGTTCCAGGTTGATGCATCCGGTGAGGAACCGTTCGGTCTCGATCTCGATTGCTTCGCGTGTTGGAGTGTCGATGAGGCGCGAGATCTCGGCGAAAACATGCGGCCGGCTCCACGTCGCCCGCTGACCGTGCAACACGGCGGCGACCGCTACGAGGAGTTGCTCCGAGCCTGCCTCGAGCCGTCCTCCGGCGGACGGTTGCGCCTGTGCGGTGACAGTGTCGATGGCAGCCTGGTCGGCTGGTGTGAGCTGCGCTCGCCACTGCTGATGCAAGTCACCGTCACCGTGGGCTTTGCGTCGCCGCGATTTCAATGTTGCGTCGTCGAGCATTTTCGAGGCCTCCGCTCTCGTCGGGGTGCGCCCGATCTCGGTGTGCCATTCGACGAGGCGCTGCTCGTACTCGTCCATGATGTCTGCGCGGCGCGACGACATCGCCGCGATGACATCGGCGGGGATGCCGTCGATGTCGCGCATCTGCAACCGGGTCCCGTCCTGCGGAGCGAGCCAGCGGACACCGAGCCGTGCGATGAGTTCCTGTTCGAGGACCGCCCCGTAGAACGCGCCGGCGGCGTGAGCGTGTCGGTAGACGGCGTGGGAGTCGAGTGTGCGCCATGTCCCGTCGATGCATTTGATGCGGTTGAACACGGCGCAATGCGAGTGCAGTTGAGGATCTCCGGCGCGCTCGCCGGGCCTTGTCGCGCGGGCTGACCGATGCCGGAACTGGGCGATGATCAACCCTTCACCCTCGACGCGTCGGACCCCGTTGACACCGGCGCGTGAGTGCCCGACAGTGTCCTCGAGGTAGTCGAGCCCGGCCCTGACGGCGACTTCGTGCGCTCGCAACACGGCATCACGCACGCCCGCATTGCTGGCAGTCGCCCACAACACTGACACCGATTTCGACGGCGAGAACGTCACGTCGAGTGCCTCCAACGGTTCGGCGACGGTGCCGTCTTTGCGGGGTCTTGGGCTGACTGTGCGCCCGAGGACGGTCTCGGGGATCATCCGCCCGTCAGCTGCGCGTTGGCCGCCGGCAGTGCGCGGGTCGACGAATCGGCCATACAGGGTGTCCATCACGTCGGCGTCGACGATGCCCTCCAACCCGAGCAGGCCACGCCCGCGACCTGTCCACACGCCGGGTGCTTCACCGGCACCGGTGTAGTAGTCATGTCGGCCCCTGGCGACCGAGTTCAAGTAGTAGCGGTGCCCGCCATTGGGTCCCCCACGGGCCGTCACCCGTCCGACTGTTGCAACCATCACCTCAGTAAGACGGGAGCGGCGGCCTCCGTCTACGGGCTACGGCACCCGGCCCGGCATCGTCAGCATTTTTAATGCCAGAGTGTGAGTGAAGATTCAGCGCCCAACCAACGGACAGCGCAGCCTTCACGTGAGACGAAGGCGCGCGATGAAGGATCAGTTCCGTAGGCGAACAGGACGAGACGGAGCGACGCAGAACCGACGCACGAACGACGGCGACAAAACCAACAGCGCAGTACGCAAGAGCAGCGATCAACGCACGGTGCCCGCGCGGAACATTCGCTCAACGTCACCGGCGTCTGAACATCGACCGAGATCTCTCGGCGAGAATGCCTGCGAATTCGCTGGATCCGACAGGCACCTTCATCGTCTGGCATAGATCTGGCGTATTCCAGAGTTGTCAGGGTAACGCCAGACCCAATCAGACTTCGTCACCTACGTCGCTTCGCGAGGCACGGACAATAGGCGAGTCGCCTCGGGTGCAGCCAGGCTCACGTGAACACAATCGCGCCTCGATGACACTCGAAGTGTCCGCAACTCGGCGGCTTCCGTCGGGCCCACGCACCGCAGCAACACCGATCGATACATCACTGCAAGCACCGGTCATCGGCTCTCGCTTTGGGTCGTCGCAGCAACGCTCGGATGTTACGCGAGTGCCCGGTACCGGCACTTACATCGGTGATCCGTGTCCGGAGTCCGTTGCTGGATCTGCGGTGCGACGATGCGAATCCTCTGCGGGGCGCAACAGATCGGCACACGCATCAACGACTTGCGCCGCAACCGCGGCGTAGGCCATCGCCGTGCCACTCCGGTGAGGATGGCCTCTCCGCATGCGAGACTGGGCCGGCGGTGCTCGTGCCGGACACCGCAATGATGAACACCTTCAAGTAAGGATTTGCGCCACCGAAAGGCGAGACTGCCCGCCTCGTCACCTCCGATACCACGACCCACACAAGAGTGACAAATCGGACCTTAATGACACACCGATTCGAGACCGGCGGCATCTACAGGGTGTGATGACTGACGCAGAGCGAGCGGCGATGTCGTGGGCCGATCTCTACGCTGCGAACGCTGCTCGGCTTACCAGGCTGGCGACCACGTTAGTTGGGCCAAACGATGCTGCCGATCTCGTCAGCGAGACAGTTCAGCGCGTCGTACTGGCGG
>JANXUF010000140.1 GCA_025356335.1 Actinomycetes bacterium
GCGGCGGCGGCGGTGGTTTCGAGGTTGCCGGCAAGATCAGCCAAATTGCCGGCAGCCGCAGCAATCTGCTGCGCCGTCGCCGACACCTGACGACTCGCATCCGTCAACTGCTCCATCGTCTCCACCACCTGACCCGTCGCCGAACGCTGCTGCTGCGTCGTCAACCGAACCTGACCAGCCGCATCCGTCACCCGCTCCAACAACAACAAACCCGCCTGCATCTGCTTCGCCCCCTTCTCCATCGCCATCACCGTCGCATTCGTCTCCTCACGCACCCCATCGACAATCACCGCAATATCACCAGCCGAACGCTTCGACCGCTCCGCCAAACGCCGAACCTCCTCAGCAACCACCGCAAACCCACGACCCTCCTCACCCGCACGCGCCGCCTCGATCGCCGCATTCAACGCCAACAAATTCGTCTGATCAGCAATCTCATTGATCAACGACAACAACCCACCAATGTCATGCACCCGCCCCGCCAACGCCAACGTCCGCTCCGACGACACCCGGATATCGCCCTCCGCCTGCTCCAAACAATCACGAGTATCCGCCGTCTGCACCGCAACATCATCAACCGTGTCAGCAATCACCGCCGACGCACGCGCCAACTCCTCCGTCGTCGCCGACGCCTCCGTCACCGCCGCAGACTGCTGCGTCGTCGTCGCCGCCAACTCCTCAGACGACGCCGACAACTCCGCAGCCGCCGAATTCACCTCCACACCCGCAGCGCCTGTCTCCATCGCGAAGATTCGCAACTTCTTCGCCTCGCGAGTGGCGAATCCGAACGCTGCCAGCACAGCCAGAATCAAACCGGCGAGCACCGTGAACAGCGCATAACGACGTTGATCATCGACGGGCGCCAACGACACGGAACGCGACTCCTGCGCCAAGATCGTCCAGTGCAGACCATCGACATGATCGAAGGCGCCGACCACCTCGGCGCCCGACAGATTTCGATATGTCGTCGAGCCGGTCTCCTCGTGCGCTGCGAGTCGAGTCGCCGCGTTGTCGACCACCGTGTTGTAGCCACTTGCCGCGACGAGCGCTGCACCATCGGCCAATTTGCCCATCGATGTCGCGTAGATCAGGCGACCGTCGCTGTCGAGCGCGACGATCTCACTGCGGCTGTCCAACTCAGGATTGAGCAACGCCACCAGCTCGGTGACATCGAGGTCGGCCACCAGCACAGCCGATGGCCTGCCAGCCGGATCGAGAATCGTGTGCGCCATCATCCAATCGATGCGGCTGCCGTTTTGAATCGGGGACGTCAGGACCGCCTGTCCACTCGCAGCGAGCGGTAACCAGGAAGCGTTCGAAACCCCGACCGAGCGGGCCGAGTCGCTCGCTACCAGCACCTTGCCGTTGAGATCAGTCACTTCGAGGACGTTGTAGTCATGACCCGCTGCGACAAGTCTTGCGAGTAACTCGCCGTCCGCCGGCCCGAGTGCACCGGTGTCCAATTGTCCTGCAGCGACTGCCAGATCCTCCTGTCGCTCCGAAACCCAATCCTGCAGTCGTACGGCCACAGCCCTGTCAGCCTGCTGCCCGCGAAGTGAGGCCGCCTGCTCCAAACTGGCGGACGACTTCGTGGTCAGCAGCACTGCGAGGAGCACGAGGAGGGGCACGGCGATCAGCAACATCCCGCCGGTCAATCGATAACGATAACGAAGCCCCGATCGTCGCTTCGTGCCCGATCCCTTCCTCACCGGGTGGCAGTCATTCGTTGCCCGAGCGTTCGGGACCACCGCCATCGTCGAAATCTCATGATTCGCAACTTCCCGTCCGCCCCCAGAATGATCAGCAGCCACTACTGTGCGCCATCGGACGATCTGTAGGCGAGAAATATTTCCTGTCCAGTGCTAAACGACGCGAATGCACCCCCACCCGTGGGCCATCGATTCAGCAGGTCGTCGCCGGGTCGGTCCCAGCAGCGCCATGGTCGATCGGACTCCGGTTTCGTCGCTGGTCTCGTCGTGGGGCGAGTCCCCGACTACCTTCGATCCGGCAGGTGACATGACGAGATGGTCGTGGGGCGACCGGAGAATCACTCCGTATTGTCTATTCCCTCTCATACCGCTCTTACTCCGAAGGAGTTGTGTAGGACCGTGAGGGTGACGACGTCGGATCGCAACGCTGCGGCTGCTGGGGTGGTGTCACAGCCGCTGGCGACGCCGCGTCCGCCGACGCTCCGTGCGTCCGAGATCGGCAGTCTTGTCGTCGCCTTCCTCGCCGCCCTGGTGTTCGTCTGGGCGCGCCACGGTGGGGTGACGGCACTCGGGCGCAACTGGTTCGACGCCTGGTCGTCGATCACTCGACTCAGCGGGCTCTTGGCCTCCGGCGCCGGCCTGCTCGGCCTCGTACTCATCGCCCGTCCCCGGAATCTGGAGCGCCACATCGGACTCGATCGAATGTTTGTTTGGCACCGATACCTCGGCGAGTCGATGGCGATCCTGCTCGGCATTCACATCCTCGCCGGCCTGCTCGCCGCTTCGGCGAACGGTGGAACGATCTGGTCAGCACTACGCGAGTACAGCGGGCGCGAACCCTATATGGCACTCGCAACGGTCGGGAGTGTGCTGATCTTCATCGTAACGCTGAGCTCATTGCGGTCGATACGGCGACAGATGTCGTTCGAGACCTGGTACTTCGTACACCTGCTGGCCTACGCGGGCTTCGCCATCTCCTTTTCACATGAGATCGTTCTTGGTCGCGACTTCTCGGATTCTCCTGTCGATCGCTGGATTTGGGTGGTCGTACACCTCGGCGTTCTCGTGGCGATCCTCTCAGGACGGTGGGGGCGGACCATCCGTTCCATGATGCGCCCGATGAAGGTGCATTCCGTGAAGCGGCTCGGCAAGAACGTCGCAGCGGTCACCCTGACCAGTCCGCTCTTAGGCAACGTCGAAGCACACGCCGGACAATTCTGCATGCTCAGGCCCCTACGCGCAGGGTTGTGGTGGCAGAGCCACCCGTTCTCGTTGTCGGCTGCTCCGACAAGCCGCGGCCTGCGCTTCACGATCAAGGACCGCGGTGACGCCAGCAGCGCAATCGGTCGTCTCCCCGTTGGCACACGGGTTGCAGTGGAGGGTCCATACGGGGTCGCTACGCCTGACCTTGCGGCTGGTCGGAAGGTGCTGTGCATCGTCGGCGGGGTCGGCGTCGCTCCTGCTCGAGCGATGCTCGAGCTGCTGAGCCCCGAGCAGCAGCCGATCGTCATGTACCGGGCCCGTTCCCGAGCTGATCTCGTCCACCTCGACGAGATGCAGGAGCTGGCGCGTCACGTTCGTGGCGAGGTGCTCACGCTGGTCGGACCGTCCCTCTCACTCGCGGGAAAAGATCCGTTCGGGGCCAAGGCACTGCGGTCAGCTGTGCCTGATCTGTTGAACAGAGCCGTGTTCGTCTGCGGACCCGATTCGCTCGTCCACGCTGCACGACATGGCCTCAAGGCAGCGGGTGTGCCGGCGGCCAGCGTCCACTTCGAAATGGTCTGGTGGTAACGATGCCGGCTCGTCATCGAACCTCCTTCCTCGCCAGGGCATGGCCGGCAATCGCTATCGCCGGAGCGTCGGCTGCCGCCGTATACGGACTTGATCGCCCCACACAACTCACAGCCGGCGACGCCCTTTCGAACAGCTCCCCGGCGACCAGCAATCAACGGGTTGCCACGGTCCCAGGCGCGGTGGCAACGCCGCTCGTCACCAGCCGGCCACCGGCTCCGACGATCCCTCTCTGGACATCGACTGCCTTGCGCCCGGAACCGACGGCCCCGGTCGCTGGGAACGCCACGGCCTGCAGTGCTGCACCTCTCGACGGGCCGGTCGAAAACACCCGTTGGGGACCTGTTGAAGTCGAAGTCGTCTTCAGCGCTCAAGGCACCATCTGCAGAGCGGATGCAATCCAGCGCCCCGGTGATCGCTCCAGATCCGTACGCATCAATGCCGCTGCCGTTCCGCTGCTGAATGCTCGTGCTGTTGCCGCAGGGAACGCAACGTTCCAGTCGGTCTCCGGGGCGACGGTCACATCCGGCGGGTACCGTCAATCACTGCAGGCGATTCTCGACGGGACATAGAGCGCGAGCAGTGCGACGCCCGATAGGTGTGCTCCGTACGCACCGCAACTCTTGCTGATTCGGCTGATTCGGCCAGGCGCACGCCTCACGCCATTTTTGCCCGAGGCGACGGCGTCGGCATCGGCGCCACCGAAGGACGGACCGGGCGAGGTGTACGGGTGACGGGATGGGACGGCCACAGCGGGCTATGTTGCGGTCGATGATCGTGCCTGTCGGCCCCGATCGGCTGACTGCTGTGCAGACATGGAGGCGATCGATGCCGAGCGGATCTGCAATGCGCAAGCAGCGTGCCAAACGCAAACCGATGATCGTTTTGTCGATCGTCTTCGGCGTCGCGGGGTGTGGAATGCCGGTTAGGTCGGTGCCATCGGTGGCGACGGCCCCGTTCGACGTTGTGACGGTCGGAACGACCGACGCCTCGGTCCCAACGGCGTCTGTGGGTATCGGGGGTGTTATCCTTACCGGTCCGAGTTGTCCTGTGGAGACACCGGACCGGCCGTGTCCACCGAAACCCGTGTTTGCTCACGTCATCGCAACCACGTTGACAGGACAGGCCGTGGCCGCCACCGACAGCGACGCGAGTGGCCGGTACCGGCTGGAGATCGCTGCAGGAACGTACCTCGTGCAGGTCAGTGGTGCAAACTTCTTGCGTTGTGCTCCGGTCACCGTGACCGTCGTAGCAGCGTTTGTCGCGGTGGACATCAGCTGCGATACCGGTATTCGATAGGCAGCGCCAACGGCGACGAAGTCGCCAGGATGGAAGCTCCGTACTCGCTCCAAGTTGGCGACTGGCGATAATTGGGTGATGATCTCCCCCACCCCGGACCCGCCGTATGTGGCGGTGATCTTCACGACGACCCGATCGAGCGACACCAGCGGCTACGCCGAGATGGATGCGAGGATGGAGGCGTTGGCCGCCGAGCAGCCCGGCTACCTCGGCATCGAATCGGTGAACGAGGCGTCGAAGGGAATCACCGTCTCGTATTGGGAAACGTCAGATGCCGCTCGGGCATGGAAGCACAACACCGAACATTTCGACGCCCAGCAAATCGGGCGGGGTCGTTGGTACGAGTCGTACTCGCTGAGAGTCGCGACGGTCGAGCGCGACTACGGGTTCGAGCGTTCGTCTACCGCACACCGATGAGCATCGCTGGTCGCACACCGTTGCGTACGCCACGGCAGTGCGCTGCTTGAGTGGTCGTCGCCTGCGCATCGAGCCGCACTGAAGCGAAGGACGTAACGGCTGTAGCCACCCTTGCGGCCACTTTCACATGTCCCGATAGCGCTTCGCCATCGCCGCCGCCGATGCAACCGTGTCGGCGGAGCCCGTGCCGGCGCCCCTGGTCCAGTCGGCCGGGTCGGCGGCGTACATCACACCGTAGGCAGTGGTGTCGCGTTGGGTGCGCCAACCCTCGGCCAGTGGGCCGAGGTCGACGGTGTCGTAGCCGATCTCGTCGAGCAGTCGGGTCACGGTGGTTTTCGCGTGGCCATCATCGCCTGCGATCGCCAGTGCGCTGCGGTCGTTGGCTCCCTTCGGGCGGGCGAGAACGGCGGGGTGCTCGAAGTAGATGTTGTTGAACGCCTTGACGACCCGCGACTCCGAGAGGTGTGTTTGAAGCAACTCCGACGTCGTTGTCGACTCGTCGTCCGAGCACAGCGACCCGGCCGTCACGGTCGGGGTAGTAGTTCATCGTGTCGATCACGACCTTGCCTCGCAATGCGTCGACGGGCACGTCACGGAAGTTCTTCAGCGGGATTGTCACCACCACCACGTCACCGGCGGCGGCAACCTCGTCTGCTGTGGCCGCCCGCGCGTTCGGGCCGAGTCCGTCGATGAGATCTCGGAGCGTGTCGGGCCCTCTGCTGTTGCTCATCACCACGTGATGTCCGGCGTTGACGGCCAGGCGTGCGACGGTACTGCCGATGTTTCCGCTTCCGATGAATCCGGACGTCGTCATGCCACGGCCAACCGGGTTCCTCGCTCGGCATTCCCGCAGACGCATCCCGGTCCCGATCACAGGCGGCGGGGTGGTCCCGTCGACTGGCGAAAGGGTGGTCCCATCCCACTGGCGAAACCACCCTCAAAGTGGTCCCATGCAACTGGCGGGCGACACTGGCTGATCGCTCTCTGCGAACTGGACCGCTTCTTCGTGTTCGAGATGCGTCGACCGCCAGGATTGCACGGTGGACCTACGAGTTCGAGGCACCGACCAGGGCTGCACCGTGCACGAGAGCTGGGAAGACGTGCGCGACCCGTTGGTAGGGAGAATGGCGGTTCTTCGATCTATTAGCGGAGGATCGAGCAGCACACAACGCCACCACGATGGCTGCCACATTGCGCAACCAGGGAAAGCTGGCTGCGACGTGGGCGAGCGGACTTCACCTGCATCCATGACCGGTGGACGTGAGTCTTTTCGCTGTCAGCGGGTCGTAGTGGCAGGTCAGTTTCAGGGTGGGGTCGTGATCTCGAACCAGACGACGTTCGAGTCGTCGAGTTCGATCAGCTGGCCTGCTCATCGATCGAGTCGGGTGGATGCACGCGAAGATGTCGGAATGGCTGACACTGTTGCGGACTGCGTGGTCTGTCATCGGCGGCGGATTCGAGGCCACGACGACGAGGTCCTCGACCGTTCGGTGATACCCGGCGATCGCCGCAACGATGATCCGAATGACTGCCAGTTTGCGTGACCTCGACCACCAGCCCGATGCAGGGATGGACGATGGCGATCTGTTCGCTGAAGAGTGGGCCGAGCGGCTCGCAGTCGTCGGTATTCTCTGCCACCGAAATTGCGTCAACCAGCTGTGTCGTTCTCACGCTCGTAGATTGCCCGACGAACGACACGTGTCCATCAGCGTCGATTCAGCGCAATGGCATGCTACGTGGCTGCGCCAGGGGGTCTGACGACGCCGGACTGCAGCATCGCCCGCAGGTCATCGCGCACCGCCCAATGCTCGACGATCATCCCATCGGCGAGGCGAAACCTGTGCGCGTGGTGGAACTCGACATGCTTGCCGGTCGCCCCGACGGTTCCGAGGTGTCCGGATTGTGTTCCCGACATCTTGACCCACGCCACGACGTGGTCGCCCTCTGCGACGAGCACCTCGACTTCGGCTCGGAGGTCGGGAACCGACGAGCGAAGCCACTCTTGTTGCTTCCGAGATCGTCACCCACCGGCGCATACTGCCCGCTCCGGCGTTGTGGTGCAACCCGACTTTCGTATCGCGATCGCAGCGGTGGGTCTTACGGTTTCGGGTTCACCCGGTTGAGGATCGTCTCGTCCGGTGTCGGACGTCGCTGTTCTCAGCCTGCTTGGAAGGACCACATGGCTATGACCATCACGACGACCACGTTGGAACGCGTCACCGATGACGTCTTCAGCGATCTCGAGCTTCGAACCCTGGCGGGGTTCCTGGGCGGCTACTCCGGCTTGACCGGCGACGCCTACGCGTTGGATCTCCGCCAGTTCGCGCAGTGGTGCCACGACCGCCACATCGCCGTGTTCGCAGTCGCCCGCGGCGACATCGAAGCGTTAGCCCGCAACCTCGAAGACCGCGGCCGAGTCAGGGCGACGATCTCAGGACGGCTGTGCACCATCGCCTGCCTCTACAAGTACGCCGTCGAGGAAGGACTCCGCGACCAGCCACCGACGGTGCACGTCCGTCGACCACGGCTGGACTACCAGTCGAACGCGACCGGGCTCGACCACAATGAAGTCAGCGCGATGCTCGTCGCTGCCGGGCTGGCCGTTGCCAGAGATCACGCGCTGATCCCGTAGCTCGCGTCGAACGGTCTGCGCGTGTCCGGAGCGATCGGGGCCGACATCGAGCTGCTCGGTCTCGAACACGGTCACCGGACGTTGGTCGTGCACCGCAGGGTGGCAAAACCGTGACCATCCCGCTCGCGCCACGAACCGTGCGAGCAGTCGATCCCGCGGTCAGCGAACGACGCTGCGGTCCGATCCTGGGCGACCGCAACGGCGTTCGTCTGGATCGTCACGGCGCAGCAAGGATCGTGCGTCGGATCGCACGCAAGGCTGGCATCCTCAAGCCGCACACGTTGCGGCATGCGTTCATCACTGCCGCTCTCTACGCCGGTGTCCGGCTCCGCGACGTCCAAGAAGCAGCCAGTCACGCCGACCCGAGAACCACGATGCACTACGACCGGGCCAGAGTGTCACTCGACCGGCACGCCACCTACATCGTCTCGACGTTCATCACCGGCGCCTCCCGACAACAAGAAAGGTTCGCTCCGCGCTCGACAGAACGAGCGCGGAGCGGGCAATCGGAGCGGTTGGTTCGATCGCTCAACCTACGATCCTCGGGTGCACATCGAATTGGTTGCCATCATCGTGGACGACTACGACGAGGCGATTGCGTTCTTTACGGACGTACTCGGATTCGAACTCATTGAGGACTCCCCGTCGCTGACGAATGATGGCCGCCCGAAGCGCTGGGTCGTCGTCCGCCCGCCCGACGCGACCACCGGTGTGCTCCTCGCGCTGGCTGATGGCGCTCGACAGTCCGCAGGTGTTGGAGATCAGGCATCCGGCCGGGTTGGCTTCTTCCTGTCGGTCGATGATTTCGATGCGACTCACTGGCGCATGGTCCAGCACGGAGTTCGCTTCTTGACCGAGCCGAAGATCGAGACCTATGGGACCTTCGCGGTGTTCCTCGACATCTCGGGCAATAGGTGGGACCTCTTGGGGAGATAGCTGCGAACTGCCGATCTGGCTTCGCCTCCTCGCCCTTGGCCAGCGGCGTTCAGGGCTTGTTCGTCAGCGAGAGGCGATTGCCATCGGGGTCTCGAAACCAGGCGACACCCGCCCCGTCTGGCGTGGGTCGCCATACACCGTCCGAGTCCTGGTCCATGCCGGGGAACCGCTCGAATGTGACACCTGCAGTAGCGAGCGCACGCGCCGAAGCGTTGACGTCTTGGACGAGCCAACCGGCGCTCGTGCCCGACGGTTCCGGCACCTCGGCGACGATCGAGAGACGAAGCGGAGTGCCGCCTGCATCCATGACGATCGCGAAATCGTCCTCGTGAAGCAGCGGCAGGCCCAGCACCTCACCGTAGAACCGCTTCGCACGAGCTGCGTCGGTGATGAGAAGGAACCCGACGAAAGATCGCGCCCCAAGCATCTGCAAAGCGTACGTCAGCGCAGTTGCAGCCTGAGACCACCCACGTCTGGCGTCGGACGGTTCTCATCGATCCCCCTGCCTTCACCGCCATGTGAGCGTGTCCGAGGCCGCCGATGGGGCTCCACCTCCGCCGCCCGCGTGTGAGCCGGCGAGTTCAGTCTTCGACGACCCCGGGGTTGAATGACAGCACACAACCAGCAGCGCATATTCGTCTGCGTCGATGGGGGCCAAAGCCGATGCCAGGGACTCGGGCCCTGGGAGCCTTCGCCAGTTCGGACGCGACCTGGGCGACCATCGCGGCTGCGCGAGCCCGCGGCGAGGACACCCTCAACGATCGTTGCCGCGCCGTCCGCGAGACCCGCTGAAGGAACGAAGCGAAACATGAACCTCGACTGGCCTTCCGCTCAACCCAGTTCGCGAATCGCGCGTTCTACGTGATCGACACCAGTGACTCCATCGAGTGACATGCACCCAGTCAACCAGGCGTCACGCGCCAGATCGGCATCCGCTCACGATCCTTGCGGACGACGAAACCCAGACCAGGTGCCGGTGCCCCTGCGCGGGCGTCAGTCGTCGATTCGCTGTTGCAAACACGACAGTGACCGTGTCACCGGCGTCCTTGGCGATGCTCGATCGCAGAGGTGCGGCGATCGGGAGTTTGTGCGTCCCGTCTCCGAGCGCCATGAACGAGCTTCGAAACGGGTGACCGTCGACGGTGCCGATCACCTTGACGAGACCGCGGGTGCCGAAGAACTCAGCTGAGCCTGGCATCACCACGTATGTCCATCCACCCTTGTTGGGGCTCTTTTGAAGCTGTGCATTGAATTGCCTATCGAGGTTGGTCACCTGATCGCCTCCAGTTCTGAGATGCATGTTCGACGTCGGCGGCACGCCCAACTCATCGACGTCACCGTGACAGGCAGATATCGATGGATGCAACACAGAACACGCGACCCGAACGACGCCGCTCGAAGCGCGACCGACCGCGCCAGATCGAATCTGGCACGCCCAGAGCCGGCGTCAAGGACACCGGCGGTGGCGTGGCGAAGGGCAGCCGTCCCTGACGGCCGAGCCCGGCGTTTCCGATAGCGACGACTTGAAGGTGTGCTTCGGTGGCGTCTCGAACGGGCGCGGTTCGCGTTGGCCGGACGAAGTCAGGCCGACTACATGCAGCGTCTCGCTCAGCGCACTCGCAGTCATCCCGGCGACGGGATCGCGCCTGAGCAGATCGTACACTACTTCCTGCCTCGGGCCTTTGCCGAGGTCGGGGTCGACGAGATGGTCGACGACGTCCTCCGTCATGGGCAGGCGTTCGCGCCCGACCTCGTACTGTTCGAGGCGTTTGCGCTCGCCGGCCCGTTGGTCGCCGAGCTCCTCGGTGTTCCCAGCGTCGCTCATATGTTCGGACCCTTGCCGCCGATCGAAGCCGTGGAACACGCGAACGACGCCGTGTCGCCGATCTGGCGGGCGTACGGGTGTGACGTGCCCGGGTGGGCCGGGATGTACCGCCACCTCACTATCCAGATCTGCCCACCGAGCCTCGAGACGGCACAGGTGCCGACCGGCGAGACGCTGTATCTCCGCCCCGTGCCACTGCCAATTCGATCGCCGCAGGCCACCCCACTGCCCATTGTCTACGTGACCTTCGGGACGCTGTTCAACGCGAACCTCGACCTGTTCCGACTCGCGCTCGCCGCGCTTGCCGATGAGCCGGTCGAGGTGGTGGCAACCGTCGGACACGCTCATGACCCGGCACAGTTGGCGCCGTTTCCGGTGAACGCCCGGGTTGAACGGTTCATCCCGCAGGCCGAGCTACTCCCCTCGTGCAGCGTGGTCGTGCACCACGGCGGAGCGGGTACCATGTCGGTGCATTGGCCCACGGCGTACCGCAGGTGATCCTTCCCCAAGGCGCCGACAACTACGAACACGCCGCCATGTGCGAGCAGGCAGGCACCGCCATCACACTCCGACCCGGAATGATCAACCCGGAGAACCTTGCCGCTGCAGTGCGACGCGTCGTGCTCGACGAGACCTACTCCACCTCAAGTCGTAGATGTGCAGACGAAATCGCTGCCATGCCCGACGCAGCCACCGTCGCGGACACACTGCGCTCGCGGTTCCGGGCCACCTGAACCGCATAAATCGCCAGCCGACCTCTCTCCCGATGTCGCCATGCAACCGCACTCTGCGGCTGTTCCAGCGCAGTGCGAATCTTGGCGGTGAGATCCTCCCGCAAGGCGTCGCTGCTCAATACGCCGCCGGACTGCAGCTGAGTCCGAAACTCGTTAGCTGAGATTGACGCAGCCGATATTTTGGGAGTTGCGTCCCGGGGGGTGGGGCAACCGCGAGTAGCCGACATACCTTGACAACGGCGGCAGGGGTGGCCGCCTATCAGCGGTCGTCGTTCGGTCCCGCGATCCGCAGATCTCACCGAAACGGGCCTTGGTCGGCGCCGAGCTGGTCGTCGGCGATGTTGATGAGCTGGTCGCCGACGATGCTTCGGAGGCGACGATGCTTCGCAGCCGACGATCGACACTTGCAACGAGAACGAAGTTGGCTTCCGCTCGCTTCGCGGTGGAACGTTGTGACGCCGGCCATGAGCGGCGGGAGCCGTCATGCCGACTTCGGGTGTCGCCTGAGCTGAACTGGCAGGCGTAGTTACAACGTCGTGTTGAGTTGAGACGCTGTAAACATCGGCTCTCCTGTCATGCTGCTGGCGATATGTCCGCGAGCCGGTCACCGGTGTGTTCGGGAAGACGATCGTCTGTCCACGTTCAGCCTCGCGTCATGCCCTCTCGGCTGCCTCGATCCGATCGAGGCAGTAGGTCGTGATGGCAGCCCGGGTCGCTGCCAGTCGCTCGAGAGCCGGGCTCGGCGCATCGCCAAGGTGTTCGAACGGCATGCTCGACAGGCCGCTGAACACTGCCATCTGTAGCGCGTGGAGCCGGGCGACCTGTGCCGGCACAGCACCGTGACCCTCCTCGATCAGTCCCTCGAGGTACGCCGGCACGATCTCCGCATCAATGGCGGCAAGAGTGTCGGCGTGTCGCCGACCGATTTGGATGTCCCCGAGCAAGAGCTGACCGAGTTCGAAGCCGAGGGGAAGTGGCTTCCAGAAGCCGAAGTCGATGAGCACGAACGCATCGGGACGATCCGCACCGAGCAGATTGTTGGGGCACGCGTCGCCGTGGCCGACGAGATGGGGGGCGTCAGCCAGTTCCTCGACCCAGGCGGGCACGGCGTCGAGCGCATCGCACATTCGGTCACGCAGCCCGTGGCCGAAAGCGTCGACGAGCAACGGGTGCGCCCACAGTTCGTCATTACGGAGCATCGGAACCACTTGGTGCTCGAAGCGGCCGTGCAGGTAGTCGAGGACCGTCCATTGGTGGTCGTCGATCTGTGCCAACGGAGCCACACGCGAGCTCCCGGCGAGCCGGCCGAGGAGGTACGCCGCTCGCTTGAACCGGTCGCTGTCCCATGGCCACTGATGCACTGGTATCGCTTCGAGCCAGACGGCGCTGGAGAGCTCATCAAGGTCGATGACAGCGAGGGCCCGCGGCATTGACAGACCCTCGGGGAGCCGGTCTGCAAGGTTTGACCGGTACACGTTCGCTTCGGTGCGCCACGGCACCGAGGCGGCGGCCATCTCGCGGATCTCCGGCGGCACGAACGCAAACTGCGGTGACCGCGACCAGTTCTGCACATGCTTGACGAAGATCCGAAAGGGCGCGTCGCCGTTCGGGGTCGCAGCGTGGCCGCTGACCCACCACCGGCCAGCCGTCGTGATCGCCGACAGTTCATAGTCAACGGCGTCGACACGGACGTCACGAATGCTGACCGTCTCCTCGCCGAGCAGGTCGGCCACCATCGCGGCGAGCTGGTCGTCGCTGACGTCAGCGGCGCCGAGCAGTTCACGTCTCATAAAGGAAACCTACTTTACTACCGTTTAGATTGTAAAGTAGATTTATGACTGATGAGCGCCACGTCATGAAGATGCTCGGCGTGCTCTTCGAGGAGGCTCGCCAGCTCGTGCTCCGCGACGGCGAGGATGGTCTGCGCCCCTCCCAGTTGCGTGTGATCGACAGCGTGCCACGCGAGGGCGGGATCACCGTCACGGAGCTGGCAGAGCGCGTTGGCATGACCAAACAAGGAATTGGGCAGTTTGTCACCCAGCTGGCCCAGGACGGCTACCTAGTCACCGAGTCCGACCCCGATGACCGTCGCGTGCGCATCGTCCGTCGAACCCGACTCGGCCACGAGGCGACCCTCCGCCTTGCTGGCGTGCTTCGAGGACTGGAACAAGACTGGGCCGATCGGGTAGGGAAACAGCGCTATCGGGACTTCCGTGTAGTGCTCGACGAGATCTCCCGCGTCGACTGAGCAGGGTTCCGGGAGTGGCTTCGCCCCAAGAACCGTTCGTTGAATGAAAACCGGTCACGCCGGCTTGTCGTCGTGATGCACAGCGCGCAGTCCGCCGCAGGGCAATCAGCGCTTCCCGTTCTCCGCATCGATGTCGCCTGCACCCCGTCATGAAAATAGAGCGCGCCCTCGCCATTGCCCGCTTTGGAGTGGCACGAACCGTCTTGCTCCATCGACCGCAGTCGAACACTTCCTACTGGTCTCCGTGGCACATCGGCCCCCTCACATCGTCAGCAACGCTCTTGAACCCCACCGATGTACTGCAACGGGTACCGCAACGCTCCGTCGAAAATGTTCTTCAACAGTGTTCTTCAACAGTGTCCGTCGACAATGTCCGTCGACAATGTCCGTCGACAATGTCCGTTGACAATGTCCGTCGACAAAGGCAAGAATGAATCGTCCCAGCTCACAGGCACCGACACTCATGCTCAGTGAGCACCGATACAACGCAAGCTACGTCGTGGCGGAGAGGGTGGGATTTGAACCCACGGATCACTTTGACATGATCAACGCCTTAGCAGGGCGCCCCATTCGGCCTCTCTGGCACCTCTCCAATCGCCCCACGATGTTAGCGGCTGCGTGGCTCGCTACTCGAACGAAATCCGCTTCGTCAGCGGCAATACGTCATCCAACGCGTCAGCGCCACGCCAACGGCAGCCGCTCGAGGCCGAGTTGGCCACCGTGTTCGGTGATCGGCAGATCATCGCCGAGCCAATATTCCGGGATGCGTTTGTGCCATTCCTCGAAGGCGACACGCATTTGCAAACGCGCAAGGTGCGCGCCCTGGCAACGATGCGGGCCTGCGCCGAAGGCCAAATGGCGATTCGGTGTCCGGTCGAGAATCACCGATTCGGAATCGGGAAAGACGCGGGGGTCGCGATTCGCCGAGTAGATCGGCAGCCACACCATGTCACCCTGTTCATCGGGCAGCCGTGGAAATCGACGTCTCGGGTGAGCTTGCGTGCCGGCGGGGCGACCGAGAACATTCGCAGCATCTCCTCGACAGCAGCCGGAATGATCTCCGGCTCGTCAACGAGCCGTTGGCGGTCGGAAGGATGCGTGGCGAAATGGCGGAACGCATAGCCGAGTTCCTGCTTGACGGTATCGAGACCGGCGAGCACGAGCACCTCGCAGATCGACAGCAGGTCGTCGTCGCTGAGGAGTGCACCGTCGATTTTCGCCTGCACCAGGTGGGTGAAGATGTCGATGCTCGCACCGCCGGGGTCGTGTCGGCGATCATCGATGACCCTACGGAAATACGATCGGATGCCTTCGATCGCCGCTTGCACAGCGGTTGCCCGCGAGCTCGACAATTCGTTGAAGACTGCGAGCACCCACTCGACGAACTGCGGCGAATCCTCCGTCGGCAGACCGGACCACGCCAGGAAGACCTTCGTCGGGAACGTGCCGCCGAACTCCCTGACGAGATCGCAGTGGCCGTTGTCGATGAACTGGTCGATCGATTCGTTGGCAAAGCGGCGAGCATCGTCCTCCATCTTGGCGACGACACTCGGCGAGAACTGCGGGTTCAGGAGCCGGCGAAATTTGACGTGTTGCGGCGGTCCGACCTGAGTCGGGATCATGAAGTAGGTCGGGTCCGGATCCGTCGGGACGAACGAGTCGCTGGAGAAGAGTTCGGGTGTCTGGTAGGCCTCGCGTATGTCGTCGTAGCGCGTCAGTACCCAATATCCCTGAGCTTCTGGATCCCAGAAATACGGATGTTGTTCACGAAGGACATCGAGCTCGTCGATGAAGCCCATCACCTGACGATGCGACCTCGAGTCGAAGTGGACCACGGGGCAGCGGCCCTGTTCTTCCGTGTGTTGCTCCTGCCGGTCGACCGCTTTCATCGACGGTCCCCTTGGTCCGGTTGCATCCCCCGCGTTGGCGATCAGAATCCCTACTCTTGCGAGGCGACTCGCCTCTATTCATCATGCTAAATATAGCTCACCGTCGAAGAGGAGACCTGATGCAGACCACCACACAGATCGTGTTGAGCCAACGTCCGACAGGGCGCGTGGACGAAGGCTGCTTCACCGCCGAGCAGATCCCCATGCCGGAGCCAGCCGACGGCGAGGTCCTCGTCAAGAGTTGTTGGCTGGCCTTCGCCCCGGCTCAACGCAGCGCGCTCAACGACATTCCCTCCTACGTTCCGCCGGTTGCGCTCGGCGAGGTGATGCGCGGGACAGGGGTCGGCCAGGTGCTTGCTTCCCGACACGCCGGTTTTTCGGAGGGCGATCTCGTCGTCGGCCCGATCGGCTGGCAGGAGCATTGCGTGATGAATCCGGACACCGTCTCGTCGCCGCTCGAACTCGTGCCGACGGACATCGGCGATCCCAAGCTCGTACTGACGGTGCTCGGGGTCAGCGGCATGACTGCGTATTTCGGGATGAAGAAGTTCGGCCGCCCGACGACCGGCGACACCGTGCTCGTCACGGCCGCGGCCGGATCCGTTGGCTCGCTCGCCGGGCAGATCGCACGAGCATTCGGCGCTGAGCGGATCATCGGCACGGCGGGATCCGAAGAGAAACTGGCGTGGGTGCGCGAGATCGCCGGCTTCGACGCCTGCGTCAACTATCACGACAGCCACGTCTTCCGAGCCCTGCGAGCGGCTGCCAACGGCGGCGGGTTCGACGTCATCTTCGACAATGTCGGCGGCTCACTGCTCGACAATGCACTCGGCAACATCTCCAATGGTGCACGGGTCGTGCTCTGCGGTTCGATCTCGACCGGCTACATGCCCAAGCGCGCCGAAATCGGCCTGCACAACTACGCCTACCTGACGACCAGGCGCGGAACGATGGCCGGCTTCATCGTCACCGACTTCGCCGACGAGTTCCCAGCAGCGATCACCGAGATGCGCACATGGATCGCCAACGGCAAACTCTCGTGGGCCGAGGACATGGCGGAGGGTCTGGAGAACGCACCGGCGACACTGCAGCGCCTGTTCGACGGCAAGAACCTCGGCAAGCAGCTCTTGCACATCGCCGACCCGGCGTGACACTCACGACGGCCGTCGACCGGCAGGCAGCGGGCCGTCGACGAGTTTGGTGGCACCGACAGCCCGTTGCCACGCACTCGGTTGCGGCGAAGACACCCGGCTGGGGAAACAGTGGAGCGGGTAGCGGGAATCGGACCCGCGTATGTTGCTTGGGAAGCGAGAAAATGCAGCTCAGATGGCATTTTATGACGCGGGCTGGCACGCGCCGGCACGATGCGGACCAGGTCATCTGCGACGGGAGGTGCCAACAGGTGACACGTCGTGCCGCTAGAACGGCGGGCAAATCGCGGGCCGCGCGGGCAAAACGCGGGCAAGTTTTGCACCCGAATCTTCGAGTCGTGAGCGCCGGCTACTGCGCAAGTCGTCTTTGAACACGCTCGGGGTGAGGTGGCCTCCGTGCCTTGAGCGGCGAACGGGTCGGGGAGTCGATGGACCCGACCGTTCCTGACAGCGTCGCAGAGGCAGGAGCGCGGCGGGCGGCCGAGTTCGCAAGGCGAGCCGCACCCTGCGCTTTCGATTCTCCTCCGTCGCGTTCTCGACGGCTTCTCCATCGCGTTACGAAGAGAGCTGCCGTACCCCATTGCCGAAACGATCCGACTGTCGCACCATGTACGAGATGGATACGTCACAGCAACCGGACTGTCGGCAGCGACAGCGCACGCCCGACTACACCGGCCAGCCAGCAATGTTGAGGACGGACCCGAGATCTTCGGATGCCCTCCTCCGCTCCGTCGAACTCCCGGGGATCTGGCCCGCCGTGGTCGCCGCCTGCGCTGGACGGTCAGCATGAACCGATTGCCCCAAACGCATCATCGGTCCCCAACCGTCACCATCACGCGCCCCGTCATACCAGCCGTGACACCGGCGCCCGTGCTCTCGCTCGACGAAGCGGCCGCGCTGCTTCACATTTCGCGGCGTTCGATGCAACGCCTGCGGGCGTCCGGCCAACTGCCGGCGACACGCATCGGCAGCCGGTCCATCGTCCGCCGCGTCGACCTAGATGCATTCATCATGACCTTGGCGTAGACCGAGTTCAGAGCTTTACCGCGGCAGAGATTGCTGGCCTTTCTGCTGACGACGCCATCGACAGCGTCGAAGACAACCAGCTCCACCGGGTAGGGGCGCCCGAGGGCGGTGGTGTCGGCGGGGTTCATGAATGCGCGTCGGTAGTAGATCGACGTCCGCCGGCGCCGACGATGTCGCCGGGCGCACCGTCAGAATCGAAGGCGCTGGCGATCGAGGGACGCGTCTCACTGATCCATAGCAGAAGGATGTCGACGCGCTGGCAGCGATTCCGACACCAGCCGCCATCGACTCCAGCGGCCTGCGCGTCGTCCAGCGGAGGGTCCAACCGGATGTTACGCGAGTGCCCGGTACCGGCACTTC
>JANXUF010000047.1 GCA_025356335.1 Actinomycetes bacterium
CAGGCGACGACGGATCGGAGGCGGTTCATCGTTTCGACAACGAGGGTACGCTGCCCTGTGCCTGCTCCGCCGGGACAGCACCTTCGACACAGCGCGATCAGTGATCGTCGAACTCCAGGCCGAAGCACGCAACGACAACAGCGGAAGCCCGGCCTACGCAGTTTCGATCCTCAACGAATCCCTCGAGACCCGAAGCCGCTGTTCGGTTCACAGGGCTTCGCTCCGGTCGCCGTCGGCGCCATCGCCGAGCGTGCCGGAGTGACGACGGGATCGCTGTACCGCCACTTCGACAGCAAGGCGGGGCTCTACCGGCTGGTCCGCGCCGATGTCGAGCAACGCCTGCTCGACCGGCTCGAAGGTGCGGCAGCGGGGCGATCGATCCGGACGATCGCAGATTTGGCGCCGGCTCTGCTCGTCGGATTCGACTACCTCGTCAGCAGCGGTTTCACCCGTCTGCTCGGAGAGCCGTTCCCCGACTCGTCCGACGGCACACGTCAGCGTGATCCGATCGAGCAGCTCCTCGGCCGGCTGATAGCGGGTGATGGAGCGCCCGTGGCGGCGCTCATCGGCGCTGCATGGCGGGCGGCCCTATCGCACGCAAGCGACAGCCCGGAGGCGGCCGGCGCGGCACGAGCCGCCCTCGTTCAACTGCTCACCGGCACATGACCAGGCGTCCGTGTGACCATTCGGTGAACTGCCGAGGCTGTGTCCGGCGATTCCGGCGATCCCGGCGGTCATGACGGTCGCGTCGATGAGTTCGGCGTACCAACGGCGTCGATCATGTATCTCACAACCGGAAGCGACGACATGACCAACCTCGACCAGCAAGGCACCTCGATCGACCCAGTCAGTGTCGAGACGAGGGCCCGCCGGCTGTTCGAACTCATCGAGCCGATCGGTGTGATCCCGTACTCAGCCGACGAACCCAACGAGTCGATGTTCGCCCTCGGGTTCACCAACTATTGGGACACCTACTTCGCCGGACGGGCGGCGCCGCTGGGCCTCGTCTCGGCGGAAGTGGTGGACGCGCTCTTCTACAACTTCGCTCCCGGCGAAGTGGCTCGCCACATCCCGAAGGTGTGGCGCACCACCACGCCCGAATTGGCGATCGCCGCTCGCCAGACTGGCTGTGTGAAAGCGTTGAGGCGGATCCTCGGCGATCGCGTCGACGCTCCCGCTTTCGCTCGCGCCGCCGACCTGTTGATCGAGGCGGCGACCAGCGCCCCGGTCGAAGGCCGACCGATGTACGCCGCGCTGCGCGCGATTTCGGTCCCCGACGAGGTGGTGGCTCGCTTCTTCCATGCAGCGTCCCTGCTACGCGAGCACCGTGGCGACGGGCACATCGCGGCGCTGATGGTCGAGGGTGTCGGCGGCCTCGAGGCGCATGTGCTCCTCGCCCTCGACATGCACATGCCGGCGGGGCAGTTCGGACGCATCCACCACCTTCCGACGGCGCAGCTCTCGGCGGTGATCGACGGGATGCGCGATCGCGGCCTGATCGGGGATGACGGTTGGCTGAGCGAACGGGGTCGCGCCGTCAAACAGCGGGTCGAGTCGTCCACCGACCACCTCGCGGCGAAGCCCTATGAGCGCCTGGCGCCGGGCGAGCTCGACGAACTGATGGACAAACTCGAGCCGCTCGCCGCACTGCTGCTCGCCGCCCAAGACGTTTAGGGTGATGTCGCCGGTGGTTCACTCGCCAATCGACGCAGCCAGGCTCACGGCACAACGCATCCCCAACCATCGACTCAGCGGTCATCGAAGGCGTCGGGCTACGATCGAAACCGGGCGAAAGCGACAGACTGGGCAGCAGATGCGTTCAGTGAAGGGGTGTCGAGCCCAGAGCTACGAGGAGACGCGGTGGCAGAGGAGTTCGAGGGACGGGATCTCAGCGAAGCGGTCTTCTGGGGCGTCGACCTGACGAAAGCGACGCTACGCGATGTCAACCTGACCGGTGCACGGATGAGGAATGTCTGGCTCGTCGACGTCGACGTCGACGGGTTGATCGACATGCTCGTCGTGAATGGGGTCGATGTCACCGCCTACGTCAACGAGCACGACCCGTGGTACCCGCTGCGCGGCATGCTGCGCCCCACCGACGTCGCCGGCCTGCGTGAAGCGCTGGCAGCGCTCGACACAGCTTGGGGAGCCACGATCGCACGCGCACGAGCGCTCACCGACACACAGTTGCACGAGTCCGTCAGTGGCGAGTGGTCGTTCGTGCAGACCCAGCAGCATCTCGTCTTCTGCGTCGACAAGTGGTTCACTGCGCCGCTGCTCGGCGAGACCACGTTCCATCAACTCGGCCTGCCGAACACCGGGTCGCGCGACTTCGGTTGGCTCGGCCTCGATCTCGACGCCAGACCGAGCCTCGACGAGGTGCTCGCGGTGCGTGACGAGCAGGCTGCGCAGCTACAGAACTACGTCGACAATGTCTCCACGGACCAGTTCACTCGCCAAGTCGAGGTCCTCGAGAACGGAACCGTGCCGATGATCGAGTGCCTGTACA
The DNA here is from genome assembly GCA_025356335.1 of Actinomycetes bacterium. Lineage (GTDB taxonomy): Bacteria > Actinomycetota > Acidimicrobiia > Acidimicrobiales > Ilumatobacteraceae > JANXUF01. Next base: position 2,510 of record JANXUF010000047.1, read on the forward strand.
CGGTGTTCGAGGAGTCCTTCGAGCACCACCGCTATGCGGTACGGGACCTGGTCCGCCTCGGCACGTAAGGGAGTGTCTCGCTCGTCGCTGCACGCAGGGTGTCGCTGCTGCCCGCTGACGTGTTGCTCGACGACGGCTGCAAGCGGCTCGGTCGTGCACCGCGCGGGCGAACACTCCTCGGGTTCACGTCGGGGTTGCCTGCATCGCGCGGTCGGGGTGGGCGAGGTGGTGGCGGAGTTCAGTGAGCACTCCGGCGGCGCCGTCGCTGGAGGTGGCGGTGCCGTAGAGGTGGAAGTCGGGGCGTTGCAGTGCCCAGGTGGTGTCGTGGTCCGCGAACCAGACGCGGTGCACGTCACCTGGCTCAGTGATCGCAACGACACGCCCACCGATGGAACCGAACCATGCGACGAGGTCGTCGTCGAGGCTCGTGTCGGGATCGATGGTGATGAGGCGCCATCCTGCGCCGTGGACATCGTCGAATGGTTGCCGATCGATGTCGCCTTGCACGAACAGCCGTCCTGCGTGGGGTGACGCGGCGTGCACGATTCCGCTGTCGAGGCCGGGGAGGTCCGGCACGATCGCCGGTTCGGTGCCGACGGAGGCGGCCATCGCTTCGTCACGAGCGGCAGCGGCGGTCGGATCGGGAACGCAGATGACGTTGCCGAGTTGCATCGAGAACTCGATCGCTTGGCGAGCGTTCGGGAGCCGCTCGAGTTGGTAGGTGTCGAGCAGCGCGTCGGGCGCGTGGCCACTGAGGACGAGGTCGAGCTTCCACGCCAGGTTGGCGGCATCCCTGATGCCGGCGCACATGCCCTGCCCGGCGAATGGCGGCATCTGGTGGGCGGCATCGCCTGCGAGCATCACCCGCGCGTGGCGCCAGCGCTCGGCGTAGCAGGCGTTGAACGTGTAGACGGCGTGGCGTTCCAGGCGGGCATTGCCGGGGTGGACGTCCCACGGCGCAAGCAGCTCCCATGCCCGTTCCTCGTTGTTGAGCTCCTCGAGGGTTTCGTCGGGGAGTCGCATGAACTCCCACCTCCTTCGCCCCGGTCCACCCGATACGGCGGTGGTGGGACGGGCGGGGTCGCAGACCTGCAGGTTGAGCGGGTCGAACACGCGGGGCTCGTCGAGGACGACGTCGACGATGAGCCAGTCGAAGAAGAATCCGAGGTCGTGTACCCCGAGGCCGGCGAGGCGACGAACGGTGCTGTTGGCGCCGTCGCAGCCGACGACGAAGCGAGCCGTCACCGCCGTGCCGTCCGGTGCCGAGACGGTCACGCCATCGGGTGTCTGCGTGAGCCCGCTGACCTCGACTCCTCGGCGTACGTCGATCGTCGGTAGCTGTGCGGCGCGGGCGTCGAGCAGCGTCTCGAGCGCCGGCTGGTTGAACATCGAAGCGTACGGCCAGCCAGAGGGACCGTCACCGCGCTGACCGAATCGCAACAGCGGGGTGCCGGCGGCGTTGCGCCACTCGTAGACGTCAGCCGGTTCGCTGATCTGTCGCAGCGACGGGCCGATTCCCGCCGATTGCAGGATACGGGCGACCTCGTGGTCGAAGTGCACAGCCCGCGGCAGCGGGTACGGGCCTGGCCAACGCTCCAGCACCACGACCCGGTGACCGTGCTGGGCGAGGAGGATGGCCAGCGTGTTGCCGACCGGTCCATACCCGACGATGACGACATCGGCGTCCGAGCGGTGGGTGGTGCCAATCATGACAGCTCGGGGACGTAGGTCTGGATCATGGATCTATCCTGTTCGATCGAACAATGTATTGTCAATACCCTATTCGGTCGAATAGGATGACCGCCATGATGCAGGCGACACAGGGAGCTCGGGTAGCGAGGCCGTCAGCGGATGCGACGCGGGAACGAATCCTCGCAACCGCACTCGACCTGTTCTCCGAGCTGTCGTTCGACGGAGCAACGACGCGAGAGATCGCCCGGCGCGCCGGTGTGACGCAGGGATTGCTCAACTACCACTTCAGCTCGAAAGACGAGCTGTGGCGGGCGGCGGTCGACGGAATCTTTGCCGAGCTCGCAGGTGCCTTGGACACACGCGCCGATGGGCTCCGTGGCGTCGACGCCTTGACCTCCGCCAAACTGTTGATCCGCGAGTTCGTCTACTTCTGCGCCGAATACCCCCAGCTGCACCGGATCATCACCCAGGAATGCAAAACCGACGGACCACGTATGGACTGGCTCGTCGAGCGTCACGTCCGCCCGCGCTACGAGCAGGCGACGGCACTGTTCACACAGCTGGTCGAAGCCGGTCACGTCCCCGACATCCCCGTCACCCACCTCTACTACATCCTCACCGGCGGCGGATCGTCGATGTTCGTGCTGGCTCCCGAGTGCAGACGGCTGTCCGGAATCGACCCGCAGTCGCCGGAGGCGATCGAAGCGCACGCCGAGGCGATGGTCTCGCTCCTGTTCGGCGCAGGCGCACGCCGTCAGACCGTTCATCAATTGCAAGGAGACTGACATGGGATTCCAACTGGCGAACATCGACGGCCGCAGCGCGCTCGTCGATGGCGACCACTACTTCGACATCGCCACGATCAGCGAAGGAGCGCTGCCGAGCGACCCGATGCTCGCACTCGCCCGCAGCGCTGAGCTGACGACGTTGGCAAAGACACTCGCCGGCTCGACGCCGACCGGTGCGCTGGCCGACGTAGTGCTCGGACCGCCGGTCCCGCACCCGCAGAAGTCCTTCGCAATCGGGCTCAACTACCTCGACCATGCCGCAGAAGGTTCGATGGAGGTACCGGCCAACCCGCTCGTGTTCACCAAGTTTCCATCGTGTCTGACGGGTCCGTTCGCCGACGTCGAGATGCGCAGCGACTACTGCGACTACGAAGGTGAACTGGTCGTCGTCATCGGGCGACGCGGCAAGGACATCCCCGCCGAGAACGCCTGGGACCATGTGATCGGCGTGATGGTCGGCCAGGACATCTCGGACCGCAAAGCGCAGTTCGCAGCCAAGCCACCACACTTCGACCTCGGCAAGTCGTTCGACACCTTCGGGCCGATCGGGCCGGCGCTGGTCTCCCTCGACGGAATCGGCGATCCCCGCGAACTGCGCATCGTCACGTCGGTGAACGGCGAGACACGCCAGGACGACACGGTCGCCAACATGGTGTTCGACGTTCCCACGGTGATCGCCTACCTGTCGCAGATCACCACACTCGTCAGCGGTGACATCATCTTCACCGGCACACCTTCCGGCATCGGTGCGGTGCACGGCAAGTTCCTCGCCGACGGCGACGTGATCACCACGACGATCGCCGGAGTCGGCACACTCGTCAACCGATGTGTTCGCGTCAGCGATCACACCTCGCCCGGCGACAACATCGACGCCGGGTCGTGACCGTGCGCGTCGCCGACATCGCCTTCGTTCGCTTCGAGGCGCCAGACCTCGATGTCATGGAGTCGTTCCTCACCGCGTTCGGGCTGCAGCGCTCGGCCCGTGACGACCGGACGCTGTACATGCGCGGCACCGACGACGAAGGCTTCGTCCATGTCACCCACCTCGGCGACACGCCACGGTTCGTCGGTCTGGCGTTCGCCGCCGAGCAGCTCACCGACCTCGAAGCACTTTCCCGCACGGACGCCTTCTCGCCGGTACACGACCTCGCAGGACCAGGCGGCGGCAAGGTCGTGCAGACCATCGATCCCGACGGCTTCCAGGTCGAGATCGTCGCCGAGCGCGGATCAGTCGGCCGACTGCCGATGCCGGTGCCGAGTCCTCGAAACAACGCTCGCACCACAGAGCGGGCAGGTTCACCCCTTCGTCTCGGCGCTGGACCGGCGCACGTGAAACGACTCGGCCACTGCGTGATCGACGTGACCGACTTCCGGACGAGCGAAGCCTGGTACAGGGAGCACTTCGGACTCGTCACCTCCGACGAGATCGCACTCGACGAAAACACCGCACTCGGCGCATTCCTGCGTTGCGATCGAGGCGACCGCTACGTGGACCACCACACGCTGTTCCTCGTCGGCATCGGACGTTCGCAGTTCAACCACGCGGCGTTCGAAGTCGCCGACTTCGACGACCTGATGCGCGGAAACAGCCACCTGGCCGCAGCCGGGCAGACGCATCAGTGGGGAATCGGTCGCCACATCCTCGGCAGCCAGATCTACGACTACTGGCTCGACCCGTACGGCCACATGGTCGAACACTGGACCGACGGAGACCTGTTCAACAACGACACCCCACCCAACAGCGCCAGCCTCGACACGCTGCTCGGCTCGCAATGGGGACCCACGTCAGGACACCCCCCGGCCTGACGGCGCAGCGCAGGGTGACGGCCACGACAACGACGCAGGCACGCAATGTTGCAGCATCTGCAATGTTTGGTACCTGCGTCAAAGCCCACTGCGGGCTCGTGACTCGTTGGACGCTGCGCTACGCGGGCTGGTCTGTTTCGGTGGCCGCGGCCGCAGGCGACCGCTTGCGAGCGGAGCGACGACGACGCAGGACATCGATGGGTCCGGACAGCAGGAGCAGGAGGAGCGGCCAGACGCTTGCGTGGGGTGCGAGCGCTGCGAGGGCGAAGGCGACGGCGAACAATACGGCGGTGGTCCAGTGTGGCTCATCGACCGCGTCCTCCGGTTCAGCGGTCCGTTGGAGCGCGGGGTGAACGCTCACCCAGGCTGCAGTCGAGGCGAGGGCTACGGAGCTGAGCAGCAAGGTGCCGATGTAGAGCAGCGCCGCGCCGCGCACGGACTGGGTGGCGAGGATCGCGGTGGGGAACGGCAAGAAAGCAACCGTGAACAACCAGACGAGGGTGAGCCAGATGATCACGGTGTCGTAGGCACCGACGCGTTCAAAGAGTTGGTGGTGAGCCACCCACAGACGGGCGATCACCACGAAGCTCAACGCGAAGGCCCCGAACTGACCAATGTGGCTGCGCAGGAGCCGGCCGACGGGCACTCCCGCTTCCTGTGTGGCGAGGTCGACCAGCGGTAGCACCAGCAGCGTGCAGGCGATGGCCACCACGGCGTCGGTGAAGACCACGATCCGATGGAGGCCGCGCTGCGATCGAACCTTCGCTGTCGCTTCGGTCATGCCGGACCTCTCCGGTTGCTGTGAGCAAACGTACCTGCAACGAGCTGGAATACCCGATGCTGCGTGATCCGCACCAGTTGTTGACGCTTCGGGTGGAGCGGGGCCGTGTCCTCGTCTGCTCTCGTGTCCGGGGTCTCGCTGAACGTCGCCGCCGTCGACACGTCGGTACCATCACCTGCGTCGGACTGAAGTTCGACCACCAACACGTCGCGGCACTGCGGCGGGAGGAGCGACGACATGCCGAGCGCACTGTCCCAGGATCAGCGAGTGGCCGTCGTGACGGGCGGGTCAGGCGGCATCGGACAGGCAGTTGCGCGACGTCTGAGTGCCGACGGGATCAGTGTGGTCGTCAACTTCGCCGGCAACGCCGAGCGCGCGAACGAGGTTGTCGAGGGGATCGCCGCCGCCGGTGGCACGGCGAAAGCCATCGGAGGTGATGTGGCCGACGAGCAGGCGATGGTGGACCTGTTCGATGAGGTCGAGCGGCAGTTCGGTGGTGTCGATGTCGTCGTTCATGCCGCCGCCCGGATGGATCTCGCACCGCTGGTCGACTTCGACCTGGCGACGCTCGACGAGATGCTCCGGATCAACGTTCGGGGCACCTTCGTCGTCGATCAACAGGCGGCCCGCAGAATCCGGGTGGGCGGCTCGATCCTCAACTTCTCCTCCTCGGTGCTCGGCAGGATCCTGCCGAACTACTGCGGCTACGCCGCCAGCAAGGGCGCGGTCGAGGCGATGACCTTCATCTTGGCGTCGGAGTTGCGCGGCCGAGACATCAACGTCAACGCGATCGCCCCCGGTCCAACCGCGACTCCGATGTTCTTGGAGGGCAAAGATGAAGAAACCATCGCCCGATTCGCCCACGCTGTGCCACTCGACCGCTTGGGAACCCCCGCCGACATCGCCGAGGCAGTGGCGTTCCTCACCAGCCCCGCCGGCCACTGGATCAACGGGCAGACCATTCGAGCCAACGGCGGCATGAACTGATCCACGCCCGAGAGGCGCCACGAACCCCGTTCGGTCCAACCTCCGCCGATCCGCTGGCCGAGTGTGATCGCAGCACCCGAGTGTCCTGACACCGGTAGCCGTCGCCACCGCACTCGGGTGCGGCCACCGCACTCGGGTGCGTCGTTACTCGGTCGCCTTGGGGAGCGCAACGGTGAATCGGGCGCCGCCGCCGGGCGAGTCGTCGACGACGATCGACCCGTGGTGATTGGCCACGGTCGCGGCGACGACGGCGAGACCGAGACCGGTGCCACCTTGGGAGCGTGTGCGGCCCAGGTCGAGACGTGCGAATCGTTCGAAGACCCGTTCACGGTCCTCATGTGCAATGCCAGAACCGTCATCGTCGACGGTGATCACCGCCAGCTCGTGGTCGGCGCGCAGCGAGACGGACACCTCGGAGACGGCGTGACGAACCGCGTTGTCGAGCAGGTTCCTGACGAGCCCCGTCAGCGCGCGTCGGTCACCGATGACGCGAACGGCTTCGATCGCAACGACGATCGCGATCCGGTTCCCGGCCGATGCGCGTACCTGCTCGGTGATGATGTCGTCGAGATCGATCTCGTCGCGGGCGACAGCGCGCTCGTCGAGCCGGGCAAGGGTGAGCAGGTCGTCGACGAGCGAGTCCAGTCGATCGATCTCGCCGAGTGCGGGTGGGGCTGCTTCGGCAGCGGCTTCGGGGTGCCGGGCTGTGAGCTCGAGGGTGCCGCGGATCGTGGCGAGCGGGCTGCGGAACTCGTGTGACACGTCCGACGCGAACTGACGTTGCCTCGTGGCCGATCGTTCGAGTCGTTCGATCATCTCGTTCATCGTGTCGGCCAACTCGGCGAGTTCTGGGGATCGGTCCGTCGGGGTGAGGCGGCGGTGGAACGTTCCGTCGGCGATCGTGTCGGCTTCTGCGCGCATCTTCGCGACCGGTCGAAGTGCCCGGGTCGTGACCAGCGCCGAGATAGCACCCAACAGCAGCGCCAGTGCAGGGACGGTGATGGCGAGTCCCCAGCGCAGAGCACGGATGGTTCGTTCGGTCTCGGCGAGCGGGGCGGTGGCGACGAGCGTGATGTCGCCGGCAGCGCCACGCATAAGGCTGCTTGCTTCGTAGACCGGTGTCTCGTCGACCATCCGCCGCTCGACGCTGGTCTCACCGACGACCTCCCAGCTCGACCTGTCAGCGCGCGTCTGCCCAACCCCTTCGGTCGGTCGGATCGGCCCATTCGTTGCCTGCCGAGGCTCGACGCTGACGGTGATGCGAGGTTCGCCGACTCGTGTCGTCACCACCACGCCGACCGACCCACCGTTGCGGATCTGGGCGATGGCGTCGTCCAGGGCGCGAAGCGCTTCGGCCCGGACGTTGTCGTGCATCCGCGCGTCGACAACACGCACGACGAACAGACCGGTGAGCGACAGCAGCACGACCGCCGCCGCAACCACCGTCGCCGCGATGCGGGCACGCAGCGACAGTGTTCGCCGAAGGCTACGCATGAGCAGCCATCCGAAACCCGTGCCCGCGAACGTTGAGGATCGATGCGTGATCGGCATACGGGCGGAGTTTGCGGCGAAGGTGTCCGATGTAGACGTCTACGATGTTTGCATCGCCGTGTTGATCGGTGCCCCACACCTCGTCGAGAATCTCGTCCCTGCTGACGACGGCCGGATGCGCCCGGATCAGGCATGCCAGGACCGACGCTTCGCGTGGCGTGAGCGACAGCTCTTCGGTGCCGATCCAGCACCGCCGGGCGAATGGATCGAGCACGAGCTCGCCGACCTCGAGCATCGCCGGGCGTGGCACGTGGCCGCGTCTGATCAGCGCCCGAAGTCGGGCGGTGAGGACGACGAACGAGAAGGGTTTGGACATGAAGTCGTCGGCTCCACAGTCGAGCGCTTCAGCGAGGTCGTCTCACCGAGTTTTGCCGTCAGCATCAGGACCGGGGTCCAATCATGGGCGTCGCGAAGTTCGCGGCACACGGTGAACCCGTTCTCCGACGAGCCACTCAGGGTCGCCGACGTCAAGGCGCTCGTCGGCGACCCGGCCAACGGCGAGATCATCGCCGTCACCGGCGAACAGCGCCGTATCAGAGTCGACCTCGACGCCAAGCAGGTCAGCTCTGTCCACATCGGCGACCACGGACTCGAACCTCCCGACGGTACGAAGACGACCGGAACGATCACGTCGATCGCCGACACCACGACGGTCACCAAGGGCGCAGACGGAAAGGAGACAACGACCGTCGAGGTCGAGATCAGCCCAGATGGTGCGTTCGACGCGCTCGACGGCAGCCCCGTCACCGTCACGATCACCACCAGCACCGCCGCTGGCGTGCTCGCCGTTCCGGTCGAGACGATCGTTGCCACCGCTGATCATCGCTACGCGTTGGAAGTCGTCGACCCCGGCGGGACGACTCATCTCGCCGAAGTCGAACTTGGTCAGTCCGCCGACGGCTGGGTCGAAATCACTGGTGCCATCGCCGTGGGAACGACGGTGGTGAGCGCATGAACGCGGCGCTCGAACTGCACGGTGTCGGCAAGGAGTACCCGGGCCCGCCCGTCACCCGCGCACTCTCGGGCGTCAACCTTCGGGTCGACCAAGGAGAGTACGTCGGGATCGTCGGACCATCCGGATCAGGCAAGTCGACGCTCCTGAACCTGCTCGGCGCGCTCGACCGGCCCACCGAAGGCACGATCGCGATCGACGGACACGAAATCTCCACACTGTCCGACCGCAAACTCTCTGCAGTGCGCGGTCGCCGGATCGGCTTCGTCTTTCAGTCGTTCAACCTGATCGACGGGCTCGACGCGGTCGACAACGTCTCGCTCGGCATGCTCTATGCGGCGATCCCCGAGCGGCAGCGCCGCCAACGATCACTCGCAGCACTCGAACGCGTTGGCCTCGCACATCGAGCCGCCCACCGACCCAGCCGGCTGTCCGGCGGCGAACGGCAACGGGTCGCCATCGCCCGTGCCCTCGCCACCGACCCTGCGCTGCTGCTCGCCGACGAACCGACCGGCAACCTCGACACCAGGACCGGCAACACCGTGCTCGAACTCTTCGATCAGTTGCACGCCGACGGCTGCACGATCGTGCTCATCACCCACGACCCCGACATCGTCGCCCGCCTTCCCCGGCAACATCACGATCCGCGATGGCGAGATCGTCCACGACACCCGGACCAACTCATGACCGCTCCCGTCGACACCGCCACGGAATCCGCCGACAAACCAGCCCGACCGTTGACGACCGTGGCGCTCGCCCGCAGCCGTGTCAGGTGGCGTGATCTGCCATCGGTAGCGACGGTCGGGCCGCGCACCCGCCGGGTCCGGAGCTTGCTCACCGCGATCGGGATCGCCATCGGGATTGCGGCGCTCGTGGCTGTTCTCGGCATCGCTCAATCTGCCAAGGCGGACCTCATCGCTCAACTCGATGCGCTCGGCACCAACAGACTGCAGGTGCAAGCCGGCCAATCGACGACCGGCAACGAGGCGCAACTCCCCGAACGCGCCGACGACCAGATCCGCCGCATCCCAGCGGTCCGCAACGTCGCAGCGACGACCGGGGTCGATGCCACCGTGCGCCGCAGCGACCGGATTCCCGAAGGCCAGACCGGCGGCATCGTCCCACGCGCCGGCGACATCGGTCTGCTCGACACGATCGGAGGCACCGTCGCCGACGGTCGCTGGCACGACAACGCGTCGATCCACTTGCCGACCGTCGTGCTCGGCTCGAAGGCCGCAGAACGCCTCGGTATCGACCATGTCGACGGGCGAACCGTCCTGATCGGCGACCAATGGTTCACCGTGATCGGCATCCTCGACCCGATCCCGCTCTACGAAACGCTCGACTCCGCCGTGTTCGTCGGCTACCCGATCGCTGCCGAACGGTTCAACACGCCGGCGAACCCTGGCACCGTCTACGTCACCACCGATCCTGACTCGATCGACGCCGTTCGCGACGTGATCGGCGCAACGGCGAATCCTCTCCACCCGAACGAGGTCAAGGTCTCGAACCCGACCGACGCGCTCGCCGCCCGTCGAGCGGTCTCGTCCACGCTGACGGCGCTGCTGCTCGGCCTCGGAGGTGTCGCGCTACTCGTCGGTGGTATCGGGATCGCCAACGTGATGGTGATCGGCGTCCTCGAACGCCGCACCGAGATCGGTGTCAGACGCGCCCTCGGCGCGACCAGGGGCCACATCCGCACCCAGTTCCTGCTCGAAGCCATCGTCTTGGGCGCACTCGGCGGCCTGCTCGGTGTCGGGCTCGGTGTCGCCGTGACCACGGCGTACACCACAGCACGCCACACCGCCTTGGCGATGCCCGCCAACGCACTCGTCGGAGGCTTTGCCGCCGCAGTCGTCATCGGCGCTGTCGCCGGGCTCTCACCTGCCGCCCGTGCCGCCCGTCTGGCACCCGCCGACGCAATCCGCCCCGCCTGATGCGAAACGACGCGTTGACTGGGCGGCCGGTTCCGAGCCGCTGGCCGGTGTGTGCCGCCGGGAAACGGGAACGTCCGGCCCGTCACGGATCGAGTTCGGTGGCTCCTCGAGTGGATCCGCACCGTTGACTCTACGTCCGGCAATGCATCCGAGAGACCGGACGGATTCCGGGTCGACAGCCGTCGACGAGATCGTGCGGCGCGCCGTGGACGACGGCCAGGTACCCGGTGTCGTCGCAGCGATCGCGAGAGCAAACACGACCCCGCGTTGCTGTCGCCGGCGTTGGCGAGATTGGCGGAGCGATCAGCCACAAACCGCTTGACCTTCAACTCAACCTGAAGGTTTACGATGCGTTGGTGAGCACCACTTACATGATCAAGGACGTCGCCTGCCGCAGCGGATTCAGTGCCGCGACGTTGCGCTACTACGAGGAGATCGGATTGCTGCCGGAGGCGACGCGGACTCCGGCGGGCTATCGCCTGTATGACGATCGCACCCTGGAGCGGCTTGCGTTCATTTCCCGCGCCAAGCAACTCGGTTGCAGCCTGGACGAGATCGCCGATCTGACCGTCGCCTGGGACGGCGGCCGGTGCGGACCGATCCAAGACCGTCTGCGCGCGGTCGTTGCGGACAAGCTGGCCACCGCCCGGCAGCAGATCGTCGAGCTGATGACGTTGACCTCTGATCTGCAGCAGGCTGCATCAACGCTCGAGACCCACCGCCCGGAGGGCGCATGCGACGACAAATGTGGCTGCGTCATCGACAGTTCCAACACCACTGCGCCGCAGCTCGTCACGCTCCGCAGAAAGTCCCACCGGGTGCAGGTCGACGTGCCGATCGCGTGCACGCTCGGGTCGCAGTCGATGCGCGGCCGCCTCGACGAATGGCAACGGCTCCTCGAACACGTCGAGCAAAGAGCGTCCATCGATGACGGGTTGCGCGCAACGTTCGGGCCGGGGACGCCGCTGGGTGAGTTGGGTGAGTTGGTGCGGCTGGCCGCCGCCGAGCAGGACTGCTGCCAGTTCTTCACGTTCGCGATCACCGTCGACAGCCGCGGCGTCGCCCTGGAAGTCCGTGCGCCCCACGACGCTCGCCCGGCGATGCACTCACTGTTCGGTCATCCGGCATGAGCACCAAGAAGGAGACCGCGGCCGTGGTCGGTGTCGGGGCCGCGGCCTGCGTTGCGTGCTGCGTCGGACCGATCCTCGGGTTCCTCGCGGCGATCGGTCTCGGCACCGCTGCCGGGTTTGCGCTGTTCGGCACCGCCGCGATTGCGGTCGGCGTCATCGCCATCGTCATCGCGGTCCGGCGTCGCCGCCGACGCGCCACCTCGTGTGTTGCGACCCCCGGCCCGGTGGCGGTGGAGATGCCGATCGTGCGGACACACCGGTGACCCTTCGCGGACTGTCCCGGCGGCGGTGGTTGCTCAGCTCACTGCTCATCGCCGGCGCGGCGTTGTTGGCGATCGGTATCGCCGCCGAACGTCACGTAGGCGCCCATCACACCGAGACCGGCACCGAAGCCGTGAGCCGCACTCCGACCAACGCGCAGACCGTGCCGTCGGTGGAAGCAGGCGGTGACGAAGCCAATCACATCGACGAAACCGCCAGCGCCGGGACACGACGCACCGAGACGCCAGGTGGCGAAACACCCGAGTCGTCCGAGTCGTCCGCAGAGACGGTTCTCGGTCTCGAGCTCGAATCGAACGCTCTCGTCATCGTCGCCGTCGCCGCATCACTCGCCTTGGCGACGGTCACCTGGATTCGGAACCGTCGCGGCCTGCTGTTCGCGACCGTGGCCTTCGCCGTCGTGTTCGCCGCGTTCGACGCCGCCGAAGTCGCCCACCAGCTCAAAGAATCGCGGTCCGGGCTGGCGACACTCGCCGCAACCATCGCTGTGGTGCACCTGGCGACCGCGGTCGTTGCCGAGCAGCGGGCAACGCCGGCACCGTCATAGGTCGTCTGCCGTCGGCCGAGGATTCTGTTCGAGGCCGGCCAACGTCAGAAGCGTGGCGAGTCCTTCCGGTGTCCCCGGCCAGTGTCGTTCGAGCGCTTCAGGTCCGGCTCGACGAGTGACCGAGCGGAGGGCGATCGCGACGATGATCGCGTCGTCGGCGTAGCCGAGCACGGGGATGAAATCTGGGATCAGGTCAATCGGCGAAATGAGATAGGCCAACAACATCCACAGTCGAATCCGGACCGAACGGGCGATGGTTCGGTCTGCAGCAAGGCGACGCAGTAGGCGTACCACGTCCGGAACGAGTCGTGCGGCGTCGCGCAGGCTCGTCTTGGCCACTGTGTGGCGCTGAGCCCGCCACAGCACCGCGAGCATCACCAACCAGACAGCGACCAGGCCGACTGCGATCGCCAGCAGCACACGCCACCACATCATGGGCCGCCGTTGCGTTGGCAGGTGAAGGTGTGAGTTGATTCGCTGCCGGCGTCGTCGGCGACGCATTCCAGCAGCACGCCGTGGCGGTACGACCTTGCGGCTTCAGAACGCTCGGCCGACTGTTCCACCCCGTCATCATGCCAGTGGACACCGCAATTGCGGAGCCGACATGCAGCGACGTTGTGTCTCGACCCCGACGGCGGCAACATATGATCATGTCTTCCGATGTGACCACCGTCAAGGAGCGCAGACTTCAGGTCGCGCTCGGTTTGAACATCGCCATCGTGGTCGTGCAGGTGGTTGTCGGCATCACGGCGGCGTCGCTCGGTTTGCTTGCGGATGCGGCGCACAACGTGACCGACGTCGCGGCGATCGTGGTGTCGCTGATTGCCGTTCGGCTCGTGCGTCGTCGGGCGAACGCGTCGAGGTCGTTCGGTTATCACCGCGGGACGATCCTTGCGGCGCAGGCGAACGCCGCGAGCATCCTGATCGTCTGTGTGCTGGTCGGTTTCGAAGCGGTCCGACGGCTCGCCGACCCCCAGCCTGTCAAGGGTGGGTTGGTCCTCGTCGTCGCACTGGTTGCAGCGGCAGCGAACTTCGGAGCGGCGGCGGCGTTGGGTGGAGCGGGGCACGCTCACGCCGGTCACGACGATCACGGCTCCGATGACAGCGGGGAGTCGCACGACCTGAACATGCGCTCGGCGTTGTTGCACATGATCTCTGATGGTGCCGTGTCCGTCGGTGTCGCGGTCGCCGGGTTGGTGATCTTGTTGACCGGCAGCTGGTACTGGTTGGATCCGGCGGTGTCGCTGTTGATCTCGGCAGTGATCGGCGTACAGGGTTGGCGGTTGCTGCGGTCAACGGCCGATGTGCTGCTGGAATCCACGCCGGCTGGTCTCGACGTGGACTCGTTGACAACACTGATCTCCGGGGTGGACGGTGTCGAATCGGTTCACGATCTTCACGTGTGGACGTTGTCGAGCGATGTCCGGGCGATGTCGGCGCATGTGGTGCTCGACGGCCATCCGTCGCTCGAGGAGGCTCAGGTTGTCGGAGCAAGAGTGAAATCGGCGATCGGCGGGCCGTTCCGGATCAGTCACGCGACGATTGAGTTGGAGTGCGAGGCGTGCGGCGTGCCCGACGACTTCTGCACCATCGACACGCCACGGCCGGCTCACGTCGCGCACTCGCACGACACCGAGCACGGCGACGTCGGCCACGACGACGGCAGCGAGAAGTGACGGCAGCGAGAAGTGACGGCAGCTGCTTCCGTCCTGAGTTTCGTCGCCATGCCGGTCGTGACATCGATCGGACGTTCGGTTGTGACCGCCCGCACCGGGTTCGTCGTCGGGGTCGCTGTGATGCTGATCCTCGGACGGATGTCCGACCACTTCGAAACCGTCGGCGGCCAGGGGAACTCCTCGCAGAAGCACACGAAGTGAAGGACACCCCGCTGGCGACGGCAACCTTCTTTGTCGGGTTCCTCGGAATCCTGCTCATCTCACTTTCATCGGGAGGACCGAAATGATCGCAGCCGTCACGCCACTCGACCCGGACGCGTGCGGTGTGCGCATCGTCGACCACGACCGTGTCGCCGCGGCGAAGGCACGGATGATCCCCAACGACGAGGCCCAACAGTTGACCGAGCTGTTTCGGCTGCTCGGCGACGCGACACGCGTCCAGATCCTCTACGCCCTCGTCGAAGTCGGCGAGCTCTGCGTCTGCGATCTCGCCGCCGTCGTCGACGCGCCGGAAACATCGATCTCCCACGCCCTGCGCCTGCTGCGCACCGCCGGAGTGGTCCGCAACCGCAAGAGCGGCAGGATGGTCTATTACTCCCTCAACGACGCCCACGTCCGGCTCCTCCTGGACGTCTCTGCCGAGCACCTCCGCCACGAACCGAACAGATGACCAGCATCGGCACGCAGCGATGAGCGCCTGCTGCGGCGACGACCATCCCGACAACGGCGACGACGAAGAGGAGGACGAGGAGGACGAGGCGGCTACCGGGGGCTTGTTGCAGGTGTCCGAGATCCGCTGGGCGGCGGCCGCCGGAGTCATCTTGTCGGTGAGCTTCATCGTCGGTTGGAACGACCTCCACCGTGCGGCCGATGTGCTCGCCGTCGTCGCTGCTGGTGTCGGGGGACGAATCTTCGTGCCGGGAACACTGCGGTCACTGCGACGCGGCAAGATCGGGGTCGGGACGTTGATGACGATCGCCGGTGTCGGCGCGTTGGCGCTCGGCGAGGTTCGAGAAGCAGCGATGCTCGCCTTCTTGTTCTCGATCAGCGAGGGCCTCGAAGAGTTCTCGGTCGGTCGGGCTCAGCGGGGCCTTCGCGCCTTGCTCACGCTGGTCCCCGAGACCGCAATCGTTCGCCGCGACGGCATCGAACAGGAAGTCCCGTCGGCGACCATCCGTCTCGGTGAGACCTTGATCGTGCGCCCTGGCGGGCGTATCGCCACCGACGGATCGATTCGGGCCGGACACAGCACTGTCGACATGGCGGCAATCACGGGTGAGTCGATGCCCGTCGAGGTTCGAGCCGGCTCACTGGTGTTCGCCGGGTCGATCAACGCCAACGGTGCCCTCGATGTCGAAGCGACAGCGACCACGGCCGACAACTCCCTCGCCCGGGTCGTCGACCTCGTGACCGATGCGCAAGCCAACAAGGGTCAACGTCAGCGTCTCGCCGACCGGATCGCGCGACCGCTCGTCCCGGGCGTCATGGCCGTTGCCTCGGGCATCGCGATCCTCGGCTCGGTGCTCGGCGATCCGCACATCTGGATCCAACGCGCCCTCGTCGTCCTCGTCGCCGCATCGCCGTGCGCATTGGCGATCTCGGTGCCGATCACCGTCGTCGCTGCCGTCGGCGCAGCCAGCAGGTTCGGTGTCATCATCAAAGGCGGCGCAGCACTCGAAGCGCTCGGCACCATCCGGGTCGTCGCCCTCGACAAGACCGGCACCCTCACCCGCAACCACCCCGCCGTCACCGAAGTCGTCGCCGTCGGTCAGCACACTCGCGAGGAAGTCCTCGGCATTGCCGCCGCACTCGAAGCGCGCAGCGACACCCACTCGCTCACGCGATCCTCTCCGCACATCCCAACGTCACCGCCGCCGACAACGTCACAGCCATTGCCGGTGCAGGATTGACCGGCACCGTCAACGGCGGGACCGCGCGCCTCGGGCGCCCTGGCTGGCTCGACCCCGGCCAACTCGCCACCGACGTGACCCGCGTGCAGACCGATGGCGCAACAACGGTGCTCGTCGAGTGCGGCGGCGACACCATCGGCGCCATCGCCGTCCGCGACGACCTCCGCCCCGAAGCATCCGCCGTCGTCGCCCACATGCGATCAAACGGACTATCGATCGTGATGCTGACCGGCGACAACCGAGCAACCGCGACCGGCCTCGCCACCGAAGCAGGCATCACCGAAGTCCACGCCGACCTGCGGCCCGAAGAAAAGGCACACCTCATCACCGAACTCGAACGCCGCGGGCCCGTGGCGATGGTCGGCGACGGCATCAACGACGCCCCCGCCCTCGCGGTCGCCACCATCGGCATCGCCATGGGCGCGATGGGCACCGACGTCGCCATCGAAACCGCCGACATCGCACTGATGGGCAACGACCTACGAGCGCTCCCGAAAGCCCTCGACCACGCTCGCAGGGCGCGGACGATCATGCTCCAAAACGTCGGTCTCTCCCTCGCGATCGTCACCACACTGCTCCCACTCGCGCTGTTCGGTGTGCTCGGCCTGGCTGCAGTCGTGGCCATCCACGAAATCGCCGAGGTCTTCGTCATCGCCAACGGCGTCCGCGCCGGCCGCACAGCTGGACCGAAGGCGTACGACCGGCAGCTGACCTCGTCCACCACGAGATCACAAGAGGTTGTGCAATGAGTCGTCGGACGATGTCCGCAGAATCGGCGCTCGAACTCGTCCGTCGTCTTCGAGACATAGCTGTCGACCATCACAGCCGCCACGGCACCATCGTCAACGTCCTGTCGGTGCTTGCGCTCATCAACGACCCCACCAAGGCCGGGCTTCAGCGCCAGCAAAGCATCTCTGCATTCGGAGGGACTGATCCGATCGACGATTTGCCGCAGGGACGGTAACGCGCTCGGTTGTTGTCCCAGTTCGCGGCTCTGGCTCGCTCCGTCAGCGCCGGTCGGCGCTGCTCGCGACCGAACGCGGCCAGCGTTGAGCTGCTTGCGCGTGCTGCGCTACTCGTGAAGGATCCCGGCCGCCCGACCTTGGGTCTCGGACGACGTGAACGCTTCGACTAGGAATCGAGTCGGGAGCGGACGGCCTGAGTCCGCTTGACCCAACTGGCGAATCCGTGTTTGGCGCACAGATGCTCGGCCGTGCTGAGCCACTGCTCGCCCCGAGCGTCGAGGTTTCCGGTCGCCAACAGCTGGCTCTGGGTGAGGGCGATCAA
Organism: Actinomycetes bacterium; assembly: GCA_025356335.1. Lineage (GTDB taxonomy): Bacteria > Actinomycetota > Acidimicrobiia > Acidimicrobiales > Ilumatobacteraceae > JANXUF01. The sequence continues at coordinate 19,833 of JANXUF010000047.1, forward strand.
CGATGTCGCCCGGTTGTATTCCCAGCCGAACGCCTCCGAGGTGGCGAGGGCATCGAGCAGGTAGGGCTCGGCGTCTTCGTGTCGTCCGAGTATCGACGCCTACCGGCCCAGATAGGCGGACACCGGCCCCTGGCCCGTGACCCCGTTGAACGCCACCTCACCCGCCATCGGCAGAACCTCGGGATACACCCACGCAGCAGCCTCGACATCCGCTGTCTCGATCGCCAGGATCGAGTACCCGAGCAGGGTGGTGGACCGCAGGATGTCGTCCGAGATGGCTCCGATCCCGCGGTGCATGGCCTCGCGGAGCAACGCGCGCGGGACCTCGTGGCGGCCGAGCTCGGCGCAGACGATGGCGTGGGCGATACGGAATGCCTCCTCGAGCGATTCCTGGGTGTCCATCGGGTGTTGCAGAATCGGGAGCATCTCCTCGTGGCGACCGGCGAAGATGCCGACCACGAACGCCTGAGCCGCGAACGACGGGATGGCGAAGGGCGTCGGCGATCTGGGTACCGAGTTGGTAAGTTGCTCCGATGAGCTGCTCGGCCTCGTCGAAGCGGGCGCGCATGGTGGCGTCGAAGGCATCGACGACCCCGGTGGTCCATCGCATGCGCGGTTCCTGAACGTCGCGGCTCATTGCTCGCATCCCGTCGAGACAAATCTGTGCACGCTCGGCGTCGCCCGCGCACACGGCGGCCGTGTGCGCCGCGTGATACACCACGAAGGCCAGGTGTGGATCGCCGGCGGTCTCGACGACGGCGATGGCCACTTCGGCGAGCTCCGCTCGTACCGCTCCGAGGCCGGGACCCGAGAAGGCGTACATGAGGTCGGGGGCGATGCGAGCGATGAGCGTACGGTCCTCGCTGGCCTGGGCCATCGCCAGGGCTTCAAACGCGGCTGCCCGGCGGGCCGCAGTCCGGTCAGTGTGGGCCAGGCTCTGGGCGAACCTGGCGGTGATCCGAACCCGCGTGTCGTGATCGGCGTCGGCTATGCGGGCCAGCGCAGCCTCACTGATCGCCAGCTGCTTGGGAGCGAAGGCGCCGTACTGGATGGATCCAGGGTCCGTCGCCAGCGCCGCACGTCGGAGGATGGAATCTGCCCCGCTGCGCTCGGCCAGCACCGCACCGTCGTAAAGGAAATCGAGCGCTGCCGGGTGCCCGGCGCGATACGCCGATTCACCGATGCGTACGAGCAGAGCGGCCCGCTCCTCGTCGGGTCGGGCCAGAGCCGTGGCGTGGCCGAGCGCCCGTTCGAACCATTCGACCGCCTCGACGTGTGCGAGGTTGGCGAGGGCACGGTCGCCGGCCTCCGTTGCCCAGTACTGAGCCTCGGCGAGCAGGCCCGCCTGTTCGGCGTGACGTGCCAGGCGTTCCGGCGGCAGGGATGATGAGGACGACCGGACGGCGTCGAAGGCTTGGGCGTGTAGCCGGGTTCTGGCCCGGCTGCCGAGCTCCAATTCCTCACACGCCACGTTCGCGTCGACCGGGGCCGCCAGCCGATAGCCGACCGCCGATGTGTGCACGACCCCTTCCCCCAGCGCTTTGCGGAGCCGGGCGACCGACGTGCGCAGAGCGCCCGGAGTCACATCGAGGACGTTGCACAACCATTCGGTGCGGACCGGGCGGGGCGCATGCAGCGCCAGGGCGGCGAGCAGACGCCGCTGACTGGCGCTCGGAAGATCGATCACCTCGCCCGTCGACGTGACGAGCTGGACGGGCCCGAGCACCCGCACCATCAAGTCGACACTCCCCATGCAGCAAGTATCGCCCACCGCGCTGCGAGGGTGGGATCCGGGTGAGGCGCAAATGACGCGGGACATCGATGACCATGCGACGAAAGCATCCGCTGTCCCGAGGAGATCGCCATGTCAGACAACCTGCCGCCCTACGCCGCGCTGGTCACACATCCCGTCAACGACTTCGACCACTGGAGGGTCGGCTTCGACGGCGACGAGCCGTCCCGCCGCGCTGCCGGCATGGTTGGTCAACACATCAACCGCGCCGAGGACGATCCGAACCTGATCACGCTCTTCCTGGCGTTGTCCGACCTCGACAAGGCCAAAGCGTTCGCCGAGTCCGCCGACCTCGCCGAGACGATGGAAACCTTCGGTGTGACAGCACCGCCCGTCATTCGCTGGATGCAGCCGGTCCGTGAGTCGGTCATCTGGGACCGACAGCTCCCGGCGTTCATCCTTCATCACCGGGTCGCCGACTTCGACACCTGGCTCGACGGCTACGACGGCGCAGCCGGGCTGCAAACGTCGAGGGGCATCATCGGACACGCGGCCAACCGTTGGGTCGACGACCCGTCGATGGTGACGATCTACCACCAAGCCGAGAGCTTCGACACGCTGCGCGCCTTCCTCACGGACCCCGAGTTGCAAACGACCATGCAGGCTGCCGGAGTGATCTCCACGCCCGAGACCACCTTCCAGACCGGCGGCTGGGCGAAGTTCTACTGATTGCGCGATGTGCAGCGGACCCGTTCCACATTCCGTCAAATCGAACCCGGTCGGCGACATCGCCGACCCACGACTGCGAGTTGAGTAACTCGCCAGAAGGAGCAACCCATGACAACCGTCATAGCCCACCACGATGTGAAGGACAAGGACCATTGGCTCGCCTCGCCCAAGCGCGCCGAGGCGATGGCCCTCATCGGCATCACCGAGATCCGCACCTTTGCAGACCCGCAGCACCCCAACAAAGTCGCGCTGCTGATGGAAGTTCCCGACGTGGACGCCTTGCTGCAGGCGATGCAGAGCCCGGAATTCGGTCAAGCGATGGCTCACGACGGCGTGCTTGCTGAGACTGTCGTGATCCTCGCAGAGTCGTAGGCCAACGCGCCCACGCACATCCGCCGCGTCGCGCGGCGAATGTGTCGTTCAGCGGCTATCGAGGAAGGTCGGTCGTCCGGCGATCTCGCGTGCACGTTGTCGGTTCACGTCTTTCCTCGATTGCGCGGATGGTCAGATCCGTCGCGTCGTCTACATCTTGATCGTCGTCCACTCGCCGGGTGGCGGAACCAGCGGCAGCTCGAAAGCCCGGGCTGTGGCTCGTCTCGTAGTCAAGCCGAAGGTCGGCATGCGCCTCTCTGTCGATCCCTGCGATCACCTCGTCCGTGAGCGTTCGCAGATCACGCGCGGCGACGGAGTGAGGGACCGGTCGTCGCTTCGGAAGCTGTCAGCACAGACCGACTTGGGTGGCCCCATACGTGGCCTGCTCAACAGTCAACTGCTCGCCGTATCTGGATGAGAGTTGGTCGATCAGCCCCTGACATGAGAAGCCCATGGTCTTGAGGTAGTCCTGAGCGGACCCGACAGCTTGTGCGTTCCAGTCCACGTTCAGACTGTCCACCGCAAAAGTCGCATCTGCGAGAGGGAAACCTTCACCGTACGGGGATGAGAGTTGGCCGATCAGCCCCAGCCGTGAGAAGTGCATAAACTTGAGATACGACTGAGCGGATCGGATGGCATTCTGCTGGGAAGGCGTTGGGGTCGGAGCTGGTGCCGGCGGTGCGGTCACTGGTGGTGGCGTGTTGACCGGTGGTAGCGGCGTCGATGGAGGGGTCCAGCCGGTCCAGCCGGAGCCAGCACCTGGTGTCTGTGTTGTCTGCCACACGACGCCGGTGTTGGTGATTACTCGGATCCATTGCTGGCCGAGTACCGAGAAGTCATGCGGTTGGACGTATGCGTTGCCCGTGAGCGCAACGCCGTCGGGGGCACTGAGTGGGGACCAGCCGACCCACCCCGAGCCGGAACCTGGGGTCGCGTAGTTGTGCCAGACGGTCCCGTCGACACCAACGAGGTACAGCTCCTGATTGCCGACATAGTTGATTCCCACGGAGACGTCACCGAGCGGGGCGATAGGACCGTCGAGGGGATCCCAGCCGTTCCAACCGGACCCCAAGCCGGGGGTGGAGAAGTTGTGATACGGGCGGCCGTCGTTACCGACGATGTACAACTCCTGGTTGCCGAGCGAGTTCTTGCCGACGGCTACGTCACCGCGCACGCCTGGTGCTGGGCGTCCCATCGTGTCCCAACCCGACCACCCGGAACCCTGGCCGGGGGTCGAGAACCGGTGGAAGACTTGACCGTCGATGGTGCGGACGTACATTTCTTGGTTGCCGAGATAGTTCGTGCCGACCGCAACGTCACCAGCGATCGGCACTGCCGGTGCGCCGAGCGACGAGAATCCTGACCATCCAGACGCGCCGGAGGCCGCGTAACTGTGCCAGGCTTGGCCGTCGGAGGCGACGACGTACACGTCAAGGTTCCCGAGGTAGTTGAGTCCAACTGCGGCGGTTGTCGAGCGGACTGTCAGCCCGCCGGGCAGAGTCGCCAATGTGGTTGGCGAGCTCCAGGTTCCCGATGTCAGTGTTCGGTATTGCACTTGGCTATCGGCTGGCCAGACCTCACCGACAGCGCCGTTGGCGGCTTTACCGAAGGTTGGTGCCACCCCGTCGTAACTGATCGGAACGGCCGGTGTCGAAGCATGCGCCCCGCCCGTCGCGAACGTGGTGAAACCGACGAGAGCGGCGACGGCGGCGGCAAGATATCGACCGCGCTTTACTCGATGCCCCCAGGGCGCCGGCGGGTATTCCGTCAAACGTTGCGGGCGGACACTCACCGAGATGGGGGCATTCATGTTGTTCTCCTGATCGTCGCGAATCATGCGACCGGCACACCACGCTAAGTGGTCGTTCGCGGAATTACATGCGTGTAATCTGACTGGTGCGGATTGGGGCAGGTAGCTGGGTGGCCGTGTCGCATGGTTGGAGGTGCGATGTCGAGGCACAGCCCGTTCGTGATCGTGTTGAGCACGCAGGATCGTTCCGTGTTGGAGTCGACCGTGCGGCGGCGTCGAGCCGAGCAGCGGATGGTGATCCATGCGCAGATCGTGTTGGCCGCCGCCGACGCTGTCGACAATTACGTGATTGCTGAGCGTTTGCATGTGGCGGTGAACACGGTGATTCTGTGGCGTAAACGGTTTTTCGAGCATGGCATGGCCGGGCTCGTGGATCGTCATCGTTCGGGTCGACCCCGAACATTTCCCCCCTCTGGTGAGTGTCGAGATCAAAGAGTTGGCGTGCGAACTCCCGGCGACGACGGGGGTGCCATTATC
>JANXUF010000155.1 GCA_025356335.1 Actinomycetes bacterium
ATGCAATTCGCGGCTCGTCCATGTCCGAGGATTGCCGACACGGTTGACGATCGCGAGGACGTGGTCGGATGCGAGGACACGGTCAGCGATCCGTTCGATCGTCTCCACCGTCGCCCCAGCACCTTGCGAGGCGGCGACGGCCTGCACCAGGTCTGTCTCGGTGAACGTCGAGCGGTCATTCGTCAACCGTGTACGCAGCAGGTGAGCGATCCATTCTTCGGGCTCGACGGTGCGGTCATAGAACTCCGCGGTGCCGTCCTCGTCGAAGCGGACGGCTTCCAGCCGCCAGACCCCGTCGAGATCGTCATCGAGGTGCATGCCGGCACGGTTCATCGAGAACCCGATCAGGCGCTCGGCAGCATCAGGTCCCCACCCGGCCGCCTCGGCCTCCAACTTCCAGCCCTCGTCGAAGCGGCCGCCCTCGACCTCCGGTTTGTGCCGGCGTGTCGCCAACACCGCCGTCTGGCGTCCCTCTGGCGTGTCGGGCGTCCCGGTCGCGGCGAGCCAGGCGTCGATCTCCGTCGTCCGTTTGGAGAACTGATCCAACAGAGTTTGGGGGATCCCGGCGATCTCCGGAACATGCCGCCCGGGCCGCCACTCCACCCCCAACGTCCGGGTCAATTCTTGGCGGTAAACGGTTTGGAACACTTCCCCAGCGGCGCGGGCATGCCGGTAGACGTCGGGGTGCGCGAACGCTGACCAGCGCCCATCCGCGCCTTCGACCAAGTTGGCGACGAGGACATGCCAATGCAACAACGGGTCCGCCGCACGTGATGTCCGATGGCGGAACGATGCCGCCACCACCCCCGACGTCGCCAACCGGTGCGGGCCTCGTGCGTCGGGGTGGGCGGCGAGCCACACCAGGTTGTGCGAACCGCGTTGCACCCGCACCGCTTCACGCTCCAACCAGCCGACCGCCGCGCGCATCGCCACCTCACCGGCTTCGATGACAGCGCCCTGCACTCGTGGGTCATCGGACACGGCGTAAAGGACACTGGCCGATTTGGGTGCTTTGAACGTCAGATCGAAATCTGGGACACGCCGCGCGTGCGAACGCGGTGGCTGCCCGTTCGGTGACAGACCGCCACGGCCCGGCGCGAGACCGGCGAGGACCGCTCGGAGATCGTCAGCGTTCACATCACCGGACAGTCCGAGGCGCTGTGCACCGCCACCGATCCAGGCGCCGGCGGTCTCGCCGTTGCCCGTGTAGTAGGCATCCAACGATTGGGCGACGCCGGACAGGTGGTAGGCCTCTTGGCCGACGCGAAGTTTGGCGATTGACAGCACATGTACCAACGGGCAGCGAACGTGCACCTTTAGGTAATAATCTGTGAAAGAAATTCCGCAGCCTTGCTGCTGGACGTGTGTGAGTCACTCACAGGGCCTGGTGTGAGTGGTTCGAGTCGGGACGCGACGACGTGGTCGCCGACGATTGCCGGCGACCACAGGTCCGAGGCGGTTGCTGTGCGGGGTTATGCGGCAAGGCGTTGCCGGTAACTGTCCGCGAGCGCTGCGGGGAGCACGTCGACTTGGTGGCTGGTGAGGGCGGGGAGTTCGAGGCGGACGGCGATGACATCGGTGGAGACGAACGTGGCGATGTAGAAGTGGGCGAGGCGTTCGAGGCTTTCCCATAGCCGGGCGCGGTTGGTGCCGAGGCCGACGGTGCGGGCGAGTTCGTGGGTGTCCCAGGTCGTTTCGCCGTAAGTGGCGTGACGCGCGAGGAGGTAGGCGAGGAGGGTGGAGGTGGGGCCGAGGATCGGGAGCCACCACTTCTGTCGCTTATTCGTTTGATACAAGTTGGTATGACGGTTGTGGCGTTGCGTCGTCGGCATGGTTGACCTGCTTGGATGTTGGTCGTGGGCTGGGCGTGTTGCCGAGGCGGGGTCCGTGGTCGTGGTGAGGGATCCACCATCTGACCCGTGTGATGCATGATACTTACTTTTGATGCAGGATGCTCGTTGTGGTTGAGAGGGTGTTGGCGGGGTCGGCGGCGTTGCAGTTGGTTGATGGGGTGTCGTTGTTGCATCCGCAGGATCAGGTGTTCGTAGCAATGTTGGATGGTTGGGGTTTGCAGCAGCAGTCGAGGTTTCTGGCGGCGTCGACGATTTCTGGACGCCGACAGTTGCTGGGTCGGTTCCATCGGTGGACGAATGAGTATCCGTGGCAGTGGGGTCCACAGGATTTGGAGGAGTGGACTGCGGTGGCGATCTCGGAACGCAAAGCGACGTTCTCGACGGTGCGGAATGTGCATGTGACGATGTCGTTGTTCTTCGATTACATCTGCGACTCGCGGTACGGGTGGGTGGCGGAGTGTGAGCGGCGGTTCGGGACGTTCCCGGTGCAGATCTGTCACGAGTTGAACACGACGACGCATCGCTCCGATTTCGAGGGGCAGCCGGGTAATCGTGCGTTGACTCGGGTCGAGTTGCAGGCGTTGTTCGATCACGCCGATGAGCGTGTCGAGGCGGTCCGCCGGCGGGGTCGTAAGGGGTGGTTGGCGGCTTCTCGGGATGCGACGTTGTTGAAGGTCGCCTACGGCTGGGGGTTACGACGACGTGAGTTGGTGATGTTGGAAACGGTTGATTGGGGACGGAACCCGAAAGCGCCGGAGTTCGCTGATGTGGGGGTGTCGTCGGTACGGTTCGGGAAAGCGAAGGGTGGCGGTCCACCGCGTCGGCGGAGCGTGTTGACGGTGTTCCCGTGGGCCGTCGAGGTGGTGGAGGAATGGGTGAAAGAGGTCCGGCCGTTGTATGAGCCGTCGTTGTCGACGTTGTGGCCCACGGAGCGGGACAGCCGGATGGGGATGGTCTATGTCAACAAGGTGTTTGCTCGTTACCGTGACGAGCTCGGTTTGCCGGGCGAGTTGGGGCCGCATTGTCTGCGGCATTCGTATGTCACGCACCTGATCGAGGATGGGTGGGATCCGTTGTTCGTGCAGCAGCAGGTCGGGCATGCGTGGGTGTCGACGACAGCGATTTATACCGGTGTGTCGTCGGATTACAATAACGAGGTGCTGCGCCGGACGTTGGACGCACGCCACGGCATCGGCAAGGCCAGCGGATGACGGTGCGTAAGTTGGGGTATCGGTGGCGGTTGCGGGAAGTGATGGCCGCCAGGGGGTTGTGGTCGACGACGGAGTTGGCGCCGTTGTTGGTCGAGCGCGGGATCGTGTTGTCCTCGACGCAGGTGTATCGGTTGGTGACCCAGACACCGGAACGTTTGACGTTACGGATCTTGATGGCGTTGTGCGACGCGTTGGAGTGCACCCCGAACGATCTGATCGAACCGGTCGCCGACACCGCCCCGGTCCGCCAACGCAAAGCCGCCGGCGGTGGCGCTGGTGGTGATGATGGGCTGGCGGAGGTGCGGGCGTTACGACCGAAACGTGCACGGATCGTTCCCGAGTGGTGACCGTCGCGGTGAACGCTGTGGCGTGCACGGTGTGTGGAAGGTCCGGTCTCGGAACGTGCGGCGGGAAGTGCGGGTCGTGTCGGGCGCGTGCGGCAGCGGAAGCGTGTGAGGACTGCGGCAAGGTCCGCCAGGTAGCAAAACGGTTGGAGGGCGGTGGGGTGTTGTGCAGCGTGTGCCACAACCGTCGAGGATCGGTGATCCGTGCCGATGGGCTGCGCGCTGAGGCGGTGTCGGTGTTGGCGCGATGGTTGCCGGGCACTGATGCCGGGTTGGTGGCTCGGGCGGTGGTGGTGGCGGCACCGAACTTTCGTCAGGCCGAATGGTTGCGCGTGGCGTTGACCGATCCGGGCGTGTTGCGGTCATCGACGGTGGCGCCGACGGTCGTCGATCGCCTCGTCGGTGAACTCCTCGCTGGCGGTGTCGACGGGATCGGGTTGCCGTGTTGTGTGCGTTGTCGACGGACTGGGTGGTTGACGCAACGCCTCGATGGTCATCGTGCATGCTCGATCTGCGCGCAGAAGGTTCGCCTCGACACGTGTGGTTGCTGCGGCCGTCTGGCGGGTGTGGTCGCGCGTGGCGATGATGGGACGGCGCGGTGCGGGAACTGTGTCGCTCAGGACGCCAGCCGTTGGGAACCGTGCGCTCACTGCAACAGGACAGCCCGCCCGGTTCGCTGCCTGAGCGACGGCGCAGCATTGTGTTCAGCGTGTAACCGTAAGGCGCAGATCGCTGTGTGTGTGTTGTGCGACAGGGAACGACCATGCGATGGGATCGCCTCCGGACGACCGCACTGTGCGGCGTGTAGTCGCCTCCAAGCGCCATGCTCGCGTTGCGGTCGTGTCGCAGCGGTGATGGCCGTGTGGGCGTGCGGACCGGTGTGTTCCACCTGTCGCCTCAAAGGACTGGAAGCCAAGGCGGTGTGCAGCGGCTGCGGGCAGCTCCGTCGTCCCGACCCGCGAGACCGTTCCGGGCGCTGCTCGGATTGTGTCGGGATGGCACCGCTGTCGGTCTGTCAGACCTGCGGTCTCGAGGACCGTGTGTATCGCGACGGGCAATGTTTTCGTTGCTCGATGATCCAACGATTCGACACGCTGACCTCAACATCAGCGGTCGATCTGATGGCGTTGTGCACCATGCTGATCGGTTCGGGCCACCCGCGGGCGGTGCTGCGCTGGCTCAACACGCGTTTCGTTGGCGACCCCCTCGTCCGGTTGGCGTCGGGGGATCTGGCGATGACTCACGCTGGACTCGATGGCCTCGGCAAGAGCCCTGCGATCGGTCAGTTGCGTGCCGTGCTCGTCAGCGCCGGCCTGCTAGCGGCACGCGACGAAACGGTCAGTCATCTCGAGCTGTGGATCGAAGATCAACTCGCGGCGGTCGCCCATGCCGAGGACCGCAGAGTGATCGAAGCGTTCGCCCACTGGTGGGTGCTGCGTCGTGTGCGTCGACGAGCCCAACACAGCGAAACGACCAACACGGTCAACGCACGACGCGCCGTTGGTCAAGCCGTCCAGTTCCTCACGTTCCTCGCCGAGCACGACCGGACACTGGCGACATGTAGCCAAGCAGACATCGAGTTGTGGCTCGCCGGGCCGGCCGTGCGGCGCAGCACCGGCGATTTCGTCAAGTGGGCACACAACCGGCGGTTGTGCGCCGAACTCCGCGTCGACAAACGCGCCCAAGGGTTCCCGGCACGACGGATCACTCCGGACTCACACGCTGAAATCGTGCGACGACTCCTCGATGACACCGACATTAATCTTGTCGACCGAGTCAGCGGTCTCCTCGTCGCCTGTTACGGCCAGATCCCGGCGCGCCTCGCACTATTGACCATCGAACATGTGACCGTCAGCGACTCGAAAGTGACGATCCGTTTCGGCACCGACGACACGGTGCTCGTCGCGCCGATCGCCGAACTCGTCAGAACGCTCGTCGACAGTCGTCGAGGACGTGCAGCGGTCACCGGTCAATCAACGAAACAATGGCTGTTCCCTGGCGGGCTCCCCGGCAAGCACATCCACCCGGCAACCCTGTCAACACGACTACGCCACCTCGGCATCCGCGCCATCGATCTCCGCACGGCTGCGATCCTCGATTTCGCTGCCGACGTCCCACCAGCGATCCTTGCCGACATGATCGGACTCTATCCATCGACCGCCGCCAGATGGACACACGCCGCCGGCGGCGACTGGAGTCTCTACGTCGCTTCCAAAACACGAAACACGACCGCACCAACGAGCACGTGAGCGTCACATTGATGACCTGGTGGGCGAACACGATGCGGGACCGGCACGGCCCACGGCCCACGGCCCACGGCCCACGGCACCCGAACGGCAACGTCCGTTCCCGCAACCGTGACGCCGTAACAGTTCTCCAGGATCGACAACTCCGCATGCACCGCACGCCGCCATCCCGACTGGCCTCAAGCTGCGCGATCGTGCATCGCCGCGAGCATCCGATCATGAGACCGGACGAGCCCCGACGACATCCTCGCCAGTTGACGATCAGACACCGCAGGGACCGTCGTGCGCACCTCCAGCTCGCCGGTCCAACGGGCCATTCCGAACAACACCAAACGATGGATCGTCCGCTGCACTTTCGAGCGTTGACCCGACGCCCATCCGAGACCCATCGATTCGCTCAACTCGGGTAACACCATCAGCGTGCCACCCGGACAGGCGATCGCCCACGTCCCCAAACGGCGCAACATCCACGTCGCCGACGGGCCAAGCACCGGCAACCACAGCGCTTCCACATACGGATGCCGAACAGGAAACTCGACCGGCGCGATCGCCGCCGAGAGCCACGGAACCACGAGCACTTCAACAGGAAGAACGACGTCTTCAACAGCGTTCACAGCACACCACCAAACTGGCATTCGCACCGAATGAACATGGCTACTCTGCCGGTACAGAACTCGTCGCTGTCAGTTACGTGGGTACCGGGTTGGTGGTCGGCGACGATGATGATCCGCTCGGGTCGGTTGGTGAGATCCATGACAAGTACTCCTTCGAAACGGTGGGGTGTGTTGGTGGAGGGAGCGCCGACGACTTCCCCAAGCGGGGCGCTCCCTCCGGTTGAACCTGCACGTCGTTGGGCGGGTTCGTCTCTACGGGCAGCATCGACGCAACCACCGCACCCGCCCGCAGGGCGGCAACGTCAGGTGCCCGTCGCCTTCCGCGCCCTGAAGTCGATTCGATGACAGTCAGAGTCAGGTGCGTCGTGGTCAATTGCGCTTGGTGACCCCGAGAAGCTGAAGTCGCGGAAAACACTTCGCCGTCGTGGAGCGATGCTCCGAAGTTTCTGAGAGGCCGAGACGTGCGTCAAGACGTGGCGATCAACCGCAGCGTTCGAGATCCGCTCGCCCTCCCGCCGAGTTCAAGGCAGCAGAGAATTAGTAGGGCAACGAGCGACTTCACTGGTCGTGTCTCGATGAGCAGCGGGTACAGCTGGCGTGCGAATTGAGGTAGTCGAGTGCAGCTTGTGCTTCGCCGCAGGCCGCGACGAACGCTCTGAGGATCGGCGGAAAGAATCGCCACAAGTCGACCAAGCAACGCCGGCGTGATCGGCCGGCCTTGCCTGGTCGAGGCTGAACGTGCGCACCATAACGCTGCGCCGAGCTCGGCGATCAGTTCCTCGGCACCTTCGTCGTGGTCGCCGAACCTGGCGGAAAGCCTCCGGTTCAACCGGTCGGTGTGAGCGGTCGAGTGTGTGGTCTCGTGAGCCAACGGCCATAGCAATCCGCCGCTGTGTCGAACTGTTGCAGCGTCGGGAGCGGATCGTGTCCGTCAGCGGCGAGTAACGGGGGCCTGAACGGTGGGAGCCGACCGTCGAAAACTACGTCTCGCCATCCTCAGCCATGCTCGGCGGGTACGAGATGCGCCACACAACAAACCCGCGACCGGCATGCTGACTCCGCGAGACCTAGGCACATCCGGCGCCCGTTCAGTCTGTGTCGTAGTTCCACGGGGTACGGGATGCGCAATGTGCGCCAGTGCCGATCCTCGTTGGTCATGTCATGCTCGGCTCGACCATGAGTGAGAATCCCGACGAGAGCGTGCAGTTTGGGGACGGTCAGCTGCGTTGTGAGGAGGCTGCATGGGGTTTCGTTTCGCCTGGTGAGTCGCGTTGGCCGGCAAGCGTCTCGGTGGGTGGAGCGCTGTTGTTGCAGTTGTTCCTTCCGGATCGTCTGACGATCGGGCCGTTCTGGTTGATTCCAGCGATCGAGGCGTTCGTGCTCGTAACGCTCACAGTCGTCGGCCCGTCGCATCTCGACAACAGGGCTCGGGACGCTCGTTGGCTTGCGATCGGACTGATCGCGATTCTCGTGGGCACGAACGCGACCACGCTGGGCCTCTTGATGCATCACTTGCTCCATGCCGGACCTGACGTCGATGGACGCTCGCTTATCTTTTCGGCCGTGGCAGTGTGGTCTACGGGCGTGGTGGCGTTTGGACTGTTGTACTGGGAGATCGATCGAGGTGGCCCACGGCGACGATGCAGCCCGCTGCATCCGGCACCGGACTTCATGTTCCCGCAGATGGAGAATCCTGGTGTGACGATGCATCGCTGGACGCCGCGGTTCACCGACTACCTGTACGTGTCGTTGACGAACTCGACGGCGTTCAGTCCAACGGACGCATTGCCTTTAACCGGCCGAGCGAAGGCGATTATGGCAATCCAGTCATTGACGTCACTGGCGACGATCGTCGTCGTGGGAGCACGAGCGGTCAATATCCTGAAATAGCTTCGCCCGGCCCGACGGGGTAAGAGTCGGCTGTTGGGCGTGTTCCGTGAGGCGCGACAGGTTGTTGGTGTCGCCCGCCAGTGGCATCGGCGACGAACATCGTTGCTGTCTGTATGCATCACCGGCTGGAAGGCGCCTTCCATCGCGACATGAAGGTCACGAATCACTACAAGTCCGCAGAATTGTCGTGCGCGACACGTCGAACAATCGTGCACGGCAGCTGGGGGCTACGGGACTTGATTGCTGTTTCATTGACTGACGCAACTCCAGCAGTACGACCCGCCGACGCCCATGAACGCTGAGTCGACAACACCGCTGTCAGGGACGCCGGCCGCATCGATTTCTGGGACCGTGAGCGGTGAATAGCACGTCGCGCCGGCGAGAGCCGATTGCATCAATGAACCGGTCACACTGCGGCTCGACTCGGAGGCCTGCCAAGAATGTTCGATATCGCTTCGATCTGCTCGACTATGGCCGCGGAATCGCTAACGCCAGGGTATGTCGGGCAAACGAGGGCACGCTCGGGAACTGGGTTTGCCCGGAACGGATCGACGTCGCCCTGCGTGCGGGATGACCGTGGAAGACCGGGCCGAGCTGGTGGCGTTTGGGGACGGAGAACGCGCAGCTGCGGATGGAGACCGTCCGCGCACGGTGAAGTATCAAATCGACGGGCGGGCTTGACCGTGCAATGCTTGACAGCCAAGTCGGCTCTCTCGTCAATGTGAGGTTGGCGCTCTTTTCTCGGGTTGACGCGTCGACGGTCTGTGTCGTAGGGGAGTTCAACGACTGGGACCCGACCGCCGACCTTGTCGAGCGTGATGACGACACCGGGAATTCGTCACGATCATCGCGCTGCGCGGAGGGCGGTCGTATCCGTCGGCCACGCCCGTCGGGTACGCTCCGTCTCGGTCGCTCTCCGCGACATCCTGGCTGCCGTCATCGCCGGAGACGCCGACGCGGTCGAGCACCTGGTCCGGGCCCACCTCCTGTCATCCGCCAACCTGCTCCTCGACGGGCTCGACCCGATCGACGGCACCTGAGGGTCGCGACGTACGGCCGTTCGCTGATCAGGTGGTGCCGGGTGCATCTCCAAACGCCGCTGAGGTGATCGCTGCGAGCGTGTCGCCATAGGGGGCGAAGAACGCTTCGTTCAGGTCGCCTTCGCCGCGCACGACGATTCCGCGAGGGTTGGAGAACTCGCGGAAGCCGTCGATGCCGTGGTGACGGCCCATGCCGCTGTTGCCAGAGCCCCCGAACCCGAGCGACGGCAGCGCTCCCTGCATCGCACAGGTGTTGACGCAGGCGCCACCCGAGGTGATCGAGTCCAGCACCTTTCCGGTCGCAGCCTCGTCATCGCCGAACACGTACAGACCGAGGGGCCTCTCGCCGACATTCACGAAGGCGATCGCGTCGTCGAGACTGTCGTACGGCTTCACCGGCAGCAGCGGACCGAAGATCTCCTCCTGCATGACACCGATATCGTTGCCGGGATCGACGATGAGCGACAGCGGCATCTGACGGGTGGCGCGATTCACCGTCGCGCCCTCCTCCAAATCGATGACCTCGTAGCCGGCATCGACGGCCTGTCGGCGCATCTCGATGAGACGATCGAGATGGCGTTCGGTGATGATGCCCGTGCACGAACCGCTGCTCGCATAGCCCGGAGTCCGCTCCGTCACATACCGACGGGCCAGTTCGACGAACTTGCCGATCTCGGCACGGGGAACGAGGACGTAATCGACGGAGATGCACATCTGGCCGTTCTTGATCATCTTGGTCCCCAAGACGTTGCCGACCGACGATTCGTCCACCGAACCAGGGGTGAGAATCGCCGGGCATTTACCGCCCAGTTCCAGCGTCACCGGGGTCAGATTTTCTGCCGCAGCCCGCATGATCACCCGACCGATCGGATGGGCTGCCAGTGTAGAGCAGGTGATCCCACGGCAACGTCGGAAATGTTTTGGCGAGCTCCAGCCCGCCGACCGCCACTGTGACTCGCTCCGGTTCGAAGGTCGCCGCGATCATCTCGCTGAGCAGTTCGCCGCACGCCGGCGTGAAGTCCGACGATTTGACGATCACACGGTTACCGGCCGCGAGCATCTCGACCAGCGGCCCGACTCCGAGATCGAACGGGAAGTTCCAGGGAACGATGTTGCCGATCACACCCTTGGGCTGATGACGGATGAACGCTTGGGCCGTACCGAACACCGTCGGGTCTGCCTCACGGACCTCATCGGCCATCCACTTCTCGAGCTGGCCGATTGCGTAGACTGCCCTGCCGGCGACACCGAGCGTCTCGATCAAATCGGTGAACAGCTGCGGGTGGACGGCGAAGTCTGCGCTCATCGCCTCGCGGATCCGGTTCCGGTTCGACATCATCATCCCGGCGAGCGCCTCGAGGTGACCGCGTCGCTCCTCGAGCGTCGGGAGGGGTTCAGCGACGAACGCTCGACGTTGGCGGTCGAATGCTTCGTGCAGGATGCTGATCGCATCGCTGTCTGCGTCGCCGAGCGTGTCGGTGCGATCGATGAGAGTCATATCGTGTCCTCGCTGTCGGGCCGAGACGCAGTGCGCTCGTTTGTCGCGATCATAACGAGCGCCGCCGATGTGGTCTCGACGTGGCGATCTCGGGACGACCCAGCACGATCATCGCTGTCGAATCGGGAGTGGACCCAATGGGCGGCGAGTTCTCATCCTGAGACGGTCCACACGTGGTAACGATGATGCCGGACGCTGGCGCGCCCCACGCATCAGCTCTAGGCTGCGGTTTGCGTGGGCTGGGAAAACGGTGTCGCGTAGTCGAGGGGGGCGGCATGACGGCAGACGTTGAGGTGATCCTGATGAAGCAGGTGGCCAGCTATCTGGCGATGCCGATCTTTCTGGTGGATCTGGCGGGGACGTTGATCTTCTATAACGAGCCGGCGGAAGCGTTGCTTGGTCGGCGGTTCGACGAGACCGGCGAGATGCCGCTCGAGGAGTGGGGCACGGTTTTCGTGCCGGTGGACGCCGAGGGAGCGGTGTTGGCGCCGCACCAATTGCCGCTCGCCGTCGCTCTCGCCGAGCGTCGACCGGCGCATGGCCGGTTCTCAATCACGGCTGGCGACGGCAGGCGCCACGACCTGGCTGTGACGGCGTTCCCGCTGATCGGTCAGAATGCGCGCGAGCTGGGCGCAGTCGCACTGTTCTGGGAGGACGACTCGTGATCGTCCGGTTCTGGGGGACTCGCGGGTCGCTCCCTACCCCGGGGTCAGCGACGCAGCGCTATGGCGGGAACACCTCGTGCGTCGAAGTGCGCAGCGGTGAACCCGGCGCGATGGTGGTTCTCGATGCGGGAACTGGGATCTGCGCCTTCGGAGCACAGATGTCATCGTCGGTGAGTCGTATTGACATCCTCTTATCGCACCTGCACATGGATCACATCATCGGCTTGGGGTTCTTCGCCGGTCTGTTCCGCCCCGGCCTGGAAGTGCATATCTGGGGTCCCGGTTCGACCGTGCTGCCGTTACGCGCCCGTTTGACGCGGTACTTGTCGCCCCCCTTGTTCCCGGTTCGGCTACGCGATCTCCCATGCCGTCTCGCTGTTCACGATGTCCCCCTCGGCACATTCGAGCTGCCGGGGCTGCAGGTCACCGCCGCGCTCGTGTGTCATCCCGGTCCGACCGTGGGTTACAGGTTGGATGACGGGCACTCGACGCTCGTGTATCTCAGTGACCACGAGCCAGCACTCGGCGCCCGACGTTTTCCCGATCTGCCCCGTTGGACGTCCGGTTTCGACTTGGCAGCGAAGGCAGACGCGCTCATTCACGATGCGCAGTACTCCGACGCCGAGTATGAACATCACCTGGGTTGGGGACACAGCTCGATCGGTCAGGCGGTGGCGTTCGCTGTTCACGCTGGCGTTGGGCAGCTGGTCGGGTTTCACCATGACCCGTGGCACGACGACGACACGCTCGACGCCCTTTACAGCGAATATGCCGATCCTCGGCTGCGCGTGACGCCGGCGCGTGAGGGAGCAGTTCTCGCCTGGAGTGTCAATGAGGCCGCCGCCAGGCGGGACCGTTGACAAGTGCGGCGGCGCGGAGCAACATCACCACGCTGCTCAAACGGCCGATTGCCGGTCGCGTTCCGGTCGTGTGAGCTGTGGGGCAACTGGACGAGAAGTGGTGAAGGGGATTGTCATGAAGCAGCTCACCGGATTGGATCTCAGTTTTCTGATGACGGAGACCGACCATACGTACGGTCATGTCAACGGGTTGAGCGTCTACGAGCGGCCGTCAGCGGACTTCGATCCGTTTGCAGCAGTGCGCGAACGGCTTGCGATCATGGTCGGTCATCTCGAGCCGTTGCGTCGCAAGGTGGTGACGGTGCCGTTCGACTTGGACCGGCCGTACTGGGTCGAGGACGCCGATTTCGATCTCGACTATCACGTTCGCCATCTCGGGCTCGCTCCGCCTGGTGCCGCTGATCAGCTCGCCGAGCAGGTCGCGCGGATCGTCGGGCGCAAGCTGGACCGCCGCCGCCCGTTGTGGGAGGCGTACGTCATCGAAGGCCTTGCCGATGGTCGATGGGCGCTGCTGCAAAAGACGCATCACGCGACGATCGACGGCGCATCCGGCGTGATCATGCTGAAGATGTTCTCCGACGAGTCGCGTGAAGCTCGGTGGGGGTTCGAGGCTCGTGATTGGGTCGGCGAGGATCCGCCGAGCTCCACTCAGATGTTGCAGACCGCCGTTAGGAACATCGTCCTCAACCCGTTGCGGGCTGCGCGCCTGTCACTCAACATTGTCCGTGATGTCGCCGAGGCAGCCGGGGTCAACAGCGTCAGCAGTCTCGCCCTGCAGGCTCGCAATGCGCTTGGTGCGATCGGCAGGCGTTCCGACCCTGACTCTGGCCCGGGCGTGTCGCTTCCGTTGACACCGGCGCCTGCGACGCCATGGAACAAGTCGGTGAGCCCTCATCGCAGGTTCGCGATGCGTTCGACCTCGCTCGAGAACCTGAAACGGTTGAAGGAGGCAACAGGTGGCACGTTGAACGACGTCGTCATGGCGATCTGCGCCGGTGCGTTGCGTGAGTACTTGATCGAGCACGATGCGCTGCCCGACGCCGCGTTACGGGCGATGGTTCCCGTCTCGATCCGTACCGGTCACGAGGCCGACCCGTGGACCAACCGGGTGTCGGCGATCGTCGCCGATCTTCCAACCAACTGCGCAAACCCGCTCGAACGAGTCGCCCTGTGCCGTCAAGCGATGAACGTCGCCAAGCGCCAGTTCGACCTGATGCCAGCGGACTCACTGGGGCAAGCGGTCGACTATGCGTCGCCGGTCGTCGCCGCGTCTGCGTTGCGGCTGGTGTCTCGCCTCAAGTTGGCCGACCGTGTCAACATGCCGGTGAACGTTGTGATCTCGAACGTGCCCGGCCCCCGACAAGCCCTGTATTTTGCCGGCGCGAAGTTGGACGCGTACATTCCCGTGTCGACGATCTCTGACGGCGTCGGGCTGAACATCACCGTGCACAGCTACGGGGACCGGATGGACTTCGGGCTGATCTCCGATCGTGACTTGGTGCCCGATCTTTGGCATCTGGCCGATCTGCATATTGCCGAGATCGAGCGGCTGTTCGAGGCGACCGGTGCGGAATGGGCCGTGCCACAGCCTCCGCCGCCGATGCGCAAGGGCGGTGACGGCGTCGAACCGGTGGGGCCGAGCAGCCAGGCCGTCACGGACCGAATCGCCGCCGATCGCACCGTCACCCGGCGCCGTTCGGTCCAGCCGGCGGAGACAAAGAACCCCGTCGCCAAGAAGGCGGTCGCCAAGAAGGCGGTCGCCAACAAGGCGGTCGCCAACAAGGCGGTGGACAAGCACGCAACCTAGCCGTACCGTCCGGCCGCACCCGTCGGAAGAGGCCGGCACGCAGCGCTGTGACGGACGGACCCGACCTCGACACCTTCGACTATCGCGGTTATGGAGGAGCGAGGTCGGCGACGATGCTCGTCAGCGCTGTCCGTCACGGTGTGCGCATTATTCGCTCTTGTTCCACATTGCGCCGTCTTGGCCCCGCCTGCCCTGGGCGATCTCGACGGCGTAGCCATCGGGATCGAAAGCGGTCATGACCCGCTCCCACGGTTCGTCGTGCGGTGGTTCGTGGAAGATCATTCCCTTCGCAGTCAACTCCGCGTACAGCGCGTCGAGGTCGTCGGTCGTGAACTCGATGTGCACGCCATGATTCAGCTCAGCGGTCGATCCGGTCGCTCCTTCCTTTCGGGCCTCGTCGAGTGAGAGCAACCCGATCGTCCCTCCCACTGCTCCTGGCACTTTGATCATCGCGAAATCCGGTGCCGCGTTGTGGGCGACGTCGAGACCGAGGATCTCGCTGTAGAACGTCATCGAGGTCGCGACACTTCGAACCGTCAACGTGAGTCCTTCAAATCGCAGTGTGTTGTCCATGCGTCATCTCCTAAAAGTTGGTGGCCCGCCAGAATGGCGTGGTCGTGGCTTGGGTTGGTTCGGCATGTAAGAGCGGCTTCCGTTCCCCAAGGATGTGGTGCCGAAGTTCAGATTGTGTTGGTGGTCTTTCGTGGGTCGATGATGATTTTGGCGTGGTGTTCGGGGTTTTGGAGTGTGTCGAACGCGGCGGCGACGCCGGTGAGAGCAACGGTGCCGGTGATCATCGGGGCGGCGTTGACGGTGCCGTTGGCGAGCATGTGGAGCGTGTCACGGAATTCGAGCGGGTCATAGCCGACGACGAAGCGCAGATCGATCTGTTTGTTGATCGCCATCACGGGCCGGAACCGGTCGGGTTCCATGCACACACCGGCGACGACGACACGGGAATTGAGGGGAGCGGCGGTGATGATCTGGTCGATGATGCCGGCAACGCCGACGCATTCGAACACGATCGGACGTTTCGGTGCGGTCTTGCCGATCTTCTCCAGCGCCCGGAAGACGACGTGCCACGGCACCGGGAGCTTCCGCAGGGCCTTCATGACCGTCAGTGCGCCGGCGACGTTGTCGCTGATCGAGGTGACATATCCGTGGCCGCCCAGAACGGAGTAGGGCGTGGCGACATTCGGGTCGATCGCGACGCTCGCCCCGCACGCAGTGGCGAGTGCGCGTCTGGCGGGTGAGAAGTCGCTGGCGACGATCGTTTCGACGCCGCGTGCTTTGAGCATGGAGATCACGGCGAGACCGACGGGACCGCAACCGATCACGACGGCTGCGTCTTTCTTGGAGATCTCCGATCGGCGCACGGCGTGGTAGCCGATGGCCATCGGCTCGGTGAGCACGGCGATTTGTGGCGACAGTCCGTTCGGGACGCCGAGCATGAATGCTTCCTCGATGACGACCTGGTCTGCGTATGCGCCTGGCGCTGAGGCGGAGAGGCCGATCGCGTGCATGCCGTTGTCTTTGCGGATCAATGGCATCGCCACGACGGGTGTTCCCAATTTGATCTTCTTGGTAGCGCCCCGCCCGTAGCCGGCGACCAATCCGCAGAACTCGTGGCCGAAGACGACCTGTTCGTTGCTGCGTCCGTATCCGTCATAGCCGGCTTCGGCGAGCACGTCAGCTTGGGCGTCGGCGTGATGTCGCGAGTGCAGGTCCGATCCGCAGATGCCACAGCCGGTCACGTCGAGCAGCACGTGGCCTGGACCTGGAGTGGGATCGGGGAGATCGACGACTGTGAGGTCGCCGTTCTGGCAGGCGACGGCCTTCATTTCGGGAGCAGGCTGTCATCGAACGGTGGGAGCGGTTTGATGAACGGATCCAGCAGACGTCCGGCTTGGGCTGCGGTCAAGACATCGGCGGGGTCGAGCTTGTACAGCCCGGCTTCGGCGGTGTCGAACTCCCAGACATCCTCACCGAGCAGACGACACTGGTCGTCGTAGGGCCAGAGCATCATGATCTGTGACTTCTTCAAGTACATCGCCTCCGGGTCGACATCGAGTCCGGCGGCAGCGAGCTCGGACCCGAGGGTCTGCTGGTAGCCGATGCCTCGGCCGACGACCATGTGGTCGCCGACAGCGACGCTCTCGTCCTCGACGTAGAACACGCATTGGTCGGTTGCGGTCCAATGCCCGTACAACAAGGCGACCTGGTCTTTACCGTCGAGGGTGAACGGCGCCTGACCGGCCAGGCTGAAGCGGTAGAACGGTGCGTCGACGGTGAGTGATGGGTCGAGGATCTCCTGCCAGCGTCCGGCCGACTCGAGGTAACGGTGGCGCAGGTACGCCTGGAGCAGGTACCGGTGCCGCGGGTTCGATGTCGTTTCGAGGACTTTCTCGACAGCCACGTTCTGTTTGGTGATATCGAGCTTGCTCATGTCGATCTCGGAAGTCGACGGCGTCTGAGGAGGGGTCATGCTACTATTATACACATGGTCAGTAGCGGGGGATGTGTTGCCGTTCCACGTCGCCGATTGTCCATCGAGGATCGACGCGAAGAGCTGCTGCGTGCCTGTTTGGACGTGCTCGGTTCACGACCGTGGGCCGACGTCTCGATGGCCGAGATCGCCGACGCAGCGGGGGTCTCGAAACCGTTGCTCTACCACTACTTCGCCACCAAGAGCGCCCTCTACCTCGCCACGGTCGAGTGGGCGGCAGACGAACTCCGCGCAGCGACCCGTCCGGACCCGTCGTTGCCGCCGAGTCGACGGATCCGCGTCGCGCTCGACGCGCACCTCGACTGGATCGATACGCACGCCCTCGCCTATCGGGCGGTCATCCAGGGCGGAATCAGCTCAGACGAAGACGTTCACGTCATCGTCGAGCGGTCTCGAGCGGAAGTCGTGGACCGCTTGGCGGAGTTCTACGAGTTGAAGCACCTCACCGCAGAACAGCGGATCATGTGCCGGGGCTGGGTCGGATTCCTCGAAGCCGCCAGCCTCGATTGGCTGACGACACCAACGATCCCGAAACACCAACTCGCCCAACTCCTCCAAACCTCGCTCGAATCACTCATCCCCTTTCTCAGGCCATCAGGAGAGAAATACGACCGGTCGGCACGCTCGTGACCATCAGGGCCCGCCGACGAAAGGTCCGACTCCGACCGGCGCAGAGTTCGCACGATTCGTCTGGCCGCTCGTCATCTGCTTCGATGTGAGCGGACACGTCAGATGAGTGTTCCCTGGTGGCTTTGGAGATGTGGGCGATGTAGATACTGTGTGCGCCGGATAACCGCACCCGTGGCGGCTATTCCGCGACGAAGCAGCTCGTGATCCCCATGACGTTTTTCGGTTGAGCACTATCCGCCGTGGGTCTTGCGCAGGACGAGTTTTGTCGCGAAGACGTCGTGGTCGGTCGTTCCCGGGGACTCGATCAATTCGACGAGTTTGCCGGCAGCGCGCGTCGCCATCTCCTTCAGCGGGTTGCGCACCGTCGTCAATTCGAACGCCGGCCAGGCGGCCATGTCGATGTCGTCGAATCCGACGACGGCGATGTCCCCAGGCACCGAGAGCCCCATCTCGATGGCCCGGTTGAGCACGCCGATGGCGATGAAGTCGTTGGCGCAGAACACCGCCGTCGGCGGTTTCCCCGTTGCGAACATCTCCTGGAGGCCGAGCCGCCCGCTCGTCTCGTCATAGTCGCGACGAACCAACAATTTCGGTGGCAACACGACACCTGCATTGTCGAGGGCGCTGCGGAAGCCGACTTCGCGGTCACGGCCGGTGCTCGTGTCGGCGGGACCGACGATCGCCCCGATCCGTGTATGACCGAGACCGAGCAGCAATTCGCCGACCGCCCTGGCCCCGCCGACGTTGTCCGCGCTGACGCTCGGCGCATCGACGAAGGCGCCGACGCGGTTGAGGAAGACGAATGGCAGGTTGCGGCGGGCGAGTTCGAGAGGCAGCGACGAGTTGAGGCGCGTCGTCATCAAGATCGCCCCGTCGACCGACCGATCGAGTAGCCGCTCGTGGAGCGCCGCGTCGTCGCCACGCTCGGCGAGCAACACCATTCGATAGTCGCGCGCGAGCAACTCGTCGTGGATCGGAAGCATCAGCTGGTGATATAACGTGTTCTGCAGTTCGGCGACGAGGGCAACTCGATGAGTCGCCCTGGTGGAAAGACCGCGCCCGAGTTCGTTGCGCACGTATCCGAGGGCCTGGGCGGCGTCCTTGACGCGTGCCTGTGTCTCCGTCGTGACCCGCGCATCCCCGCGAAGCGCCCTCGACACGGTGGCCTGTGACACGCCCGCCAGACGCGCCACGTCATGGCTGGTCACCGACATCGATTTCGCGTTCCGGTCTGTCCGCCGATCCTACGAATCGTAGACGGAGCGTGACGGCCGGGCATGTTTCTGCCGAATTTGCGATCAGGCGTTGCGCGTCCTGCATACGTATGACAATACTCTCTGTGTCACCGATACGAAGGACCTCCATGACGACCGTGCCGAATTCGATCACCGTCACCCGTGCAGAACTGTTCCGCCGGACGATCCGCCGTTCGGCGCTCGTCTCCGCCGAGAATGCCTTCATCGATTGCCGCACTCCGGGATCTGAAAGCAAGCTGAACTACGCAATCATTGGCTCCGGAGTCTCGGAAACCGAACAGTTCATCAACCTTGACGTGCCACACGGCTATCAACTCGGCGGCGCATCGATGCCGCCCGGCGTCAACAATTCGCTGCACATGCACTTCACCGCCGAGGTCTTCATCGTCGCCGCCGGAACCTTTCGATTCCGGTGGGGGCGGTCGCAGATCGACGGTGAATACGTAGGCGGAGTTGGCGACATCATCTCGATCCCAACTTGGGTGTTCCGCGGCTTCACCAATGTCGGCGGTGAGGACAACTTCATCTTCACGATCCTCGGCGGCGACGAGACAGGCGGCCTGATCTGGGAGCCGAACGTCCTTCGCCAAGCCGAGGGCCACGGGCTGCATCTCACGGTCGCGAACCATCTGATCGACACCATCGCCGGCGATGTGCTGACGCAGGATACGGAACTGGTCGCCCCGATGACGAAGGACCAGGTCGCCGGGATGCGATCGGTGTCCGTCGACGACATGCGCGCCCGCGTGACGACGAACGACGACCGTCGATTCTCCGAGGCTGCATTGCTGTGCAACGTCGTTCCGGGAGGGCGCACCCGACTGGCGCTGATAATCGGCTACGGCATGTCGGAGGACCGCGCGCAGGAGCCGCGGGTCCACAATCCCCATGGCTTCACCGTCGCTGCCCTTCGCGCCGATCACGCCGAAGGCATGTTGTTGCATCGTCATGACGAATCCCAGGTGCTGATCGTCGTCAGCGGCGAGTGGCTCGTGACGCTGAACGAACCGGCTGATGTTCCCGTCGAGGTCCGCCTCGGCCCGGACGACACGCTCTCGGTTCCGCCTCGCGCATGGCGCAGCATCGTCAACGTCTCGCAGACGCCCGACGCCGAGATCGTCGTGATCAACGGCGGCGACGGGCGCAACCACCTCGAATGGCACTGCGACGTCGCCGAAGCCGCACGCGAAGCCGGCGTCGGGCTCGACGCCAACGGCTACCTCGCGTCGTGGTCGCTCATCAAACACAGCATGGCCACCACCTCCCCAGCAAACTGAGTCCAATTTCCCGCCACTTGCGTCGGGTTTTGTACCCAGAACATCGGCGGAAACGGGATCAGGGGCCGTAGAGGTCGGTTCGGCGGTCGGCGAAGAGGTCGGCGAGACCGGTGAATCTCTTGCGTCGACCCGCGGTGAGATCGAGGTCGGCCGTCGCAACGGCAAAATCTGCCGGGTCATTGGCGGGTGCGCTGATTCCGGCGACGGCGCACGGCCAGCCGTCGCTTCCGATGATCGTCGTCCCTTCGGTCCAGTGCTGTCCGCGCTCGGTACCGCTGCGGTCGCAGCAGGCGATCGCCATACGGTTGACGCGAGCGGCAGCCATCGCCAGCACGACCTCCGCAGGCCGTTCTCCGACGGGCCGTTCGTGAAACGGCCAGTTCGTCGGCACGGCGACGATGTCGGCGCCGGCGAGCCCGAGATGGCGCGTCAGTTCGGGGAACTCGACGTCGTAACAGATGGCGACGCCGATTCGTCCGATAGCCGTGTCGACCACCGGAGGCAGCGCGCTGCCGGCGCGGAACCACAACTTCTCGCGATCCCACAGATGGGTCTTGCGGTACACGGCGCGCACGCCGCTGGCGTCGACGACCGCTGCGCTGTTGTAGATGCCGTCATCGCCGAGTTCGCAGAACCCGCCGACGACAACTGCATCATTGCGCGCCGCTTGCTCGGCCCAGGAAGCGAACACGGGATGGTGAGCGGTGATGGCGACCGCCTCGGCCTCGGCAGCGGTTTCGAAAGCATAGCCGGACGTCACCAACTCCGGGAGCACGACGAGGCGCGCCTTGCCATCAATCGCCGACCCCACGGCCGACGTCGACATCGCAACGTTGGCGATGAGATCCGCGAACATCGGGGCGAGCTGGCAACAACTCACCCTTACGAGGGCACCAGGCGACAACGGCAACGAATTCGTCATGCAGGGACCGTCACGGGATCAGCGGCTCGGGATCGTCCTTGAGCAGCTGGGCGATGACCTCGAACTCGTTGAACAGCATCCAGTCCTCGACGATCTTGCCGCCCTCGATGTACAACTGCTGCAGGCACCAGATATGCACCCGGCGTCCGGTCGGATCACCGTAAAGCGACCAGCCGCGATGGGTCCCGATAGCGGTCCATCGAAGCGACACGCGGTACCCCTCCTCATCGTTGCCCATCCAATAGACCTCGTCGACATGCATGCCGAGGTCGGGGAACGTCGCCAGCAGGCTGCGGGCCATCGCCTTGACCTCGCCACGCCCATAGCCGGCGCGGTTCGTCGTGCCGTACCACCGAACGTTCTGTGCATACGCGCGATCGATGGCGCTGAGGTCGCGCCGGTTGAACGTGTTGTGCATCAGTTCGCGGATGAAGTGCTCGACATCAAACCCACGACCGTGGAACGCCGGGTACGCGTACGGCTTCTGGCCGCCCTGCAGACGCTCGACCTCGGTCATCTCGCGGTCCGTCAATGGCGCCAGCGCGCCGGCATTGCCGTGGGCGCGGGCGGCGTCAGCGACATTGATGCCGAGCTGCGACAGTTGCGCGGCGAGGTTGTAGAGGACCCATTCCTCGTAGATCTCGTTGTCGCCGATCACGCAGTTGGCAATCACCCAGCTGTTGACCCTGCGGCCCGTCGGCGGCCCCCAACGCCAGTGACCGGTGTGGTTGCCGATGTTCAACGCCCGATGAGACGTTACGAAACCCTGCTCGTCGTTGCCGGCCCAGATGACCTCGTCGGCGTAGTGGCGCATCTCCGGAAATGCATTGATGCGCTGGATCGTGCCGGCGACCATCTGCTCGATGCCATGGCGCGGCCCTCCATCGTCGAACACGCGACACGACGGCGCATAGGTGTCGTAGATGTAGCCGACGTCCTGGTCTTCCCAGATGCGATGGGTGATGCGGATGATGTAGTCGACAATGTCGACATAGGTGTCCTCGAACCCGCGCATCGACTGACGACGCGGGCCGCGCTCGACACCCGGTTTCGTCGAGCCGTTGCCGATCTCGAAGGCAATCGAGAAGTCCTTCGGCATCTCCCGTGTGACCGAGCTGGTTGCATGGCGTTGCGCCCCGCCCGCGCCGAAGGGGGCAACGCCGATCGGCGCTGCCCCCTTCAGCGTCTTGGACGAAGCAGCCCGCACGAGACCCGACGATGTTGTCGAGGGCTCTACGATCTCTGCTTCGTCATCCATCAGGCGCAGTCCAACTTGTAGATGAACTGCTGAACTTCAGGCGTGTTGAGGTTGTCCGGCGTGGCGAAGACGAACTTCGTCGCCTGATTGCGCGGCACGGACTTGCCATTGGCCAGCGCAACTGCCGTGTCGACGCCGAGCTTGCCGGCACCGTACGGGTACTGCACGACGAGACCGGTGACATCGCCGGCCTTGAGGGCCGCAAGGATCGGAGCCGAGGTGTCGTAACCGACGATCTTGACCTGCTTGGACGTCTTGCCTGCCTCACGAAGACCGGTGACGGCGCCCTCGGTGTTGTTGGTGTTCATCGAGTACACGCCCACCAGCTTGGCATTCGAGCCGGCGGTTGTCGAAGTGATCGTCGCTGCCGTCGCCTGAGCGTTCTTGGTGAACTGCGTGCCGAGGTAGTGAAACTTCGGATGTTTGGCGAGTTCGTCGGTGAAGCCCTTCTCGCGCTGCTCGCCGATCGGGCTGCCAGGGTTGTTGCTGAGGCCAAGGACATCGCCACCGACGTCTTCGCCGACGGCCTTGACCAGCGAGGTCGCCGCCAACGCGCCGCCGATGAGGTTGTCCGACTGGATGTTCGTCGACAGGATCGAGGTATCCGAGAGGTCACCGTCGATGCCGATGAGCTTGATACCGGCGTCCTTGGCTTCCTTCAACGGCGGAATCATCGCCGTCGGGTCGGTCACCGAGATCATGATCGCCGTCGGCTTCGTACCCGTCAGCGCGCTGACAACGGCAGACTGCTTGGCAACATCGAAGTCGGGGGAACCCTGATAGCTGAATTCGATGCCCAGCGCTTTTGCCTCGGTCTGAGCGCCACAAGCGACCGTGTTGTAGAACGGGTTACCGGTGAGACCTGGGACGTAGACGATCTTCATACCCTTCGGAGCCGTGCCAATATCGGCAGCTGCCGTTCCGGCACTCGTCCCCGCCGTCGTGCCGGCAGTGGTACCGGCTGCAGCGGTTCCCGCGGCCGTCGTCGCAGCGCCGGCTGTCGTCGCTGCGCCGGTTGTCGTCGCTGCGCCAGTGGTGACGCCAGCAGCGGTGGTCGCCTTGCTCGTGGTCGGCGAGCTGGAACCGCACGCTGCCGCAGTGGCGGTCAGCAGCAGCCCAGCTCCAATGAGCGAATATTTCGAACGGTACGACATGGTGGTTCTCCCCGGATGGTGATGACTGAATGGTTGGTGGATTGGTGTTGATGGGTTGGTGTTAATGGGTAGCTGTTTGCAAACGGCGGCTGCCGAAGGGTGTCAGGAACGATCGCGGCGGCGACGCTTCAACTGATCGAGGTATACGGCGCCGACAAGCACGCCGCCGATGACGACCTGCTGGCCGTACGGCTGGAAATTGAGAACAACGAATCCGTTCGTCAACACCGCCGGGATGAACATGCCGATCAACGTTCCGATAATCGTGCCGATACCGCCGAAGACACTCGTGCCGCCGAGGACGACGCCGGTGATGACCTGCAGCGCATCGGTGGCGTGGCCAGAGATCGTCGTCGTCGAGAACCGGGTGAGCGACACCATGCCGGCAAGTCCGGCGAGACCGCCGTTGATCGCGTAGATCGCGACGACGTGACGGTCGACCTTGATGCCGGCACGGCGTGCGGATTCGATGTTCGATCCAATCAGGTAGGTGTGCCTGCCGAAGCGGGTGTAGGCC
The DNA here is from genome assembly GCA_025356335.1 of Actinomycetes bacterium. GTDB lineage: Bacteria > Actinomycetota > Acidimicrobiia > Acidimicrobiales > Ilumatobacteraceae > JANXUF01. The sequence continues at coordinate 23,549 of JANXUF010000155.1, forward strand.
AGCAGCAACCCGAAGACGATCGTGATGGCGATGGCGATCCACACCAGCCAACTCAGGCCGAACGGCCGGTTGCGGGTGACGGCGAACAGTGTGCGCGGCACCGTTGGGACGTCGGCTCCGTCGGTGATCAGCTGTGCTGCGCCGAGCGCTGCGCCGAGCGTGCCGAGCGTCGTGATCAGCGGTGGCACCTTCAGCTTGGCGATGCAGACGCCGTTGAACACGCCCCATGCGACCCCAGAGAGCACACAAACGACGAGGCCGACAATGACAGTCCCCCAGTTGTCCGGCATGTGCTGCATCGTCTTGGCGGCGACGACACCGGAGAACACGAGGATCGAACTGATCGAGATGTCGAAGCCGCCCATGACAATGACGAACGTCATGCCGACTGCCATGATCTGCAGCATCGCCACGTCGAGAGTGATGTTGCGGACGTTGGCGACGGTGTCGAACTCGTGGAACTTGAGCACCGAGAACACGACGATCATCGCTGCGAGCACGCAGCCCATATAGAACGGCGACGTTGCGATCGCCCGTCGCCATGCCGGACGTCGAGGCGGGAGCACCGAAGCCGCTGACGGGTCCATGCTCACGGAAGCGGCGTGGCGCGCCCGGGACTGCGACGATGCCGTCGGTGTCGAAGTGGACGTCGGGGTGGAAGGGGCGTCGTCGACGTGGCTCACGATGCTCCCCCGTCGACGGGCGCAGTGGATGGGTTGGGGCTGACATCAAGGGCACCGGTCATTGCGCCGACCAATTGGGCGACGGTTGTCCCTTCGTTTCGATATTCGGCGACGCGTTTGCCGAGGCGCAGCACCTGGATGCTGTCGGCGACCTCGAGTACCTCCGGCATATTGTGACTGATCAACACGACGGCGATACCGCGATCAGCGACGCGCCTGACGAGTTCCAGAACCTTGCCGGTCTGGCGCACGCCGAGCGCCGCCGTTGGTTCGTCCATGAAGATCACCTTGTTGGCCCACATCACCGAACGGCAGATGGCGACGCTCTGCTTTTGCCCGCCGGACAACGCCGCGATCGGGGCGTCGAGATCCTTGACGTCGGTCCCCATCGACGTGAAGGCGTCAGCGGCGCGTTGGCGCATTGCTTCCTTGTCGAGCACACCGAGCTTGCCGAGGAATCCCTTCTTGAGGATCTCTCGACCAGCGAAGGTGTTCTCGGCGGGACCGAGCTCGGGAGCCAGAGCGAGGTCTTGGTAGACCGTTTCGATCCCGAGGTTGCGGGCGTCGGTCGGCGACGACATCGTGATCGGCTTGCCGTCGAGGAGGATCGTGCCACGGTCACGGTTGGTCGCCCCGGAGAGGATTTTGACGAGCGTGCTCTTGCCGGCGCCGTTGTCCCCGATCAGCGCAGTGACCTCTCCGGCGTTGACGACGAAGTCGACTTCCCTGAGGACTTCGACGTGGCCGTAGTTCTTACAGATACCGATCGCTTCGAGCAGCACTGTCATCTGGCTGTCCCCCTCGAGATGTCTGTTGTGGTCATCGGTGGTGCCCCCCGGCGCCGGAGTCTCGCCGAGCGAGGCTCGTGTGTGGATCGGTCAATCGTGAGCTTCGTAGGTGCTGAGTCGCATCGTCGCCGTCTTGCGGTGGGCCTCCATGCCTTCATAGGAGGCGATGGCGTCGACGGCTTTGGCGAGCAACGGCGTCGCGGAACGGTCGACGCGCTGGAAGGTCAGCGGTTTGAGGAAGCGCGAGACCGACAGCCCTGCGGAATGCCGCGCCCCGCCTGCCGTCGGCAGTACGTGGTTCGTCCCGGCCATGCCTTTGTCGGAGTAGGCAACGGTGCTCCACGCTCCGACGAAGATCGAACCGTAGTTGCGCAGGGTGCCGAAGTAGAACTCGTCGTCCGCCGTGATGATCTCGAGGTGTTCCGGAGCGAGGTCGTCCATCAACTCGGCGGCGGTATCTTTGTCGGCGGCCCACGTGACAGAGCCGTAGTTGCGCCATGCGGGCTCGGCGATCGAGCGGGTCGACAACGTTGCCAGCTGCCGCTCGATTTCGGCGATGACGCCATGTCCGATCGCTTCCGACGTCGTGATGAGTGCCGCCGGCGAGTCGGGTCCGTGTTCTGCCTGGCCGAGGAGATCGGCAGCGACGACAGCCGGGTCGGCGGTGTCGTCGGCGATCACAGCGACCTCCGAAGGGCCGGCGAGGAGGTCGATCGATACCTTGCCGAATAGTTGCCGCTTCGCTTCGGCGACGAAGGCGTTGCCAGCGCCGACGAGCATATCGACTGGGCGTTCGCCGAGCAGACCGAAAGCCATCGCCGCCAACGCTTGGACACCCCCGAGGACATAGACGCGATCGGCGCCGGAGAGGTATGCCGAGTACAGCACCGCCGGGTTCGGTGCGCCGTCAGGCTGCGGCGGAGTACACGCGAGCACGGTCGGGACACCCGCCGCTTTCGCGACGCCGACGGTCATGAAGGCGCTGGCGAGGATCGGGAAGCGGCCGGCCGGCAGGTAGGCGCCGACCCGGGCTACGGGGATGTAGCGGTGACCGGCGTGGACGCCAGGGGCGAGTTCGGTCTCGAAGTCGGTGAGACGGTTGCGCTGTTCGGTGGCGAACTTCTGCGTGCGTTCGACGCCGAGCTCGAGCGCCTGCCGTAGTGCCGGGTCGAGATCGTCTCCGCTTTTGGCGATCATCGCTTGGTCGAGCTCGACCTTCGGTGACTCCCAGTGGTCGAGTTGCTTGGCGTAGCGCAGCACTGCATCCATGCCGCCGGTTTCGATCGTACGCAGCATTTCGGTCACCGTGGCGATCACCGCCGGGTCGCGTTGGGCCGGGGGACCGGAGAACTCCGGCGTCTTCAGCAGGCGAAACGAACCGTCGAGATCCGCCATGCAGCGTGCGGTGAAATGCATGCGCAAACCATAATGCATGCGTATTCCTAGGTCAACACCCCGTATCCCTGCGTTTGCCCTAGGCTCAGCCTATGACGCCGACCCTCTCCCAGCTCAGAGCATTTGTTTACGCGGCTCGCAGCGGTTCATTCACCGCTGCGGCGTACGAAATGGCCATCGCTCAGGCCTCGGTTTCGGAGTCGATCCGACGCCTCGAGGATGAATACGGCGTCAGCCTGTTCAAACGCGGCGCTCGCCGCCTCGTGCTGACGGCGGCTGGAACAGAGCTGCTGCCGTTCGCCGAGCAGGCGGTCGCAGCGGTCGACGGTGGCAGCCGGGCGCTGCGCTCCCTGCGATCACTCGGCGGCGGCGTGGCGACATTCGGGCTGCTGCGCAACGCCGATCATTATCGCTTGTCTGAGTTAATCCAAGAGTTCCATCGCCGCTACCCGAAGGTCCAGGTCCGGCTTGTCGGCCTCAACTCGGTCGAGGTCGCCCTGGCGGTGTCCGCTGGCGAACTGGAGGCCGGACTCGTCGTCCTGCCGATCGATGATCAGGGCTTCCGAGTGACGCCGCTGCTCCGCGACCAGGTCATGTACGCCAGCGCCGACCCCTCCCATCTCACGACGCCGATGACGACGGCGGCGTTCTCTCGAGCGCCGCTGATCCTCTACGACGCGCACTACGGCTGGAGCGACCCGACACGGCGTCAACTCGCAGAACGGGCGAAGCTGGCAGGACTGCGCCTCGAGGCGATGATCGAGGTCGAACACGTCGAGTTGGCGCTCAACCTCGTGTCACTCGGCGTCGGCGACACCATCATTGCCAGTGCGGTCGCCGCGAGCTCCCTCTGTCCGCCGAATGTTGCGACCGTGCCGTTCGAGGAGCCACTGTGGGACACGATCGCCCTCGTGCAGAAAGAGGGCACCGTGCTGTCACCGGCGACCCGCGAGATCGCCAGGCTCGCTCAGGAGATGCTGCTCGACAGCGCTGACGAACCGCACTTCGTGCAGAAGACGCGACGTTGATGACCTGAGCGGTGCGTCGCTACTCCGTCGTGCGCGGCCTCAGCCACGTATTTAGGTGGGCAGCGACTTCGGCGGGATGGTCGAGCGGGCTCATGTGTCCTGCGCCTTCGATCGTCTCGTGGATAACCGTGCCACCGCCAGCGCTGATCCCACATGCGAGTTCGGCCTGCAGTTCCACCGGACACACGTCGTCAGCACTGCCGCTCAAGACGAGCACTGGCACATCGATGTCGCCGAGGACGGGCCGGCTGTCCGGTCGAGAAGCCTGGGCGTTGAGCTGCCGGATGAAACCCTGGGGGCCGACTCTCCTCGCCATATCCGCCCACAAATCGATAAGTCGCTGTTCGCCTTCTTGACCGACGTTGATCGCCGCCTGCTCCACGACAATCGTCGAGAAGTCGCCGCGCTCTGTCCGCTCTTCGAGCGTCGTCCATGCCGCCAGCTGGGCAGCCGAGGCAGCTCGGGGACTGGCATTCAACAGCGCCAGCCGCGTGACGCGCAACGGGGCACGACGATAGACCTCGAGGGCGACAATCGCCCCGAGCGAATGTCCGACGACTGCGAACCGTTGCGGCGACATCACCAGAACACTGTCCGCAATCCCGGCGATCGTGTCGTCGAGATCGATGCGCTGCGGCCGGCAGGCGGCATGGCGGTCGAGTGCCGAGAGTGCCTCGGCGACGCCGTCGAAAACCCGTGCGTCGCCGAGCATGCCCGGCAGCATCACGAGCGCCTCGCGTTCCGGCGGCGAGACCGCTTCTTCGGCGAACGAGACAAGCATCGCGGCCCAGGCCGCATCCATGTCGACGGCGACCAAAGGGGCGCCGTTCGCCAGGAGCCGACGCAACTGCCCGAGCGAGTGGACGACCTGGAGCGCACGGACCGTCTCGCGTCCGCCGATCGTCACGTGAACCGATCCGTCGCGAACGACCCCCTCGACGCCCAGGCGGCGCAAGCGTCCGACGACTGGCGGACCCGATGAGGCGTCGACAGAGGCGATGACGGCGAGACCCTGTCCGCGGGCTAGATCGACGAGCCCGGCGATATCAACTTCGCTGTACGGCCCGTTGACGAGGTCGACGACGACAAAGCTGAATCTGCCGTTCAAGGCGGCGAGAATGCGATCACCGACGGGAAGCCGCACCAACAACCCCCGCAGCGAATCCCCGTTGGCGACCCGCCGCTCGAAGGACACCGCCGGGGTCGCCGTCACCGGGCGACCATACCCGCCGACAGGTCAATGTCCGCTGCGTGCAGACCCGGCATGTTGAGCATCGAAACGACCGCCTGCCCGACCTCGTCCTCTTCGACGAGTCGGCCGAGCAGCGCCCGCGAAACGAACGCCTCCGTCGCCGCCTCGACGGTGATGCCGAGGCGTTCCGCTTCGAGACGAAAATTGTGGTCCATCCTCGGCCCGCGCACGGGCCCAGGCGAGAGGCTGTTGACGCTGATCCCGAGCGGACCGACCTCGGCGGCGAGCGTCGTCGTCAGACCGATCACCGCCATCTTCGAAGCTGCGTAGGGCGTCCGCCTGGCGAGCGGTCGCTTGCCGCTGACCGAAGCGAGGTTGATCACGTCGCCTGCGCCCCTGGAAATCATCGGCGGCAAGAACGCCCGGCACATCAAATACATGCCGCGCACGTTGACGGCGAAGACGTCATCCCATTCATGCGGCTCGATGTCGATCAACGCGGCGACAGGACCGGCGACACCAGCGTTATTGACGAGGATCGAGATCGACTCGTCAGCGAGTTCGTCGCGCAATGCACCGACCGAAGCGGGGTCGGCGACATCGACGACCGCGGTTCGGGTCGAAGCACCAGCCGCCTCCGCAAGCCTCTTCGTCTCCTCCAGCGTCGCCCAGGTCCGACCGGTGAGGACGACACGAACACCTTGGGCGCCGAGCGCCAGGGAGATCGCTCTGCCGAGGCCGTTGCCGCCTCCGGATACGAGCGCCGTCCGACCGGCCAGTCGGCTTCCCGCCTCAGTCACCTGCTGCGACCCTGGCGAAGTCGTGGTCGCTCCACGCACATTCGAATGAGCCGAACTTGGCGGCGCGCACATCGCCGGAACGCGCGTGGCCTTCGAACAGTTCGACGCGCGACGCCCTCCCGCACAGCTCGCCGAGATCAGCGGTCGACGCGGGGTTGGTCACTTCCTGATACGTCACGGTCTTCAGGTATTTCCCCACCCACAAGCCGCCGGTGAACCGTGCGCTGCCGCGTGTCGGCAACACGTGGTTGGTGCCGATGACTTTGTCACCATAGGACACGCATGTCCCCTCGCCGAGGAAGAGAGCGCCATAGTCGTGCATCGCTGTCAACGCCAAGCGCGGCTCGCGAGTCAATACCTCGACGTGCTCGAAAGCGAACGAGTCGGCGACGGCGAACGCTTCGATGATGTCGTTGACGACGAGGACCTGGCCGTGGTCGCGCCACGCCGGTCCCGCCATGTCGTTCGTCGGCATGTCGGGAAGTATCGCCTCGATATGAGCCATCGACTCACGGGCGACACGCTCGCTCGTCGTCACGAGGATCGCCGGGGAGTCGGGGCCGTGCTCGGCCTGGCTGAGCAGATCGACGGCGACAATGAAGGGATCGGCCTGCTCGTCGGCGATGACAAGAATCTCCGTCGGACCGGCGAAGAGGTCGATGCCGACTTCGCCGAAGAGTTGACGCTTGGCCTCTGCGACGAAGGCATTGCCCGGGCCAGCGAGGAGGTTGACTCGGCCGATCGTCTCCGTGCCGAGGGCCAGGGCGACCACCGCCTGGATGCCGCCGAGGAGATAGATCTCGTCGGCGCCGGCCATCGACATCGCTGCGACGGTCGCCGCTGGGATCTCGCCGCGGATCGGCGGGGTGCAGGCAGCGACCCGCGGAACGCCTGCCACCTTCGCCGTGACGATCGTCATGTGCGCGGAGGCGGTCAACGGGTAGCGGCCGCCGGGCACGTACGCGCCGGTCGCTGTGATCGGAATGTGCTTCTGCCCAAGGTGCACGCCGGGCGCCATCTCGACCTCGAACTCGGTCAGCGAGTCGCGCTGCAACTGGGCGAAGCGGCGGACGTTGGCTTGCACCGTGGCGATGTCGTCGATCACCTGTTGTGGTACACCGGCGATGATCCGCTCGATCTCCTCAGCGTCGAGCAGGAACGACTCCGGCGACCAGCGGTCGAACCGCTCAGAGTACTCACGAACTGCGGCGTCGCCGCGACTACGGATGTCGGCGATGACCGAGCGCACGGTCTCGGAGACCCGTTCGCGCCCTGCGGCGACGGTGGCGACGGGAACAGCCGACTTCAAGAATGTGATCATTGCCGTCGAGCGTATGCGTATGCATTTGCCCTGTCAACGCATGGCACGTCAGCAGCATTGTGGCGACACCCGATCGATCCACCAGGTTTTAAGTCCAGCAGTCGAGCAGCAACGTGCGGCTCTCAGCCTCATCAACAGCAAGATCTACGTGCCGTTCGGTGGCCTATTCGGTGCATGCCGCGCTGCGGTCGCGCCGAATCGACTATCGGGTCGGATGCGATCGACACAACGTGCAAACCAGCGCTGCCGCCAGATCCGCACCAACGCTCCAGCAGCCAATCATCGGCGCGCATCGACAACGGCCGAGCCCACGAACCTGCCGGCGCCGAACTGTTGTGGTATTCCGGGCCGCCGCCCAACGAGCCGATCATGCCCGACGGCCCGTTCACGATGTCGGCCAGGCCACCGCTCGACAACGCCTAGGCGCATCCGCACCGGCGCCATGGCTCCCCTCCAGCCCTCGCTCTAAGGCTGAGATCACACACGCGGATGCCTGGGGTTCTGACGTCCGACCCCGTAAGGAATTCGACTGCGAAGTACGCGTCGGGCGACGGGTGTCAATCGGCCGGCGGGGCGATTGTTCGCAGGTGCTGGTTGAGCAGGCCGGTGATGCGAGCGAGCTCGACGAGGTCGGGGCAGCCGAGTGGGTCGATGATCCACCGTCGCACGCGGGCGACGTGCTCCGGCGCTGTCCGCTCGAGCAGCCTGCGGCCCGCCCGGGTGAGTACGACGCGTCGGGCCCGGAGATCGACCGGGTCGGGTTGTTTGTGGACGAAGCCGGCAGTCACGAGTCGGTTGACGCGGTGGGTGACGCAGCTCGAGGTGTCGTCGATCATGTCGGCGAGTTCGTTCACACGCCACCCGTCGTCCGATGAGGAGAGGTGGTGCAGCAGCTCGTAGTCGCGGCCGGTGATCGCGCTGGTGCGGCGCAGCTCGCCGTCGCTGAGTGTGACGATGCGCTAGGCCAGCTTGATGAGGTTCACCCAGGCTGACATCTCGTCCGGATCGAGCCACCGCGCGTCACTGGAGGCCATCAGACGATCATCGTCGCGACCGCGTCTGAGAAAACGGCATCACCGCTGAGGGCGAGACCCCGAAGCGCCGCCTCGACCAGCTTGGCCGGGTGTGCGTCCCATCGTCGCGTCAGGTCCGCCAGCTCTGCCGCGGTGGGCGCCGCTGAGTAGTCGGTGCGGACTGGTGGCACGGGGTGGCGTCGGTGAATGCGGGCGAAGACCGCTGCTGCGACGGCGTGCGTGTCGGCATCGAGATGGTCGGCGACGAGCAGGTACGCCATCGGTGCGGTGACCGCGTGGAGTGTGAAGATCGATGGTGACGACACGAACGCTCCAGCTCCCCTCCGGGCCATCTCGAGAATTTCGGCCAGTGGGTCGGCAGCCGTCGAACGTGTGACCTCGTGCTCGTCGCCGGCCCAGACGGTCCAAGCGGCCAGGCCGGTAGCGAGCTCGATGCGGGCGTCGGGATCGTCGTGATATTGGAGCGCTCGCGTCGCGTGGGCGATGCGGATCAGGCCGTGGAACAGGTGGGCATCGAGCCGCCCGGCCCGCGGCGCGACATGGTGGCGCAGCACCGACGCCCAGTCCCCGTCGGCGAGCTCGCTGGCGATCTCCTCGCGGGCGACGTCGAGGGGGGACCCGTCAGCGACAGGCACGGGGTGGTGGCGGTCGGCCCACTTAAGCACGGCAGCCGGGTCGAGCCCGAGCGTGAGCATCGCCTCGGCGCCCATCGTGGCGTGCTCCGCGAAGCCGTTCGCAAGCTCCGCCTCCGCGTTCGCGAATCGCCGGTGGATGGTCGTCATCGCTCGTTCACGGTCCACGAGCGGACACTACTTGAACGCTCAGGTAAAATCGAGCGATGACCGATGCCAACCCCGCTTCCCGCCTCTCCGACTCCTGCCGATCGCGGCGAGTACGAACGATGGCGGGACGTTGAACCAGTTGGGCGTCCGCGCGTCTCGTAAGCATGTAGAACAACACGTCGACGACCCGTCAAAGTATTTGTACCGACCTTAACCCTCACGACATAAGACGGATAAGTGTGGGTAAGGTCTGTTGATATGGATGAGTTGCGCAACCCGTACCGTCCCGGCGCAGGCACCCGCCCCCCGGCTCTGCTTGGGCGCGACGCGCTGATCGATCACTTTGGTGTCACCGTCCGGCGGGCGATGGCCGGTCATCCTGGCAAGAGCATGATCCCGATCGGGTTGCGTGGCGTCGGCAAGACAGTGTTACTCAACCGGTTCGCCGAGATCGCCGAGCAGGAGGCGTTGATGGTCGGATTCATTGAAGCCCCAGAGACGGGGGACTTCCGTGTGCTGCTCGCCAACCGGCTGCGCAAGATCCTGATCGTCCACGACACCAACCGTAAAACCACCAAGGTGCTGCGCGCGATGCGGATCTTGAAAACGTTCTCCCTGCAGCTGCCCGACGGGGCGCGTCTGTCGATCGACGTCGACGCGCTGCGCGGCGAAGCCGACAGCGGCAATCTCGCCGACGATCTGACCGACTTGTTGATCGCCACGGGCGAGGCATCACAAGAACGAGGGAGCGGACTGCTGCTCGCCATCGATGAGATGCAGTACCTGCACGAAGACGAGCTCGCCGCGCTGATCACTGCGATCCACCGCACAACCCAGCAAGATCTCCCAGTGGTGCTGGTCGGCGCAGGGTTACCGCAACTCCCGGCGCTGGCAGGCGAAGCAAAGTCATACGCAGAGCGCCTGTTCGAGTTTCCCCAGATCGGCCAGCTCGACCGCCGCGACGCGCGTGACGCCATCCTCGTTCCCGCAGCCAGTCAACACATCGAGTTCACCGACGAAGCCATCGACGCGATCATCGAACAAGCCCACGGCTACCCGTACTTCCTGCAGGAGTGGGGCTATCACGTGTGGAACGCGGCTCGTTCATCCCTCATCGACCGCCGCACCGTCGACGACATCACACCAGCAGTCGTCCAACACCTTGACAACAACTTTTTCCGCGTGCGTTTCGACCGCCTCACGCCAGCAGAGAAGAAGTATCTGCGGGCGATGGCAGAACTCGGCGTCGGGCCACATCGATCCGGCGACGTCGCAGCCGAACTCGGAGTGCGAGTTGAATCGGTCGCCCCGCGACGGAGCGCGCTCATCTCGAAAGGCATGATCTACAGCCCGGCCCACGGTGACACGGCCTTCACCGTGCCCCTATTCGACGAGTTCCTGCGTCGAATAGTGCCATGACTTGGACCCACCGACGTTGACCGAGCCGCCACAGCGGTACGACAGACCTGCGGCTTGCGAAGGAGGCACCTTCGTCCTCCGCAAGTAGCCAAGGGCGGCGATTGGCGTCGGCTCATCGAAACCGTCGTCACGGCTATAAACCACGTGTCCACCTGACGTCAGCGCTAGACGCGCAAACCCCGCTCACCACCGACCGGATGGCTGCCGGTTACTTGCTGAAGCTCGCCGCCACAAGCACATCCCAGGCATGGACTGCGAATTGACCGTCGTCAACCGCGCCCATTCCTGCCAGGAAGACACAACCGGCGTTCACCTCGATCGATCTCGCTATGTGTCGTTTCACTCCGCTGACGGTCTGGGTCGGTGGAACTGCCATTTCCCACCGGTCAGGCGAGAGCGCTTGCCGATTTTCTGGTCTGCAGGTCAGCGAGCTGCTCGGCGATGGCGTCGAGACGAGCGGCGACATCAACGATCGAGTTGTCGACGGGCTCGACGTGGGTGGATCCGTTGCTTGGCGAGAGGTTGGTCTGTTTGAGCACTTCGTTGACGACTCGTTGTTCGATCGGGTCTTGTTCAAGTTTTTGTGCTTCGGTTTGTTGGGCGACTTCGACGCGGGCTGCTTGCCATGCGGACCAGTGTCCTGACACGAGCGCCCACAGCGACAATGCCGAAACGTAGGCGACGCTTGACAGCAACCCGAGAGCGATGGAGATGGGGATCATCATGATCCAGAAGATGGTGAACCAGCCGTTGACTCGGCGCATGAACACCGGGTCGCCTTGAACG
>JANXUF010000024.1 GCA_025356335.1 Actinomycetes bacterium
TGGGTAGTCGTCAGACGGGACAAGACACCGATCCGTTCGGGTCGAGTCGACGGGATCACCCAACAGCTTTCACAGCAGGTCTCTCAATTCGTCACGAAGATGGACAATGCCCCGGCGGATCCGGGACTTCACCGTGCCTTCAGGGATCCCCAACTCGACAGCAGCCTCTGACACGAGAATCCCTTCCGTGTTCGCGTGTGGCGGCGCGCGGGGTGTGGGGCGGCGGCCCCCCCGCTCGGGCGTAGCCCGATCATGACGGTGGTGTTCAGGCTGCTGGTTCGAGAGAAATGAAGCGCCCCGAGTCTCCATCAGACCCAGGGCGCTTCAGGACTCGTGATGACCAGGACACAACCCGGCCCACGACGCCAGATGGCCAGCAGTCGGGAACCGGGACATTGTCGACACCGATCTCGGCGATCACGACCACGGCGGTGCGTTGACCGATCCCAGGCATCGTGCACAACCGCCCGACCTGTTCAACGAGAGGGGTGAGCTCGCGCTCCACCTGCCGGTCGAGCCGATCGATGGCTGCACTGAGGTGATCGATGTGCGTGAAATGCATCGGCACCATGGACGCGTTGTGATCATCGAAACGGCTTTCCAACGCCAACTGCAACTCCGGGATCTTGGGTCGCATCCGAGTCAGAGCCATCTCGGCGATCACCTCCACATCACGCTCACCCGTGATCAACGCCTCCAACATTCGTCGTGCTGGCTTACCGAGGACATCCGACACCACCGAGTCCAGTTTGACCCCGGCGATCTCCAACGACTCTGCTGGGACAACTCGGTTGCCGAGTCGTTCTGGGTATCACTCAAACGCGAATGCCTCCAAGGCCGAACGATCGCGACCCGCGCCGAAGCCCGACAGAAGATCTTCCGCTGGATCAACTGGTATAAAATAAGTCGACCAGACTGCTCTCGAGCCTCGATCACATCCCACCCACCACCTGGGAACAGCACTACCGTCAAGCGTCATAACCCGCCGTCCGCCCCACGGGGAGATGCCCACTCCTACGAGGCGGCAATTCCGAAAGAAAGCGACCACGATCTGATTTCCCCCGGCGCGAGAATCCACACCAATATGCGAAGCGAGGCGGCGAGAATCCGCAGTGCCGCTGCTGGGTTGCCGACAGAACGCGCGGTAGTCACGCATTCCCAGGTGGTGAGTGATCAATGTCCGTCGACGCAGCCTTTTTGCCCTGAGGAGTTGGCGTAGCCGGTTCCCTGGGTGTACGCAGTGTTGCTCCATTCACCCTGGAGCTTCCAGCTCGTCGCATTCGGGAACCCTACCGAAGGCACGTGGAACGTCCATGCGCACTTGTCCCCATTCTCGCTGCCGGAGGAGTCGTACCACGCTCCGGGAGAACTCGGGTCTGACCGAGCCTCGGACAACTCGTGTGCTGTGACGTTGGCGAGCGCCGCTAAACCTTGGCTGTGACCTGTCGTGGAGTCCTGAGGGTCGCAGCCTGGGTCGCCGTCAAGGTTGAAGAAGAAGGCGAACTGCACGGGTACGCCGGTGCTCGTTGTCCCCGACGAGTGCCACGCGCAATATCCTGCACTGCCGCGCGGCACATCGGTGTAAACGGGGATGTAGCTGTTCCCAAGTGGGTCGAGCGTGATCTTCCCTGCGTTGACGAGCGTCATGACCTCGGCGAAGATCGTGGTCGTGCTGCCACCACCGGATGCCGTCGACGGGTCGATGACGTAGCCCTGATGGGTGAGCGTGTCGCCGACCCTCGTGGCGCCGGCGGTGTACTCATCCACGGTCTTCGCATAGTTCGAGCCGCTGTGGCCCGTGTACCACGAGTCGAGGCCGGTGATCTTGTCGCCGACGAAAGCGCTGTTCGTCCACGAAGGACCCCAGAAGATCGCTCTACTGACGGCAGTCGTCATGATCTTGCCGTTGTGGTAGGTCATGTTCGGGGACCGGCGAGTGTTGGCGGTCTTTGCGCCCCTGACGTGGACCAGACCGTGAGCCGCAGGATCCGCCTCGTCTCGGCCCGGCGAAGCCGATGTCTGCGTTGTCGGCAAGAGCACCGCCAACATTGCCACACTGAACAAAACGGCGACCGTACGATGCTTCATTGCGGATCCCCCTATGCGTTAAAACGCGAGTATCGCAGCCCCTGATTTCGCAGTCAACTCGACCACTCTCAGTCTCGGAGATGACCTCTCGCGGCGAGCGGAGTGCTCGGCGGGACGGCAGGCGCTGATGTGCAGCCAACTCGGCTGTTGTCGTGTCCCCACCTTTGAGGCATTAGGGATCGTGCCGTAATAACGTGAGCGGTTACGGTGGGGCGATCGTGTAGTTCCAGTCGCCGTGGAATTCGTGGCGGGTGACGGGGAGTGCTCGGAAGTCTCGTTCGGAGATCTTCTGCCCGGTCGGGTAGTAGCCCTCGTCGAGGTCGGCCTCGACACGTAGCCCGGTGGCAGTGGTGGTCGCGGCGATCAGCTCGACGATCGTGCGGTAGGTGGTCAGGGGTCTGCCTCGCCAGTTCATCGAGATGCAGGAGAACAGGCGGTGCTCGATCTTGTTCCACTTCGAGGTCCCGGGTGGCATATGGCAGACGGTGATGGATAGTCCGGTCGTGGCCGCGAGGGTGGCCAGCTCGGCTTTGAACATCCGGCTGCGGTAGCTGTTCGATCCGCCGGCATCGGCGGTGATCATCAACCTGGTCGCGTCCGGGTAACGGGCCCGGCCCATCCGTTCCCACCATCTGGCGATCGACGCAACCGCGAACGCCGGGGTGTCGTGATCGTCGCCGACATTGACCCAGCCCTCGTTCCCGCCGATGTCGTACACGCCGTAAGGGACGGCTTTGGGCATCTCCGGATCAGGGAAATCATGCACACCGACCCGGGTCGGGTCGCCTTCTGGTTCCCACTCGGCACCACCGTTGGCGTAGTCGCCGACCAGTTCTTTCTTCTTGCAGTCAACACTGATCACCGGTTGTGCTGCCTGGAGATGCTCACCGGCCTGGCTGTTGATGTACTCGAACTGGGCGTCGCGATCGGGGTGCTGGGCACCCTCGGTCACCTTTGCGTTGGCCTGCAAGCTGTACCCCATGTAATGCAACATCCGGCCCACCAGCGACGCCCCGGCCTGATGACCCAATCGAGTCAGCTCCGCCGCCAATGTCCTGGTCGACTTCGCCGTCCACCGCAACGGCGACATCGGATCACCCCGCGACTCGGGCTCGACCAGCGAGTCCAAAACGACCAGCATCTCCGGGTCGAGATCGACCGCCTTCTTCCGGCCGCCGCCCGGACGGCGCACCCGTTGCGACGGGCCCGCCCCGCCAGCGAGCTCACCAGCACCCGTGATCAACGTGTTACGCGACATCCCCGCCGCTTCCGCCACCCGAGCCTGACCGCCCCGACCCAACGCCTCCACCATCGCCGCAGCCTGCAACCGCCGCTGCCGCTCATCCAACAACACAAACGTCACCGAGAAGAACCCCGCCAAACCCTCCTCACTCAGCTCCACACCACCAGACTAACCCGCGCGACTAATACAGACACGGACCCTAAGTCACAGACCATCACTTGGCGAGTGACGGGATCGAGGGAGACGTCGCAGTAGGTGAGGCGGGTGGATTCGGAGGGCACGCGGGTGCGTGTCGGCGCAAGAGTGCGCGCAGCCTGGCAAGGAGTTCTTCCAGCGCGAACGGTTTGACGAGATAGTCGTCGGCCCCTGCGTCGAGTCCGGCGACGCGGTCGGAGACGCCGGAGCGAGCCGTGAGCATGAGAATCGGGACCTCGTCGCCCTTCGACCTGATCAGCCGACACGTCTCGAGTCCGTCGAGACCGGCCATGCCGACATCGAGAATGATGACATCGGGCGACTGGTCGGCGAGAAATCCGAGAGCATCTCCTCCCGACGCGGCAACGTGGACTCGATACCCTTCGGACCGGAGTGCGCGTGAGATCGCATCCCGAACGGAACGCTCGTCATCGACAATCAAGGCCTGCATTCGGATCCTCTCCCTGGGTCGCGAGGATCGCTGGGAAGCCTCGGCACAGCCTGAGCCGAGCATAAACGTTTGCTGAGAATCGGCGGCCTGGGCTGCCCGTCGATCTACGCTC
>JANXUF010000127.1 GCA_025356335.1 Actinomycetes bacterium
CTCACGCTGCCGATGGGCCAGGCGCCGACGCTTTGGTGGCCGGAAGACCGATCGTGGTGCGTCCGCACCGACATCGACGGATACTCGACATACGTCGCAGCGAGCAACGCTTGCATCGCAGCGCTCATCTCGCTCGCATCCGTCGAGGTGCTCCTCGCCGATCCCGACGACGATGTACCGCCGCTATGACCCTCCGCCAGATCTGTAGAGCCCGTCGACGGCGGTGCCCATGGAACCGGCGATGCCGGACACTCCTGGGTTGCCTCGTTCGGAACACCTCTGCCACGGAAGGATGTCGGTTCCGTAGCGGCGGTCGAGGACCTGTGTAAGTCTCGTCTTTGGGCGCACCGGCGATGCGCGATTGAACGGGAACGGAAACGGGCTGAACGCCGTCAGACAAGTATGAGGATTCTGGCCACTGCCGCTCTGATCGTGTTCACATCGGCAGGGTGCGCGTCCGCTGGCTTGACAGCACGTTCATCTCAGACGGCCGCTGCCCACGCGGCAACGACTCCAGCCTCAGTCCTCGGCACCACAACCGGCGCGGCCTCGATCCCGACGCCTACAAGCACACTCGCACCTGCCACTACCTCGACGGCAGCTGACGTCTCGAGTAGTTCGAGCCTCGTGGCAGCGAGTTCCACGGTGCTGACAGCGACGGACCGCAACGAAAACTCGACGAGCGGGCCGGGCGCCTCGGCGGCTTTCAACACGCCCGTGTTCGTGTGGCAGTCATTGTGTTACGGGGCCTGCTTTCATCAACGACCGCCGGCATACCCGGCGATGGCGGTCTACGCCGACGGCACCATCGTTGCGTCTGAACTGAACCGTCGTGGGGACCTTCCCGGAAGCGCCGCCAGTGTCGAACTGGTCGTGCGCTCCGGCCGTCTGACAGCACCCCAACTCGCAGACCTGCGCGCTTCGGTCACCGGGCTCGGGATGCTCCGCGGTACGGACCAGAGCGCAGGGTGCTACGTCAGTGAAGGCGAGGACATCGCCCTCGGCCGCTTCGACGGGACCACGAGCCGACTGACGACGTGGATGCTCGCCAGCCCGATGGGATGCAGCGGTTCACCGCCTGGCTTCAACGACCAAGCCGAACGCGTCCGGCAGTTGAGCGAACTCCTTCAACGCTTCCTCACCACGACATCCGTTGAGGCGCCCACCGGGTGGGCGCTGCTCGCTGCGCCACCACACAGCTCGGGGCCACCGGCGCGTTCGGACTGGTTGGGCCCTGACCCGGCGACACTGCCAACGGACGGGCCGTTCGGTGAGCGCTGCGCGGTGTTGAACGGTGAGACAATCGCGACGTTCGGAGCACGGCTCTCGATCACACCGGAAGGCACCGTCGGCGTCGCCGTGTATGAGGTCAACTCCACGCCATGGCGGATCTGGCTTCGGCCGCTGCTCCCACACGAGCACACCTGCCACGACATCGACGCAACCGCCGCAGCCCTCCGGACAACCGTCGACAATTTGGAAGCGAACTAGCACGACGGTGTATCTCCGAGCCGCCCCCGCCGTCGTCAAGAAGTCATCGGTGCATCGGTCGAACCATCTCAGCGAACTGCGAAGTCGATCGTGCGTCACGGTCCCGGCGGTACCGGGCAGTCGCTTCCGCCGCCGGCATCCGACACAATCGGTGCTGGAAGACAGTGCAGGTCGCTCTGGTGTGTGGCTAATCGAGCGCTGCGATGACCACTCGCAGGCTGACCCAGAGGGACTTCTCGCCGATATGGGTGACAGCATCGAATGGCGCCAAGTCGCTCGTGCTGGTGCTGCCTGTCACTACGCTCCGCACGGTGGTTGCGACGCGTGGGCGGACGACGCGCAGCCGGCAAAGGCCAACCCCCCCGGCCGGTCTATCAGTTGATCGGGCTGCTCAAGTAAGAGATCGGGGCGTTCGTACAGTCGCCACGAGATATGTGACAGAGCGAACGGTCCACCAGTAGAGGAAGACGACTCCAAACAGGATGTCCATGACACGCGCGCCCGTGCCCATGCCCGGCCGCACCGCCTTCAGCACCGAGCCAACACCGACCGCCACACCTAGCACCGCAAAAGCGATGAGCAGGATCTTGCTGGTCTGTCGCCTCACGGGCCCATGATAGATATTCGCAGCTCAGGGGCGCAAGGTTCGGCAGCGCCGCAACCGTCCGTGAAACTCAACCTGACCTAAAGGATCGTTGGCCTGAACGTGAGGCACGACGGACGACGCCGTCAAAGACGGGCCCTTTGTTGTCTCCGGCGCATCGAGTCGAACGACAACGCGGCCGCAGCGATGTACCCGACGAACATAGTCACATGCAGCGACGAAGCCTGGTCGGTCAACATGTCGATCAACTGGCTGATTGCGCCACCGATCAAAATGACACAAACAACGTAGGTCTGTCGCTTACGCACTGGCGGCACGGAAGTTCCAAGACCGAGATAGTTCGATGCCCGTTCGCGCATCGTCGACGTACGTGAAGCCACGCGACTGGCTGGAGACCCAGGCGGCACTGCAGTCTCGGGCTTGGTGGACCTCCCAGCGCGGATCCGAGGCGACAACAGTATGAGCAGCCAGGCCAGTACAACTACGCACAGGACAACGACGGGCACCCCACGACGTTACGCCGACACAACCGAATCCCGGCGGTATCGGACGGTCGGCAGCGCTGATCTCATGGACTATTGCCCTTGCGGAGCAGCGCCGGTTCGGGCACTATGCGCAGGTGACGGACTCGCCTCGATCGCCGTTCATTCGACGCTCCGATGGCTCGATGAGCGAGGGACGTCGCGTGCGGCCACAGCCAAATGTGCTCGATCGTGTCAGCGGCCGAGACCTGTCCTTCATTCGTGTTGACCACCAGACACGCCTTCAGTTCGGCGGCTTCGAGATCGTCATCGAGAGCCCGTTCCATATGACGGCCCCCAACGGGACGGAGTACAACCTCGATCCTGGCCTGCGAGGACGCCTTGGTCCCGTTCTCGATCTGTACCCCGATGCGCTCGTCACCGCGACCGTCGATGCCGACGCGTCGCTGCGGCTTCGCTTTGCCAGCGGAGCGACGCTCGAGGTGCCTGCCGACTATGCCTTCGAGGCCTGGCATGTGAACGGGCCGGACGGGTTCCTCGTGGTTTGCGAGACCGGAGGGAGCGGGCTCGCAGTATGGAGCAGCTCCGACGAATAGCTGCAGCGCTCCGATCTGTGAATATTCCGGTGATTGAGACGCTCATAGCCCTCTTGCTCGTCGAGCATGATCTGTCGTTGATCGGGGATCCGTGACGCCAAAGGCCTCGCCGCCAAACCGGCGGTACCGGACACCTCGAGATCTGGTTTCAAAACGGTGTTCGTCTCGCAGAAGGCGCAATTGGGCAAATATCTCGAGTGGATGATGCTGATCGACGGGCTGGCCATCAGCCCAAACCTCGTCTCGAGCGCTTTGAGTCTCCCCGTCCTGGCTCGTTCGCGCAGGCGTCGCCATCGTGGCGAGCGCCGCTCTCTTGAAATGGCCATCGGCGCTCCCCGTGCCAGTCGGATTGCATGGTTGCTCATCGCATCGTCGCTACTTTCGATATGGGAGTACGTCCGCCGAACAGTGACCATCGACGGTTCGACCGTGGTCGTCCGCAGGATGTTCGGCTCGCGACGACTGGTCGCACCGTGCGATATGTGGGTCGAGTCGCGCCAACTCCGACGCAGCCTTTTGGAGACGGGCATATTTCAACGCCGACCGAACTACGCAGAGGTAGTCCCGGTACGCATCGCCCTGCAGTCCGGCAACGACCCGCTCACCATGATCGCGCTAGTCGCCTACGTGCCGAGCGTTCGAGATCCGATGATCCACGCTCTCACGGCGGCGCTTCGGCCGTCGGCGAAAAGCGAACCTCTGCGGACGCTCGTCGACCAGACCGAGCCGGAGCGTCGATTTCGGCTGGGTCTACGGATGGGTGCTTGGCTGTGCTTCGGGGTCGTTGCCGGGTCCGGGTTCAACAAGTTGGGTGCCGCTATCGGAATTGTGATCGTGGTTGCGCTCGGTTCGGCCGGTCGGCTCTATGGCAAGCGGCAAGATCAATGAGCCTTGCTGCCTGAGCCGGCGGAACCGCACGTGCCGGACGCTTGAACGGTGTCCGACGCAGGCTTGGGGAAGTCCACACCGACTGCTACGTCACGCACGCGCGCGATCGACCGTGCGGCCGAGAATCGGGTCTCGGCCAGTCGATATCGACGGGGCGTTCCCCCCTTGTATCTGTCAGTCCGCCTTCGCGGACGCTTGGGTTGCGGGTCTCGTCCGACGCGGGTTGGGCAATTATTCGGGCATGGAGATGCATGAGACTGTGTACCGGCCTTCTCCGAAGCGGGTGATTGGCACAGCGGCGGTGGCGGTCGTCGTTGTCGCTGGTGTCTGGGTCCTGTTGGTTCAGCAGCGCTCAAACGTCCTCGTTGTGGCCGTCTCGCTTGCGCTCGGGCTCGTGTTGGGGTGGTCGCTGTTTCGGCGCAGTGTCGTCATCGGCCGGGGGGTCGTCCGTGTGCACAGCCCGCGGAGCGTGCGATCGTTCGCGCCCCCGTCGACGGTCAAGGCAGCCGGAGGTATTTGGTTTCGCGTTTCGACGAGAGTTGTTCTTGTCGGTTCGGACGGATCCCGAGTCAGTATGCCATTGGTTATTTTCAGGAACTCCAAAGCGCTGCTCGACGATATGAATCGCGTACTCGATGCGCCGCGAAACTGATGGAGGATGCCTTGCGTCCGGCGTTCTCGGACAGTCGTGCCGATGCGGCCGTCACCAAAATCGAGCTCAGCGAAAGCTTGAGCCAACTACGGTCAAGCGGCGTGGCCAGCCTGACGGTAAGGAGCGGCTCGGGTTGTCCTCACGAGTACTCGTGCGGT
>JANXUF010000135.1 GCA_025356335.1 Actinomycetes bacterium
AACGCCGGGGCCTCCACCGTCGGCGTGCGCTGTTGCTGCCACGGGCTGCGCGCCGGCTGGAGGGCGGCGCGCCGCGACGCGCGGTTGTCGGGAGCAGCGGAACTCGACGAGCGGCTCACCCGAACCTCAGGCGGCTGCCGACCGGCATCCGCACGGGAGCGCGCCGGGCGATCCTCGCGGGGCTGATAGCCGTTGGACCGGGATTCGCGTGGCTGCCAGCCACCATCGTTGCGCTGACGTTCGTAGCGCGGCCGCTCGTCGCGATCACGTTGCTGCGGGCGGGCACCTCGGGACGGACGGGCGCCGTCGCCGGCGATGGCATCGCCGGTGAGGCGCGCACCGGGGTCGACGCGGCTCATCAGCCATTTGGCCTTCTTCTCCTGGTGCGGGGCGATCAGGTTGACGATCACGCCGGCCTGGCCGGCGCGAGCGGTACGGCCGGCGCGGTGCACGTAGTCCTTGGCGTTCGACGGTAGATCCCACTGGAGCACGAGGCCGACGTTGTCGACGTGGATGCCGCGCGCTGCGACGTCAGTGCCGACGAGCACTTCGACCTTGCCGGCCTTGAAGGACTCCAGAGCACGCTCACGGCGGGCCTGGTTGAGTCCGCCATGGATACCGCGGGCGCGCATACCGGCGTTCTCGAGGTCTTCGACGAGTTGGTCGGCGCCGTCACGGGTGTGCGAGAACATCATCGTCGGGCCGAACTCGCGGATCAGTTCGATCGAACGCTCGATGCGGCGCTCGATCGGAACGCGTTCCCAACGCTGTTCTGCTGGTTGCTCTTTGACTTCGCCGACGAGGTCGTGCTTGGCCGGGTTGTTCTGGAAGCGGCGGATCAACGAGTCGACCTCGCCGTCGAGCGTTGCCGAGAAAAGCATCGTCTGGCGGTCGTTCGGCATCATCTCGAGCAGCTTGGTGACTTCCGGCAGGAAGCCCATGTCGGCCATCCGGTCTGCCTCGTCGACGACGACGACACTGACGGCGTCGAGGCGGACATCGCCGCGCTCGACGAGGTCGAGCAGGCGGCCGGGGCAGGCAACGATCAGCGCAGCGCCGCGGCGTAGCGAGTTGACCTGGCCGGAATACGGCACGCCGCCATAGACCGACAGAATGTAGTGCTTGGTCGCCTTGCCGAGGCTGACGAGTTCGTTCTGCACCTGCTTGGCGAGTTCACGGGTCGGCACGAGAATCAGCCCCGTGGGCTTGTGCGGTTCGCCACGGCCGATGCGGGCCATCAACGGGATGCCGAAGGCGAGCGTCTTGCCGGAGCCGGTCTTGGCACGGCCACAGATGTCGCGGCCTTCGAGGGCCTCGGGAATGCATGCTTCCTGGATCGGGAAGGCTTCGGTGAGTCCGTCCTCGGCGAGCGCTGCCACAAGGTGCGCGGGGATGCCAAGGTCGGCGAACGGAAGAGACACGGTTACTCATTTCTGGAACCAGACTCAGGTCCCACGGATCGAGCAGTACACGAATCAACACAAACCGCTCGAAGTTGAAGCGTGGAGCTTATGCCGAACGACTGGCGATCGCGTGTGACAGTTGCCGCCGCTTCGATCTCAGCCGCCGACGGTTGGTGATCAACGAACGGCACCGGCGTCGATGGGTCGAGTCGGTATCTCCCTCCGAGTATCACCGCAAGATCGGCGGTGGACGGTTGTCGTCAGGCGACAGCAGCCTCGATCTTCGCCATCACATCGTCCGTCAGCAGGGCGATGACGCCGAGCGCCTGCATGTTCTCCTGCACCTGCGAGACCTTGCTGGCACCGGTGATGACCGTCGAAACATGCGGATTCTTCGCGCACCAGGCGATCGCCAACTGCGAGACGGTACATCCGAGTTCGTCGGCGATGGCGATCAGCGATTTGATCTTGGCGACGTCGTCCTCGTTCTTGAAGCGGCTCTGCAACCATTCGTATCCGGCGAGAGCCCCTCTGCTGTCTGCGGGGATCCCATCGAGGTATTTGCCAGTCAACAGTCCACTCGCCAGCGGGCTCCAGATCGTCAGACCCATCCCGAAGGAGTCGTACAGCGGCGCGTATTCCTCTTCGACTCGGCTCCGGCTGAGGAGGTTGTACTGCGGCTGTTCGACAATCGGATGACGCAGACGCAGGCGGTCGGCGACCTCGTGTGCCTCGGTGATCTCGGCTGCTGACCACTCGCTCGTACCCCAGTACAGCGCATAGCCGCGCTCGATCGCGTCGTGCATTGCCCACACCGTCTCTTCGATCGGTGTCTCGGGGTCTGCCCGATGGCAGTAGATGATGTCGAGGTATTCGAGACCCATGCGCTCGACCGATGCTTCGATCGCCGGGAGCAGGTACTTGCGGTTGAGCGTGTTCTTGCGATTCGGCCCGCCGCGAAGACCCCAGAAAAACTTCGATGTGACGACGTAGGAATCGCGTTCCCAGCCGAGACGGTCGATGGCCCGCCCCATGATCGCTTCCGATTCCCCGCCCGCGTAGGCCTCTGCATTGTCGAAGAAGTTGACGCCCGAGTCGTAGGCGGTCTGCAGGCAGTTGAGCGCGAGGTCGTCGTCGAGTTGCGCCGAGAAGGTGACCCACGATCCGAACGAGAGGACGGAGACTTTCAGACCTGAGCTGCCGACGCGGCGGTATTCCATCGAGGTTTTGGGCATGAGGGCGACGCTACCGTCGACGGCGCGAGAGTCTTCGATCGCGGCAATCGAGGCGAGTGAAACCGATCACGTCCACTGCACCCTTGCGCCCGTTTCAACTGCGGAACGGCGGCGTCGATGGCTCGACGACATTTCCTCGCCGTCCACGCGGTATCGATCGAGTCGACGGCGAGGGACCTCGTAGGCCTTCTCGCGACCGATCCCGTCACCTTTCCGGACCCCCTCGAACGCACCCTCGCCCAGCGGTGAGACGGAGCGAGTGTGCTCGGTCCAACCGAGTACGTGCGGTTCGCTCGACGGACCGCACGTACTCGCTCGGTCCACACATACTCCGGTCCACGCCTTCAGGCAGCGCGCCTTTCGAGGGCGCTGACTCGCAGGTGGTAGTTGATCGTCAGTTCGTCGGCGATCACCGCGACATCCTGCATGTCGAGAGCCGTCACACGTTCGACCTGCCAGTCGATCTGGTGCAGTTGACGATCGCGCCGTTTGTCCCGTGTCGTGCCATCGAGTAGATGGTCTGGATGAATGTCGAGCTCGACCGCCCAGCGGGCATCCTCGACGGCGAGGTCGATGCGAATATGCGAACCGTTCGGCAACGTCAGGTTGCGGAGCTGGGCGACAACGGGCACGTGACGAGCGGCCAGGGCCCGAGCGAGCAGGACCTCGGCGTGCGACTCGAGCGCCCCGCCGGCAATTCGATCCGCCATCGTCGTGGCGAACAACCATGACCCGGCGCGACCAGGATGAATCAGCCGCCGACCGACGCCGGCGAGCGTCCCGGCCGTGCATCGCCGATCGGCAAGCATCTGCTCGATGACCGATGCGTGGTCCTCCGGAGAGAGGTGCCTGGCGAGGTCGAACCCGAGACGCGGCCAGCTCGCCACGACGATGCCGCTGTCGAGTCGCATGATGTCCATCGGGGTGATCGACGTCGACTGATGGAAGACGACCCCTTCGACCGGATCGTGGTGAAAGCCGTGCGGGACGCAGAAATGGATCTCATTAGAACGCAGCATGCGACGGACCCCGAGCAGTCGTCCTGCGCTCGGCCCGGTGATGAACCCGCATGGATAGGCGAGGCACACCGCGACGCAGCGAGCGAGGAAGGAGTCCTCGGCAGAGGCGATCCGGTAGACGCGATGATGGACGCGCACGAGCACGCCTTGGCGTACCAGCCGCTTGCGTCGACCGCTGCTGACGCCGGCGGCCGTCAGCATCGCCGCCGTGGCGACGCCGAGCCGCCGTTGCAGGACGGCGAGTGCGCTTGGTGGGAGGTCAGGCATGGCTGTCCCCTTTTGTTTGGTTGCAACGAAATGTCAGGGGGAAGCCGACGACAGGACTGAACGTATCGAGCGGCGGCTCTCGATCGCGACCGTCGAGTACGTGCGGGCCACCGGAGTAGGCACGGTTCGCTGGCCGCGCCGGACGTACTCGCCCGGGCTCCACGTACTCGGCTCTCGATCGCGACCGTCGAGTACGTGCGGGCCACCGGAGTAGGCACGGTTCGCTGGCCGCGCCGGACGTACTCGCCTGGGCTCCACGTACTCGGCTCTCGATCGCGACCGTCGAGTACGTGCGGGCCACCGGAGTAGGCACGGTTCGCTGGCCGCGCCGGACGTACTCGCCCGGACCCCACGTACTCGGGGAGGAAGGGCGGAAAAACGCAGAAAGCGGGGCTCGATGTGGATCACCCATCCACATCGAGCCCCGCATCTCTGGGGGAGAATCAGACTCCGGTGCCAGCCTTGACGGCCATGTCGATGGCCTGGAAAGCCTGGGCAATCGGGTT
Organism: Actinomycetes bacterium; assembly: GCA_025356335.1. Classification (GTDB taxonomy): domain Bacteria; phylum Actinomycetota; class Acidimicrobiia; order Acidimicrobiales; family Ilumatobacteraceae; genus JANXUF01. The sequence continues at coordinate 4,431 of JANXUF010000135.1, forward strand.
CTGTGCGAGGACCGTCGCCAACACGGCGGCGTGGCGGGCTTCGACGCCGCCAACGCTCATGATCGCCTGGTTGAGCGTGAGGTCCATGAACATGCCGACGTTCGACTGGTACGTCTCGGCAGCTGCCGTCTCCAGGCTGAATGCCAACTTGACGATGCCGGTCTCATCCGTCAACGCCTTGATGGTCGGCTGGAGGGCCGCAAGGACAGTCGGGTTCGGCTTCGTGAACGGATCGCCGCCGGCGTTCTTCGTCGCCGCCTGGAAGAGAGCGGAGTGCTCCTTGTGCTGCGACTGGAACAACTTGGCGGCATCGCCGATGGCTGCGGTCTTGACGAGGCCGGAGTCGATGGCGATCTGATAGGCGGCAACGGCCAGTTCCTCGATCGAGGAAGCCGTACGCAGGATGATGATGTCCATCGCCTTCGTGCCGGCTGCCGGGACGGCACCTGTCGTGCCTGCGGTGGTTCCGGCCATCGTGCCCGGTGTCGTACCTGCCATGGTCGTACCAGCAGCGGAGGCGGCGGTCGTTCCGGCCCCGGCACCCGTCGTCGTGGCCGTGCCGCCAGCTGCCGTCGTTGCCGAAGCACCGGTGGTCGCTGAGGTCGTGGTCTTGGCCGAGCTGCTGCAGGCGGCGAGGATTGCGGCGCCGGACAGGGCGAGCCCGCCGACCTTGAACAGACCGCTCGGGGTCAGGCTGCCAATCGTGGCAGCAGCCTTCTGGCGGTCGGAGTACTGCATGTCGGGATCGAAGAGCTGCTCGAGAGCGTCTTCCATCGGGCGCAACGAAGCTTCGTGGGCGGCCTGGATCGCCCGTGTTTCACGGCGGAATTCGTCGTTCATGAATGGTTTCCTTTCGGGAAGTTGGGCTGGTTCAGGAACCGACCGGGTAGTCGGCTGGTTTGACGGCTGCAGTAACGGTTTCGAATTTCGGGACGAAGTCGGTGGCGGCGAGGCCGAGCACCTGTCCGAGGACCACGGCGTGCTGGCTCTCGACCGGGAGGATCGAAGCGGTCAGCGCCAGTGCTGCCTGCGACGTCAATGCGCCGAGGGCGAAGAGATAGGTCGAGGCTGCTGCGTTCTCGAGGTCGTAGGCGATCTTCAAGATGGCCTTCTCGTCAGCGGCGCCACTGAGCTGTCCACCGACTGCGGCGAGCAGCTTCGGGTTCGGCTGCGTCACCGCTGCAGAACCGGCTGCGGCGCCGAAGGCGGCAGCATGCTCTTTGTGGTGGCCGGCGAACGTGGTGGCCGCTGTCAGTACGCCTGGCGTCTTGACCTTGCCGGTTGCACCGGCAGCGGTGTACGCAGCGACGGCTGCGAGCTCGACGCTCTGGGCGAAGGCGGCAATTCCGGCGTCACCGCTGGCGGCGCCGAACGACGACGGCAGCAGCCGCTTCACCGGGATGACCTGCGAACCGATGACGATGACGGCCGACGTGGCAGCGATCCTCGCCATGAATTGGCGGCGGGAATGCGGGGTGCGCCCCGGGCCCATTTCGTTGTGCAGGTCTTCGATGTCTGACCTCATGCTCGCCATGCCGGACCGATGGGTCTCATCGACCGAACGGGTGAGTGCACGGAGGGACTGTTCACTGATTTCCACAGGTGCTCCTTGATGTTTGGGTTGGTTGGTTTTTGTTCACCGCTGCGGCATCCGAAACGTTCGACTGCATGCATGCGAGGGGTGTGAGGGCGCGTCCATCGAGGTGTCGACCACCGACGTTCGCTGCGGCTCGTCCGGCGAGCCGCTCAGGTCACGGTGACGGTGCCCGTCATGTACGAATGAATCGTGCAGATGTAGGTGTACGAGCCAGGCGTCGCAAAGGTGTAGGAGAAGGTCGCTCCGCCGCCCATCTTCGGATCACTGGCAAAGCTCTTGTCTGCCGAAGTGACGTTGTGGGCGAACGAGTCCTGGTTCGTCCATGTCACCTTCGTTCCGACGGTGATCTTCAGCGCTTGTGGAGCGAAGGCGAAGCCCTTGATCGTGACGGCCTGATCGCCTGTCGTGGCAGCTCCCGCCGTCGGCGCCGCGGCTGCTGACGACGGGGAAACTGCCGCTGTCGCTGCGGTCGAGGTCCCAGGGGAACTCGCCCCTGAGCCCGCCGTCGTGGCCGCGCTCGGTGTGGTTGTCGCTGTCGGCGTCGTTCCCGATCCGGCAGCTGTCGCCGAACCGGAGTCCGGCGCAGTGCCAGGTGTCGTGCCGGAACTCGGTGACGTCGCCGCGGGGGCGCTACTGGCCGATGGCGTGGTTTTGTGCGCCGCAGCTGCTCCGACGCCGATCGTGGCAGCTGCGGCGACAACGAGACCGGCGACACTGATGGCCAGTGGCGTCCGGCGAGGGGGTGCATCGGTCTTGACGAGCACATCGGTGAGCAACGTCAGCACCAGCAGCACAATGGCGGCGATCTCGGCGACCAGCGCGATGATTGCCTCGGGGGAAGGGTTGAGACCTTTTTCGGTGAACCCGAAGACCCCTTTGTCGGTGACCCGAGTCAAGGTGAAGGCGATCAACGTCCCAGCGGCAACGGCGATACCGGCAAGTTGGATCAACCTGTCTGAGCGGGCGACGAGGAGCGCCGCAACGACCGCCGAGGCGACGGCGTTGAGCACGAATGAACGGCCGAGGTTGGCGTTCGGGAACGAGCGGTAGCCCTGGTAGTACAGGTAAATGTGTACCAGCCCACCTACGAGAAGGGCAGCGGCCGCAAGCCAGCGTGCTGCAGTGGTAGTGATCGGCGTCATGTTTGTTACTTCGTTGACGTGGCGCGATCCGGATCAAAGATTCAGAGAATTTCTTCCTGATCAGGTCGAACGCACCACGCAGAGAGATGTGGCCGACTCGTCGGCTGGCCTCGACGTACCCGTGACTCGGCCAGGCGACTCTTGCACTGGACGACTCTTGAACTAGGCCTTCGCCGCCTGTTTGGCGAGGCGCTTGGCGGTCTTGCCGATCGGCTCGAGTTGGCGTCCGTCCAGATCGCCGATCTCGGCGGTGTTGTCAAACATCACCCGATAGCGCTGCCAGTTGAAACCGTTGGCGAGAATGACCTTGCCCTCGCTACCGACCGGTACATCGTGTAGCTCGACCGTCGTGCGGACCCGGTCGCCGGTCCGCAGGTCCAACTGGTCGGCGTGCGGCTTGGCGAGTGCATGTGCTTTCCACAACGGCATGAAGTTGAGTCTATGCCACCTGACAAATTATTGGAGGAAGCTCATACACTCGTCTGCCACATGAAAAGCACGGTTGAACCCCTCGAGGGGAACAAGGTCAAGCTGTCTGTCGAGGTCGATGAGGCCGAATTCGACCGTGACATCGATGCCGCATTCAAGAAGCTTGCCAGAGAAGTCAGGTTGCCGGGTTTCCGACAGGGAAAGGCACCGCGACGGATACTCGAGTCACGTATCGGTCTTGCTCCGGCCCGCCAGCAGGCGCTGCAGGACTCGATTCCGGTCTACCTCGCCAAGGCGGTTCGTGAGAACGACGTCGATCTCATCGACACCCCGAAGGTCGACGTCACCAGTGGTGAAGACGACGGTCCGATCTCCTTCGATGCCGAATGTGTGATTCGCCCTGTGGTCACCGTGCCTGGCTACGGCGGATTGCGCATCGAGCTGCCGGCAGCGGAAGCCAGCGAAGCGGAGATCGACACAGCGGTCGACGCAGAACGCAAACGCAACGCCAAGCTCGTCGACACCGGCCTGGCAATCGTGTCAGGTGACCACGTCACGCTCGACGTGTCGGCAACGCGTGACGGCGAAGCCGTCGCCGGCCTCAACGTCGAGGATTGGTCGTATGAGGTGGGCCAGGGTTGGATCACCGACAACTTCGACTCCGAGCTGTTGGGTGCGAGCGCTGACGATGAGCTGTCGTTCAACGGTACGCCGAAGGGAACCGAGATCGAGGCGCAGTTCACCGTCAAGGTGACGAGGGTGCAAACGCTCGAGCTCCCGGAAGTGACCGATGAATGGGTCAGTGACAATCTCGGTGAATTCGACACCGTCGCCGAATGGCGTGCGTCGCTCGCAGTCGGTCTTTCGGCGACGAAGCAGCAGCAGGCACGCTCGCAGGTCGTGGACAAGGCAACGTCGGCGTTGGCCGAGCTGATCGAAGAGGAGCCGCCGGAGTCGCTCGTCACCCAGAACCTCCAGAGCCGGGTGCAGAACTTCGTTCGCCAACTGCAGTCGCAGGGCATCGATGTCGACCGTTGGCTGGAAGCGACCGGTCAAGATCCAGCGGCGTTCGTCGAAGGGTTCCGCGAACAGGCACACAAAGCGGTCAAGGTCGACCTCGGCCTACGCGCTGTCGCCCTCGCCGAGGGACTCGACGTCACCGAAGAAGACATCGAGAACGAGTACCAGCGCATCGCCATCCAGGTGAACGAGAAGGTCAACAAGGTTCGCCAGGCCTACGAGCGCAATGACGCCGTGGTCGAGCTGAGTTCGCAGATCCGCAACACGCGGGCGCTCGAATGGCTGCTGCATCACATCGAGATCGTCGACGAGAACGGCAAACATCTCGACAACGACGAGATTCTCGGTCATTCCCACGAGGATCACGATCACGACCACGCTGATCACGACCACGCTGATCACGACCACGCTGATCACGACCACGCTGATCACGACCACGCTGATCACGACCACGCTGATCACGACCACGCTGATCACGACCACGCTGCAATC
>JANXUF010000146.1 GCA_025356335.1 Actinomycetes bacterium
AACAGAACGAACCGACGATCGCTCTCAATCCGGTCAATTCGAGGTTCGCCATTGCCGGTTCCAACGACGAACAGCGTCAGCCGGCATGTGGACCAGGGGTTGTGCGTGGCACGGTGCCCCCATCGGACTGCTCGTTTTTTCCGGGTGTCGGAACGTCAGGTATCTACACATCGTCGGATTCGGGCGTCAGCTGGACGAACCGTGGTCTGCTGGACGATCAAGCGTCGTGGCAGGGCAAAGGCGTCATTTCCGACGGTGATCCGGTGATCTCCTACGGCCCGAAACCCGACGGTCACGGTGGTTTCAGCCACGGCACCGAGGCCCGCGCCTATTACTCGACGCTCGCCACCGTTGCCGGCCAACCAGGGCTCGAGTACGTGGTCGTCGCCACCTCCGACGACAACGGCGTCACCTGGTCCGCACCCATTCTGTCGATCACCAAATCAGCGACCGCCGTGTTCAACGACAAGAACTGGCTGAGTGTCGATCGTTCGCCGGCCAGCCCGTACTTCGGCCGCGTGTACCTGAGCTGGACGCAGTTCCGCTCGAACACTGCAACCGGCAACGGCAGCGAACCGGTGATGGTCACCATGTCCGCAGATGGTGGTGCCACCTTCAGCGCTCCGAAGCAATTGTCGCCGGCCGGGAACAACAGCACCGGTAACGGACGCCAGGGCTCGTCGAGCAGCGTCGGGCCCGACGGTTCGGCGTACGTCGCTTTCGAGCAGGGATCGGCGCAAGTCGTCACGGTGTCACACGATGGCGGTGTCAGTTGGTCGAAGGCTGCACCGATCGGCCCGGTCACCGATATCGCCGATCCGATCCCCGGTGCCAACTTCCGCACCGACAGCTTCCCGACGATCGCCGCTGATCCCCGCCCGGGCAGCAGGACCGTTTACGCCTCATGGGCGACGCGCACCGCAGCCGGCGGCAGGATCGTCGTTGCCACCTCCACCGACGGCGCCACGACTTGGTCGGCGCCTGTGACCGTCAGTTCGACAGAGGGATACGCCTTCTTCCAGGGTCTCGCCGTCGCCCCCAACGGTCGGGTCGATGTCGCCTACCAGGCGCTGACCACTCGCAATCCGACGACGTTCGGTACCGGCAACGCTTCGATCGACAGCTATGCGGTGTCGAAACCATTCAATGGCGGATGGTCGGCTCCGGCCAAACTGTCAGCGGTATCGTCCGATCCGGCGGCCAGCGCCCAGAACAACCTGCAGCGCCAGTTCTGGGGAGATTACAACACGCTCGTCTCCGAAAACAGCGGTGCATGGTTCATCTCGACCGACAGCCGTTCCGGCGTCGGATGCCGAGCCGTCGACGCATACCAGCACTACCTCGTCGACAACCACCTCGTGATCCGAGACGACGACGAGGCGCCGTACACCGGCAAGAACGCCCCGGATCCGTCGACGAAACCGGCACCGCCGGTTGCGTGCGCCGAGCAGTATGCCAACACCGACGTTGTCGTCGCCCGCTTCACTCCATAGCGAACGCCACGCTGCAGCAATCCCGCAGCGGCACAAGACGGTCGGTCCGAGGGACGGCTCGGACCGACCACTCCCTCCGCCGGAAGCGCCGCGCCTGCCCTCGATCAGGCACAGCGATGAGAGACGTCTCCTGGTCGAGGGGATGGGAAGTGCGGTGTTTGCCCTGTGCCATTTTCCTCGTTCGTGGTCGTCCCACTGTCGGGATTGACACCGGGTTTCGCTACTGAATCGGGAGGCATGGATGAGCAGGAGTTACCGACGGGTGGCCGGATTCACCGCTTTGGTGTTCATCGCCGCAGCGCTTCCCACGACGGCAGGAATTGCCCACGCAGACGCGCAAGCCTCTCCGGGGGCCGCTCGGCCAGAGACGAGTGCAGCCGTCCATCACGATGTGTCGCCTGCGCTGAGAGACATTCCCATCGGTCCACGAACCGACGTTCCGAGGGAGCGACCACTGCGACCGATCCCGGCAAACATCGCTGCGCACGCACAACCGGATCCAGTCGTCCAAGCTGCCGCGGGTACAACGGTTGCGGCAACTGCTGGGCTGGGGTTCGCCGGTGTCGGCAACGGCGACTACGGATTCACACCGAACGCCGCACCGCCCGACACCAACGGCGCCGTGGGCGCCACGCAGTACGTCCAATGGGTCAACGAGTCGTTCGCTGTGTTCAACAAGACGACAGGTGCAATCGCCCCAGGTTTCCCCAAACCCGGCAACGCGCTGTGGGCAGGATTCGGCGGCGGATGTCAGACGAACAACGACGGAGACCCGATCGTCCAGTACGACAAAATTGACGATCGCTGGATACTGACGCAGTTCTCCGTGAGCACCACGCCCTACCTGCAGTGCGTCGCCGTCTCGACCTCCTCCGATGCCACCGGCACCTACAACCGGTACGCATTCTCATACGGAACGTCACAATTCCCCGACTACCCCAAACTCGGCGTCTGGCCGGACGGCTACTACATCACCTACAACATCTTCAACAACGGCACCACCTTCGCCGGAGCAAAGCTCTGCGCGCTCGACCGGACGGCGATGCTCGCCGGTGCCCCCGCCACTCAGGAATGCTTCCAGTTGTCGAGCAGCTACGGCGGCGTCCTCCCATCCGACCTCGACGGCACGACAGCTCCGCCGGTCGGCTCGCCGAACTTCATGTTGAACTTCGGTGCCAACTCACTCAACGAGTGGAAATTCCATGCCGATTTCGGTACACCTGCGAATGCAACATTGACCGGCCCGTCCGTCATTCCGGTTGCCCCGTTCTCCACGGCGTGTGGTGGCGGAACCTGCATCAGCCAGCCCGGTACGAGCAACCAGCTCGATTCTCTCGCCGACCGTCTGATGTATCGACTTGCGTACCGCAATATTGGCGGTCACGAGTCGTTGGTCGTCAACCACTCGGTCAAGGTCAGCGCCAACAAACGCACGCAAGTCGTCGGCGTGCGCTGGTACGAACTACGGGACCCGAACGCCACGTCAGGTGCGGACGTCTTCCAGCAGGGGACCTACTCGCCTGACAGCACTTCGCGTTGGATGGGCAGCATCGCGATGGACAAGCTCGGCAACATCGCCGTCGGATACAGCGTTTCGAGCAGTTCACTGTTTCCGAGCCTGCGTTTCACCGGTCGCATCCCGACTGATCCACCCGGCATTCTGCAGGCAGAGAGCACGATCAAGGCCGGCGGGGCTCCCAGACCGGCAGCCTGCACCGCTGGGGCGATTACAGCAGCCTCACTGTCGACCCGACGGACGACTGCACCTTTTTCTATACGACAGAATATGAAAAGGCCTCGGGATCGTTCAACTGGAGCACCTGGATCGCCTCGTTCAAGCTGCCGGGCTGCTGAACTCGAACCGCTCGGGGACGGCGTCATTCCACTCCCTCTCTTGACACGCTGGGCGACGGTCGGCATGATGAACCCGCTCACCCTGGTTGGTCGAATTCGCTGTTGATTTGGACCCCTCCATGATTGGAAGTTGCATGTCATCGCTCGCTTTTCGAAATCGTTCGCCTCGGCTTCCCGGCAAGGTGATCATCACTGCGGGGATGGTCTTCGCGCTCACCATTCACACGCTGGCAGCCTCCGCTGCGACGCTTCCGCTGCAGATCAGTAGCGATCCCTTTACGCAGTCGACGTGCGCTGCATCGGCGAGCACCAACCACCATGCCGAGGTCGAGCCGGACAGCTTCTCGAACGGGTCGACGATCGTTGCCGCGTTTCAGGTCGGTCGCATCTTCGACGGCGGCGCCTGTGCCATTGGCTTTGCTACGTCTACCAACAACGGCGCTTCCTGGGTCAACGGTCTCCTGCCACAGATCACGAAATGGACTGCGGACCCAGGTCCGAACGACCGCGCCACTGACGCCGCCGTCGCCTACGACGCCGCACATAATTCTTGGCTCATTTCGTCGCTGACGCTGCTCGAGGCCGGTGGCGTCCACGGCAACGGCGTCGTCACCAGCCGCTCGACCGACGGCGGACTGACCTGGAGCACCCCGTTCCAGACAGCCACCGGTGCCGACTTGGACAAGAACTGGATCGTCTGTGACAACTCGTCGACGAGCCCCTTCTACGGCCACTGCTACACCGAGTGGGACAACCACGGAGCCGGCAACCTGTTGCAGATGAGCACCTCGATCGACGGTGGTCGAACATGGAGTGCGCCGTCGACGAACAACACCGGCGTCATCGGCGGCCAGCCGGTGGTCGAACCGAACGGCACCGTGATCGTGCCGATCGACAACGCCAACGAGACCGCTGTCGGCGCGTTCAACTCGACCGACGGGGGAGTGAGCTGGAGCGCCACAACCACCGTCGCCACGATCCGGCACCACACAGTGGCAGGCAACCTTCGCGAGGGCCCGTTGCCTTCGGCCGAAATCGATAGTTCAGGCACGGTCTACATTGCCTGGACAGATTGCCGCTTCCGCAGGAGCTGCAAGAGCAACGACATCGTCATCTCCCATTCGCTCAACGCTGCCGGCACGAGCTGGTCTGCGGCGAGCCGCGTTCCGATCGACGCGACGAACAGCAATATCGACCACTTCATCCCCGGCTTGGCCGTCAACAAATCGACCTCAGGCACTGCGGCGCAACTTGGTTTGACCTACTACTTCTATCCATCCGGGACCACGCAGTTGAGCGTCGGCTTCATATCGTCGGCGAACGCAGGCAACACGTGGACGACTCCGCAGACGATCACCAGTGGAATGTCTTCGACGTGGGCAGCCAACACCAGCCAGGGCCGCATGGTCGGCGATTACATCTCCACGTCCTACGGCTCGGATGCGTTGGCTCACGGGATCTTCGGCGCTGCGAACACGCCGACAACCGGTACGGCGACAGGGTGTACCACCAGCGGCCCGGACAACTGCGTCGCTCCGATCGACACCTTCACGCCCGGTCTGGCGCTCGGCAATGCCTCATCGGCCAATGATGCAGTGCTCTTTGCCGGCAATGGGGGATCAGGCGCCGCCAGCCTATGGAACCTCGTCGACAACAACGGCAGCAAACACCGCGACTAAGTGGTCGTTCGCGGAATTACATGCGTGTAATCTGACTGGTGCGGATTGGGGCAGGTAGCTGGGTGGCCGTGTCGCATGGTTGGAGGTGCGATGTCGAGGCGCAGCCCGTTCGTGATCGTGTTGAGTGCGCAGGATCGTTCCGTGTTGGAGTCGACCGTGCGGCGGCGTCGAGCCGAGCAGCGCACGGTGACGCGTGCTCTGATCGTGTTGGCCGCCGCCGACGGTGTCGACAATTACGTGATCGCAAAGCGTTTGCATGTGGCGGTGAACACGGTGATCCTGTGGCGCAAACGGTTTTTCGAGCATGGCATGGCCGGGCTCGTGGATCGTCATCGTTCGGGTCGACCCCGAACATTTCCCCCCTCTGGTGAGTGTCGAGATCAAAGAGTTGGCGTGCGAACTCCCGGCGACGACGGGGGTGCCATTATC
>JANXUF010000156.1 GCA_025356335.1 Actinomycetes bacterium
TAGACGTCGTGCACGAACAGATAGCACAGTCCGTACAGCGTCACGCCGAGCCCGACCCACCACAGCACGGTGATACGCGGACCGACGCTGGCGAGTGTGAACACGGTGATACCGATCACCGAGAACATCACCGGGAACAGATCGTTCGCTTCCCAGCCAGGCTGCGGCGGACGATGGTGACTGGCATGGAGGCGCATGCCGATGCGGTGCATGACCCAACGGTGCAGTGCGTAGCTCACACCTTCCATTGCCACGAACGAGGCGATGACGATCAGGACAGTCATGAGACGGGCTCCGTTCGAGCGTTCAGGTCGAGGTTCGTCTGGCCGGAATGCCGTTGCAGGGTCCGCTCGGAACGATTCGAGCGGTCCCAGAGCAGGATCACGAGCGTGCACAGCGCAAAGGCATAGGCGAACTCTTCGAGGGGGATGTCCCAGATCGGCCGCAGGCCACTGGTGTCGCTGGCGCGGTAGGCGACGATCGGCGCCGACAGTTTGGTCAGCCAACCGTCGACGGGGATCATGAAGGCGAAGATGATGACCATGGATATCCAGAACGACCAGGTTTTCATCACCCCGCTGCGGAAGACGAATCGTTCGAGGAGTACGACGGCGACGACGGAGATCAGCGACAACGCAGGATAGATCGGCATCAGTGTGCTCGTCTCCGCTGTTGGATCGGGGCGCAGCCGGCGAGGATGTTGCGTACCGCCTCCAACGTCAGCAGCGTGCAGATCGGGATGGTGACGAAGAACAGCAGTTCCTCGACGGCCATGCCACCGGGCAGCGTCACGCCGACCGTGTACCGCCGGTCGAACGTCCATGTACCGTGCGCGCTCGCCCACAGATCCCAGAACGTGAACACCGCGAGCACCGGAACGATGGCGACCAACAGACGCTTCGGTCGTCTCCAGACACGCGCCCCGAAGAGGAATTCCAACGGCAGCGTCAACACCAGACAAGCGGTCATGACGACGACATATTGATATCGATCCACGGCATCGGCTTTCTCGGCGGTAATCCGCTGGTACCGCATCATCACTACCACCAGTGGAGCCTACGTAACCGTCGTGCCGCCGATGTCACATTCGTCGATGTCCATCGGCTGCGCCATTGGCCAACAGGTGACACCAGTACTGCAAAGAGTGGTTGTTTGGGTACAGTGATCGGCGCGTTGCTGACGGCAGTGGCCAACAGCCGAAGCGGCCTCGTTCGGAGGCGTGGGACAGACGGCGAGGCGGGGAGTAGGCGCAGCGTGCCAGGCGATGGTGGTGGTACAACAGACCCTGTGGCCGGAGGCTCAGCCGACCGCGAGGCGCAACGGCTGCTCACCCTCGACCGTCTCGATATCATCTACACACCTCGGGAACAGGTCTTCGACGACCTCGTCGCACTGGTGGCGGAGCACTGCAGCACGAGCTTTGCTGCGCTGTGGTTCATGGAACGTGAGCTGCAGCGGTTCAAGGTGTCCGTCGGCTTTTCGCTGCTCGAGATCGATCGTGAACTCGGCGTGTTCGATCGGGTTGTTCGTAGCGGTGAGCTCATCTCCGTCCCGGACGCGTCGGAGGACGTACGGTTCGCGGGCACTGCTCAGGTCACCGGGCCCCCGTTCATCCGCTCGTACATCGGAGGCCCGGTGCGCGCCTTCGGCGAGGTCGTCGGTGCCCTCTGCGTGATGAGCGATCAGCCCGACGCGTTCACCGCCAAGGACATCGCCTCGGTGCAGCGCTTCACCGACTTCGTCGAAGCGCTGCTGGAATTGCGGTGGAGGCGATCCCAGGACGAAGCGCCTTCGGCTCACGAGGTGCGGATGATGGTGCCGATGGTGACGAACCGTTCGCAGTTCGACGACCGCATCGGCCGGCATCGACGCCCTGCCTGGGTCTACTCGACCGAGACGCTCCGATTCCTGGCAGTCAACGAGGCGTTCATCGACCAATACGGATGGGATCGGGAGCAGATCCTGTCGATGGGCATCCTCGATATCCGTGATTCCGACGAGGCAGCATTGCTCGAAACGACCCTGCGAAACGTCGACGTCTTCCCGGAAACGATGGTCAGGCTGTGGCGGCATCGTCGCTCGGATGGCACCTCGATCCACGTGCAGATCACGACCACCGAATGCGTCTTCTATGGCATTCCTGCACGTCTCGTGTTTGCCACCAACGCCAGCGCGCGCCTGGCATCGGACCACGGGCTGATGACGGCGGCGCGACGTGATCAGCTGACGGGCTTGGCAAACCGCCAACAGTTCAACGAGGCCTTGGCCGGCGCGCTCGACGACTTCCCGGAGCGCCAACTGACGGTCATGCTGATCGATCTGGACCGTTTCAAGTTGGTCAACGATCGCTGCGGGCACGATACCGGCGACCTCATCCTCGTCGCCGCTGCATCACGTATCGCCTCGACGGCGCGCCAGACCGACGTCGTTGCCCGGCTTGGTGGCGATGAGTTCGCGATCCTCTGCCCGCTGTCCGGCGAAGATGCCCAGGTCGTCGCTCATCGGTTATGCGAACAACTCCGTCAACCGTTCGCGGTCGGCGATACGCAGCACTATCTGTCGGCAAGCATCGGCATCACCGGTCGATCGGCTGATTCGACCGCTGCATCGATGCTCGTCGAAGCAGACGTCGCCATGTATGCGTCGAAGCAGGCTGGGCGCGATCAGTCAACCGTCTTCGACGACGAGCTCAAGATGCGCATGGACGAATTGGCGACGATCGCCCACGAGCTGCATATCGCCCTGGACGCCGACCAGTTCCGACTGGACTTCCAGCCGATCATCGACGCTCAGTCGGAGCGTGTCTACTTCGAGGCGCTGCTTCGCTGGCACCATCCGACACGAGGTGTCTTGGCACCGAACGCATTTCTCGCCGTTGCCGAGGAGTGCGGTCTGATCATCGGAATCGGCCGGGACGTGATGCGCGACGCCGTACAGGCCGCTCGTCAACTCGCGGATTTCCCGCACTTCGGCGGGGTGTGCGTCAACGTGTCCGTCCGGCAGTTCAACGACGCATTGCTCGCGCAGATGCATGAGGTGCTCGCAGAAGCACACATCGATCCGGGTCTGCTGATCGTCGAGATCACCGAATCGGCATTGGCTCAGCCGGAGCTTGCCCAACTCGTCGTCGAGGGTCTTCGGTCGATGGGGGTCGGCGTATGGATCGACGACTTCGGTACCGGCTATTCCTCCCTCAGCAGGCTTGGCCGGCTTCCCGTCACCGGGCTGAAGATCGATCAGTCGTTCGTCGCCGCTCTCGGCGAGACGCAGTCGAGGTGCGTGACGCAGACGATCATCGATCTTGGTCGCGGGCTCGACCTGGCCGTGGTCGGCGAAGGAATCGAAAGCGAACAGCAGGCACGGACGCTGCAGCAGATGGGCTGCCGCTACCTGCAGGGGTACCACCTGATGCGACCGATGCCGCTCGCTGACGTCATCGCCTACATGGACGCCCCATCTTCGCGGGAGGCGTCCGTCGTCTGACGCCGGCGGGTGCTCGACCTGGGGATGAAACGCCGTCAACTCGCGGTGAGCCGACGTGGAATGATTCCGATGTGCACTCCCGGTTGATCGATGCACTCGGTCCTGACGAACAGGTCGCGCTGATCGCCCGACTGCGGCCCAGAACGTACAAGCGCGGTCAGACGGTCTTCAACGAAGCTGACCCTGGGGACTGTATTCACCTGGTGCAGGCCGGCAGGTTGAGTGTCGAGATGTCGACGGCCCAGGGACAGGTGATCATCGTGCGGGTCGTCCAGCCAGGAGAGCATGTCGGCGAGTTGGCGCTGGTGCATCCCGACAGTCGAAGGTCGGCGCGGGTGTGCGCCCTGGAGCCGACCGAGACGCTCGCGTTGTATCGCCGGGATCTCGATGCGCTGCGAGAGAGTCAGCCAGGCGTCGACCGATTCCTCGTGGTTGCACTTGCCGAGCTGGTCAGACGGACAACTGACTTCGCCGTCGAACTGCTGCTGCCGCCGGAGCAACGTGTCTGGCGACGTTTGGCAGTCCTGGCGGAGGCCTACGGCGAGGCGCCGATCCGAATGTCGCAGGATGATCTCGCACGCGCTGCAGGCACGGTTCGTCAGACCGTGAATCGCGTCCTCCGAGCAGGTGTTCAGGTTGGCGCCCTCAGCGTCGACCGCGGAACGATCCGCGTCCTCGATTGCGTGACAGTCAGGCAGATGGCGCTGCGCTGACCGCTGTCGTTCGAGGCGTCGCCTGTGTGGTGTTCCGGGTGACGTGCGACCGACGGCGCATGAGCACAGTCACCCTGTGCCGGAGCGAGCGTCGCTTCGGCAGGAACATTCCGAACTGCTCGGCGGCGGCGATCGCCTGCCGGTATTCGATGTTGATTGCATTTGCGGTGTAGTGCTCGTTCATCTCGCTCCCTCGGAATCGAGTCAGCATGCGCCGATCTGGTTCCGATGTCCGTCGCCGTTGCGACATTCACGGCATGACGGATGGCACGCCGTGTCCAGTCGAATGGTTCAGCGCAGTCAACGCCGCCAGCGCATCGGCCAGACGGTCGATGGGTACGAGCAGATGATCGTGGTAGAAGCCTGCGAGGACGTTGCAGCTGATGCCGGCTTCCGTCAGAGCGCCGCTGACGGCCGCTGTCAGACCGACCGCTGCCAGCGACGAGTGCACCTGCAGGGTGATCCAACCGGCGACGAAATCGTAGTGCAGGCCGAGGGTGTCGGCGTCGGTTCGGTCGAGGACGTAGGTCGTGCCCTCGTCCTCGGCAATCGTCGCCAGTGATGGGACTGACGGCGGTGCTGTAGAACTGACGAACACGAATTCGCCGGCTCGCACGACGGGTCGCATCGTCGCCAGCAACTGAACGAGGTCGCGCTCGCCGGACACCAGAGCATGCTCGCACAGTCTGATGCGGTCGCGTGTATCTCGCTGGTGTCGTCGACCCGTGCCCATGGTGCGACGACGCCTCCTGCTGAGCGGGGTTGAAGCGGCCGCTGTGCGGGTACGGATCGCTATGGAGTCAACGATCGTCGACATCCATCTTCCATGCGATCCCGAGGCGGTCAACCATGCGCGATCCGTCGTTGCACTGGCAATGACGGACGATCAGCGGATCGATCTCGTGGCAGACGTGGTGCTCGTTGTCAGCGAACTCGTCGCCAATGCCGTCACCTTCACGACGGGCGGTTGCACACTCCGGGTCGGGTATTCAGGTGTCGGGTCCACTCGCAGAACGGTGGTCGTCGAGGTCGACGACTGCGATGACGTCAATCCGCTGCGTCGTGCGGAAACCGATCGGCAGCCGGGGCACGGACTCGGTGTCGTCCAGCAGCTTGCCGACAGATGGGGGATCGGGCGGCTCGATTCCGGCAAGTGCGTCTGGGCCGAACTCAGTGAGCCGAGTGATCGACCTGTGCGGGAGTAGCGAGTTTCGGGAGATAGTGGCGCAGAGCCTCGGCGACGCCACGCCCGGCGCGTGCTGCGGTGATCGGCACACCGGATGCCAACACTGCTGCGTCGGCATTGGCGACGCCGACGGCGATCGTGGCGATGCGGAACATCGCCAGGTCGTTCTCGGCATCGCCGACAGCGAGGATCGGCATGTCCTCGATACCGAGGTCCGCCATCGCCGCACGTAGTCCGGTTCCCTTGTTGCAGTCAGGGGGGGCCAGAGCGACCGACGACTTGTTGTGCACGAGCTCCAGGCTGCTGCCGACTCGGTCGCGTACCTCGGTCACGACGTCGACCCACTCTGCCGGTGTCCCGATGACGACATGGCCGACATCGAGGAAGGGAACACCTGCGGCCTGGAGTCCCCGCACCAATTCCGGTTCGACGGGGTCGCGTAACAGTGTCAGCGTGTCCGCTGCGACATCGACGAGCACGCCGCCCTCCTCGCCGACGACGCGTTCGAAGAGGTCGACGTCGGGCACGATGCCCCTTACCTGTTCCCATCGCCTGCCGCTGACGATGATCAGCCGATGTCCGTCGGCCTTGGCCTGGCGGAGCGCTTCCACCGCTTCGGGGGCAACTTCGACCCCGTCGTACAGGGTTCCATCGATATCCAGGGCAATGACCATTGTGTGCACGCTCGTTCTTACCCCGACATGCCACCTGACAACCAAACCTGGGGTCGTATTCCCGCCTTGTCGGAGTGGCCGGAGTTTCGGCGAGTCGCTCGATGGGTACCGACAAGGACGATGTCGGTTGTGCAGGGTGACTCGAACGGCGTGTCGCCGTGAGTGGCCTGGTGGTGGTCGCCAATCGTCTCCCCGTCGAGATCGGTGCCGATGGCACGTTGTCGGCGAGTCCCGGCGGGCTGGCATCGGCGCTGTCGTCCATCATCCGGCCAGGCACGCAGTGGGTCGGCTGGGGCGGCCCGCAGTCCGGGACCGCAGCAGCGTTCGACTACGGAGATGTCCGTCTGCATCCCGTGTCGCTCTCCGCTGACGAGATGTCGAAGTACTACGACGGCTTCGCCAATGCGATTCTGTGGCCGCTGTTCCACGGTCGATTGCGGCGCGTCGAACTCAACCGCGTGTGGTGGCGTTCGTATCGCGCCGTCAACGAGCGATTCGCCCGCGCCGTCACCGCCGTCGCCCCGCTCGGGGCGACGGTATGGGTGCACGACTACCACCTGCTGCTCGCCCCGGCGATGATTCGAGCGAAACGGCCAGATCTTCGGGTCGGACTTTTCCTGCACATCCCATTCCCGAACGTTCAGCTGTTCTCGATGCTGCCTTGGCGGCGCGAGGTGATCGAGGGGATGCTCGGCGCTGACCTCGTTGGATTCCAGGTTGCGGACGACGTCGCCAATTTCGTCGCCGCAGCAGAACGGCTCGTCGACGCCAGGGCGGGGGACCGTCTGCTGCTCGACGGTTCTCATTCGGTGGCCGTCGACGCCTTCCCGATCTCCGTCGACTTCGCGCAGTGGGATGCGTTGGGACATCGGGCCACCGATGAGGCTCGTGCGATACGAGAGGAGCTGGGTGACGGAACGGTCTTCCTCGGCATCGATCGACTCGACTACACCAAGGGTATCTCCCAGAGGCTCCAGGCCTTTGGCGAACTGATCAACGAGGGCCGCCTCGACGCCACCTCGTGCACCTTCGCCCAAGTGGCAGTTCCCAGCCGGTCCGACGTCGTCGCCTACCAGGACGAGCGCTCCGAAGTAGAGGCCCTGATCGATGCCGTCAACGTACGGCACCGCCGCGATGACGGCTCACTGCCGATTCGCTACATGGCCACCTCGCTCGACGAAGTGGCGATGACGGCGTGGTTCCGAGCGGCGGATGCACTCGTTGTGACGTCGCTCGCCGACGGTATGAACCTCGTCGCCAAGGAGTTCGTCGCCGCCCGTAGCGACCTCGGCGGTGTTCTGGTGCTGAGCGAGTTCGCCGGTGCTGCCCAGGATCTCGAGGGAGCGCTGATCGTCAACCCATACGACATCGAGGCGGTCAAACGGGCATTCGTCGCCGTCACCGAGATGCCGCCGGCCGAAAGGACGTCACGGATGACGTCGATGCGTGCGGCAGTGGAGCGGCACGACGTACACCATTGGGCCCGCAGCTTCCTCGAGCGGCTGGACAGCGTGACGCCGGCCAGAGGCCGTGGCGGACTCGCCGACAAGCTGGCGGCGATCCGACGTGCAGGCCGCCTCCACGACCGGAAAGAGTGAGATGGACGATACTGAGACAGACGAATCCACGAGGGGTCAGCCAACCGAGACGGTGGTCTCCGGCGAGGTCGTCGTGTTGCGCATCCCTGCATCGGCCCGTTGGATCCGACTTGCCCGATTGGCTGTCACCGGCATCGCCCACGTTGCGGCGCTGGAGGAGGACCGGGTCGAAGACGTCCGCATGGCGATCGACGAGGCGTGCGGCATCCTCGTCGAGCGTCGACCCACGGGTCCGCTGGACATCAGCATGCTCGTCGGCACCGACGCCGGCAGCGGAGCGAGAACGATCGTCGTCGATGTGTCATGCGCGGCGACGACGGAGAACGTCGCCCCGACCGGGTTCGCTGCGGAGGTCCTCGACTCGGTGACGAACTCGTGGCTGTGGCGTGAAGACGCGGGCAAGCTGAAGCTGACGTTTGTCGTCAGTGAACTGGACGATTGAGCGCTGCTGTTCGCAGTGACCAGCGGTGATATCCGGCCATCTGCGGCCATCTGCGGTGGATGGTCAGCTGGCCTGATAGCGCTGGAGCAGCCCGGTGATTTCCAGCACTCGCTGGGCAGCCCCGCTCACTCCCTGGATCAGTAGCTGGCCGCCGCGTGCTGACAGTTTGTTTCCAGCCGCGACAATCGTACGAAGCCCGGTCGAATCCATGAAACTGACGCCGGCGGCGTCGAGCGTCACGAGCGTGGCACCTTTGCTGATGATTGCGTCCAGGTGCGCTGCGAGCACAGCGGCGTTGTTCAGATCGAGGTCACCCTTGAGGGTGACGCGATACGCGTGCGATATCGCTTCGTCCGCCGGTTGATCGACTGTTTCGACCGACAGCCCTGGATCGCTCATCGCCGCACCGTGGACGATTCGGTTGCTTCTGGGTCTGTGTGCGACGGTGACCGCTCGTCCGTTGCCATGTGGGTGGTCTCCTCCGTCGTCGTCAACGCCTGTGTTCCCTGTCGTCTTCGCTTCTAAACGCGCCAGTCCTCGTCCAGGTGGTTGACTCCGAGGGTGCGAATCGTCAGCCTCGTCCCCTCGATGACCGAGACGTTGTTGGCGTGGGGGATCGTGCCATCTGCGTGCACCCGCTTCTGTGAACAGCCGACCATCGCCCATGTCGGCGGAACCAAGGATCCTGACATCGCCGCCATCGTGACGATGGCACCCGACCTGGTGATCGTCGATGCCGAGGAGAACCGTCGCCAAGACCACGATGCGCTGATGGCGGCGGGTGTCGATGTGCACGTGCTGCGTATCCGCAACGTCGCCGACGTTGCCGAGCAGTTGGTTCCGCTCGCCGCACGCCTCGGGGTCGTCTGGTCCGCTCCGGCGCATCGCTCAGATCTGGCGGTGGCGTCATTGCCCGGGCCGAGCGCGGCAGCCTCGATACAGCAGCCGATCGCCTTCGTGCCGATCTGGAAGCGTCCGTGGATGGCCCTCGGCGCGCCGACGTACGGGTCGTCGCTGCTCGCCGAACTCGGCATCGCCAATGCCGTCGACGGGCTCGGGGCCTACCCACAAGTCACACTCGAACAGGCTGCCGAGCTCGGAACGACGATGGTGATCGCCCCGTCCGAACCGTACCCGTTCACCGAACGCCACCGGGCCGTTCTCGAGGCCGTCGCGCCGACCTACTTCATCGACGGACGCGACCTGCTGTGGTGGGGAGCCCGAACCGCCCCAGCGCTCGAACGCCTCGCCATCGCCTTGCGCCACGGGTGACGGTCCGGAATCCCGACGCCCGACTCCCGACTCCCGAGTCACGAGATATCGCAGCGCCTGCGATATTCGGTGACTCGGGCCCGATGTGTTTCACGCAGCTGCCCGTACCGCCATTCGAATCCGCGCGGCGACCCAGCCAGGGCGATACATGACGTCCTCGTAGGTGAACGTCAACACCACGAGGCCGCGCACCGTCAGCTCCGTGTGGCGCTGAGCGTCGATCTGGCGCTGCCGGCGAGTTGCATGCGTCCCGTGGCCGGAGACTTCGATGACGAGGTTGCCAGGAAAAAATGCGTCGACCCTGGCGACGGTGCGCGTTCCGTCTCGAACGATCTTTTGCGTCATCGGTCTGGCGATCGATGCACCGCGAAGCAGAGCGAGCAGTCGTCGTTCGAGCTGGCTCTCACCGCCGGTGTCGACCAGCGTTTCGAGCAGCATCATGTTGCCGTTGAGACGCTGGTGATGCTGGGCGAGGACCCGCGTGCGTAGGCGCTGCTCCGATACCAGTCGCAGGCGGATCGCCGAGTCGACCGCATTCTCGGTCTCCTCCCTGCTGAACCCGAAAAGCGGCGAATCGAGCAGAGTTCGCAGAGCACTGGTGACGCGGAGACCGTCCACCGTCAGGATGTCGCCAGGCAGAAACGGACGATTCGTCGAACGTACGACGACCGTGCTGCGGCGGTTGCGGTGCAACCTGGGCGTGATCAGTTCCGGAGGCGATTCACCGAATCCGTCGAGCCGATGCAGCCTCGATGCCGAACGACCAGCGACCAATCCCGCGCCGTCGAGGTCCGCGACGGCGGCGGCCAGCGACCGGGCCCAACTCGGCTCGGCACCGGGACAGCAGAACGAGCGGGGACCGAGACGCTCCAGCAGGTGACCGCAGAGCCACTGATGACGCAGCGATGCGCCGACACCGAACGCATCCAGGTCGGAGGTCGAAATGACGCCGTGATGCGATGCGGTCCATCGGGCAACTCGAAGGAATCGTTCGTTCATACCTCGGCATCATGCGCCAGGGGTGTGACACTGATCGAAAAGGCGGCCCCGAGTCACGAAATATCGAAGCGCCTGCGATATTCGGTGACTCGGGCGGAGGGGCACGACGTACCGTGTGTGTGCGTGACGGCAGCGACCTCCATTGCCACGAACGACACCGCACCGGACTCCGGGCCGAACATCGCCACGATGTTTGAGGCGATCGCCGATGCGCAGCCGGACGCACCGGCGCTGATCCACGGCTCGATCCGGCGGTCATGGTCGGAGTTCGATCGGCGCTGCGACGGGGTCGCCGAGACACTGCTGTCGTGCGGCCTGCAACGACAGGACAAGGTCGCCGAGTACCTGCGGTCGTGCCCCGAGTACGTCGAGGCGTTGTTTGCCTGCTTCAAGGCCGGCCTCGTTCCGGTGAACACGAACTACCGCTACCTGGACGGTGAGCTCGAGAGTCTGTGGACGAACGCCGACGTCGTCGCCGTCGTCTTCGGCAACGAATTCTCCGAGGTCTGCAACCGCCTGCGCCACTCGTTGCCGCGGATCCGCACGTGGCTCTGGGTCGGTTCCGCAGACGAACAGTGTCCAAAATGGGCGTTGCCTTGGGAAGACGCTGCAGCCTTCGGTGGCGGCAGGGTCGAGGCGCCGTGGGGCCGTAGCGGCGACGATCTGCTGCTGATGTACACCGGCGGGACGACGGGCATGCCGAAAGGCGTGATGTGGCCGCAGCGCGAACTGGTCGGCGCGCTCGAACAGACACGAAAATCGCGGCTACCGCCAGCGTCCGAAGCAGGCCCGCCCCCACCACCGGTTCACCTTCCGGGGGCGCCCCTGATGCACGGCACCGGGCAGTTCAATGCCATCAACAACCTCCTCGCAGGTGGGTCGGTGGTCACGACGCCGTCGCGCTCGTTCGATCCTGCCGAGGTACTCGGTGCCATCGATGCCAACAGGGTGACGACGATGTCGATCGTCGGAGACGTCTTTGCCCGCCCGATCGTCGACTGTCTGGCGGCACACCCCGGTCGTTGGGATCTGTCGTCGTTGCAGGTCGTGGTGTCGAGCGGTGTGATGTGGAGTGTTGACGTCAAAGCAGCGCTGATGGCGCACATGCCGGGCGTGCGGCTCGTCGACTCGCTCGGATCCAGCGAGGCGATCGGCATGGCAAGCAGTTTCACCTCATCGACTGTGCTGTCGCCGACGGCGAGGTTCACCGCAGCCGCACATACCCAGGTCATCGATGACGACGGGTCGGAGATCGTCGCCGGCTCCGGCATGGCAGGGCGTGTGGCGCTCAGCGGCTTCATGCCGAGCGGGTACTACAAGGATCCGCAGGCGACTGCCAAGACGTTCGTCGTCGTCGGAGGCGTCCGCCGCAGCCTGCCGGGGGACTGGGCGACGGTCGCTTCCGACGGCACCATCGAGTTTCTCGGCCGCGGCAGCCAGTGCATCAACACCGGTGGCGAAAAGGTCTTTCCGGAGGAGGTCGAGGAAATCCTCAAGTTGCACCCGGGTGTCTTCGATGCTGCGGTGATCGGGATGCCAGACGAACGTTTCGGCCAGTCGATCCTGGCTCTCGTGCAGTTACGCCTCGATGCCACCGCATCACAGACCGAGCTGATCACCCACGTCCGCAAGCACGTCGCGGCGTACAAGTCGCCGCGCCGTATCGTCATCGTCCCCAGTCTCGGTCGTGCCGCCAACGGCAAACTCGATTATCAGTTCCTCAACCGGCTGGCGTCTTCGGCAGTTCCTTCTTGAGGATCTTGCCGGTTGCGCCCTTCGGCAACGAGGCGAGGAATTCGAGCGAGCGGGGATATTTATACGCTGCGACACGTTCGCGCACGAAGGCGATCAGTTCCTCGGCGGTCGCTGTCCGGCCGGCTTTCAACGCCACGAACGCCTTGATCTCCTCGCCCATCTTGGCGTCCGGCACCCCGACGACGGCCGCCTCGGCGACGGACGGATGGGCGTACAGCACTTCTTCGACTTCCCGAGGGTAGACGTTGTAACCGCCGCGGATGATCAACTCCTTGAGGCGGTCGACGATGAACAGGAAGCCGTCCTCGTCCAGGTAGCCGAGGTCGCCGGAGTGGAACCAGCCGCCGGCGAACACCTCTGCAGTCGCTTCGGGATTGGCGAAGTACCCGTTCATCACGTTGAACCCGCGGATGACGACCTCTCCGACATGGTCTTTGCCGGCTGGTTGGACGTTGTGGTCCTTGTCCCAGATCTGTATGTCAACGCCCCAGATCGGCTTGCCGACGCTGTAGACCTTGCGCTCGGCGGCACTGACGTTGAATGTCGTCGTCGAGGCCGTTTCCGACAGGCCATAGCCCTCGAGGATGACGACACCGAACTTCTTCTCGAACGTGTCGATCACCTCAGCCGGAATCGCCGCGCCGCCCGACACGGCGATGCGCAGCGATGACAGGTCGAAGCTGTCGGCGTCCGGGTGCCCGAGCAATCCGAAGTACATCGTCGGCACGCCTTCGAACACCGTCACCTTGTCCCGGGCGATGACCTCCAACGCCTTGGCCGCATCGAAGCGCAACATCAACGTCATCGTCGCCCCGCCGAGCACACAGAGGTTCATGATGCTCGACAGGCCGAACACGTGAAAGAGGGGGAGGGCGGTCAGCACGACGTCGTTCTCCTCCAGGTCGAACAGCCTGCCTGGGATCTCGGCGTTCATGTACAGCGTGAAATGCGACAGTTCTGCACCCTTCGGCCTGCCCGTCGTGCCGGACGTGTAGATGATCACGGCCGTGTCCTGCGGTGAGCGGGAAACGAGCTGCGGGCCAGGGTCCTCGCCACGCAGCAGCGTGTCGAACGGTGTGAGTTCCGGCGCTTCGACGAGGCCCGGAATGTTCACCGAATAGATGGCGGAGACGCCCGCATCGGCTGCGCCCTTCGACGCCTCGGCGGCAACACCGGCGAAGGTGATGAACATCTTCGCCTGCGAGTTGCTGAGGTAGAAGGCGATCTCCGGCGCTTTGAGCAGCACGTTCATCGGCACGACGATGGCGCCGGCCTTGAGGATTCCGAAGTAGGCAACGATGAATTGCGGCAGGTTCGGCAGTTGCAGTCCAACGGTGTCGCCGGGCCCGATGCCGACGGCAGTGAGATTGGCGGCAACTCGGTTCGACAACTGGTCCAGTTCGGCATACGTCAGGCGGACGTCGTCGAGGATCGCAACCGGTTTGTCCGGGACCCGTTTCGCTGATTCCTGCAACATGATCGCCAGGTTGAAGTCCATGGTTCGCTCCCGTCGGTAGTCGTGCGACACAGTATGGACCGGATCGACGTTTCGCAATCGGGCCCATTTCGATGTGACGGAGCGATCCACGATCGACAGGAGACAGCCAGATGAGCGACCACGAAGCGGATCGGCATCGTTCGGACCAAAACAGCCAGCCCGACGAGGTGCTGATCGTCGACAATCCCCGCCCGCACGTCAGACGCCTGACGCTCAACCGTCCGCACAAGCGCAACGCGCTGAACGACGCACTCCGCCTCGCGCTCTTCGAGGCGCTGCGTGAGGGCGACCGCGACCGCGACGTGTCGGTGATGATCGTCAGGGGTGGCGGCACGTGCTTCTCCGCCGGCTACGACCTCGGCTCGACGAATCACGATGTCGAACGCTCGATTGCCAAGGTCGACGGCTGGTGGTCCCGCCATGTCGTCAACAACTGGTTCGAGATGTGGGACATGGCGACGCCGATCATCGCCCAGGTACACGGATACTGCCTTGCGGGCGGCACGGAACTGGCGACGGCCTGCGACCTCGTCTACGTCGCAGAGGACGCGGCCATCGGCTACCCGCCGGTGCGGTTGATGTCACCACCGGACATGCAATGGCAGACGTGGATGATGGGTCTGCGCAGAGGTATGGAGGCGCTGCTGACCGGTGACTCGATGAGCGGTGTCGAAGCGGTGTCGTCAGGTTTCGCCAATCGCGCCTACCCGCTCGCCGACTTGGACGGGTCGGTGCTGGCGATCGCCGACCGCATCGCCAAGATCCCCACCGACCTGCTGGCTTTGAACAAGCGCGCTGCTCACCGGGCGATGGAGGCGATGGGCATCCGCACGGGCATGCGGGCGACTGCCGAGATCCAGGCACTCGGCTTCCACCAGCCCGCCTCTCGGGAGTACCTTGCGTCCTTCGCCGCAAAGGGCGTCAGCGCAGCGCTCAGCGACCGCGACCGCCAATTCGGCGATTACCGCGAACGCGACGTCCCCGCTCCCGGCACGCCATAGACCCCCCGCATTTCGTCGCCCGGTATCGCCGCGGGCGCGGTGAGGTGCCTACAGTTCGGAGATGGGGATTGATGATGACAATTACGAAGACCTGACCGAATGCGCGCTGACGCCTGAGCTCGAGAAACAGCTCGTGGATGCGCAGAGCGAATGCGTGTTCATGTGGACGAACCGCGGCGGCGAGGCGTTCGGCGTGGTGATGTCGTACCTGCCGAAGGACGGTCGCATCTGGCTGACCGCAGCCGAGAAGCGGGCGAGGATCAGCGCCGTCCGCCGATTCCCACGTGCCTCGATCTGCATCAACGGGACGGGCACGCCGAATGGCCGCGGGAAGACCGTGACCTACAAGGGCAGCTGCATCGTTCACGCCGACCGCCAGACGAAGGACTGGTTCTACCCCGAGTTCGCCCGGCGACTGCGGCCGGAGGAGGCGGCGGCAACGGTGTTCGAGAAGTTCCTCGACTCACCCCACCGGGTGATCATCGAGTTCGTTCCCGACTACACGCTGAGCTTCGACGGCGCAGTGATGTGGCAGCGCTCCCCGGAGGTCGCCACGTAACGGCGAACGGCGTGTATGGCGCTGCCAGACGCGTTTGCCGAGAACAGCGGATCGCCCCACTTCGCCACGAGAAGGCAGAGGTCGCCACCGCCGGCGGGTACCGTTTCGATCGTGGAGTTCGATGCGAGCGTCGTGGCCGAGTATCGCCAACGAGCGGAGCCGTACATCGATATGTGGCGCGATGCTGCGCCATCGTGGCTCGACGAGCTGGAACTCGCGACGGCTCCGCCGTACAACCGGATGGGGACGCACTCACTCACGGTCGAGGACTGGTTCCAGATCGACGAACGGCAGGAGTACGAGCGCTCGTTACGTCTCCGTCTCGTCGACGAGCGCAAGAATGACGTGTTCGCCGTGCTACCGACGGCGGAGGATGCAGCGATCGAGGTGTTCGAG
This sequence comes from Actinomycetes bacterium, assembly GCA_025356335.1. Lineage (GTDB taxonomy): Bacteria > Actinomycetota > Acidimicrobiia > Acidimicrobiales > Ilumatobacteraceae > JANXUF01. The sequence continues at coordinate 15,577 of JANXUF010000156.1, forward strand.
CTGGTGCGCGGCTGGGCAACCGCCCGAGGACTGATCGGCCCCAGCACCGTCGTCGGCGACGGTCGGCATCCGCTAGTCGAGGCAGGCCTGCTCGTTCAGGACGACCTGTGCATCATGAATCGGCGAGACGGGCACTGGCGGCTCGACGGGGCGTTCGTGTGCTTTCCGTCGGTGTGGCGGCTCCACGACAAGCTCGGTCTGGGGATGGCGGCGATCCATCAGCCGGTCGGTCACCACGACGAACTGGAGAGCCGCATCGACCGCTTCTTCGATCGCATGCGAGCCGGGAACCCGGTCTGGCGGCGCAACCTGTCACTCAAGCCGACACACGCGCTGTTCTTGCCGATATCGAAGGCGATGATGACGTCGGACTCCTTGTCGGCCACGTTGTCGGCCACGGTGCCGATCGGTGAGGACGGTTCGCCGTACTGGATCCGCAGTGAGCGGCAGACGCTGACGAAGCTTCCTCGGACCGGGGCGATTCTGTTCGCCATCCGCACACAGATCGCCCCGGTGTCGGTGCTGCTGCGACGCCCAGACATCGCCGAAGGCATCGTCACCATGTACGAGTCGTGGGATGAGGAGATGATGGCGTTCAAAATGGCGGACCCGAACGTCAGAACGAGCTTGCTGCCCTGGCTACGGACCGTGGCGACCGGGCAACCCATGAGCTGATGGGGTCGATAACACGGCGACGCTATCCAACTGGCCGAGGTACGGCAGCGAGGACGCACGGATTTCCTGGGGGTCAGTTGCTGCAGGGTAGGTTGAGTCCGTCGGCCCATGTCGTGGGCTGGTGAGCTCGAGGAGGGCAGATGGCCGAAGCACCGCCACTTCGTTTCCGGGTACCTGAGCCGCTCGCCCGCCCGGGCGAGCAGCCCGACTTCTCCTACGTGCAGATCTCCGATCCTGGTGCGGTCCAACGTCCTGATGTCGCCGCCGCCTCCGCTGAACTGCGCGACCTGTCGTACTCGTTGATTTGTGTACTGGGCGACGATGGTGTCGCAGTCGGCCAGTGGGCACCCGAGATCCGCGCCGAGGCGTTGATCGTCGGGCTGCGGGCGATGATGACGACCCGCGCCTACGACGCCAGGATGCTTCGGGCGCAACGCCAGGGCAAGACCTCGTTCTACATCGCCTCGACCGGCGAGGAGGCGATCGCCGTCGGTCAGGCGCTCGAACTCGGCCAGCGCGACATGTTCTTCCCGACCTACCGGCAGCAGGGATGGCTCGTCGCCAGAGGCTGGCCGCTTGTGCAGATGATGTGCCAGGTGTTCTCCAACGAACAGGACCGCCTGCGCGGCCGGCAGATGCCGATCATGTATTCGGCCAAGGACGTCGGGTTCTTCTCGATCTCCGGCAACCTCGGAACGCAGTACATCCAGGCGGTCGGTTGGGCGATGGCTTCGGCGATCAAGGGCGATACCGCTATCGCCTCCGGTGTCGTCGGTGAGGGCGCGACGGCGGAAGCCGACTTCCATCATGCGCTGACGTTCGCCTCGACCTATGACGCGCCGGTGATCCTCAACGTCGTCAACAACCAGTGGGCGATCTCGTCGTTCCAGGGCATCGCCGGTGGCGAAGGACCATCGTTCGCTGCCCGGGCGATCGGCTACGGGATTCCCGGGCTGCGGGTCGACGGCAACGACTACCTGGCCGTCGTCGCTGCAACACGATGGGCAGCAGAGCGGGCGCGATCGAACCACGGCCCGACGGTCATCGAATGGGTGACGTATCGCGCCGCTGCACACTCGACGTCCGACGATCCTTCGAAGTACAGGCCGAAAGACGAATGGAAATCATGGCCGTTGGGTGACCCGATCGACCGCCTGCAGCGGCACCTGATCGCCAGTGGTGCCTGGTCGCACGAGCAGCACGCAGACCTTCATGCCGACATCGAACGACTCGTGCTCGAGGCGGCGAAGGAGGCAGAGAGCTACGGAACCCTGCTCGATGGACGGGTGGCCAGTTCGAAGAGCATCTTCGACGACGTCTTCGAAGTGATGCCGCCGCACCTACGCCGGCAGCAGCGAGAGTTGGAAGGGTGAGATGGCCGCCACGCAGATCACATCCGACAATGACACGGTCGACAACGACACAGCCGACAACGACACAGCCGACAATGACACAGCCGACAACAACGACACAGCCGACAATGACACAGCCGACAATGACACGGTCGACAACGACGACACAGACGAGATGAGCATGACGAGCGGGATGACGAACGAGCAAGCAGGTGAACTGACCAGTCGCCCGATGGCGATGAATATCGCCATCCGCTCGGCGCTCGACGTGATGCTCGGGCGCGACGACGACGTCGTGACCTTCGGGGAGGATGTCGGCTACTTCGGTGGAGTGTTCCGGTGCACTGACGGACTGCAGCAGAAGTACGGGGTGCATCGGGTCTTCGACACGCCGATCGCCGAGGGCGGGATCATCGGTGTCGCCGTCGGCATGGCAGCGTACGGTCTGCGGCCGGTTCCCGAGATCCAGTTCGCCGACTACGTCTATCCCGGACTCGACCAGTTGATCTCCGAGGCAGCCAGGCTGCGTTACCGGTCCGGAGCCGAATTCACTGCGGCAATGACGGTGCGGATGCCATGCGGTGGAGGCATTCACGGTGGCCAGACGCATAGCCAGAGCCCGGAGAGCATCTTCACCCACGTCTGCGGCTTGAAGACGGTGATGCCGTCGAATCCCTACGACGCCAAGGGTCTGCTGATCGCGGCGATCGAGGACAACGATCCGGTGATCTTCCTCGAGCCGAAGCGGATCTACAACGGTCCGTTCGACGGGCACTACGAACGGCCGGTCGTGCCGTGGTCGAGTCATCCACTCGGCGTCGTGCCGGACGGCTACTACCGCATACCGCTCGGTCGTGCCGCCATCCGCCGATCCGGCAACGACCTGACTGTGCTGACGTACGGAACGATGGTGCATGTCTGCGAGGTCGCCGCCCAGGAAAGTGGTGTCGACGCCGAAGTGATCGACCTGCGCACACTGCTGCCACTCGACACGGACACGATCGAGGCGTCAGTTGCCAAAACCGGCCGCTGTGTGATCGTCCACGAGGCAACGCTGACGAGTGGTTTCGGTGCGGAGTTGGCAGCGACAGTTCAGGCCAGTTGCTTCTACTCGTTGGAGGCCCCGATCGAGCGAGTAACCGGCTGGGATACGCCCTATCCGCATGCCCAGGAGTGGGACTACTTCCCCGGCCCGGCGCGCGTCGGAGCGGCGTTCAAAAGAGTGGTCGCGGCCTGAGATGAGCAGCTATGTGATCAAACTGCCAGACGTCGGAGAGGGCATCGCCGAGGCGGAGATCGTTGCCTGGCACGTCAACGTCGGCGACACGATCGGCGAAGACGATCCGATCGTCGAGGTGATGACCGACAAGGCGACCGTCGAATTGCCGTCGCCCGTGTCCGGAAAGATCGTCAGACTCGGTGCCGAGATCGGCGATCTCGTGCCGGTCGGTTCCGACCTCATCTGGATCGATCTCGCAGACCACAACGCTGATCAGAGTGCAGCCGAGAACCCGGACGACAACGGCGACGCATCGGGTGGCGGTGCGACGGCCGCGCTGCCGGAGGGCGTCGTCGCGCTGGCTTCGGAGTCGCACCTCGCCGCCGACATGCAGCCCGATGTAGCGAGCGAGCGGCCGACCGCCCGGGTCGTGTCTGCCGGAGGGCCGCCGACACCGACAGCGCCGCGTACAACCCCGTCCAGCGCAACCCCGTCGACTGGGCCAGCCGTATCCCAACCTCGTCCGGCTCGGTCCACGAAGCTGGGCGCAGCGACGTCGAAGCCACTTGCTGCGCCAGCCGTCCGCAGGCGGGCGCAGGCACTCGACATCAACCTCGGCGAGATTGTCGGAAGCGGACCGGATGGCCGAGTCGAGCACGCCGACCTCGATACCCATCTCACGAGCGCCGTGGCTGTGTACCGATCGGTTCATGGCTCTACGGTGGTCGATGCGGCAGCCGCTGCTGACGAGGTACAGGCGGTCAAGATCGTCGGTCTGCGCCGCAATATCGCCCAGCGGATGAAGATCGCCAAGGATCGCATCCCGCATTTCACGTACGTCGACGAAATCGACATGACCGAACTCGAACGACTTCGCGCCCAACTCAACGACGACCGTGCTGCCGGTCTGCCGAAGCTGACGATGCTGCCGTTCCTGATGCGCGCCGTCATCGTCGCCGTCGTCGACTTCCCGCAGATGAACGCCCGCTTCGACGACGAGGCCGGCGTGGTGCAGCGCTACCGCGCCGTACACCTCGGCGTCGCCGCGCAAACCCCCAAGGGGCTGATGGTGCCGGTGCTCGAACATGCGGAATCGCACGATCTGTGGAGTTCGGCGACGGAGGTCGCGAGGCTCGCTGCCGGAGCGCGGGACGGGACGATCAAACTCGCCGAATTGAGCGGCTCGACGATCACCATCAGCAGCCTCGGCGCCGTTGGCGGCATCGTCTCGACACCGATCATCAACTATCCGGAGGTAGCGATCATCGGCGTCAACAAGATGGTCCAGCGACCTGTTTACGTCGACGGCCAGTGGGTGCCCCGCCAGATGATGAACCTCTCGTCGTCGTTCGACCACCGCGTGGTCGATGGCTTCGACGCCGCCCAGTTCATCCAGAGAATCCGCGAACTGTTGGAGACCCCTGCGTTGCTCTTCATGTCGTAACAGCGGCCCGAGTCACGAGATATCGCAGATGCTGCGGGATTCGGTGACGCGGGCGGCACACGAGGCGACCGGCGGCGTCATTTCAGCGCGCACGACCAGGCGAGATGACCTGACAGTGTCCCACCGCTGGTGGAGATCATGTCCGAGAATTGCAGGTAGTCGCCCGACGAATCGACGGTGAGGCTGGCGTTCGGCGATTCGCCAACCAGCGCCCACAACTGTGATCGGGCTCCGTTGTCCGCTTCGGCGGTCAACTGCAGTTCCGGCGGGCTGTGTACTCCCTGTCCACCGCTGCCCGGCGGCAGCGAGATCGTCATGGTGAACGAAGAACCGTCGACAAGCTTCGTCCTGAACACCCACGCAGTCTTGGAGACCTGCTTGTCGCACGTGCCACGGAAGACGAACGGTGCTCCGTCGAGCACGGCGTGCAGTTGGCTCGCCTGCAATTCACCCTGCAGATCGAGCGGTCCGCCGAACTCCGGATGCCTGAGCGAGGGGAACACCTTGACGACGGCGCTGTGCAGCGAATTGTTCAACCCGGCGCCGATGAAGACCACGATGGCAAGGGCAACGAACAGCGTGACGAGGCGACCGATCCACCGCCCGACGTGAAGGCGCCGCCCGAGTGTTGCCGGGACCGGTTGGTTGAATTGCCGGTGGGACGAGAGCTCGGCGATCATCGACTGCACGGCTGTCGCTGCTCCCTCGACGCCGCCCAGTTGCTGCGGGTCGATGTCGTCGATGCGGATCACCCGCCAGCCACTCCCGGCGCTCATCGCCGCACCGCAAAAACGGCACGAGCCGGTGCTGGCATCGAGCGAAGCACCACAGTTGTGACAGCGCTCTCCCTGGGCGGCATGCATGGTACGAGATCCGGAGAGGCGCTGGAAGCACCAGTGCTGATCCCGGCGGTCGACGTCCGGATCGTCGTGGCCGTCGTGCGGTTGCCGCTGTCCCGTCGGGCCAGGCGTGGCGACCGGTCTCCAGGTCGAGGTGAAGTGAACCAATGCGGTGTCGTCGAAGGCATCGCTCGATAGCGACATCAGGCGACCGGACGAAGCGTCGTCCGGCGCTGGGGCGATGATCTTGCCGTGTTGGCACGCTTCGGTGATCTCGGTCTGCTCGCGAGCTGCCAGATCCGCCGAGAGCACCGCACGGCACAGTTCGGGCTTGCACTCGGCATGCGCCCGGCCGACGAGCCAGAATGCTTGCTGCGCCTCGGCAAGGAACAGGTCGAGGTCGAAGGCTGCGTCGCGTAACTTGATCGCGGCAATCGCCGCATCGACGCTGTATAGGTCTGGTGGTGGTGGTGGTGGTGGCGGTTGGGAGATTGGCGGAGGTGGCGTCGGCATGGGTGTCGTGTCTCTGGGTGCTGGTGTGTTCTGACGATCAGGTCGTCGCGACGATCGGTAGAAGCAGGTCGAGGTCGGCGATCTCGAAGTCGAAGCGGTCGAGTTCACCGGGGGTTGTGTTGCGCCAGTTGTACCAGCACGTGTTGATGCCGTAATTCGTACCGCCCTGGATGTCCGAGCTGAGGCTGTCGCCGACCATCAACGACGACGCCTTGGACGGATTGCGGAGTCGTTCGAAAGCGATATCGAAGATCGCAGTGAACGGCTTCGAGCAACCGACTTCGGCGGAGATCACCACAGCCTGGAAGTACCGGGCGATGCCGAGACGCTCGATCCGCGCTCGTTGAATATCGCTGAGCCCGTTGGTGACGAGGCCGAGTGACGCATGCTCGGCGACGGCCTCGAGCATCTCCAACACTCCGGGATAGAGCTCTCCGTGCTGGCCGAGGCCGAGAGCGAAGCCGTCACTCAGCTGTGTTGGATCTGCGTCCAATCCGGCCTCGGCGATCAGTTGTTCGAACCGGGTGGTGCGTACCTGTCCAGGTGTGATCTCCTGTCGTTCGACTGCATGCCAGAGCGCCGTGTTGATGCGGTCGTGCGCCGGCAGGTGACGGTGCGGTTCGTCGACGCCGGCTGCTCGCAGCGCCTGCTCGAACGCCAATGCTTCGGAGGCATCGGAGTCCAGCAGCGTATGGTCGAGGTCGAACAGCACAGTCGTGACCCTCGCCTGCTTCATTTGCTACCAACTCCTGCCGTGCTCGATGTCGGAACAGGAAGCTACCGCGCCTGCGCCGCCTGAGTGTCCTACCTGCGCAACGCCACCGCCACGCCGCCGTGCTCCTTCGTCGCCGTAGTCGTGCCGCCGGGCAGATGCGAGAACCGATCACGACACGATCACCGGCGACACACGCACGTTGCGGCAACCGATTCGGCATCGGCGAGCCGTCCGAGTAGCAGTGGCTCCGTCGTGGCTCAGTCGCGACCCTGCCAGGTCGCGATATCGACCTTGTTGCCTTGAGCGTCGGCGAGCGTCCACCATGCCGGCGAGTGGGCGTCGGAGACCAGCGTTCCGCCAGCATCGAGTGCTGCTCCGATCCGAGCCGATGCAACGTCAGCGGGTACGTCGATGTCGATGTGGAAACGCTGCTTCGGCGGTTCGTGAGCGTCGGTCTGCTGGAGGAACAGGCCCGGTGTATGACCATCGGAGTCGAAGAGGAAATCATCGAATCCAGCTTCCGGCTCGAGGCCGAGCACGGCCTGCCAGAACGGTCTGATCTCGTCCGAATCGGTGGTGTCGAGCGCCAGCGTGACGACCTGGAGCTCTGCGGTCAGTGGCGTCGCACGGAGCCCATCGGCGAACTGGCTGACGAGGCGTGCGAGACGCACGTCGCGTCGCGTGATACCCCCGACATCGTGGCTGCGCAACGTGATGTCGAGGTGGCTGTAGCGAAGATCGACGTCAGGGTGATGATCGGCGCTGTCTGCCTCCGCAGCGATCTGCCCGAGTAACGACATCCCGATATCGAACGTGCGGGTCTGGAATCGAGCGCGGAGTTTGCCGGCCAGGTACCGCCAATCATCGAGGTGTTCGTCGACGAGTTCGCCTGGCGTCAGCGTCTGCCTATCGGCTGGAGTTATTGGGCTCATGGCAACCACCTGTCAGTTCTCGACCCGTAGCGACTGCGATGACGGTAGCAGTGCAGTGCCGACGGCGGCTTCCAACTCTGCGTTCTCGTCGCACGACGATTCGTCGTAGGTGATGTCGTCCACGAAGAACTCGAGATAGACGAAGTCCCCCGTTGCCTCGCTCCGGCACCAGCGGGCCGCGCCCGTTGCGCCGATACGACGCTTGCCGAATTGGCGATACCCGCTGATCGGCGTCGACCATCGTGACCGTCTCTGCCTGGTCCATCTCGGGTCCACTGGCGTCGACCATCGTGATCGCCGAGCAGGCTTTGACGCGCATCGTCGCCGACGTTCCGGAATATTCATGGAGTACGTCGACCGGAATTCCGGCCATCGTCGCGTCCATCGAGAACAGCCTGCTCGGCGCTCTGCCGTACGTGTTGGACCTGTTCGCCCGTGAAGTGCATCCATGGTTTGTCGGCTGCCGGGCGAATTCGTCCATGGAAAAGGGCGCAAAAGCCGTGAACTCGGGGCTGCCCGACGGCACCGCTTGCCGCAACGTAGCGGGCAACGCTCGCAGGAAGACGGGCGAGGTCACCTTCAGTGACGAGCGGAGCGGTTGCGCCGACCACGGCCGGCCGTCTTAGGGCGGCGAGTTGGCGGTACCTGGAGCGGAGGCTCGACGGTCCTTCAGCGAGGAAACCGTGTAGAGCAGCGAGCAACAGGATCGCGTTGGCAATCGATCCAGCCTTGGCATCTCGCCATGACGTGACGATCATGGCTTGGGAGGCGACGGCCCCGACGCCACCGATGATCCACCACCACCGGACCCCGAAGGCAAGGAGAGCAGCTGAGCAGACGACGAGTATCGCCGCCACCAGCCAGGCGAACGCCGCAGCCGTGCCGATCGGCTGCTTCAGCGCAGAGACGTCGATCCAGCCGAATCCTTTCGCTGCTCCCATGAGATGAACGAGCCCATGGACGAGGACAATCCCGATGGCGATGAAACGAACGGCTCGTCTCATCGCCTTGACGGCTCGCGACGCAGGACCCGGTGTCCTCCATCGAGGCTCGCTCCCGCCGCTGGGCACGGCGGCGTCACATCGCGAGCGGCGACCTCGAGGCCGGCGTCCCAACCCGGGGCCCGACCATCGTCGGGAGGGTGGATTCCGGTGACGTCGATGCCGGCGCTGCGAAGCAGCCAGGCGGTGACGGAATTCGAGTTCCACATCTCCCCGGCGGCGAGTTCGTCTCGCCCCCACACCGGCGTCGGCACAGCTGGGACGAGCGCAAGGACCCGTTCGACGTGCATCGGGTCGACGCTCATCGTGACGACGGAACGGGCCTCGGCG
>JANXUF010000008.1 GCA_025356335.1 Actinomycetes bacterium
GTCGAGCCCGAACACGACCTTGCGCTGCAGGGCCGACGTCGAGTTGTAGAAGTGGACGATCGCCCGCGGCGCACCCTTCAGACACTCGTAGGTGCGTTCGATCAGATCCTGGCGGCACTGGGTGAGCACCTGGATGGTGACGTCGTCGGGGATCAGGTCCTCTTCGATGAGCTGACGCACGAAGTCGAAGTCGGGCTGGCTGGCTGACGGAAAGCCGACCTCGATCTCCTTGAACCCCATCGCCACCAAGGTGGTGAACATGCGGCGCTTGCGCTCGGGGTCCATCGGGTCGATCAGGGCTTGATTGCCGTCGCGCAGATCGACCGAACACCACAGCGGCGCCTTGGTGATCGTCTGGTTCGGCCACGTGCGGTCGGTGAGTACGAGCGGCAGCCACGGCACGTATTTTTCGAACGGCATTTTCTTCGGGATGACTGACTGTGGAGGCATGACCTGGTCCTGACGCGAGTGGAGTGGGGTGAGGCGGAAAATGTGAGACGGAAACGTGAGACGGAAACGTGAGACGGAAATGTGGGACGACAAGGCGGGACGACAAGGCGGGACGACAAGGTGGGATCGGAGAGGGACACCGATCGCAAACTCGCCAGAGGCCGAAAAACACAACAGCCCCCGGCCGGAGGGCAGGGGGCGGGCAAGCGCGGGTATGTGACGCTCGCCCTACGTAAGGAGGAGGCCGATCAGCTTGGACACACCCGCATCATATGCGTGCCGCCGCTGTGAAGGCAAGCTCCGAATGGACGGACGAGGCGTGACATCGTCCACTGCGTGGTGAATACTGACGCAATGCCAGCAAACATCGTCGTCAGCCGCCACATCGATGCGTCCCCCGAGAAGGTCTGGGCTTTGGTCACCGACCTGCCGCGAATGGGCGAATGGTCGCCGGAAAACGACGGTGGATCATGGACCGGTGGGGCGACGGCGGCCGCCGTCGGGGCGAAGTTCAAGGGCCTCAACTCGAACGGCAAGAAGAAGTGGTCGACGATGAGCAAAGTCACCGTGTTCGAAGCGCCGCGATCGTTTGCCTTCGACGTGTCGGTGCTCGGACTGGCAATAGCCCGTTGGAGCTACGAGATCGAGGCCCAGGACGGCGGCACGATCGTCACCGAGACCTGGATCGACAAGCGCGGCAGAGTTGCGACGTTGGTCGGTGGCCCGGCGTCCGGTGTGAAGGACAGGGCATCACACAATCGGGCGGGTATGGAGAAGACCCTCGAAGGACTCGCCGCCGCCGCCGAATCCTGATGACATCGCCGACGGCACTCGATCTGACCGATCGCATCGTCCTCGTCACCGGGTCGAGTCGGGGGCTCGGATTCGGACTGGCACGTTCACTGGCGGAGTCCGGGGCGACGGTGGTACTGAATGCGCGTCGAGAGGATCGCCTTGCAGAGGCAGCGGGCCGATTGCGCGACGAAGGGCATCGCATTCATCAGTTCGCCTTCGACGTTTGTGACGAGGCGGCGGTCGTCGCTGCGATCCAGTCGATCGAGGACGGCATCGGACCGATCGAGGTGCTCGTCAACAACGCCGGAATCCAACAACGTGGGCCATTCCTCGATTTCGCGGTGGACGACTTCCGTCGGCTCGTGGAAGCCAACCTCGTGTCGGCGTTCATCGTCGCCAAGTCGGCCGGTGCACGCATGGCGGCTCGTGGTCACGGCAAGATCATCAACATCTGTTCGGTACAGGCCGAGCTCGGCAGGGCGACAATCGCCCCGTACAGCGCAACCAAGGGTGGTCTGCGGATGTTGACGCGTGGCATGTGCGCCGAGCTCGGCCCGCTCGGGATCCAGGTCAACGCGATCGCCCCCGGCTACTTCGCCACCGACCTGACCGCGGCGCTGGTCGACGACGCCGAATTTTCTGCGTGGCTCGTCAAGCGAACGCCCGGCGGTCGCTGGGGCTCCGCCGAAGACCTCGGCGGTGCAGTGGTGCTGTTCGCCAGCGCGGCCTCCGATTTCATCAACGGTCAGATCCTCTTCGTCGACGGAGGGTTGACCGCAGTTGTCTGAGCAACCCGAAGATCGCAGTGCCACCTCGCCACCTGGAATCGTCGACCGCCGAACAGGGCACATCGCCGTGGTCGGTTTGATGGGCGTCGGCAAGACGACGATTGCCGAACTGTTGGCTGCTCGGCTGGGTCGTCACCACCGCGACTCGGATCGTGACATCGAGACGTTGACGGGGGTGACAGGCAGGGAGATCGCCGCCGCCCAGGGCACCGATGTGCTCCACCGGTACGAGGAGGCGATGGCGCTCGGCGCGCTGGCAACGAGTGAACCGTTCGTCATCTCTGTCGCCGGATTCGCGATCGAATCGGCGCTGTGTCGCCTCGCGCTCGCCAGGCGGGCCTTCGTCATCTGGCTCGAGCTGCCGCTGAGCGAAGCGCTGGTGCGAGCAGCATCCGGTGGGCACCGGCGACCGATCGATCGCGCCGAACTGCAGACGCTCTCCGACCGGCGCTCTCCACTGTTTCGAGCGGCCGCCGACGTCGTCATCGACGCCAATGCCACTCCTTCGGAGATCGTCGGCGCCGTACTGGACGGACTCGGATGATCAGTTCACCTGACGGGTCTGTCCGGCCCAGAACGGCTCGCGGAGCTTGAACTTCTGCAGCTTGCCGGTCGCTGTGCGCGCCAGGCTGTCGCGGAACTCGATTTCCTTCGGACACTTGTATCCGGCGAGCTTGGTGCGTGTGTAGGCGATCACGTCCGCTTCCGTCAGCGTCGATTCGGGCGTCTTGACGACGAGCGCGAGCACGGATTCGCCCCACTTCTCGCTCGGTACACCGATCACGGCCACCTCGGTGATCTCGGGGTGACTGAATATCGCGTCCTCGACTTCGATCGAGCTGACGTTCTCGCCGCCCGTGATGATGACGTCCTTCTTGCGGTCGGAGATCGTCACGTAGTGGTCGTCGTCGATGTAGCCGCCGTCACCGGTATGGAACCATTCGGGGCCGTCGGGGTCGTCCGATGCCGGTTTGACGGCGTCGGCCGTTGCTTGCGGCTGCTCCCAGTAGCCGCCCATGATGTGATTGCCACGGGCGAGCACTTCGCCCTGCGGGGAGATGCGCATCTGCACGCCGATGGCGGCACCGCCGGCACGGCTCAGCTTGACCGCACGCTCATTCGGCGCGAGGTCGTCGAGTTCTTCACGACCGCGGTTCATCGTCAGCAGCGGCGTCGTCTCGGTGAGACCATAGATCTGGATGAATTCCCATCCGAGTTCGGTCTCGATCCGCTCGATCGTCCTGGTCGGCGGGGGCGCTCCTGCCATCACGATCCGGGTGCGGCCTGCACCGGGGATCGGTCCGTCCCATGTCGCCGCGGCATCGAGGATCGCGCTTGCCACAGCGGGAGCAGCACACATCAACGTGACGCCATGCTGTTCGACGCGACGAAGAATCTCGGCGCCGTCGATCTTGCGGATGATGATGTGCCTGGCCCCCATCCCGGTGATGGAGTAGAGGACGCCCCAACCGTTGCAGTGGAACTGCGGCAACGTATGGAGGTAGACGTCGCGATCGTCGATCTTCAACTGCCACCCGAACGTCGTAGCGTTCAGCCAGATGTTGCGATGGGTCAACTGCACGCCTTTCGGCCTGGCCGTCGTACCGGACGTGTAGTTGATCGTCGCCGTCGCGTCCTCGTCCGGGACCCACACGGTCGCCGGAGTATGGTCCGGCTTGAGCAGCATTTTGTCGCTGTCGGCACCCATGACCCAGCGGAACTCGCAGGTCACCGAGGCCAGCGCCTCGTCGACTTCCGGATCGACGAGCAGGACGCGTGCTCCGGAGTGCCCGACGATGTAGCGGACTTCTTCCGCGGCGAGGCGGAAGTTGATCGGAACGAGCACGCGCCCCGAACCGGAGACGCCGAGCAGGGCTGTCAACAGGCGTGCGGAGTTGTGGCTGACCATCGCCACGCGTTCGCCGATGCCGATGCCGAGTGCGTCGAGCCCGTTGGCCAGCGCCCGCGCCTTGTCGGCCATTTCCGCATAGGTGAGCGAACCCCATGAATCCGCCGGCTGATCGGGTTCGTCGATGATGCCGATGCGGTGTGAATAGAGGTCCTCTGCTCGTCGGAGGAAGTCATTGACGGTGAGTGCGACCTTCATCTGGCCGACATTACCCAGCGGAGCGACCCGGGGGGTTTATTGCAACGGTCCGCCGCCCACGTCGTAGCAAGGATTAGTCTTGAACGAGGACATGCGTTCGGATGCCAGTCGGCTCCACGCCTGGGTCCACACATACACATGCCTGAGAAACCTTCCTACTTTCGTCGCCGCAAGGCGAAACCCTCCGCCCCCAGAGAACCGCACGAGCAGCACACGCATCCCGTTGCCGTCGTCGCTGAGCCCGAACTGCAACCCGATGCCTATGTTCCGACAGAGTTTGCCGCGCTCGGCGTCCCCGAGGCGGTCGATCGTGGCCTCTTCGCCGCCGGATTCCTCGCTCCGTTCGCCATCCAGACCGGTGCCATCCCTGTCGCCATGGAAGGTCGTGACGTCTGCGGCCGTGCGCAGACCGGTTCCGGCAAGACACTCGCCTTCGGCGTCCCGCTGATTGCCAGGGTGTCCGGCAAGGCCAACCCGAAGAAGCCGCAGGGCCTCGTCCTCGTCCCGACTCGGGAATTGGCGCTGCAGGTCGCTGAAGTCCTCGAACCCGTTGCGCTGCGATGCGACCGACGCGTGCTCGCCGTCTACGGCGGCGCTTCCCGCGATCAGCAGATCAAGCACCTCGGCACCGGGATCGACATCGTCGTTGCGACCCCGCTCCGGCTCATCGACCTCGTCAAGGCCGGCGAACTCGACCTCGGTTCGATCGAAGTCGTGGTCCTCGACGAGGCAGACCGGATGGCGGACGACGGCTTCACTCCGCAGGTCGAATGGCTGCTGCGACTCGTGACGGCACCGCATCAGACGATGCTGTTCTCGGCGACTCTCGACGGCGATGTCGGCCACCTCGTCAAGCGCTACATGAACGATCCGGTCGAGGTTTCGATCGATTCGTCGACACAGACCGTCGGCACGATGCACCACCTGTTCCTCGCAGTGCACCACATGGACAAGGATCGCGTCGTCGGGTCGATCGCCGCCGGTTCGGCGCGCACGATCGTCTTCTGCGACACGAAACGCAACTGTGACAGGGTCACCGCTGCGTTGGTCGACCTCGGCGTTCGTGCCTCGGCGATCCACGGTGATCTGCCGCAGCACGCTCGCGAAAAGGCATTGAAGCGGTTCACCGATGGTGACCTCGCCGTCCTCGTGGCCACGGATGTTGCAGCGCGTGGTATCGATGTCGACGGCATCGACGTGGTTGTGCACTACACGCCGGCGACCGACTCCAAGGCCTATCTGCACCGTTCCGGTCGCACCGCACGCGCCGGTAAGGACGGCTGGGCCGTCACCCTCGCCGAGTACAACCAGCACCTCGCCTGCACGATTCTCCAGCGCCAATTGCGCCTCGAGATCAAGCCGCCGATCGAGATCTTCTCGAACAACCCGAGGTTGCACGACCTCGACCAGTTCCTTCCTGACGAACCAGCACCGGATCCCACCGCCGTTCCGGCCTGACCGACTCGTGTCGATCCCGACGCAGGCACAAGATGTTGCAGCAGCTGCAACATTGCGCACCAGCGTCGAGCGAACCTCAGCGTGCGAGCCAGGCCGGGCGGGTCGATTCGTAGGTGTCGATGTCGCCGAGGAGCTGCATCGTCAGCCCGATGTCGTCGAGGCCGTTGAGGAAGCGGTGCTGGGTCGCGTCGTCGATCGGGAACGGTTCGACGAGGCCGATCGACGGCACCTCGATCTGTCGGCGCTGCATGTCGATCGTGATCTCCGTCGACGGATCGGTCTCGATCGCCTCCCACAGTCGCTCGACGACCGCCTCAGGCACGATCACCGGTACGAGTCCGGTCTTGGTGCAGTTGTTGCGGAAGATGTCGCTGAAGCTCGGGGCGATGACGGCGTTGAACCCTGCCTGTTGGATCGCCCAGACAGCGTGTTCACGGGACGACCCGACACCAAAGGCATTCCCGGCCACCATCATCGAAGCGCCGATGTAGCGTTCGTCGTTCATCACGAAGTTGCGGTCGTCGCGCCATGTCGAGAACAGCCCCTTCTCGAATCCGGTGCGCTCGACGCGTTTGAGCCATTCGGCTGGGATGATCTGGTCGGTGTCGACGTCGGAACGGCGCAGTGGCAGGCCGGTGCCGGAGATGATCTGGACAGCTTTCATACCGAGGTCGCTTTCGTGTGGAGATCCGTCGCGTCGAAGTCCAGCGCGACGAGATCCGCCGGCGTGGCGAAATGGCCGAGGACGGCAGTCGCCGCGGCGATCTCCGGTGAGACGAGGTGGGTGCGTCCGCCTCGGCCCTGGCGGCCTTCGAAGTTGCGGTTGCTGGTGCTGGCGGAACGTTCTCCCTGAGCGAGTTTGTCCGGATTCATCGCCAGGCACATCGAGCATCCCGGTTCACGCCAGTCGGCGCCGGCGGCGCGGAAGATGACGTCCAGGCCTTCTGCCTCGGCCTGGCTCTTGACGGCGTGCGAGCCGGGGACGACCATCACCCGTTTGACGGTGACCGTCTGGCCATTCATCACCGCGGCGGCCGCCCGGAGGTCCTCGATGCGACTGTTCGTGCATGAGCCGATGAAGACGGTGTCGACGGTGATGTCTCGGATCTTCTGCCCGGCGGTCAGCCCCATGTACTCGAGGGCGCGGGCGACATTGTCCCGCGCCGTCGGGTCGTCGATCGTGTCAGGGTCGGGGACCGCGGCATCGATCGATGACACCTGCGCCGGGTTCGTGCCCCAACTGACCTGAGGACTGATCGTCGAGCCGTCGATGACGACCTCCTTGTCCCACACGGCGTCGTCATCGCTGCGCAGCGAATGCCAGTCGGCGGCAGCGGCTTCCCAGTTGGCGCCCTTCGGCGCGAACTCACGACCCTGCAGGTAGTCGAACGTGGTTTCGTCGGGGGCGATCAGACCAGCCTTGGCGCCGGCCTCGATCGACATGTTGCAGACCGTCATGCGGCCTTCCATCGACAGCGCTTCGATGACGGGACCGCGATACTCGATGACGTGGCCGATGCCGCCGCCGGTGCCGATCTGGCCGATGATCGCCAGGATGACATCCTTGGCGGTGACACCTGGCTGCAGTTCACCGCCCACGTAGACGCTCATCCACTTCGGCCGGCTCTGTGGAAGTGTCTGCGTGGCGAGCACATGCTCGACCTCGCTCGTGCCGATGCCGAACGCCAGTGCACCGAACGCCCCGTGCGTCGCCGTGTGCGAGTCGCCGCAGACGATCGTCATGCCGGGAAGCGTGCGTCCCTGCTCCGGGCTGATGACATGGACGATGCCCTGGTGCGAGTCGCCCATCGGGTAGTTGGTGATACCGAACTCCTCGGCGTTGACCCGCAGCACGTCGACCTGTTTGGCGGAGATCGGGTCGGCGATCGGCTGGTCGATGTCGGCCGTGGGCACGTTGTGGTCCTCGGTCGCAATCGTCAGCTCCGGCCGGCGAACACCTCGGCCGGTCAGTCGCAGTCCGTCGAACGCCTGCGGACTGGTGACCTCGTGGACGAGATGCAGGTCGATGTACAGCAGATCCTGTTGGCCGGGTGCGCCGTGTACGACGTGGCGTTCCCAGACCTTCTGCGCCAGTGTTGCCATGGCTGTTTCCTCTCGATGGTGACTCGCCCGTGTGGTCGTGCCGCGTTTCTGTGGATCGTTTTGCACCGCCGGCGGTGCAAAACTGCAGTCAGTTCCCGGGGTGACGGCAGGTTCTCATATGGTGGGATAGAGTTCTCGTTTATGGACATTGTAAGCGGTGTCGGCGTGCTTGACAAGGCGATGGAGATACTCGGTGCGGCGCGAGCGAACGGACCGCTGTCGTTGCTCGACATCCAGCAGTTGACGGGTCAGCCGCGAGCAACGGCACACCGGCTCTCCGTCGCCCTCGAGACGCACGGGCTGCTGCGCCGTGAGGGCGACGGCCGCTTCATGCTCGGGCTGGCGCTGATCGCCTTCGGCGACGCTGCCGCCGCCTCGTTCCCGCTGTCCGTGGCCGCTCGGCCGATCCTCGAAGCGCTCCGCAACGAGACCGGTGAGGGCGTGCAGCTCTACGTCCGCGAAGGGGCGCTGCGGCGTTGCATCGTCTCACTGCAGTCGCCGCACGGGTTGCGCTGGATCGTGCCGGAGGGAGCGGTGCTGCCACTGGAACGGGGCTCGGCCGGTCACGCCCTCACCGGTGACGGTGCACGCGGCGCTTGGGTCGAGAGCATCGAGGAGCGCGAAAGCGGTGTCGCCGGCGTGTCAGCGGCGGTGACCGATCGCCGCGGCGCGATCGTCGCAGCGGTCAGCGTGTCCGGACCCCTCGAACGGATGAGTGCTCACCCGGGCGAGCGCTTCGGGCTGGCGGTGTTGGCGGCGGCGGGACGGATCGGTGAGCTCGTTCGGTAGCACGACGTCCGATAGCGCCGACTGAGTCCATTCGCGCACCGCCGGCGGTGCAAAACGGTCCGCAGAAGTCACCGCTCCCGGTTCACGCCGAAGTGGGCGGCGACGAATTCGTGAATCAGCGTGGCACCGGCGAGCGCCGTCGACTCTGCGCTGTCGTAGATCGGGGCGACCTCGACGAGGTCCATGCCGACGAAGTTGGCGTGGCCGATGCCGCTGACGATGTCGATTGCCTCACCAGCAGTCAGTCCACCGGAAACGGGGGTGCCAGTTCCGGGGGCAAAGGCTGGGTCGAGACAGTCGATGTCGAACGTCAAGTAGCTCAGGTTGTCGCCGATGTGCTCGAGAATCGCCTCGATCACGGCGCCGGTGCCGTGCTGGCGGACCCAGCGGGCATCGAGGATCTTGATCCCCCGTGTGTCGGCGTTGTGCGTACGGATACCGACCTGGATCGATCGTGCGGGATCGATCAGTCCCTCGCGAAGGGCATGCGTGAACATCGATCCATGGTTGATGTCGTCATCGCTCGTCGGCTCCCACGTGTCCGTATGGGCATCGAAGTGAACGAGGCTGACCGGACCGTGCTTCGCGGCGATCGCCCGCAGGATCGGGTAGGTGACGTAGTGGTCCCCGCCCATCGAGATCGGAAAGGCACCGGCATCGAGCGTCGTGGTGATGCGATCGGTGATTGCCTGCTTGACCGTCGCCGAATGATGAACGTCGAGTTCGAGGTCGCCGGTATCGACCGCACGGACGTCGTCGTGGATCGAGAATCCGCTGGGGAAATGGGCGAGTTCGGCAATCATCGACGAGACGGAACGGATCGCTGTCGGGCCGAAACGGGCACCAGGCCTGCCTGTCGTGGCGATGTCGAAGGGGATACCGAGAAAGGCGATCTGGGCACCGGTGACGTCGGTCGTCCACGGGAGGCGGAAGAGGGTACGGACTCCGGCCCAGACCGGCATTGGCAGCTGTGGTTCCATGGCGTCCACCATCATGCCGTGATCCTCGTTGAGTTATCGTTGGCAGGCGATGCAGCCGATGGATGACGCTGAACGCGCAGGTGCGGTTGGCGAGCTGCCCCCGCCTCCGCTCGTACCGCCGTCCCCGAACGCTCCGCTCTCGGCTCGCTACATGCACATGCGTGCATGGGAGGGCATTTGGCCGAAGGCGGTCTGTCAGGCGGTACTCGACGAATTTCCGGACACGGCCTTCTCCGACGCGACGGTGCAGACCCGCCAGGGCGACACCTTGATCGACCCGGGGACACGTCGGACCAAACACATCTTCATCGAACCGGCGCACTGGACCGGAGCACTGGTGAGCCACCTCGCTCATCAGGCGAACCTCATCTGGAGGTTCGACCTGACGGGTCTTGGGACACTGAGCATCCTTCGCTACGACGAGGTCGGATCGCACTTCACGTGGCACGTCGACGTGCTCGCCTACGATCAGGCGAGCTACCCGGGCCTCAGCGAACTCTCCCCGGCGAGACCGCTGGAGCGAAAGCTCTCGGTGACCGTGAACCTCTCCGATGGCGACGACTACGAAGGTGGCGACCTCGAATTCGTCAGCGGATCGGGTCAACTCGTACAACAGCCCGAGCTGCGCACCCAGGGCAGCACCGTCATCTTTCCGTCGACACTGGGGCACCGGGTGACCCCGTTGACCCGTGGCGTGCGCTACGCCCTCGTCGGCTGGATGGTAGGCCCTCCACTGCGCTGACGGCCTCGCCCCGGGCAGTGCGCTACGGCCAGTTCAGACCGCCGGCCGCAGCCGCCGATTCGATGGCGTGTACGAGCGCTTCAGGGGATCCGGCGCACGCCCGGAGTTCATCGGGCCCGAGCAATAGCACGATGCCGATGTTCGTCTCAGCGACGACGACCGGAACGGTGCTGCTCGTCGCTGATCGCACGGATTCCGGCTGGTCGTCGCGGTGGAATGTGTCGAAGGTGACAGGCAGACCTGCTCGGCACGCCTGCCAATCGCTCCGCTCTCGTGCCAGGCCATGGGTGATATCACAGAGTGAACAGTGTGCTCTGCCGAGCCGTGCACCAACAAAATAGGCCAGTTCACCGCGCAGGGTGCCGTTGGCGTCGTACACCCCGATCAGTCGTCGAATCGTCGGGTTGGCCTGCTCGTTGCTCGTGCTCATCGCCGCGCCATCCAATCAGCAGACGGAGTCCGACCGTCGCTCCGCCGATACCCGGCCGGAACGTTCCCGCAAAGAACGTCGTCGGCGCTGCGAAGATGCACTGTGTCTTCGACCGCCCCGACGCCGGGTGCACCCATTGCCCAGCCATCTTCGGTTGTCTGGAAGCGGCGGGCGAAGACGGTCCCGACGATGCTCGGCGGCACACTTGCAGGCCTGGTGTTGTTGCCGTTCGCGTGTGTCGCAGCATTGATCTACGACGTAGCGAGATTGCGGATCCGGCTGCCGACGATCCGCGTGTACCTCTTCGTACTGCAGTATGCGATCAACGACAGTCTCGAGATTCTGCTTGCGCCGGTGTACTGGCTGCTCGCCGGATTCGGTACGCAGCTGTCGTCGTCGTCGTCGATCCATCGTCACGAACGCCTGCAACGCTGGTCGCTCGATGTGCTCGCCAGGCGTGCCGATCGGCTGCTCGGCCTGCGCATCGAACTCGACGAGGCCGGTGCTTCGGCGCTCGGACCTGGCCCCGCCATCGTGCTCTGTCGCCACGTGAATGTCGTCGACTCCTCGCTGCCGGCGCTGCTGTACCAATCACGCGGCTTCCACGTCCGTGGCGTGCTGATGGCGGAACTGTTGGCAGACCCCGGATTCGATCTGCTCTACGGACGACTCGGCTCCGTCTTCATCGTCCGCGACGGAGGCCCTGATGCCCGATCGGCGGTTGCCGAGATGGGACGACATCTCGACGACCGGACGGTTGCCGTGATCTTCCCGGAGGGCCGTCTGTTCCGACCTGAACTTCGCGAACGGTTTGTCGGCAGAATGGCGTCCACTGATCCAACGCGATGGGAACGATTGTCGACATTGCAACACGTACTGCCTCCCCGCGCCGGTGGCGTGCAGGCGTTGCTGGCGTCGGCACCCCAAGCCGATGTCGTCGTGATCGCTCATGCCGGGCTCGACGGTTACCCGAGCTTCACCGAACTCGTCCGACGTGTTCCACTCGTCGAGCCGATTCACGTGACCGCCTGGCGTATCCCTCGTTCTGCGGTCCCGGACGACGCCGCTGCACAGGCGATGTGGCTCGACGAGCAGTGGCTCCGCATCGACTCCTGGATCGACGGACATCTCACACCGTCGTGACATCACACCGTCGTGGCATCACGCCGCATGCCAGCAGGAACTAGTTGCGGGCGAGGCTGTATTCCGCAGCCCGGTCGACGACCGCTTGGGAGGATTTGGCGAGCGAACCACTGTCGAATGGCGGCCGCGGGTCGTATTCGATCATCAGCTGCGCGGCCATCGCCGCGGTGTCGTCAGCGAGCAGTGCAGCGAGGCGCAGCGCCATGTCGATGCCACTGGATACGCCTGCCGCCGTGATGATCCGCTCCGGCAGGTGTTCGACGACTCGTTGCGGTGTCGAAATCGCACCGAGAGAATCGAGTACGGACAGTACCGAGTAGTGCGACGTCGCCGTCAGCCCGTCGAGCAGCCCGGCGGCAGCGAGCATCAGCGAACCGGAGCAGACGGACGTCGTGAATGTTGAGGTCGAATGTGCGGCGCGGAGCCAATCGAGTGCCCGTACGTCCTGCAGCAATGCTCTCGTGCCGATGCCGCCGGGGTAGACGATGACGTCGGGATGGGTCACGTCCGCGAAGGTCGCGTCGACCGTCAGGCCGAGCATCGAATTCTCGGTACGGACCTCGCCGAGCGCGTGGCCGATGAAGACGACGTCGAAGCCGGGTATGCGTTGCAGTACCTCGTAGGGGCCGATGGCGTCGAGTGCCGTGAGGCCGGGGAAGATCGGGATGGCGATCTGCATGTCAGTACCTTTCTTCTTCGGCCCATTTGCCGTCAAATGTGGCGGGTTGGTGGACTCAGTTGCTGCGGAAGCGTTGGCGGTAGTGGTCGGGGGCGACGCCGATACCCCGGTGGAAACTGCGTCTGAGCGTTTCGGCGGTGCCGAATCCGCACCTCTGGGCGACGACGTCGAGCGTGTCGTTGCTGGTCTCCAGCAGCCGGCGTGCCGCCTCGATGCGGACTCGCTCGACGTATCGGCCGGGAGACACCCCGACCTCGCCGGTGAACACCCTGGTGAAATGGCGCGGGCTCATCGCTGCTCCGGCGGCAAGCGCGCTCACCGAGTGATCGGCTCCCGGCTCGTCGTCGATTCGCTGTTGGATCCGTCGTAGGTGACTGCGTTCGGCCCTCGGCGTCCACGTGGCGGTGGCGAACTGCGTCTGGCCGCCGGGGCGATGCAGGAACATCACCAGCCAGCGGGCGACGGTTTGGGAGACCTCCGAGCCGTGGTCGGCGTCGACGAGGGCGAGCGACAGATCGATACCGGCGGTGACGCCGGCGGAGGACCAGGTGTTGCCGTCATGACGGTAGATCGGATCAGGATCGACGGTGATCGCTGGATACTCGGCGGCAAGTTGCGCCGCCCGTGCCCAGTGCGTCGTCACCGTCCGGCCATCCAGGAGACCCGCTTGTGCAGCCAGGAACGCCCCGGAACAGACCGTGGCGATCCGTCGGCTCCGAGATGCAGCCGATCGCACCCACGAAATCAACGGTCCGTCGAAACGCGCTGTCGTCACTCCCGAGCCGCCCGGCAGCACCAGCGTGTCGATCGGGTCCTCGTCGACCGGCAGCGGCGACGTGCCGAGTTGCAGTCCGCTCTCGGTGACGACGTTGGCGCCATCGGCGGAGACGACCCCGATCCGATACGGACGGCGGTCAGTCGTGTCGAGGTCGCGGGAGCGGCGACCGCCGTCGAGGGCGGCGTTGGCACCGGCGAACACCTCGTGCGGCCCGACGACGTCCAGCGGTTGCACGCCTGGGAAGGCGACGATGACGATCGAACGGGGACGCATGCGTATCAGTATCGGTCGCCCCGGTGATGACGTCAATGACATGCTTCCCACGATTCAGGACATCCATCGGAAACGAACAGACGACCGTCGTCTTCAGCTCAACTTGGTGATATCGTCTCCAGCTGGAGGGGAGTACTCCATCAAGTGACACGTCGTCAGCACGTCCAAGCCTTCTTGGTCCGGTGTGTCCACCTCATCAGCAGCTCCGGGAAACCTGAGTCAAAATGAGGTAGAGAAGACCTCCTGTACGTGGGTTCGCGCCCCGACAGGAGAATCGTGTTGCTCGTTGCCAGTTCCAAGACGTCGAATTTCGTCGATCTGAACGTCCCGCTCTACGCCTGGCTCGCCCTGGGTGCCGTCATCGCGCTGATGCTGGTCGTCGACCTCGTCCGGCACAAGGACGACCATGAACCATCTCCTCGTGAGGCGCTGATGGAATCGTGCATCTGGGTCGCATGCGGCCTGTCATTCGCGGCGGTGATCGCCTTCGCGTTCGGCGGAGCGGCGTTCGGCGAGTACATCAGCGGCTACCTGATCGAGAAGTCCTTGAGCGTCGACAACGTCTTCGTGTGGTCGATGCTCTTCACGTCGATGGCCATCCCGCTCAAATTCCAGCACCGCGTGCTGTTCTGGGGCATCTTCGGCGCGCTGACCCTGCGCGCCGTCTTCGTGCTCGCCGGCACGGCGCTGATCACCAGCTTCTGGTGGATTCTGCTGATCTTCGGCATGTTCCTCGTCTATACCGGCGTCAAGATCATCCGTCACCGTGCCGACGAGGGCGAGGAATCCTCGACGAGGGGTCTCGGACTGCTCAAGAAGATCCTGCCGGTCTCAGAGGAATTCGACGGTCACAAGTTCGTCACCCGGATCAACGGTCGCCGGGCGGCGACGCCGTTGCTGGCGGCGCTGGTCGTCATCGAAGTCACCGACATCATCTTTGCCGTCGACTCGGTGCCGGCGATCCTCGCCGTCTCCCACGAACCATTCATCGTCCTCTCGTCCAACGCGTTCGCCATCCTCGGGCTGCGGGCGATGTACTTCCTGCTGGCAAACGCCAAGGAGAAGTTCCACTACCTCTCGCACGCCCTCGGCGGGATCCTCGTGTTCGTCGGACTGAAGATGGCCGTCTCGCACTGGATGCACATGAACACCTACCTGTCGCTGGCGATCATCATGGCGATGCTCGCGACCGCCATCGTGCTCAGCATCCAACGCAACAAACAGATGTCAACACCGACTGCCAGACAGTCGGTCTGATACGGCACCACGCGGCGGGCTGTCTGCCACCTCGATACCCATCCGTCGAGGCATGAGTGGACAGTCCGTTGCGGCCGGCCGAGGTTCGACCGCCACGACTGTCGAACCACGAATCAGCTGATCACCTTGGAAGCAAGCCACGTCGCCTCGGCGACACCCATCGGTGTGCTCGGCGGGAACCTCGTCATCGGCCACAGTTCCTCGGATATGCGGCGATAGTTGCCGGTGGCGTGCAGTTCGCCGAGTATCGCATACAGCCCCATGTTGATCCGCTGGATGAGCACGAAGGTGCGGGGGACGGTGGCGTACTGGGAGATCACCGCCTTGCGATCGAAGGCATGTCGCACCACGGACGAGGCGTACTCCGTGGTCCACGTCAGTTCCTGATCGCTGGCAACCTGCGAGTAGAACACCGAGAAGTAGTCGCCGGCCTCGGCCGTGTCGATCGGAGCGTTTTTCTGCAACAGGCCCGCATCTTCGATCACCCGACGGAACTTGGCGTCGTCCACATGGATGACTGCGGCGTCGATCATCTCTTCGAAGACATGGATCTCCTGCTGAGAGAAATACTTGACGAGGCCGAAGTCGAGGAACGTCACCCGACCGTTGCCATGGAACAGGTAGTTGCCGGGATGCGGGTCGCCGTTGAAGGCACGAATGCCGTACAGGCTGCGGAAGACGAATCGGTAGATCGCCTCCGCCGCCATATTTTTCTCGTGCTGATCCCACGACTGGATCTCCGACCATCGGGCACCGTCGACCAACTCGCTCGTGAGCACCGTCCCGGTCGACAGCGCCGGGATCACCGCCGGCACGTTGATGAATGGATGGCCGGCGAAGTAGTCGGCGAACAGCGTCTGATTCTTGGCCTCCAACCGATAGTCGAGTTCCTCGACGAGGCGCTCTTTGAGTTCGGCCATCATCTCGGTCGGATCGAGGCTGCCGAAACCCTGTTTGAGGATCGCCCCGAACAGATCCGAGTTCGCCAGGTCGGAGGCGATCGCCTGTTGGGCGCCGGGATACTGCACTTTGACGGCGATCGCCCGTACCTCGTTCGTGCTCGGATCGAGCCACAACGCGCGGTGGACCTGGCCGATCGAGGCAGCGGCAATCGGCGTCGGATCCCATTCGGTGAACAGTGTCGACGGGTGCGCGCCCAGCTCTGCGGTGATGATCGTGGCGACGAGATCCGCACTCATCGGTGGCGCCTCCGCCTGCAATGCCGACAGTGCCTGCCGCATCGGTTCCGGCAGTCCTTCGTCGAGATAGCTCGCCATCTGGCCGAGCTTCATCAGCACGCCCTTCATCTGTCCGAGGCGCTCGGCGACCGCTTCTGCCGTGTGCAGTTCGTGCTGGCGATCGAGTTGTTCCCGGCGCGCCGCCGAGGCGAAGAGCTTCCTGGCGTTCGTCGAAACGTACGACGAGGCGACCGTCGCTCCGAGACGGGCCAACTCGGCGTTGCGAGCGCGTCGCGAACGTAGGCCGATGCCGTCTCGCCGGCGGTGCCGGCCGAGCCGCAGCGCGGCCAACCCGGTTGCCACGAGACCACCACCGGCGACGCCGGCCATCACGGCCTTTTTCATCACGCTGCCCGTTCGAGCACGGAATTGCACGCCCTGATCAAGGCAGGCGAGAAAAGGTGTGGCTTGGCGACACACGCATCGTGACCGCCGTCGACGCGGAATGCCTCAGCGTGACGGATTCCTTCGAACAGGCGGATCTGACGCCGAGTGGCGACGACATCATCGAACATCGTGATCACCACCGAAACGGGGACATCGATCTCCGAAAGCCATTCGCGCGAGTCGAACTGACCGAGGGCGATACCGGCTTGGAGCACGGTCGTCCAATCGTTCTGGCTGACCTCGTCCATCATCCACGGGTCCCACGACTCGGTCTTTCGTTGCAGGTAGATCTGATCGGTCAGCCATGCCCGTGCCTTTGCCGGTGTCGCTCTCGCCAGCGCAGCGAGGCCGGTCATCCCGAGAAAGCCGACCTTCTCCTGGCGGCTGCCGGCGAAATACGGAGCGGTCGAGCACAGCACCAAGCCGCTGGTGAGTTGACGATGCTGCCGCCAGAACAGCTGTGCGACGGCGCCGCCCATCGAATATCCGACGGGCAGAACGCGATCGAGTTTCAGCAGTTCGACGAGTTCGGCGGCGTCGTCCGCACAGTCTTCGAGACGGAAAGGCACTTTCGAACGGATGCCGTGGCCGTGGCCACGGTGGTCGAGAGCGAGCACGTTGAAGTGCTTCGCCAGCGCGGCGTACGTCTGGTACCAGTTGAGGTCGGCAGTCGCCGTCCAACCATGCAGCAGGAGCAGCGTCGGAGCATCCACGGTCGGGCCGGGTGCCATGCGGGCGAACGTCATTCCACGGCCTGGAAGATCGATGAGTTGACCGGGTGGGAGCCACGGCGTGCGCTCCGGATGCTCCGGTGGGGCCAACTCGTGGCCTCCCGACGGTTCTGACGAGCCTTGCTCTGAGTCGATCGGCGGCATCCCGGCGCCGAGTTGAGCCGGATCGGCGTTCAGGCCGGGACGACTTTCTTGACGGTGACGCGAAGTTCGCCGTTCGGTGCGGCATACCCGACGGTGTTGCCCTCGTGGACGCCGATGAGCGCAGAGCCGAGCGGCGAGCCAGGGCTGACCACATCGATCGAACCACTTTTTTCCTCCATA
The DNA here is from genome assembly GCA_025356335.1 of Actinomycetes bacterium. Lineage (GTDB taxonomy): Bacteria > Actinomycetota > Acidimicrobiia > Acidimicrobiales > Ilumatobacteraceae > JANXUF01. The sequence continues at coordinate 17,453 of JANXUF010000008.1, forward strand.
TGGCCGATCAGGTAGGTCTCGGCCATGTCGTCGTCATCGCCCTCGTAGACAATGGTGACGATCGTCCCGACGCCGGCGACGCCCGCCTCCGTGCCTTCGACGATCTCGGCATTCTCGAGGATCGACTCGAGCTGACGCACTCGCGCCTCCTGCATGCCCTGCTGGTCCTTCGCTGCGTGGTAGTCGCCGTTCTCCTTGAGATCGCCCATTTCGCGGGCCCGTTCGATCAGATTGGCGATCTCGATCCGGGCGCGCGTCGTGAGGTCCGCATGCTCGGCGGTGAGACGATCGAAGGCCGACTTGGAGAGCTGGTGGGTCTGAGCCATAGTCACCAGATCCTACTCGCCAGCACTTCGTACGACCCGCGAGCGGCCGTGAGGCGACAGCGATCTGGTCGACGACTCGCCGTCCCGGCGAAGCTTCTACAGGCGAGCGGCGATCTGGTCGGCGATCTCCGTCGTCGTCCCGCTCGTCGGTACCGATGCCGCAGACCGGATGCGGTCCGCCGCTGCCGACTCGCCGAGGAAGTCCAGCATCAGTGCTGCGCTGAGGATCGCAGCCGTCGGGTTTGCCTTGCCGGTACCGACGATGTCCGGTGCTGATCCGTGCACCGGTTCGAACATCGAAGGGCCGGTGCGTGCCGGGTTGAGGTTCGCAGACGACGCCAGGCCGATACCGCCTGATACGGCGCCGCCCAGATCGGTGAGGATGTCGCCGAACAAGTTGTCGGTGACCACGACGTCGTAGCGCTGGGGGTCCTGGACGAAATAGATACAGGCGGCATCGACGTGGTTGTAGGCCGTTGCGATCTGCGGGTACTCGGTACGGACCTCGTTGAAGGTCCGTTCCCAGAGATCACCGGCGAATGTCAGCACATTGGTCTTGTGGACGAGCGTGAGGTGTTTGCGGGGCCGACTGGCGGCCAACTCGAAGGCGTAGCGGATGGCCCGTTCGACGCCCATCCGCGTGTTCACGCTGCCTTGCGTGGCGACCTCGAACGGCGTTCCCTTGCGCAGCACTCCGCCTTCGCCGGCATAGGAACCCTCGGTGTTCTCACGGATGACGATGAACTCGTGCGACTCCGACTTCCCGGGCGCCGTGCCGGAAAACGGGCGTTGATTGATGTACAGATCGAGGGAGAAACGCATCTTCAGTAACAGCCCGCGCTCGATCACGCCAGGAGGAACGCCCGGCGTCCCGACTGCACCGAGCAGGATGGCGTCGAAGTGGCGCAGCTCGTCGAGGGTGCTGTCCGAGAGAATCTCACCGTCGTGGAGATAGCGGCCGCCTCCGAGATCGAAGTCCTCCGTATCGATGTCGACACCGGCGGCGCGCACCACCTTGACTGCCTCGACGGTCACTTCCGGACCGATTCCATCTCCACCGATGACTGCTATGCGATGTGCCATAAGCGCATGACGGTAGCCGCAGACCGCACCACCGACCACGATGCTTCTGCCGCCGACGTCGTCGGCCGAGTTCGGGCTAACCCATCGGGTGGAAGTGTGACCAGACTCGGTCGCTCAACTTCTGACCGATCAGCAGGAGGGGATAGCCGGCGGCGATGAAGACCGCTGCGAGCCCGTACGCCCAGTTCCGGGTGACCGGCAGCAGGAAGTAGTTGCGGCCGGCAGGGATCAGGAAGATCAGCGCCATCAGCGTCGCCATCGTCGACAGCAGTGTGAGGCGCAGCATGTTCATCGGCCGGGCAACCCGGTAGAGGTTCATCAGCGCGATCGAGCCGGCCACCAGCACGGCGATGCCGCTCGCCTCGGTGTGGTGGTTGATGAGCTTTCCGTCGACGAGTTGCCATGTCGAGCGCGGATCGATCGAATGCGCCGACTGCAGGATGGAGAAGATCGTCATCGTCAACGCGGCGATGACGAGCCCAGCGGGAATGGCCGAACCGAGCACCCGCCTGAGGAACCCCGGCGTGACCCGGTCGGCGTTCGATTCGAGGGCCAGGAAGAACGCAGGGATACCGATCGTGAACCAACTGAGGATCGTCAGGTGGCGCGGGAGCAGCGGATAGGTCACGGCGAACACGCCTGTCAATACGGACAGCACGAGCGAGTAGATCGTCTTGGTGAGGAACAGGCTGGCGACGCGTTCGATGTTGTTGATGACGCGACGGCCTTCGGCGACGACTGCCGGCAACGCCGAGAAGTTCGAGTCGAGCAGGACGAGTTGGGCGACGCTGCGGGTCGCCTCGCTGCCGGACGCCATGGCGATGCCGCAGTTGGCGTCCTTCAGGGCGAGCACGTCGTTGACGCCGTCACCGGTCATCGCCACGGTATGACCACGATGCTGCAACGCCTTGACCATCGAACGCTTCTGATGCGGAGTCACCCGGCCGAAGACGGACGTCGCCTCGACGGCGTCAGCGAGCACGTCGATGTCGTCATCGGTCGGCAGCGTGTTGGCATCGACACTCGAATCCCACCCTTCGAGCCCGGCGCGGCGGGCGACTGCCGAGACGGTCACCGGGTTGTCACCGGAGATGACTTTGATGATCACGCCCTGATCGGCGAAATACTGCAGCGTCTCGGCGGCGTCGGAGCGGACGATGTCCTCGAGCAGTACGAGCGCGGCTGCGGTGATCGCCGGCAGCGTCTCCTGGCCGTCGATGATCGATGCGTCGCTGTGGGCCAGCACGAGCACTCTGCTGCCTTCTGCGGCATCATCGTTCACCTGCTTGCGGATCTCCCCTGCGAAGTCGTCCTGCAGCACGTTCTCCGGCGCCCCGAGTACCCAGGTTCCATGGCCGTCGAACGACATCGCACTCCACTTGCGTCGCGACGAGAACGGCACCTTGGCGTTGGCTTTCCACCTCGGATCGGTGGGATAGGCGGTGCGGACGGCGATGAGTGTGGCGTTCGGGTCGGTGTCGGTGTTGGCCACAGCGGCGAGCGCCGCCAGTACCTCCTCCTCCGACGTGTAGTCGAGATGACGGATATGCGAGACCGCCAGCGTGCCCTCGGTGATCGTGCCCGTCTTGTCGGCGCACAGCACGTCGACCCGTGCGAGCACCTCGATCGCCGGCAGCTCCTGCACGAGGCAGCGGTGTTTCGCCAACCGCACGACCCCGACGGCAAAGGCGACGCTCGTCATCAGCACGAGACCCTCTGGGACCATGCCGATCAATCCGCTCGCCGTCTTGACGATCGCCTCGCGCCAGCCCTGGTCGAGCCGCAGGAACTGACTCGAGGCGAGCAGCAGTCCGACAGGGATCATCGCCCAGCCGACCCATGTGACGATGCGGTTGACATCGTTTCGCAGCGGTGAATTGACGAGGGTGAAGCGCTTTGCCTCCTCGGCGAGTTTCGCTGCGTAGTTGTCGGCACCGACCTTGGTGATGACGATGCGGCCAGTCCCGGCGACGACGGCGCTGCCGGAGAGCACCTCGTCGTCGACCTCCTTGACGATCGGATCGGCCTCGCCCGTCAACAGTGATTCATCGATCTCGAGGTTGTCGCGTGCCAGCACCCTGCCATCGGCGACGACCTGCGCACCAGCCCGCAATTCGACGACATCGTCGAGTACGAGTCGGTTGACGGCGATCTCCGTGACCTGACCGTCGCGAACGACCCTGGCCTTCGGGGCGCTGACGACGCTCAGTTTGTCGAGTGTGTTCTTGGCGCGCAGTTCCTGAACGACGCCGATGACACTGTTGGCGACGATGACACCGGCGAACAGTGCGTCCTTCGGCGAGTTGGCGAGGACGACCAACGCTGCGAGAATCGCCACGATCAGGTTGACCGGCGTGAAGACGTTGGCCATGACGATCTGCTTGACCGTGCGTGTCGGTGCCGAAGGGATGGCATTGACCTTGCCGTTGGCGATCCGCTCCGCCACCTGCGCCGATGTGAGGCCGCCTTCGAGGTCGATGTCGGTCGCGGTCATGACATCCCACGGTACTCGGCGGCGGTCTCAGCAACCCTTCAGTGGTCAGCGCGACTCGCGCCGGTGTCCGTTCGGCTGTCGGGTGGGCCGAACGGCCATACTCGATGGATGTACGTCGACGAAGTAGAGCTGCGTGTCATTCGTATCCCACTGCGCACCCCGTTCAAGACATCCTTCGGCGTCGAGACCGAACGTGTCGTGGTGTTGGCGACCGTTCGCGCTGACGGCGTCGAGGGCTACGGCGAAGGAGTGATGGACCCGCTGCCCGCATACCGCGAAGAGACGATCGCCGGCGCGCTGCAGATCCTCCGCAATGCGGTCGTCCCCGACGTGCTGGCCAACGAGGTGAAGCACCCAGACGAACTGGTGACCAGGTGGGGCCGTTGGCGCGGGAACCCGATGGCCAAGACGACGCTCGAACTGGCGGTCTGGGATTGCTACGCCCGTCAATTGGACGTGCCGCTGTACACGCTCGTCGGCGGTTCGATCGATCCGGCGCTCGGTGGCGTCGAGGTCGGGGCGAGCCTCGGCATGAACTCGATCGCCGACACCGTCGAGTCGGTCAGCGTCCATGTCGAGCAGGGTTACCGCCGCATCAAGTTGAAGATCGAACCCGGCTGGGACGTCGAGTTGCTCGCCGCTGTGCGTGACAGGCATCCGGACATCGAACTGACCGTCGACGCCAACTCGGCGTACACACTCGCCGACATCGGTGTGCTCAGAGAGATCGACCAATTCGGGCTGCACTACATCGAACAGCCGCTGCACTGGGACGACCTCACCGACCATGCGACGTTGGCACCGCAACTGGCAACGGCGATCTGCCTGGACGAGACGTTGACGTCGCCGGCACGGACACGGTCGGCACTCGATCTGCAGGCGTGCAAGGTCGTCAACGTCAAGGTCGGCCGCGTCGGCGGGCTCGCAGCGGTCCAGCAGATCAGCGAACTCTGCGTCAGCCGTGACGTCCCGATGTGGTGCGGTGGCATGCTCGAAACCGGCATCGGCAGGGCGCACAACATCCACATCGCCACGATGCCGGGTTTCGTCTACCCAGGTGACACGGCCTCGGCGAGCAGGACGTTCACACGCGATATCACCGAGCAGCAGTTGGAGGCAACCGACGGGATCATGTCGGTTCCCGCCGGTGCAGGGATCGGCGTCACGCTCGACAGGGCGTTCCTCGACAGCCTGACCGAATCGGTCGAGGTCGTCCGGCGGTGACCATCGAGTTCCGCACATTGACGATGGCGGCGGAACTCGCCGATCTGCCTGCTTTCGAGCAACGCATCTGGGGCGTGGGTGACGGCGTCTCGCTGCACATGCTGGTGGCGACGATCGCCGAGGGCGGCATGGCGATCGGCGCCTACGACGACGGCCGCCTCGTCGGTTCCGTGTACGGGTTCCGGACCTTCGAAGCCGGCGTGCTGCACTCGCATTACATGGCAGTCGATCCTGCGTTCCGCCGGGGCGGGCTCGGCTCGCAGCTCAAACGGCGTCAACGGGATTGGTGCCTCGAACGGGGGATCGGGGCGATGCGCTGGACGTTCGACCCGCTACAACTGAACAACGCCCACTTGAACCTGCACACCCTCGGAGCAGTGGGTGTGGCGTACCACGAAGATCACTACGGGGCCCTCGGTGGCATCAACGGCAACGTGCCGAGCGACCGTTTGACCGTGCAGTGGGACTTCGTCGGACCTCGGTTCTGCGGAAACCAAGCGGCCGCCGTCGAGGTCCCCGCCGTGTGCACCGAAGAGATCGCGGCGTCGGCCGAAGCGGCGGTCTTCGCCAGACTGGCAGTCCGCCGACAGATGAAACCGCTGCTGTCACAGGGCTGGCGGGTGACGGCGATCGACCGCGACAGCCGCGTCTACACCCTCAGCAAGTGACAACGATGCAGCTGTCGACTCGCCGAGGGGCGGGTCCGCTCGATGCCCAACAGCGTCAGAGGAACCACCATCCGTAGCTGATCACGTGAATTTCTACGCTCGACCTTGCATTCACGAAGCCCGTCGTTTAACGTGCGATTCAGCGACTTTGTGTCGTTTGTCACTACCGGCTTGGGGGTTGGGTGGGGGTACTCGAAGTTTCTGAAGTATCAGTCCGCTTCGGCGGCGTCACCGCGCTCGACTCGTTGTCCTTCGCCGTCGAGGCCGGCCAGATCTGCGGATTGATCGGCCCGAACGGGGCCGGCAAGACGACGATGTTCAACGTCATCAGCCGGATCTACAACCCGACGGGCGGCTCGATCACCTTCGACGGTAACGACGTCCTCCGCACGAGGGCATCGACGATCTCCCGCATCGGCATCTTCCGCACCTTCCAGAACCTCGCACTGTGGCCGGGAATGACCGTGCTGGACAACGTGATGGTCGGTGCCCACACCAAGTCCCACGGGAATGCGGTGTCGTCGTCGTTCCGCGTCGGCTCACGGGGCGAGGAGAAACGAGTCGCCGTCCGAGCGTATGAACTGCTCGAGGAACTGGAACTGACGGACGTCGCCTTCCGGCCGGCCGCCGGGCTGCCGTTCGGCACGCTCAAGCGCATCGAAATCGCCCGCGCCCTTGCCGGCCAACCACGGATGCTGATGCTCGACGAACCGGCGAGCGGACTGACCCACAGCGAAGTGGACGTGCTGGCAGCGCTCATCAAACGTATTCGAACGGACTACGGGCTGACGATCCTGCTCGTCGAACATCACATGGCGATGGTCATGGGAATCTCTGACCACGTCGTGGTGCTGGATTTCGGCCGCCGGATCGCCGAGGGCACGCCTGCGCAGATTTCCCGTGACCCACGCGTCATCGAGGCGTACCTGGGAGAGTCGTGACGGACACGATGCTCCACGTCGACGGCCTGCATGCCTCGTACGGCCCGATCGAGGTACTGCACGGTGTCGACTTCCACGTCGATGTCGGTGAGGTCGTCGTCATCCTCGGGGCGAATGGCGCCGGCAAGACAACGACGCTGCGGGCGATCTGCCAGATGATCGACACCAAAGGATCGATCCAACTCGGCGGTGAGACGATCAACGGTCGTTCGACGACGGAGATCGCCAGACGCGGGGTCGCCCACGTTCCCCAAGGTCGTGGAACACTCACCGACCTCTCCGTCGAGGACAACCTGCTGGCCGGTGCCTACACACGCAAGGACGGCGAGGTTCGCGCTGACATCGATCGGTGGTTCACCACCTTCCCGAGATTGCAGGAACGGCGCGATCAGCATGCCGGCAGCCTGTCAGGCGGCGAACAGCAGATGCTCGCCGTTGCCAGGGCACTGATGTCACGGCCGAAACTGCTGCTGCTCGACGAACCGTCGCTCGGTCTCGCTCCGCTGATCGTCAAGAGCCTGTTCGCCCAGTTCGCCCAGATGAACCAGACGGACGGACTGACGATCTTGGTGGTCGAACAGAACGCCAACATCGCTCTCGACATCGCCCACCGGGCCTACGTGCTCGAGGCTGGCCAGACCGTCTTGACCGGAACTGCCGACGAACTGCGTCATGACGACGCCGTTCGCAAGGCCTACCTGGGGTATTGAGGAGACATCGTGAGCACGACGCAATCCGTCAACGAGTCGATCGGCAAGGGCTATGCCGCGCTCGGAAGGCTCGGCCAGAAGCGCATCATTAGCATCGGAGCACTCGTCGCGGTGCTCGCCGCCTTCAGCGTCATCGTCGCTGTCCAGCATGGCTTCACGCTGTTCCTGCAGCGAATATTCGACGGGCTGAGCAACGGCTTCATCTACGCGGCGATGGCAATGGCGCTCGTGCTGATCTACAAGGCGACCACCGTCGTCAACTTCGCCCAAGGGGAGATGGCGATGTTCGGCACCTTCATCGCCTACGTGTTCGGCCATAGTCTCGGCATCCCCACGCCGTTGGCGATCATTTTGGCGATGCTCGCCTCTGCACTCGGTGCGGCGGGGATCGAACGAGTGCTGATCCGGCCGTTCGATCCTCGTAACCATCTCGCCGTCACGATCGTGACACTCGGGCTGTTCTTGATCCTCAATTCGCTCGCTGGTGTCATCTGGGCATATGACAACCGGGCGTTTCCGTCGCCGTTCCCAGGACGGAACAGGAGCTTCTCGGTGTTCGGCGCCAACCTCGAGTGGGCCAACCTGTTCACGTGGCTCACCGTGCTCGCGGCAGTGCTGCTGGTCTCACTGCTGCTCAGCCGCACGAAGATCGGCTTGGCGTTTCGTTCGGTGTCGAACAGCCTCGAATCGAGCGAGCTCCTCGGAATCCACATCGGCCGCACGCTGCAATTCGGTTGGGCGCTGGCTGCGGCGGTCGGCACGCTTGCCGGGACGATGATCGCCCGCACGACACTGCTCGAGCCGAACTTCATGGGTCGCGTACTGATCTATTCGTTTGCCGCTGCGACGCTCGGCGGACTCGACAGTCTCGGCGGTGCCGTTGTTGCCGGCATCGTCATCGGCCTCGTGCAGACGATGTCTGGCGGCTATATCGGTTTCATCGGTTCGGACCTCGCCCCGACGGTTGCACTCGTCGTCATCGTCGGGGTACTGCTGGTCAGACCGAGTGGCCTGTTCGGCAGCAAACGGGTGGAGCGAGTCTGATGGCCCTTGTCACCCTGAAGCAGGGCACGCCGGCTCATCGCGCCTACGTCGTCGGCGCCTGGGCGCTCGCCGCCATCGTGCTGATCTATGTGATCTTCGCCTATCGGTGGGGATTCGCGCCAGGGTCGATCGACAAGGCATTCCGGTTGACGCAGATCAACGACGTCATCTGCTACGCCGTCGCGATCCTCGGGCTCAACCTGGTGATCGGCTTCTCCGGCCAGTTGTCGCTCGGTCATTCTGCATTCGTCGGTCTCGGTGCCTATACGACGATCATTCTTGTCGCCGATCATCATTGGAGCTACCTGGCGACGGTCCCCGTTTCGGCAGCGCTGTGTTTCGTGATCGGACTCGTCGTCGGCCTTCCGGCGTTGCGAATCCGCGGGTTGTATCTCGCCGTCGTGACGCTGTCGGTCGCCTACGTGTTCCCGACGCTCGTCGTCAAATACGACAGCCTGACGGGCGGCCCGAACGGCAAGAAGCCAGCCCGCGACACGGGCAAGATGAACCCCCCTTCGTGGATGCCGTTCAGCAACGCCGGTCGCCTGGCGAGCCCACTGTGGGTCTACTGCATCCTGGTGGTGATCGCGACGGCGCTCTTCCTGCTCGTTCGCAACTTCATGAAGAGCAGACCGGGCAGGGCGTTGCTGGCGGTACGCGACAATCAGACGAGCGCTGCCGTCAGCGGTATCAACCTGCCGCTGTACAAGGCATTGACGTTCGGTGCAAGCGCGGCGATCGGCGGCATCGCCGGTTCGATGTTGATGATCAATCGACCGTTCGCATCCGACGTGCAGTTCGGACTGCCGCTCGCCATTTTCCTCGTCGTCGGTCTGGTCGCCGGAGGTGCCGGGACGATCTCCGGAGCCATACCCGGTGCACTCATCTACGTTTTCGTGCCGTATTTCATGTCTGCATGGACGACCGATCAACGGGGCATGCCACCCGGTATCAAACAGGTGACGAAGCCGTTGTTCGATTGGTTACAGGGCCGTCAAGGTGCCGGTTCGATCGCCGGAGTGTTCTTCGGCGTCGGCCTGTTGATTTTCGTGTTCGTGCTACCAGGTGGATTCATCGACGGCATCCGGCGTTTGCGATCGAAGGTCGTACAGGTCATCCCGAACCCGTCGTGGCTCCGTGAGCTGCACGGCTCCGCGAACCCACCGTCGACCTCTCACTCACCGTCTTCGGGAGGCGACGTGACGCAGGCAGCGCCTGTTGTTGCCACCGTCAGAAGTCGGGTGGCGAAACCAGTGTCAGTCAAGAAAGCAATCAACCTCAGGGGGAAAACAACATGAGACCAACACGTTGGAAGAAATCCGTCGTCCTCGGCGTCGGTGCGGCGTTCGTGATCGCGTCGTGCGGTAGTAGCACCAAGGCCGGATCGACAGCGACGACCGTGGCGGCTGGCACTGCCACGACGGCAGGTGCCGGGGCAGCAACGACTGCTGCAGCCGCGTCCGCGGCGACGACCGCTGGGACATCTGCGGCCACTGCTGCTGGTACGACGACTGGTGGTACTACCGCCGGTAGCGCCGGGGGAGCAACCGAAGGGCTGGTCAACGGCGTCTACAAGGGGATCGGCGATTTCAACATCGATCCGAAGAAGTGCCCTGCCGACTGGAATGACAAGCAGGGGATCACCGACAAGGAGATCGACCTGTTCGTCAGCCTGCCGAAATCGGGTCCGCTCGCCGGATTCGGTCTGCTCGCCGACGGCGCCAGCAGCTATTTCAAATACATCAACGACAATGGTGGCATCGGCGGGCGCAACATCGTGCTCGACGCCAAGGACGATGCCTACAAGCCGGACCAGACGAAGACGAACGTCGACGAAGCACTCGGGGCCAAGAAGTATGCGGCCTTCATGACCGTGCTCGGCACCGCCAACAACCTCGCCGTGTGGGATACGACCAACGACGAGTGTATGCCACACCTACTCAACGGAACCGGCGCCGCCCAGTGGGGCGACGTCAAGGGCCACCCGTGGACCACCGGCATGCAGCTCGACTACTTCACCGAGGCGAGCCTCTGGGCGAAGTGGTTGGCGAAGGAGCACCCGGAGGCGAAGACGGTTGCCGAGCTGACATTCAACAACGACTTCGGCAAGAGCTACTCGGCCGGCTTCAAGTACTCGATCAAGGGAACCGGCCTCAGTGTCGTGCATCAGGAACTGCACGAGGGGACCGCACCCAACCTGACGAACCAGTTCACCACGCTTGCCGCCACCAAGGCCGATGTCGTGCTGCTGGAAACCACCGGCGCGTTCTGTACCCAGGCAATGTCGGAGATCGAGAAGAACACGACCTGGAAGCCGATTGTCATCATGTCCGGCACCTGCGGATCGGTGGCCCAGTTCTTCAAGCCGCTCGTCGACCAGGGGCTGACGGGTGCGAACACCTACATCATCCAGAACTTCAAGGATGTCAACGATCCGGCGAATGCCAGTGATCCGTTCATCCAGCTGTACCAGAAGACACTGACCGCACAGGGTCTCGACCCGAAGCAGACGACGTATGCGACCGGCTGGATCTACGCCTGGTTCATGACGGAGATCCTCAAGGACGCTGCCGGCTACCAGGGCGGTCTGACACGCGGCAACATCATGCTTGCCGCCAGAAGCATCCAGGAGACGAACCCGTTGCTGATCGCCGGCCTGACGTCGAAGATGGACGGCATGAAGGACGCCTATCTCACCGAGGGCGGCCGGATGGCGAAGTACACCGTGACTGATCCGAAGGCGTTGGGAAGATTCGTCCCGAGTGGCGACCTCATCAACCTCGAAGGTCAGCTCGGCACATACGACACCGTCAAGGCGGCAGCAGCAGGCGGCTGAGGAACCCGAGTCCCCGGTGGCGGATATCGCATCTCGTGCGATATCCGCCGCCTCGCCTCGCCTCGCCGTCTCACTCTGATGCTCGGCCCTTGCACTCGTGCGTCGCGCCGTGTCAGCTGTCGGCGTGGAGCGCTCGCTGCCAGGCGGCGAGGTCGCCGACGAAGAAGGCGACCTCCGCAGGATCACTGGTGGCGATGATCAGATGGATCGACCCGGCGACGCGTGAATGTTGGAACGAAGCGGCCTGATGGACCGCGGTGATCCTGCTTCTCGGTACGTCGACGAGCCCGCCGGAGGACTTGCGGAAGATCAGCCGCCGATCGGTGAGGATGATCGTTCCGTTGCCGCGGACCGCGCCGTACGGAGGAGTTCCGCCCCGGTACACGGCTTTCTCCGGACCGATCACGAACCGCTCTCCAGAACGGTCCGCCTCGGTGTGCAGGTCGGCGAGGAAGTTCGTCGACTTGCGTCTCCATGAGCGCACCAGCGGGATCCAGACGGCCGCCTGAATCAGTCCGACACCGCCGACGATCAGCACAACGAGCAGTACGACGTTCACGACCGCAGCTTACGATTTTCATCGTCGCACGTTGGAAGACGTCTTGCAACGGCGGTCGCGATACTGTGTCGGCGGAGCGTGGGGAACGCTCTGGCTCAACGATCAATGCTGGTTCGCTCGACTACTTGGGGGTAGTGCTGATGTCTCGTATGCGTTTCGGAATTTTCATGGCACCGTTCCATCCGGCCGGGATCAACCCGACCATATTGATCGACGGAGACCTCGAGTTGATCGAACATCTCGATCGGCTCGGCTTCGAGGAAGCGTGGATCGGTGAGCATCACTCCGCCGGCAGTGAGATCATCGCCTCGCCGGAGATCTTCATCGCCGCTGCTGCACAGCGCACACGCCATATCAAACTCGGCAGCGGCGTGATCAGCGCCAGCTATCACAATCCACTGTGGGTGGCCGAGCGGGCGGTGCAGCTCGACCACATGACGAAGGGTCGATTCATGCTCGGCCTCGGGCCGGGGGCGCTCCCGAGCGATGCAGCGATGATCGGCCTCGACATGCCCCAGACCAGGGAATTGTTGGAGGACGCCGTCGACATCATCACCAAGCTGATGAGCAGTGACGAACCGGTCAATTTCGACAATGGACGATGGACGCTGAAGGACGCCCGATTGCATCTGCGGCCATACACCGATCCCTATCCGGAGATCGTCATCGCTGCCGTCGCCTCGCCGTCCGGTCCGCGCCTCGCCGGGCGTTATGGTCACGGCCTGTTGTCGATCGGCGCGACGACCGCTGCCGGTTTCGACGTCCTCGGATTGCACTGGGATGTGATGGAGGAGCGCGCCGCTCATTACGGCGTCGCCGTCGACCGCAACGCCTGGAGGCTGGTCGGGCTCGTCCATCTCGCCGAGACCCGTGAACAGGCCTACAACGATGTCGAGCACGGCATGCTCGACTGGTTCGACTACTTCCAGCACACAGCAGCATTCCCGCAGATGGCGGTCGGAGACGGTACGACGGTGCGCGAATGCATCGACTTCGTCAACGATTCCGGTCTCGGAACGATCGGCACGCCGGACGATGCCGTTGCCCAGATCGAGCGGCTGGAGAAGCAGTCGAACGGTGGCTTCGGGGCGTACCTGCAACTTGCCCACGACTGGGCGGCGCCGGCAGCCAAGTTCCGCAGCTACGAGTTGTTCGCCCGCAACGTCGCTCCGCATTTCCAGGGCCAGTATCAGTCGACGACCGATGCCAAGACACGCGCCAGGGCAGCCAGGCCGGTGCTCGCCGAGAGCAATCTCAGAGCAGTCGAAGCCTCGACCGCCAAATATCAGGCGGAGCTCGCCGAAAAAACGGCATGACCCTCCGCCTCTGACTCCGGCGATTCCGCTCCCGTGTCACCACACGTGTACAGCATCTGCGACAGTCCGTACCAAGCGAGCTGTGGTCAACGGTCGACGGTGCTCGCAAGGTCGGGGAAGACCTTCGACACCTTCTTCCACAGCCACTCGCCGTAGGTGCCGGAGATCTGTTGCAGATCGGTCCCGTCCCAACGCGAGTCGTTGTCGGTGGTCGTCGACAAGCCGTCGGCGAACGGCAGCGGGTCGACGACTGCGTCCCAACCGGGGTCGAGGAAATACGGCAGCGAGTACCTGTCGTGGCTCGTGGTGTTGCGCACTCGGTGCGGTGTCGATCGGTATCTCCCAGCGGTGAGGCGGTCGAGCATGTCGCCGAGATTGCAGATGATGAGCGACGGGTCTGACGGTGCCTCGATCCAGTCTCCTGCGATGTTGACTTCGAGGCCGCCGGAGCCGTCGTGCGCCAGCAGCGTCAGCAGGCCGTAGTCGGAATGCTCGGCAACGCCCCAGCGATCGGTGCCATCCGGCGACAGTGGATGCGGCGGGTACCGGAAGATGCGGAACAGTTCGGTGGGCTCCGCAGTCAACCCCCGCCGGAAGAATTCGGCGTCGAGCCCGAGACCCACGGCCATCAGCGACAGTACCCGTTGTCCGAGTGTCGCCATCGACGTCATCCATGCCGTCACCGTCGTCCGCAGCGCAGCCGGTTCGGCCGGCCAGATATTCGGGCCCTCGAGCGGCTTGTTGCCGAGCGGACACTCGCGGCCGAAGTAGTAGCCCTCCTTGAGATCCGGAACACCCGACGTCAGTTCTCCGCCGAGCGGGAACCATCCGCGCCATGCCGTGCCACCGTGGGCCAGCGACACCTGCGATTTGCAGGAGTCCGGCAACGAGAAGAACTCGGCAGCGGCAGCGATCAGCGAGCAACGGAGTTCGTCGGCGACGCCGTGCCCGGCGAGTGCGAAGAACCCGAACTGCCGGCATCCTGCGTCGATGGCCGATGCGGCAGCGTCATCGCCGCCGTCGAGATCGACGATCGGCATCGAACGTGAGTACACGGCCGCCAGCGTAGGCCTGTTGCCGACTATCCTGATGGCCGACCAATTCGCCCGAGGGGGACAGTTCCATGCCGATTCAGCCGACACCGAAGATCTGGATGAATGGCGAGCTCGTCGATTGGGACAAGGCACAGATCCATATCCTGACGCACACCCTTCACTACGGCACGGGCGTCTTCGAAGGGATCCGCGCCTACGAAACCCGCCAGGGGCCAGCTGTGTTCCGGCTCACGGATCACATCGAACGGCTGCACAACTCGGCGAAGATCGTCGGTATGGAGATCCCCTACTCCGTCGAAGAACTCGTCGCCGCCACCAAGGCGACCGTCGCTTCGACCGGCTTGGCGAGCTGCTACGTCCGCCCGATCGCCTATTACGGCTACGGGGAGATGGGCCTCAACACACTGCCATGCACCGTCGATGTTGCCATCGCTTGCTGGCCATGGGGTGCCTACCTCGGCGAGGATTCGATCAGCAAGGGCGTGCGGATGAAGATCTCGTCGTGGACCCGTCACGACCACAACACGATGCCACCGGCCGCAAAGACGAGTGGCAACTACGTCAACTCCTCACTCGCCAAGGTCGAAGCACTGAAGGCCGGCTATGACGAGGCGATCATGCTCGCCCCGAACGGCCTGATCGCCGAGTGCACGGGCGAGAACATCTTCTGCGTCCGCAAGGGTCTGATCCTGACGCCGCCGTTGTCGGCCGGCGCGTTGGAAGGCATCACGCAGCATTCAGTGGCGACGATCGCTCGTGATCTCGGTTTCGAACTGCGGGTCGACAACATCGCCCGCAGCGACCTGTACATCGCCGAGGAAGCCTTCCTCTGTGGGACAGCCGCCGAAATCTCGGCGATCAAGTCCGTCGACGATCGCGAAATCCTCTGCCCAGGTCCGATGACGAAGGCGATCGCCGAGGTCTATGGCCGTGCCGTGCGCGGTCAGGAGGACCGCTACAAGGAATGGTGTGAACTGGCCTCATGACGAACGAATCAGCCCAGCAGGCGGGTGGGCGGTCGAGCACCGACGTACTGAAGCAGCGGGAATTCGTGCAGATCTTCGACACCACGCTCCGCGACGGATTGCAGGTCGAAGGCGTCTCGGCGACCGTCGAGGACAAGTTGCGTGTCGCCGAACAACTCGACCATCTCGGCGTCAGTTACATCGAAGGTGGCTGGCCGGGAGCGAACCCGAAGGACATCGAATTCTTCGCTCGCGCTGCCACGGAACTCACGCTGGCGACGGCGACGCTCGTGGCCTTCGGTTCGACGCGTCGACCGAAGGGCAAGGTCGACGACGACCCGACGCTGCACAACCTCATCGAGGCCGGGACCTCTGCAGTGTGCATCGTCGCCAAGAGCTGGGACTATCACGTCCTCAACGCGTTGAACACCACGCTGGACGAGGGCGAAGCGATGATTGCCGATTCCGTCGAGTTTCTCGTCGGCCACGGACGTCGAGTGCTCGTCGACGCTGAGCACTTCTTCGACGGATACAAGCACAACCAGGAATTCGCCATCCGAGCGCTCGAGGCAGCTGTCGTCAAGGGCGCAAGCCATCTCGTGCTCTGCGATACCAACGGCGGTTCGCTCCCGCACGAAGTCGGCTCGATCGTCGCCGAGGTCAAGGCGCATTTCCGAAACGACGTGACGATCGCCATCCACTGCCACGACGACACCGGCTGCGCGGTCGCCAACGCCATGGCGGCGGTGGCCTCCGGCGCACGGCAGATCCAGGGTTGCATGAACGGTCTGGGGGAACGGACCGGTAACACCAACCTCACGACGGTCATCCCCAACCTCGAACTGAAGATGGGCTACCGCTGCCTTCCTCCCGGCAACCTCGTGCGGCTCACCGCCGTCAGCCACCACATCGCCGAAGTCCTCAACCGGCCGATGAATCCTCAGGCACCGTACGTCGGCACCGGTGCATTCGCTCACAAGGCCGGCCTGCATGTCAGCGCAATCGTCCGCGCCAAGGATGCCTACGAACACATCGATCCCGTGGCCGTCGGAAACGGAACACGGTTCATCGTCTCGGAAATGGCCGGCAGAGCGACGATCAACATGAAGGCCGAGGAACTCGGGCTCGACATGGACGGCGCAGCCGTCGGGCATGTCATCGACGAACTCAAGCGGCTCGAGCACGAGGGGTATCACTTCGAGGCTGCCGACGCTTCGCTCGAACTGTTGATGCGCCGCTCGGCCGGGTGGACGCATGACTACTTCACCGTCGAGTCGATGCGTGTGATCACCGACGAACTGCCGAGTGGCGCCTTCAACTGCGAGGCGACCGTCAAGGTCTGGGTCGGGGACGAGCGATATATCGACGTGGCAGAGGGCAACGGTCCTGTCAACGCCATCGACACGGCAATGCGGTCGGTACTGATCAGACATTTCCCGCAGCTCACGAAGGTCCATCTGACCGACTACAAGGTGCGGATCCTCGACGGCACCAGCGCGACGGGTGCAACCACCCGCGTCTTGTTGGAGGCGACGAACGGAGACCGCAGCTGGACGACGATCGGCGTCAGCCCCAATATCATCGAGGCGAGCTGGCAGGCGTTGGCCGAGTCGCTCGTCTTCGGGCTGCTGCACACGCCGGGTGAACCGCACAGCTCTGCTAGACAGTAGTGCGTTATGGCCGCACCAGCATTCGTTCCGCAAAGCCCCGTGAATCCGGCCAAAGCCTACGAGTCGCCCGACTACGTCCCCGGCGTGTGGGAGGCCGACCGCCCGGCAGAACTGCCGGGTCGCCAGCCTGCAGGGACCGACCTCGGCTATCAGGGCCCTGATCAGGGGTATGCGTTGACGATCGCCGAGCGTTTCCGCGACCGGTTGCAGCTCAGTGCGGGGTTACACGCAGACGATGCGATCCGGGGCTGCCTCGGGATTGCGCTCAAGCGTGCATCGCTCTACGGACGTGCACCGGTGATCCACGACCTGACGATCGCCTTCACCATCTGGGGGTTCCTCGATCCGACTCCGCCGGCCGATCTCGTCGTCGCCCGCCGGGCAGCCTTCGAGGGTGTCGCCAACGTGATCCACGGCTACACCGAGGCCCGGGCGATCGCCGACGCGATCCCGGAATCGACCCTGCGGTCGACGGTCGAGCAGGTGAAAGGCGCCTATCCATCGACATGGAAGTCGCTCGTCGGCGGTTGAAGCTCGGCTATCGGCTATCGGCTATCGGCTATCGGGCGAGACCGACGCCGAGCGCCTTGCCGATTGCGTAGGTCGCCGAGAGCGCGACGACCAGGAACAGGACCTGGCGCAGTGCGCTACGAACCCTCGAGCGGTCGGCGAACAGCCCGATGAGTGACCCGACGATGGTCGCAGCGATGACCCCGATGACGACCGAGGCGATCGTCGCGCCATGTCCCGCGCTGAAGAACCATGGCACGACCGGCAGCAGCGCACCGACTGCAAAGGCGACGAAGGAGGCCAGCGCTGCTCCCCATGGTGAGTTGAGGTGGCGAGGATCGATCCCCAGTTCTTCGCGGGCATGTGTCGACAGCGCCTGATCCGGCTCGCGCATCAGGTCTTCCGCCACCTGCCTGGCAAGTTCGGGGCTGACCCCGCGACTCTCGAAAATGCCGGCCAGTTCGGCGTGCTCCGCTTCCGGGAAGGAGGCCAGGTTCTGCCGTTCGACGTCGAGTTCGCGAGCGATCAATTCGTTCTGCGCCGACACCGAGATGTACTCGCCGGACGCCATGCTGAAGGCGCCGGCGACGAGCCCGGCGATACCTGCCAGGCGGACAACGTGTTCCGAGGCCCCTCCACCCGCAAAACCGAGCACCAGCGAGACGTTGGACAACAGACCATCGGAGATCCCGAAGACGGCGGCACGGGCGAGGCCACCGGACAGGCTTCGGTGCTCGTGCAGATGATGCTCCCCTGGTAGGCCAGCGCCTGCGATAGTCGGCATACCTGCAGGGTAGTGGCTGGGAGCTGGAAGCAGAGGAGATGGCACCGCACGAGCTACCCTCGTCACCGACCGTACGTGCGCACAACGACGTGGGCACCCGGATCACGAGGTGATCACTATGCATGCGTCGCATGACGTTGGGCTTTCTGAGGGTGTGGCCAAGATCGCAGCGCTGGCGAGAGCGAGTGTGGCGGAGGGCGAGCGTGAGCTCGTCGGTCAGTTCATCGAGCGGTATCTGCGCAATGCGGACGACGATGATCTGCAACGACGCAATGCCGACGATGTCCTCGGGGAATGTCTTGCCCATTGGCATCTCGGCTACGAGCGCCAGCCGGGAGAGTCGAAGGTACGGGTCATCAACCCCGATGCCGAGACCACCGGCTGGAGTTCACCGCATTCGGTCGTCTTGATCGTCAACGACGATCTGCCATTCCTCGTCGACACGGCGCGTCTGGTCGTACGCCAGCGTGGGGTGGCGACACACCTGATGATCCATCCGATGCTCAGGGTCAAGCGCAACGAACGCGGTGCCATCGTCGAGTTTCCGGATCGTGGTGGCCAGGTCGAGGCGTGGACGCTGATGGAGATCGATCGCTCTGACAGTGCGGTCGGCGCGATGCTGACGGATGACCTCGGTGCCGGATATCGCCACGTTGCTGCCGCCGTGGCCGACCGCGAGGCGATGCGTTCGCGGGCCCAGCAGATCGCCTCGCGACTGGATGCCGAGGGTACGAAGCAGGCACAGACCGGTTCATCACTGCTGACATGGATGGTCCGCCAGCGATTCGTCTTCCTCGGTGCCGGGCGGTACTCGCTGGGCGACGACGGGCTGGCCATCGACGCCGAGAGCGCCCTCGGCCTGCTCCGCGAGGACGGCACCGCCGACCCCGGTTTCGACCCGAGGCACCGGCTCGTCTCTGTCAGCCGGGCGCACCGAACGAGTCCGGTGCTTCGCGCTGCACGACTGACCTGTGTCGCCATTCGGGACGACGGCGAGGACGGCACAGTCATCGCCGAAGACCGCTTCGTCGGTCTGCTCTCCGCAGCCGCATACCGCGAGTCGGTGACGGCAACCCCGCTGATCCAGGACAAGGCGGAGGACGTGCTGGCCAGGTCGGGTTTCGCCAACATCACCCACACCGGACGGGAGCTGCGCACTGCTCTCGAAGCATTTCCGCGGGATGATCTGTTCGAGATCGACACCGACGAGCTGTACGACATCGTGATGGGCATCGTCACCGCCCAGGAACGACGTCAGGTCAAAGTGTTCGTCTACAACGAGCCGAGCAACGAGGTCATGGGGGGACTCGTCTACCTCCCTCAGGCGAGGTTCTCGAAAGAGACAGCGGACGACGTTGCCGAAATCGTACGCCAGTCGATCGATGGTCTCGCCGCCAGCTACGACTCGAGTCTCGGCGGCAACGAGCTGGCACGGCTGCACATCTCCGTACCACGCTCCTCGGCTGATGAGGCGCTGCCCTCGACCGTCGCACTGGCGTCGAAGATCGACGCCGCCACTCGCACATGGACCGAACGACTGCACCACGAAGTCGTTTCGAGCGTCGGCGAGCGCGATGGTCTTGCCCTGCTGCAGAAGTACGTGCCGGTGATCCCGCCGGCCTATCAGGCCGTCACCTCGCCGAGTGCGGCGGTCGTCGACCTCCGCTACCTCGACGCTCTCGACGCAGACGACGACCTCGAGACGTCGCTACGTCCGACCCTCGACGGTGAGATGCGCTTCAAGCTGTACCGGCTCGGCGAACCGATCACCTTGTCGGCGATGTTGCCATTCCTGGAGCATCTCGGCCTCGTCGTCGTCGACCAACGCCCATTCGAACTGACCGGCGGGGATCGCCAGAGCGCCTGGGTCTACGATGTCGGCGTCGAGTTGCCGACGGGTTTCGAACTCGACGAAGCACGCAAGGCGGAGGTCCAGCGCGCCTTCGAGTCGCTGTTCCGCGGGGAGATCGAGAACGATGGATTGAACCGCTTGATCCTGCTCGGCGGGCTGACCGGTCGACAGGTGTCGATCGTGCGGACGTATGTCAAGTACCTCCGTCAGATCGGCTTCGGATACAGCCAGGCGACGATCGAAGGAACACTCACCCGTCTACCCGTGCTGGCGCTGCGGCTCGCTGAGCTCTTCCATCAGCGCCTGTCGCCGCAGACCGGGATCGAGCCGTCTGCGGGCGCAACGAGAACGGAGCGAACCGGCTCGACGCCGTCGCTCGGCGCTGCGGAGGTCACGCGCCTGCAGATCGTGCAACTTCTCGACGCCGTCCCGAGTCTCGACGACGATCGCATCGGCAGGACGTTGATGCAGTTGATCGAGGCGACGTTGCGGACGAACGCCTTCCGTCCTGTCGGAGACGTCGCCGGTGGTGCCGATCGCCCGGTCATTTCGATCAAGCTCGACCCGGCCCGCGTGCCGGATCTGCCCCTGCCGCGCCCGATGTTCGAGATTTTCGTCTACTCGCCGAGGGTCGAGGGTGTGCACCTGCGCGGCGGCAAGATCGCTCGAGGCGGGCTGCGCTGGAGTGATCGGCGGGAGGATTTCCGCACGGAGATTCTCGGCCTGATGAAGGCGCAGATGGTGAAAAACGCCGTCATCGTCCCGGTCGGGGCGAAGGGTGGTTTCGTCGTCAAACGCCCGCCGCCCGACGCTGACGGATTGCGCGCCGAAGTCGTCGCCTGCTACCGCCAGTTCGTGTCCGGTCTGTTGGACATCACCGACAACATCGTCGGTGATGGTGTCGTCGGCCCACCGAACGTCGTCCGATGGGACGGTGACGATCCGTATCTCGTCGTTGCCGCCGACAAGGGAACGGCGACGTTCTCCGATGTCGCCAATGCGATTTCCAACGACTACGGATTCTGGCTCGGTGATGCGTTCGCTTCCGGTGGTTCCGTCGGATACGACCACAAGGTCATGGGCATCACCGCCCGTGGAGCATGGGAGAGCGTCCGGCGTCACGCCAGAGTGCTCGGCAAGGATGCCGACAGAGAAGCATTGACCGTTGTAGGTATCGGTGACATGAGCGGCGACGTCTTCGGCAACGGGCTGCTGCGATCACCACACGTGAGACTGCTGGCAGCGTTCGACCATCGGCACATCTTCATCGACCCGAATCCCGATCCGGCGGCGTCGTTCGCCGAACGCCGGCGCCTGTTCGAGTTGCCCCGTTCGAGTTGGGCGGACTACGACTCAGCGCTGATTTCGGCGGGCGGGGGAGTCTTTCCTCGGTCCTCGAAGCACATCGAGGTTTCCGAGACCGCCCGTTCGGCACTCGGGATCGAGACGAAATCGTTGACGCCGAATGAGCTCGTCACCGCCGTGCTGAAGGCCCCGGTCGATCTGCTGTGGAACGGCGGCATCGGCACCTACGTCAAGGCATCGACAGAGACGAGCGTCGATGTCGGCGACCGGACGAACGATTCAGTGCGTGTCGACGGCCAGGATCTGCGCTGCAGGATCGTCGGCGAAGGCGGCAACCTCGGACTGACGCAGCGCGGGCGCATCGAGTTCGCCCTCCATGGCGGGCTGATCAATACGGACGCCATCGACAACTCAGCCGGCGTCGACTGCTCCGACCACGAGGTCAACATCAAGATCCTGCTCAACGGTCTCGTTGCCGGCGGTGAGCTGACGATGAAGCAGCGAAACGAACTGCTGGCCTCGATGACCTACGAGATCGGCGAGTTGGTGCTCGACGACAATCGTGCCCAGACGCTGGCGTTGAGCATCGCACGCAAGCAGGCGGTGCCGATGGTCGACGTGCACGCCAGGTATATCGCCTCACTCGAGGCAGACGGCTGGCTCAACCGGGCGATCGAGTTCCTGCCGACGGACAAACAGTTGGCAGAGCGACAGGCTTCTGGTTGGGGTTTGACGACGCCGGAACTGGCAGTGCTGTTGGCATACACGAAGACCGCAGACATCGCCGATGTCGCAGGGACGGCGTCATTCGTCGCCGACCCGTATCTCACGCCAGACCTCGAGCACTACTTCCCCAAAGAAATCCAGCAGCGTTTCCCTGACGCCATTCACGGTCATCGTCTGCGTAACGAGATTCTGCTGACGCAGCTCATCAACCAGATGGTGAATCATCAGGGGACGAGTTTCGATCATCGGATGACGGAGGAGACGGGCGCCGTCACCGCCGACGTCGTGCGCGCCTGGATCGTTGCCAGGGACATCTTTTCGATGCCATCGATCTGGGAGGAGATCGAGGCCCTCGGGACGACGGTCTCGCTCGACACCCAACTCGGCCTGTTCCTCGATCTGCGGCGGATGGTCGAGCGGAGCGTGATGTGGTTGTTGCGGCACCGACGACCACCGATCCCGTTTGCCGAGACCGTCGCCGAGTTCAGGACCGGCATCGCCACGCTGCTGATCCATCTGGCGCCGCTCGTTCGTGGTCCGCTGGCTGACCAGACCTTCGCCCTCGCCGCCGAACGCGTCGTGTCCGGTGTTCCGAGCGACCTCGCCGAACGTTCAGCGGTGTGGCCGTTGATGCACACGTCATTCGACCTCATCGATCTGGCGGAGCGCCACGGCCGGCCAGTGTCCGAGGTGGCGACGGCGTACTGGACGCTCCTCGAACAGTTGGACCTGACCTGGTTGTGGAATGCGGTCGGCACGCTGCCACGAATCGATCGTTGGCAAAGTCAGGCTCGTGCGGCATTGCGGGACGATCTGCTGGCTGCGCTCGCCGAGTTGGCAGACGACGTGCTGGCGGTCGGCGGCTCGCCCGATCGGTGGGCACAGATCAACGACCGGGTCGTGCAGCGCTCGCGCAACGTTTTCAGCGACATCAGACGCTGCGGCGAATTCGATTTGACGACGCTGACGGTAGCCCTTCGCCAACTGCGCAACCTGGTGCTCTCGACCGCCCCGGCCAGCGGGTAGTCGGGCGACGCCGTGCCGGGAGGTGTCTCGGGGACTCCCGGTAACCTCCACCTGTCATGTCTGATGCACCGCTACGGCTTCGATTCGCTCCATCACCTACGGGTTTCTTCCACGTCGGAGGCGCGCGGACGGCGCTGTACAACTGGGTGCTCGCCAAACGGCTCGGCGGCACATTCGTGCTGCGCATCGAGGATACGGACGAGGCGCGCAACAGCCCGGAGTGGACGCAGGGGATCATCGATGCGCTTGCCTGGTTGGAGATCTCCGCCGACGACCCGGCATTCGAGGGTCCCTATTTCCAGTCACGGCATCGCGACGCCCACATCGCTGCTGCCCGCAAACTGTTCGACACTGGGCAGGCGTATTACTGCGACCTGACCAGCGAGCAGATTGCCGAACGCGCCAAGGCGAGCGGCGTGCAGGGTTACGACGGCTCTTCACGCGATCGCGGTCTCGGACCCGGTCCGGGACATGTTCTGCGTTTCCGGGTCCCCGATGGTGAAACGATTGTCGAGGACCTCGTGCGTGGCCGCGTCGAATTCAACAACGACACGATCGAGGACTTCGTGTTGTTGCGTTCGAACGGCTCGCCGATGTTCCTGTTGGCGAACGTCGTCGATGACATGGACGAGAAGATCAACCTCGTCATCCGCGCCGAGGAGCATCTGCCGAACACGCCGAAGCAGCAGTTGCTCTGGGATGCGCTCGGTGAACCGCCGCCGCAGTGGGCCCATGTTCCCGTGCTGGTCAACGAGCAGCGCAAGAAGCTGTCGAAACGGCGCGACAAGGTCGCGCTCGAGCAGTACCGGGACGAGGGCTATGTGATGGGGGCGATGCGCAACTACCTGATGACGCTCGGGTGGGCACCCGCAGGCGACCAGGAGATAGTGGCGTGGTCGCAGATCGAAGGCGAGTTCACGCTCGACGCAGTGAACAGGTCTCCGGCCTTCTTCGACCTCAAGAAGCTCGCGGCGTTCAACGGTGAATACATCCGGATGATGAGTCGCGAGGAGTTCGCACATGCAGCACGACCGTTCGTCGACGCGTGGTTTGCTGCGAATCCTCAGGCGACCATGAACGAGTCGTGGCTGGCGACGATGCTGCCGCTGCTGCAGACACGCATCGTGACGCTTGCCGAGGTGCCGGCGCAGATCGATTTTCTGTTCATCGGCGACCCGGTGATCGACGATGACAGTTGGGCGAAGGCGATGAAGGACCCGGCGCCGCAGGTCCTCGCCGACGTGATCTCCGCCTATGCGCAGACGCCGTGGAATGCCGATGCACTGAAGGACACCCTCGATGCCGTCGGCCAGACGTACGGACTCAAGCTCGGAAAGACGCAGGCGCCGATTCGCGTGGCGGTGACCGGACAGCGGGTCGGTCCACCGCTGTTCGAGCCGCTGGAACTGCTCGGGCGCGACGAAACGATCCGGCGTCTGCAGGCAGCGGCGACACGGATTGCGTCGACGAGATGATCGAGGGCGAGCCGCTCTTCGGCGGCCGGACATCGTCGTCCGACCGGCCAACGGCGGAGGTCGCCGTGATCGAGGCGACGCCGGTGGCCGGTATCCCGGTGCTGCGTTCGGCACTTCCGCAACGACCACGCGCTGACGCCGCGATCAGCGCTCAGCCGGACGAATCCGGTGTTCCACCGCCTCGCAGGTGGCTCAGGCGAACCGTCAAGATCTCCGCGGTTCTGTTCGCCCTGGCGTTCGCCTACTACGTCGTCTGCTTCGTCCAGGTGTGGTCACGAGGCAACGACGACGAAGCACGGAAGGTCGATGCGATCGTCGTCCTCGGAGCTGCCCAGTACAACGGTCGACCGTCGCCGCAACTCGCCGCCCGCCTCGATCATGCCGCCGATCTCTACGCCAGCGGTGATTCACGGTTTGTCGTGGTGACCGGCGGCAAGCTGGTGGGGGACCGCTTCACCGAGGCGCAGGCCTCCGGCATCTATCTCGCCAAAAAGGGTGTGCCGAGCTCGGCGATCATCGAAGTCGGCGTCGGCCACAACACCTACGAGTCGATGGTCGCAGTACAGTCGAAGCTGCACGCCCAGCAGTTGCAGACCGTGCTGATCGTCACCGACCCCTATCACACGCTGCGTTCGGAGCTGATTGCCCAGGGACTCGGCCTGCGGACGTTCGTCTCGCCGACTCGCACCAGTCCGGTGCGCGGCGCAACGCTGTTCCGCCGGGAGATCACCGAGGCCGGCGGTGTCGCCGTCGGTCGGGTGATCGGCTTCCATCGGCTTTCGGATCTCATCGGCTGATGAGCGGATCGGTCGAGTCGTCGGCGAAGGCTGATGAGACGGCGGGCGGCTCATCGACGCGGAGCGACGGCCTCGACCGAGCGGGCGAGTGCATCGGCGTACCATTCGATGAAATCGATCGTTCCCTGTTCGATCACCGAGGAAGACGGACCGGGCCGGCAGGCACGCGACGTGATCCCGCCATGTTCGGCTCCGCCAGCACGCGGTCCTCGTCGTTCGTGACGGCCCATACATACTTCACTCGCTCCGGGTCGTAGTCGACCCGTTCGACGGCGACGTCGTGCACGAGCCGTCGCTGCGGGCAGGCGCCGGCAGCGTCCGCCGTCGTTCCTTTTTGAAAACACGTGCGGGCACGACGTCGTTGGCGCTATCCTCACTGGCGCACAAGCGGCGGAAGCTGCTGCTCCATGGGGAGTGGTGTAACTGGCAACACAGCAGTTTCTGGTACTGTTATTCAGGGTTCGATTCCTTGCTCCCCAGCCATGTGAAGTGCCTGTGACCAGGTTGAATGGGTCGAATTGACGGCATTGCAGCCGCGCCGGCGATTCTATGACGTACCGTGTGCTGATGTTGGCGCGTTGGCATTTCGGCATCGGTGATCCCAACGCCATTGCCTGGGTGATCGTCGGTGGGTACCTCGTGTCGGCGGTGGTCGCGGGGATTGCCTGCATGACGGCGCGATCGAGAGAATCGGCGCTCAGGCTCACGAAGCCGATGGAGGCCCGGGACCAGCGGACGATGAAACGCGTGTGGCTGTTCGTCGCTGTCACGATGGTGACCCTCGGTATCAACAAGCAACTCGATCTGCAGACGCTGTTGATCGAGATCGCTCGGCGCCGGGCCCGTTCAAGCGGTTGGTACGACAGGCGACGACAGTACCAAGAAGAGTTCATCGCCGTTGTCGGCTTGCTCGGCATCATCGGGACGGCGTTGTTGGCATTTTCGCTCCGACGGGTGTTCAAACGGATGTGGCTGACGATCGTCGGTATGTGCGCCCTCGTCGTATTCGTCGTGATTCGCGCCGCGTCCTTCCATTACGTCGGCCGTTTCCTCGCGCTCGGCGGCAAGATCCACGTGAACTGGGTCCTCGAACTGGGCTCGCTCACCGTGATCATCGCCTCGGTACTGATCTGGCAGTACGGAGAACGCAACCGGGTGGGCTTTCTCCGCCCCGAGAGCGGCACGGATCGTGGCGTTTCCGTCGACGTCGATGGGACCGCCAACGCCGCCGTCTAGTGCTCCGAGTGCCGTCGCCGCACCCGAGTGCGCTGACACCCGAAGCCGTCGCCGCCACACTCGGTTGCGGCCACCACACTCGGTTGCTGCGGTCTAGACGTCGAGCGCGCGAAGGTCTGCGGCGAGCACCTCGGGGATCACCGGATTGAAGTACTCCTCGCACGCCACTTCGGCAGCAGCGATGAACCGCGACACACCGGCACTGCGCCACGGCGACACGATCTCGATATGGAACCAACCGTCCGGCCAGTCGCCCCCGGTCGGCTGCTGGTTCAGCCACATCATGTAGGGCAGTGGAGCGTCGTACAGTCGATCGAGGCGGCGGAACACGTCGATCAGGACTGCAGCAAGTTCATTGCGGGATTCGCCCGACACCGCTGCGAGATCTGGGAGGCGTTCAGCAGGCGCGACGGTCACGGCGATCGGCCATGTGGCCGCGAACGGGACGTACGCCTGCCAGGCTCCCTGCTCGGTGATCAGCCGTTCGCCCGGATCCTTCTCCGGTGACCAGCCAGCGGAAACGAGCGCGGCGGGTCGTGCCGGGACATGGTCGTACGCGTAGATCTGGCCATGAGGGTGCGAGATCGTGGCTCCGACCTCCTGGCCGCGGTTCTCGAAGACGAGCACGAAATCGACATCGGGCCGTGCACCCAGTTCAGCCGAGCGTTCGGCCCAGAGGTCGATCACCTTGCGCGCTCCTTCGACCCCGAGCGACCAGAACGTGGCGTCGTGCTCCGACGTGTACAAGACGACCTCGCACCGGTTCCCCGGCATCGCCGGCCAACGGTTCTTGAACCAGCGGACGTCGTAGGGCTCCGGTGATTCGAGGCCGCCGGGGCAGAACGGGCAGCCTGTCGCCGGAAGGTTCGGCCGTGCCTGACGGGTGCCGACGACGTGCACGACGGTGCCGAGGTACGGATCGACGCGAACGTCGGCCACCGTCGGTTTCGCTGTGCTCATCGGCAGATCATTCCGCCAGACGGTCGCCGGTTGCGGTGTCGAAGACGTGCAACGCGGCGAGATCCGGCACGAGCATGACGGTCGATCCGGGGCGGGCGCTGCTGAGCCCCTCCGCCCGGGCGACAACCGACATCTGCGGATGATCGACGGGCGTGCAGTAGAGAAATGCGTCGGAACCCAACTCCTCGACCGTCAGGATCGTGACGGCAAGCCCCTTCGTCTCGTCGTCGGACGACGCCATCTTCAGTGCCTCCGGCCGGACACCGATCGTCACTTTGTCAGTCGTCAGTGCCGTGCGCTGCGATGGCGTCAGCGGAAGTTGCAGGGTGCCGAAGCGTCCGAGGTCGCCGTCGACGACACACGGCAGCATGTTCATCGACGGTGAGCCGATGAAGCCGGCAACGAAGGTGTTGAGCGGACGGGTGAACAGATCGCGTGGCGTCGCGCACTGCTGCAGGATCCCATCGCGCAGCACCGCAACACGGTCTCCCATCGTCATCGCTTCGACCTGATCGTGCGTCACATAGACCGTGGTGACGCCGAGCCGCCGCTGCAAAGCGGCGATCTGCGTCCGTGTCGACACACGCAGTTTGGCATCGAGGTTGGAGAGCGGCTCGTCCATCAGAAACACCTGCGGCTGCCGGACGATCGCCCGACCCATGGCGACGCGTTGGCGCTGGCCGCCCGAGAGCTTTGCCGGTTTGCGCTCGAGGTACGGGACGAGATCGAGGATCTCCGCGGCCTGCAACACGCGCTTCTTGATCTCGTCCTTGGGGAGCCGCTTGACCTTGAGGTGGAACCCGATGTTCTCGCCGACGGTCATATGCGGATACAGCGCATAGCTTTGGAAGACCATGGCGATGTCCCGCTCACGCGGCGGCAGCATCGTCACATCGGTGGTACCGATGAACACTGACCCACCGTCGATCGGCTCGAGCCCCGCAAGCATGCGCAACGTCGTGCTCTTGCCACATCCGGATGGTCCGACCAGGACGAGAAACTCTCCGTCGTCGATCTGTAGGTCGAGGTTGTCGACCGCCGGATGAGGCGAGCCCGGGTAGATGCGCGAGGCCTTCTCGAACAGCACTGCAGCCATCAGGCACCTCTCTGTCGCGATGATTCGTTCATCGATGAGTCTTCGGGAAATGAGTCGTCGGAAAATGGAGCTTCGGTGAACGCCGCATCGGCCAGCGTCAGGCGGCCATGCTGCTCGGCGACCGCACGACGAGCGTCGTCCGGAAGCCCGTCGTCCGACACGATCTCGTCGGCATCCCCGAGTGCAGCGATCGACGAAAGTCCCGTCACATTCCACTTCGTGTGATCGGCGAGCACGATCAGGCGTTGTGCCGAGGCGATGAACGCTCTGTTCGTTTCCGCTTCCATCAGGTTCGGAGTGGTGAAACCGGCATGCGCGCTCATGCCGTGGACACCCATGAACACGGCGTCGAGGTGCAGCAGTCGCAGCGCTTGGACGGCAACGGGGCCGACGAGGGCATCAGAAGGTGTCCGTACGCCGCCGGTGAGCACGACGGTCCGGTCTGGGCGGCGATGTTGATACAAGACGTCGGCGACGCGCACGGAATTGGTCACCACCGTGAGGTCGGCAATGTCGACGAGGTGGTATGCGAACTGCCACGTCGTGGTGCCGGCGGTGACGCCGATGGCGCTGCCGTGGCGGGCCCGAAGTGCGGCGATCATGGCAATCGAATGCTTCTCCGCCATGTTCCGCAACGACTTCGCTTCGAACCCGGGCTCGTCCGTACTGTGCTCCTCGGCGGCGACCGCCCCGCCGTGGACCTTCAGCAGCACACCGTCACCGTCGAGCATGCTGAGGTCGCGCCGGACCGTCATTTCGCTGACGCCGAGCAGCGCGGCGAGTTCGGAAACGCGTACCGAGCCGCGTCTGCGCACCTCGGCGACGATGACCTCGTGCCGCTGCGGTGAGGCGGTGCGCGAACCGGTGTCCATCAGCGAGTGAGACCGATTTCAGCAGACTCGACGGCGGTGCTTGTCAGCCGACAACGAACCTTCGCCGGCGCGCATGCCGTCGCGCAGCGTCGCCAAGACGCGCGATTGTTCGATTGTTCGCATGAGCCCCCGGTCATCCCTGAGAGACTGCCGCAGTGTGAGCGAAATGTCAACACCAAAGTGGTAGTTCTCACAGAGTTCTGTTCGAACCCTGCGGGCGGCGGAATCGTTTGAACAGGCAGTGTGCGAAAAACTCACATTTGTGCTTGACAAATCGAAGCGATCATGAGAGCTTTTGCAGACCACGCGCCAGGGGAACACGGCGCGTACTCATCAGTTCATTTCCTAAGGGGGAAGTTGCGTGTCAAGTAATTTCGAGTTTTCGCCGAGCCCGTCAGAGTTTGCGACATCGGTGTTCACGCGCCGCTCGCTGCTCGCTGCTGCGGCGAGCGTCGCAGCAGCGGGAACGCTCGCCGCCTGCGGCAGTAGTGCCACCAAGGCAGTCAGCCCGGCCACCACGGCGGCTGGCGGCGGGACGGCAACGACCGGCGCTGCAGCGACTGCTGCCCCAGCGGCGACAACGGGGGCCACAGCCGCCGCCTCCACCGCTGCCACCGCCACGCAGCCTGCAACCACCGCAGCAGGGGCGACGACGGGCGCCTCGGCATCCGGCGCCGTCATCACCTTTGGTTCCTACACCAGCGATGCCAAGCCGAAGGCGGCACTGCAGGCGGCGTTCGACTCCACCGGTTTGAACATCAAGGTCAACACCGTCGACCACAACAGCTTCCAGGACAACATCACCAACTACCTCGCGCAGCCGGACGACGTGTTCACCTGGTTCTCCGGGTACCGCATGCGCTTCTTCGCCGACAAGGGCCTGATCGGTGACATCAGCGACGTCTGGACGAAGTTGCCCGACATGCCGGCGAGCTTCAAGGCTGCGGCGACCGGCAACGACGGCAAGCAGTACCTCGTGACATCCAGCTATTACCCGTGGGCGGTCTTCTATCGCAAGAGCTTGTTCGCCGAGAAGGGCTACACGATCCCCAAGAACAAGGCAGACCTCGTCGCCCTGGCGACGAAGATGAAGGCTGATGGGCTGATCCCGTTCGCCTATGCCAACGACGGCAAATGGCCGGTCCAAGGAACGTTCGACATCTTGAACATGCGCACCAACGGTTACAAATACCACGTCGATCTGCTGGCCGGCAAGGAGAAGTGGACCGACCCGAAGACCAAGGCCGTGTTCACCGCATGGGCAGAACTGCTGCCGTTCCACCAGGAGAACCCCAACGGCCGCACCTGGCAGGAAGCAGCGACGGCACTCGAGAAGAAGCAGGCGGGGATGTTCTATCTCGGCAGCTTCGTGGCGACGAACTCGACTGACAAGACCTACCTCGACGACCTCGACTTCTTCACGTTCCCCGAGCTCGATCCGGCGATCGGCTCCGATGCTCTCGACGCCCCGATCGACGGCTTCATGATGGCAGCCAAGCCGAAGAACATCGCAGGATCGAAGCAGCTGCTGACCGCCCTGGGCGGTACCAAGGCGATCGAGATCTACCTCAAGGGTGAGGGTGCGAGCATCGCCGCCAACGCCAAGGCGGACACCTCGTTCTATTCGACGATCCAGAAGAAGGGTGCCGAACTCGTCGGCTCTGCGAAGTCGATCGCCCAGTTCCTCGACCGTGATACCAGCCCGGACTTCGTCAAGAACGTGATTTCCGATGCGTTCGCCAACTTCGTCGCCGATCCGACGCAGGTCGATTCGATCCTCAAGGGTATCGAGGACCAGAAGGGCACCTACCTGTCCTGATCGAACATCGAAGCGAGACAGTGAAGTGAGACGGTGAAGTGAGACGGTGAAGAGACGGTGACCAGATGAGGGTGGACGCATGAGTTTGGACATCGAAGCAGAACCGACTGCAGTAGTGCCGGCGGCGGTGCCTCCCAAGCGGAGGCGCCGCCGGCGCTACAGCCAGTTGTCGCGCTCCGACAAGATCTGGCTGACGCTGATGGTCGGCGTACCGACGCTCAATCTCATCGTTTTCGTCTGGGTTCCGGCCGTGTCGACGATCCTGTTGTCGTTCACCAAGTGGGACGGCATCAAACTGGGTAGCTGGCGCCTGCTCGGGTTCCGCAACTACTGGACCGTCTTCACGATCCTCGACACGAAGATGTATCCGGCGTTGTTCAACAACGTCATCCTGCTCGTGTGGTTGACGTTCATGAGCATGATCGGGATGCTGCTCGCCTACCTCCTCGACAAGGGGGTTCGCGGCACCGCCGTCTATCAGAGCATCTTCTATTTCCCGGTCGTGCTGTCGTTGGCGATCGTCGGGTTCATCTGGAAGAGCGTCATGTTCAGCCAGGCGCAGGGACTGTTCAACCTCGGCCGTGACAAGCCGATCGACTTCGTCGGCAATGCGACCAAGCTGTTCACCTTCCATATTCCAGGGCTCGACGTCCCGCTCGGGCTGTCGAAGAACTTCGCGGCGATCCTCGTGGCGGTCGCCTGGCGCCATATCGGCTACGTGATGGTGCTGTACCTCGCCGGTCTCAAGAGCGTCGACCCGTCGCTGCGCGAAGCTGCGGCGATCGACGGTTGCAAGGAGTGGCAGAGCTTCCGGCGCGTTGTGTTCCCGGTGATGAAACCGATCAATGTCGTCGTCTTCGTCATCACGGTGATCGAGGCGTTGCGGGCCTTCGACATCATCGTCGCCCTCAAGGAACCGGTGGGGACGAACGTGATGGGCGTGCTGGTGAAGAACAACCTCGTTGGTGAAGGTGGCGGCAACGTCGGCATCGGCTCGACGTACGGCGTCATCCTGTTGCTGCTGTGCCTCGGTTTCATCATCTGGTACCTGGTGAACAGTTTCCGGGAGGCCGAGACATGATCGGCGTCGACCCGACGGAGTTCAAACGACCCCGAGCTTCCAGTTCTGGACTGACGATCGTCAGCCGCAAGCCCGGCTACTCGAAGATCACCAGAGGGCTGACCTACGGGTTCCTCTCACTGGTCGCCGTGCTGTGGCTGATCCCGATCGGCGGAGCGTTCTACGCTTCGATCCGGCCGTATCAGGAGACGCAGGTCAAAGGCATCTTCTCGTGGCCGAAGGCGCTGACGTTCCAGAACTACCGCGACGCCTTCACCCAGGGGCAGATGTCGCACACTTTCCTCAACACGGCATTCATCGTGCTGCCGGCGATCGTGCTGATCCTGTTCTTCTCGAGCCTCGTGGCCTTTGCCGTCAGCCGGTACTCGTGGCGCTTCAATCTCGTCGTACTGCTGTTGTTCACCGCCGGCAACCTGTTGCCGGCACAGGTGCTGTTCCAGCCGCTGTTCCAGATGTTCAAGCACATCCCATGGCCGAACTTCCTGAGCGACACCGACACCGGCCACCTGCTCGGCACCAAGGTGGCGATCATCATCGTGCATGTCGCCTTCCAGAGTGGTTTCTGTACGTTCGTGCTCAGCAACTACATGAAGACCATTCCGAAGGAACTCGGCGAGGCTGCGCTCGTCGACGGTGCCGGCGTGCTCCGGCAGTTCTTCCAGATCGTCATGCCGCTGTGCCGCCCGGCGCTGGCTGCATTGGCGACGCTGGAATTCACCTGGCTGTACAACGATTTCTTCTGGGCTGTCGTGCTGTTGAACCAGGGCGATCAACGCCCGATCACCTCGTCGATCGCCAACCTCGGCGGTCAGTATTTCAGCAATGACAACCTGATTGCCGCCGCCTCGATGATCATCGCCATGCCGACGCTCGCTGTCTACCTGGCGATGCAGAAGCACTTCATCAGCGGTCTCACACTCGGCGCCAGCAAGGGCTGACCGTCCAAATCCGGCGGACGAGGCTCCGTTGGACCCTGGTTCGGTCGACCCTGGTTCGGTGCATGTTCGTAACTCAACGAAGGGCCCATTGATGTTGCCAGAAATCGGAACATTCCGACCGTGGACAGATCCGGCGATCACCGAGATTTCCAGGCTGACGATGCATGTGCCACTGGATGGTGTCGACCGCCGCAGCCTCGATGGCAGATGGAATTTTCAACTGTTCGAGCATCCGGACGACGTCGGTGCCGAGGCGATCTCCGGTGCGCTCCCGGAGCGCCAGGTCGCCGTTCCGGGGAGTTGGACGATGCAGGACGTCGGCGACTTCCCGCATTACACCAACGTGCAGATGCCGTTTCCCGGGCCGCCGCCGCGTCTTCCCGATCGGAATCCAACAGGCGTCTACCGGCGAAGTTTTTCGGTCGTCAAGGGGTGGCTCCGCAAGCAGATCGTGCTCCACGTCGGCGGTGCAGAAAGCGTCCACGCCGTCTACGTCAACGGGATGTTCGCTGGATACGGGACCGACAGCCGGCTGCCGAGTGAGTACGACATCAGCGCCCACGTACACGCCGGCATCAACGAGATCGCCATCGTGGTGATGCGCTACAGCGCACTCAGCTACGTCGAAGATCAGGACCAATGGTGGATGGCAGGTCTGCACCGCAGCGTGTTCGTCGAGGCCAGGCCGCTGGTGCACATCCGCAACATCGTCGCCAGGAGTTCATATGACTCCGCCTCCGGGTCGGGCACGATCGGAGTCAGAACCGTCGTCGGATTCGTTGATGTGCCGGCGCCCGGCTATGTCGTCCGCTCGACGTTGACAGCACCGAACGGCCGTCGTGTCGCCAAATCGCTCGAGTATGTGGTCCCGGACCGATTCGCCACCCCCTATGTCTTCAGCCAACATGCCGTCGACGCCGTCTGGGCGCTCCCGAAGGCACGCCCGTGGTCGTCGGAATGCCCCGACCTCTATGTGGTCGAAGTCGAACTGCTTTCGCCGAGCGGCAACGTGGTGCATCGTGCCGAACAGCGGCTGGGCGTCCGCAGCGTCAGGGTCGCGAACAGGCAACTGCTCGTCAATGATCGACCGATCTGGATATTCGGGGTCAACCGTCATGATCACCACCCTGACCGTGGCAAGGCGCTGAGCACTGCCGACCTGCGAGCTGACCTGCTGGTGATGCGGGCGCACAACATCACCGCGGTCCGCACGTCGCACTATCCGAACGACGCGGCTTTCTACGACCTCTGCGACGAACTCGGCTTCTATGTCATCGATGAGGCGAACATCGAGAGCCATGCCTACAACACGAGTATCTGCAACGATCCCCGCTATCGCTCGGCATTTGTGGCCAGAGGATCGCGGATGGTCGAGCGCGATCGCAACCATCCTTCGATCATCCTCTGGAGTCTCGGTAACGAGAGTGGCTATGGATCCAATCACGATGCACTTGCAGGCTGGATCCGCAGCGCAGACCCGTCCAGGCCGCTCCACTACGAGGGTGGCACGTTGCACGGCGACGAGTCGCTGCCGGCGACGCAGATCGTCGCCGGTACCGGGCGCGTCGAAGGAACTCCGATACCTCATAGGACGGGCGCCGATCATCATTGGGTCGCAGGTGGGCTCACCGCCACAGACATCGTCTGCCCGATGTATCCGCAGATCGAGTCGATCGCCAAGTACGGAAACGATGGCGCCGGCAGCAGACCGCTGATCATGTGCGAATACAGTCATGCGATGGGGAACTCCAACGGGTCACTCGCTGACTATTGGAAGGTCATCACGACGACACCCGGTCTGCAGGGAGGATTCATCTGGGAGTGGAAGGATCACGGCCTGCGTCGCACCGGACCGGACGGCAAGCCGCGCCTTGCCTACGGCGGCGATTTCGGCGACACGCCGAACGACGGTAACTTCGTCGCCGACGGCCTGGTGTCATCCGATCTCGAACCGCATCCGGCGATGCACGAGGTCGCATGGGTGTACCGGCCGATCGTCACTGAGCTGGTTGCCGGCCGGACGCCTCGACTTCGCATTGCCAACCGGCAGTCGTTCAGCGGGCTCGATCGTTTCGTCGGTTCGTGGGAGTTGTGGGCCGGCGACCGCATCGCGGCAACAGGCAAATTCCCCAAATTGAACGTCGAGCCGCACGGCGATCTGATCGTCGACGTTCCGTGCGAACTGCCGTCTGGCAATGACGAGTTGCTGCTGACCGTCCGATGGTCGCATCGAACGACGACATGGTTCGCGCCGAAGGGACACGTCGCAGCGATCGATCAACTGCGATTGCGCCCAGCCAGACCGTTGACACGTGACAAGGCTCCGGCCGCTCCGACGAACTCCACCTCCACTTCGGTGGTGTCTGTCGTCGACGAGTTACTCGTTGCGCCGGTCGAGTTGGCGCTGTGGCGGGCACCGACGGACAACGACGGCTTCAAGTTGATGCCGGAGCTCAGCGAACGCATCGGCGTCGGCGGTCAGGCGCTGAAGCGCTGGCGTGATGCCGGGATCGACCGCCTGCCGGCCGACTCGCTCGTCGGCCATCATGTCGACCGAGCGGTCGACGCGGACGGGCTGTCGGTGACGTATCGCCACGTAGTCGTCGTGCCGGAGTCGCTCGTCGACCTACCGCGCATCGGGGTCTCGTTCTCGCTGCCGGCGTCGTTCGACGAACTCAGCTGGTTCGGTCGCGGGCCGCACGAGAACTATGCTGATCGCAAGGCCGGCGCAACCATCGGCGTGTGGCATGCGGCCCCTGACCGGCCGCCGTATCTCGTACCGCAGGAGTTCGGTCTGCGCTCCGACTGCAGTTGGTTCGAATGCCGTGAAAGCCTCTCC
This sequence comes from Actinomycetes bacterium, assembly GCA_025356335.1. GTDB lineage: Bacteria > Actinomycetota > Acidimicrobiia > Acidimicrobiales > Ilumatobacteraceae > JANXUF01. The sequence continues at coordinate 53,660 of JANXUF010000008.1, forward strand.
GGTCGACGGCTACGGATCGAAGCAGTCGAACCGTCGGCACTGCACCTCTCGGCGACGAACTATTCGGCAGCAGCGCTGACCGAAGCGCGCAACGATGCCGACCTCGTTCCAGACCAGGCGTTGCATGTCCACATCGATGTCGCTCATCGCGGACTGGGCACTGCGAGCTGTGGCCCGGACGTCCGCAACGAATACCGCATCGGTGCCGGCACCTTTGCCTTCTGCTACCGGCTCACGTTGTCGTGACCGGCCTCCAATCAACTGAAATTCTTTCGGAGGTTTTCTGCCAACCTGTCGATTCGACGCAAACGCGTTCGTAGTAGTGGTGGAGGCCTGCACGGAGCCGGCCCGAACAAAGGAGCACCCGATGAGCCAGTACCTGTTGTCAGTACACGGAAACGACGAGATCTATGCGGCGATGGATCCCGATCTCATGCAGACGACCTATGAGCAGGTCAACGTCTTCAATGCCGAGCTACAGGCCAAGGGTTCGTGGGTCTTCGCCGGAGGATTGCATTCGGCAACGACGGCGACGGTCGTCCGTGTCAGCGACGGCGAGACGTTGGCGACCGACGGCCCGTACCTGGAGTCGAAGGAACACATCGGGGGATTCTGGATCATCGAAGCGGAGGACCTCGACGCCGCACTGGCGTGGGCGGCCAAGGGTTCTGCTGCGTGTGGAGGACCCGTCGAAGTACGTCCGTTCGAGGGAGAGCCGGCAGCCGACGACGCTTGACCCGCACATGCCGGCGTCAGATTTCGACACTCGACTCGGCAGTATCTTCCGTCAAGAGTCCGGGAGATCGGTAGCCACGCTGGTCCGCATCTTCGGCGATATCGATATCGCCGAGGAAGCGGTGCAGGAGGCCTTCGCCATCGCCACGAAGCGCTGGCCGGCGACCGGCGTGCCGCCGAATCCGGGCGCATGGATCACGACCACCGCCCGGAACAGGGCAATCGACCGACTGCGCCGTGAAACGACGAGACACGGCCGACATGTACAGGCTGCGCTGATGGACGAGGACGACAAACCTGTCGAGGAGTTCAGTGCGTTGAGCGACGACCGCCTCCGCCTGATCTTCACGTGTTGCCATCCGGCGCTCGGCCCGAACGTCCAGATTGCGCTCACGCTGCGGCTGCTCGGAGGTCTGCAGACGCCGGAGATTGCGCGAGCACTGCTCGTCCCTGAGGCGACGGTCGCCCAGCGCATCGTTCGGGCGAAGAAGAAGATCAGCGCGGCGCACATTCCCTATCGAGTCCCGACCGCTGCCGAGCTCCCGGACCGGCTGCCTGCTGTGCTCGGCGTGGTCTACCTGATCTTCAACGAGGGCTACACGGCGACGTCCGGCGCCGAACTCGTCCGGTCCGACCTCTGCAACGAGGGCGTCCGGCTGGCGAGGTTGCTTGCGGAGTTAATGCCGGACGAGCCGGAGGTCCTCGGCCTGCTCGCGCTGCTGCTGCTCACCGAGTCGCGTCGGGCGGCGCGCACTGCTGCCGACGGATCACTCGTGCTGCTGGCCGATGAGGACCGTTCACGCTGGGACCGAACGTCGATCGCCGAGGGTCAGGCGATCGTCAGGGCATGCCTGCAGCGCAACGCGCCCGGCCCGTACCAGATCCAAGCGGCGATCAGTGCCGTTCACAGCGACAGCCCGAGCACCGCCGAGACGGATTGGTACCAGATCCTGCGGCTCTACGACCAACTCTTCGCTCAATCGCCGACCGCCGTCGTCGCCCTCAACCGTGCCGTCGTCGTCAGCGAGGTCGACGGTGCCGACGCCGCGCTCGCCGCCGTCGACGTGCTGCCGCTGGACCGCTATCACCTGTTCCATGCGATACGGGCCGACCTCCTCGTTCGTCTCGGCCGATTCACCGAAGCCGGCGTGGCCTACGCGCGCGCCAGCGAACTGACGACCAATGGCGCCGAGCTCGCCTTCTTGGAATCGCGCCGTGCTTCGCTGCCAGGCCCGCCAGAGCGCAGCCGATAGATTCGCAACCCGGTTGGGCTGCGGCAACCCTGCTGCTAGCGTCAGTGACCGCTACTTGGCCCCATCGTCTAGTGGCCTAGGACACTACCCTCTCAAGGTAGCGGCACGGGTTCGAATCCCGTTGGGGCTGCCAGAAGTCCCTGTTCAGAGCTGGTACCAGGAGTTGGCTTCCTGCCGGCTGGCGGGATTGCACCTGACTTACACCCTCGGTCGCTGCAAACGGGGCACGTGAGCGATGCAACCGTCGCGTCGATTATCGGACAATGGCTGATGACAGGCGCGCCGGCAGGCGAGGCGACCCGCACGGTCTGCGCGAACTACATTTTGCTGTACGTCATTCCGGCGTTGGGCGACGGGCACCTCAGTCGAGCATCTCGAGAGTGGCGACGTGTCCAGAGCTTGACCAAGCGGTTCGTGAGCCGCGCCGTACTCCGACTTTCCGACTTTCCGAGTCTCTTACTTTCGGACTGTAGGATGACGTGATGGCACGAACCACTCTTCGAGCGAAGGGGCAGCTGACGTTGCCGGAAGAGATCCGTAGCGCTGCGCGGTTGGAGGAGGGCGATCTGCTCGACGCCGAGATCACCGCCGACGGAATTCTCCTGCGGCCGCGCAAGTTGATCGACGCGACACAGGCATGGTTCTGGGAGCCCGGCTGGCAGGCCGGCGAGCGTGAGGCGGACGCCGACCGGAGCGCTGGCCGCATCGAATCGTTCGAGTCGGGTAACGCCTTCGTCGCTGAACTCCGTTCGATCGCTGAACCTGCCCGACGTCGCCCTCGCCGCTGATCGCGGTCACGTGCCGACCTATGCGTGGCTGGCTCGGTTCCGCGCCGACGTCGAGCGTCTGAGTCCTACTCAGCAAGCGGCGTTCCTGATCGCAGTGCTGCAGTTCGTCGACGACCTGCAGCGCGGCCGGGGCTTTCGTACGGGACTTCGCGTCAAAGGAATCCAGGGCGCCACCGGGATATTCGAGATGACGTGGGCACCCGACGGGCGGGCGACGTTCGAGTACGGCGACGAAGTGATGGAGGGTGAGTCTCGTGTCGTTTGGCGCCGCGTCGGATCGCACGCCGTCTTCAAGGCTCCCTGAGCGATTCTGGCGATGAGACGCTGCTCAGGACGTCCCGGTGAGGCACGGGTATTCGTCGGTTGTCTGTCAGGTGAACTTGGGCCGCGACCGCGGCACCGCCAAGGCTCGCGTGCTCGCCGGAACCGCGAAGTCTGAGCGGGCTGCACACCGACTCCTCCATGGGCTACTCATTGCCAAAGACGAGCACCGGGCGGAGCACGTGAGCGACGCAACCATCGCAATGGTTATCGAGCAATGGTTTGAACAAGCCTGGTTCGGCGACGACAGAATCGCCGACGCGATGCCCAGCAGACACATTGGCGGCCGAGATGGTCAGCACACTGCTGCCAAAAATACTCTCGTCTCAGGCGGGAAAGCCGGGAGACGACATGGCGATCGTCGCAATCACGGTGCCGGCAACCGGTCTTTCCGAGGATTCCCATCGGCCGGATACCTGAACCGGTACGAACGGCCGCCGGCCAACTGCAGGACGCGAGAATCCGCCGTCGTCGTCCCGCTCGATCGTGTCGATTTCGGGTCCCAGTCGTTGAATTCGCCGACAGGGTGACGCTTTCACCACTCACCTGTGACGAGAGGGTGAACCGCACATCGACGAGACCAGCCCCGCCCACCTCAGACACGGAACGGTCCCGACGATCGCCGCCGGTTCCACCGCCGTCATGGTGAGAGTATTAAGTCAAGGCGTCCCGATCAAGGCGTCCCGATCAATGCGTCCCGATCAATGCGTTCCGATCAATGCGTTCCGAGGCCTTGTGGGCTGCATCTTTGCGATGCGTTCCGAGTTGGCCGACGCCGCGTTCGACCATCTCTTCACCCCAAGATTCAACAAACACCCAGTCTCCCGGCTCGGACCGATCATCGAAGACAGGACCTTGGACTCTAGGGTCCACGAGTAACTGAACTTACTGTTGTCTGTGTGGTCGGCATTGTCAAACGGTTCGTCAGTCCCGTCGTGCGCGATTGGCGAGACCACGGCAGCGCCTACGAAGTTGCTCGCATACTCACGGCTCCAGCGCGACGTGGCCTGATCCGCCTCGACGTGGAGAGTCCAGAAAACCTGCCGACGACCGGGCCGGTCATCGTGGTCGCCAACCACCTTTCCTTCTTCGACTCCGTGCTGTTGATGTTTGCCCTCCCACGACCGGTGTCGGTGCTCGGAAAGGCGGAGTACACAGACCGGACGGTCACGAACTGGCTTTTTTGCGGAGCCGGGATGATCGCCATCCGGCGCGAGAATGCCGGCGATCTCGCTCGCGCGTTCGCCAAGGTCAGCGAAGTCCTCGATCGCGGTGGAGTCGTCGGGCTGTTCCCAGAAGGAACCCGATCACGCGATGGGCTGCTGCACCGTGGGCATTCCGGCGCCGCTCATCTCGCCCTCACGACGGGCGCTCCAATCGTGCCGCTCGGCATCATCGGCACTGACCTCATACTGCCGGCGGGCGCCCGGCTGGTGCGACCATTCCGTCACGCCACCATCAGGCTCGGTGAGCCGATCCATGCCGCCGAGGCCGGGTTCGCGAACAGCACAAACCATGCTCGACGCGAGATAACCGACTGCTTCATGAGTGAGATCCGGCGGCTCTGTCAGCAGGACTATGTCGACGAGTACGCACCCCTGGGAAGCGCCTAACAGGGTGCTGAACTTTCAGCAGCTTGTTAAAACCTGTCAATCGTCGAATCTCGGCACCCGGGCATCAGCGGCACGATTCACGCAAGCGGCCGGCGACCGCCAGCGTGGCGAGTCGACGCAGGGCAAGCTTGCAGATCACCGAATACGGACCCGACCGGCGGGGCGTGCCAGAGCTGACCGTGCATCGATGAGGGCCGAGCGCTCCGACCAAGAGGATGGCGAACGAGCCAATTCATTCGGCGTGGTGGTCACGATCCAAGGGGTGACGCTGCGATGCCGATCGGGTGCTCGTCTTCTGAGCGCTGCGGTCGAGGGGCTGCCGGCCGATCGGCCTGCTCGAGTTCCTTGAGCAGATGGCCTCCAACCATCACGGCGCCGGCCACGGAGAAGAAGAACACGAACGCCCCGACGATCACCAACAGCTGGTTCATGATCCGACCCGATCCGAATCGCTGCGTTGTGCGACCTCAGCAGACACCAGCGCCGGCCTGCGGACGGTGGTCAACACCAGCGTGCCGAGCGAGTGGATCGAAGGGACCCACAGACCGACGAAGATGCCGGCCTGCTTCTGATCGGCGATGAAGTACAACCACACGGAGAAGAGGAACGAGAGGAATCCTGCGACCAAGAATGGAAGCTGGAGCCGCAGGGCGATGACGAGTGATTTCATGACGGGCCTTTCTCAGTTGGACTGCTCGGTCAACGATGGTGAGCCCGCTTTATTCCATTTTAGTCAGATTTAATTCGACCTGGTGAACTTGCATCGCCGACGAGTCGCAACTCGATCGTCGACCGAGGGGTCGAATTGGTGAAAACGTCGAACGAGCACTACTTGGCCAGACGGTTTCCGGCGTTGCGGGCGAGTTCGGTCAGCTCCACCAGGGTCTGCCCCGCGCCACCGACGATGGCCGAGGTGTCGGCGGCGCGCAATACGACTGCCGTTGCGTCGGCCAGCGGCCGGGATTCGGGGTTCGTGACCGTGATGACGGCCAGGTCCACGTCGTGGTCCCCGCAGAACTGGGAGATCTGATCCGGTGGAAGATCGGCGCCGAGGTGGTGGACGTGCCAGTGGTCGCCTCGTAGTGTGAGCGCCGCCATGGTCGTGGGCAGCGAGTGACGGTCGCCGGCGACCGCTGCCACGACGGCGACGCCTCGACGACGGCCCCGCGGGTTGGGGGCGAGCTCGCCGAGCAGCCGCTCGACGATCGAGGAGGCGCGATGCTCGGTCCAGATCGTGAGCTCGCCGGAGCGCCACCCTTGCCCGATCCGGCGCAGCGGTGGCACGAGCACGTTCTGGATCAGATCTGCGATCGGTGCGCCCTCGTCGGCGAGTCGCTTGGCGATCTTCATGACCTCCGTCTCCTCGCCGTCCACCAGCGCCTCGTACATCCGATCCGCCGCGTGCTCGAGCCGAACCGCTCGAGGGGCTGGCGGGGTCGCCGGTGCGTGACGCCGGCGATCGAGTTCGCTGATGTCCGCCTGTCTGACCAAGTAACGGCCATCGACCATCTCGGCGTCGAGCCGACCACTCCTGACCCAACGATACGCGGTCTGGTAGTGCACGCCGAGCTCGTCGGCCGCCGTCTGCAAGTCGAGTCTGCTGTCCTGCGGGGAGTCCACGCTCCGACACTAGACATCGGCCAAAGTTTTGATTGCTAAACAACACTGAATAAACGTAAAGGCGAATAAGGTCAGTGGCATGTTGTCGCGGGAGCTTCCCGACCGTGCGGAGGTAGTGGTCGTCGGTGCCGGCCTGGCGGGTCTGGCAGCAGCGCGGGCGTTGCATCGTGCAGGGCGTGAGGTGGTGGTGCTCGAGGCGTCAGATGGCATCGGCGGGCGAGTCCGAACCGATGTGGTCGACGGGTTCCGGCTCGACCGCGGCTTCCAGGTCCTGCTCACGGCCTACCCGGAGATGCACACCCAATTCGATCTCGATGCGCTCGACCTGCGGCGTTTCGAGCCGGGTGCGCTGGTGTGGAACGGCACCTCGACCCATCTCGTCGGCGACCCGATCCGGCGGCCGCGAACCTTGCTGAAGACCGGGCTTGCACCGGTCGGGACGGTGGCCGACAAACTCCGCATCCTCGGCCAACGGGTCCGCCTGCATCGAGCCACCGCCCCCGAACTCCTGCGCCAGAGGGACATGAGTACCTTGAGCGCACTCCGCGAGCAGGGTTTCAGCGACCGCATGATCGAACGGTTCTTCCGTCCCCTCGTGGGCGGCATCCAGCTCGATCCGTCGCTCCAGACGAGTCGTCGTATGTTCGATGTGATCCTGCGCAGCCTGATCGAGGGCGACGTCGCCGTCCCGGCGCTCGGCATGGGAGCGATCCCGGCGCAGCTCGCCGGCCATCTCGCAGCCGGGATGATCCATCTCGATACGGAGGTGGTGAGCGTCGCGCCGAGGGAGGTATCGCTGGCGGGCGGCGGAACCATCGCGGCGACCAGCGTGATCGTCGCGGTGGAAGGCCCGCGAGCATCATCGCTACTCGGTCTGCCGCCGGTCGAGTCGAACCCGGCCACCTGCGTGTGGTTCGCCGCTGACACGGCACCGATCCCGGATCGCTACATCGTGCTCGACGGCACCGGTGTCGGGCCGGCGCTCAACACCTCGGTGATGAGCAACGTCGCCCCCGAGTACGCGCCAGCTGGTTCGGCGCTGATCGCAGCCGCCTGCCCGGGCGTGAACGACCCTGACATCGAGCCCAGTGTGCGAGCTCAGTTGCGATCGATCTGGGGCCCCTCCGTCGACACCTGGCGTCACCTCCGCACCGACGCCATCGCCCACGGCCAACCCCGCCAGCATCCACCGTTCTCGCCGAAACAGCGGATCGCCCTCGGCGACGGCATCTTCGTGTGCGGCGACCACCGAGACACGGCGTCGATCCAGGGCGCGCTCTACTCCGGTCGGCGGTGCGGCGAAGCCGTCGTCACCTCGCTCACCTGACCGTCCAATCGAACCGCGACTGCGCCCGTTGAGCAGCGGGCCTCGGAGCGCGTCATGGCCGAGCTGATCGGCCCGTCATGCACCCAGAGTTGGCGGTGTACCTCCACCTCGCCGCCGTGACGGTGCCCGCCCGTGTCACGAGATGTCGCAACGGCGGCGATATCTCGTGACACGTGACGAGGTGGGTGTCCCTCGTACCGCACCCGTGCGCCTCGTGCAGCGTTGCCGCACCTGCTGAAGGCTGCCGTGAATTCCCCTGGGGTTGCCGACGTGGTCAACACCAGCTCGGTGCCCGGTTGGGGTGCCGAGGTCGGGCTCCGGCGTATACAACCTGACTCAGGCAGTGCCGGGCGCCGGCATCGTGAACGCAAAAGCCGGTTTCCGTCCGCATGCACTCGGCCCGTGGCACCGAATGTGCACAGCAACGTGGACATTCGGTGACACGGAAGGCCTGCGAGATCATGGTGCGGATTGCCCGATGTCTCGTTTTGCCACCACGTGGTCAGCGCACTCGGCGGCGGCCGGCTTTGTCTCTGTCTGCCCAGTGGTTCATTCGGCGTCGATGTATTGCATCAGTGACCGTGCTGCGGCAACGACGGTCGGTCGGTCGTGCGTGATTACGTATTCGAAGCGTCGCTGCGACTCGGCGGTCTCGTCGCCGCAATCCGTGGCGATCAGTGCTACTGCATCGTGAGGTCCGACGACGGTGACGGTCCACTCGCCCGTCAGTGGATGCCCCGTGGGGAGGGACCCTCCGCGGACGCCGGGGGTTGGTCGCATCGGCATACCGCGCCCGATCGCTCCGACGAGGCTTCGATGCGGCACGAGATCGGCGTAGCGTCGCATCGTTGCCTTCGTGAAGTGCTGTGCATCCTGGAATGCGCTGAGGAGCACGCACGGCTCGCCGGATACGGCGCGCTGTTCGACGTGGTAGCTCATTGGTATCAGCAGCCCTTTGGTGGTCGTGCGTCGTTGCGGCCAGTCGGCCACCAACGACCATGGGGTCACCGGCACCGGAACCGAAACGGCACGGAGCGAAGCTGACTGGTTGGTTGGGGGCGTGGAACGTGGGAAGCGGTCCTGGTCGTCCGAAGAGCCACCCTTGGCCGAGGCGGGCCCCGAGCACGAGAGCTCGTGCAAGGTGTTCCTCCGTTTCGATCCCTTCGGCCAGGATGGTTGCCCCTCGACGCTCGGCATCGGCTCGAACAGCTGTGGCGATGGAAGCTATCTCGGGATCTGTGTGTCGTTGAACGAGTCGGAGGTCGAGCTTGATGACGTCGGGTTCCACGAAGGGCAGCAGTGCGAGTGATGCCGGGTCGGCTCCGACATCGTCGATGGCGATACGCATACCGAGGCTGCGGATCGCCGAGAGCGCGACGATCAGCGCTGCGGGATCGCTCATGAGGGCGCGCTCGGTCACCTCGATGACGACGTCGAGCGTCGACTCGGCGAGCTCGAACAAGGCGTCATATCCCGTCGGCCGGTGTGTGCGGAAGGTGCTCGGCTCGACGTTGATGAACAGTGGGGAGCGGTGACTCCATCCGGCCGTCAGGGCGCCCTCGAGCGCCGCTGCTTGGCACATCCAGTCGAGGGCTGCGGTGAGCCCGCTCTCGGCGGCAGCGGCGAACAGTCGGTCGGGTAGTTCGAGATTCGTGCCGGACGGACCCCGAGCAAGAGCTTCGTAGGCCACGATGCATCCTGTGTCGAGCTCGACGATGGGTTGGTACACGGAGCTGATCAGGTTTGCGTCCATCACCGCTTCGATGCTGATCCGGGTGTCGGACGAGGCTGGCGATTTCACTGCAGCGCCGCCGCGGTCGGGTCGCCGACGTGGCGTTCTCGGCGTACAGCTTCAGCAGAGTGTGGGCTACGCCGCATTGGTGATCAGATCCGGGTTCTCCAGCGGGTCGAGAGTCGCTGGCGTACATCGATGGAGATGCTCGGCGAGCTCCAACTCATCCACGTGCTCGAACCCCATTCGTCCAGGTCGGGAAGAGCGTCTCGGCGACCTCGACGTCGCAAGGGAGCCGAATGCTGGGATGGTGATCATCGAGCGCGATCCGTTCGTATGTCTGTACCACTGCGTCGGCGTTGCCTTCGAGGAGCTGCACGAAGCTGCGGCTGCAGCAGCAGCAGCATGCCCGTCACGCCCATCGCCATGTTGTTGCGAGGCGATATCTCCAACAGCTCGACGAGCTCCGACGGTGAGACGTCTGCTGTCGCCTGGCTGCAAGAGATCAAACGTTTCATTCATCGCATCGCTCCGGACTTCGAACGAGTCCAGACAACACCCGTTCTGCAAGCAATCTCGCAGAAGGTCTGCCGCTGGTTGGTTGTCGCCTACCACAGACGAGCAAGGGAGTTTGCACGAAACGTGGTGACGCGACAGCATAACGTGACATCGCGAGCCCGGGGCGATCGCGAAGCGCCGTGGGAACGACGATGCTTCCTCCTGGCCGACGTTTGCTTGTATGGAATGACCCTGCCGGTGCTCTCCCGGTGCTCTCCCGGTGCGATGGGCAACGAAGCGTCTTCGGAGCACGGACGCCCGGCGCCTGGCAGGCGTGCACGGACGTCTCGCAGTTCGCGTTCGTGGTGGCACCGTTGTATGGTCGGGACTGCGCGGCTGCGGGGCCTGATGCGCGACATGACAGACACGATCAAGGGGACAACAACGATGAAGACAAGAACTGCCGTTATTCGCGAAGCACCGGGAAAGTGGGACATCGTCGAATGCGATGTCGAGGAGCCGCGTCAGGGAGAACTGTTGGTCAAGATGGTCGCCTCGGGCCTGTGTCACTCCGACGATCACCTCTGCACCGGCGACATCCCGGTGGCGATGTATCCAATGGCCGGCGGTCACGAGGGTGCAGGCATCGTCGAACAGGTCGGACCGAACACGCCGGGTTGGGAGGTAGGTGACCATGTCGTCATGTCGTTCCTGCCCGGTTGCGGCAAATGCCGCTGGTGCGCAAGCGGTCAGCAGAATCTCTGCGACCTCGGTGCCACGTTGCTCGCCGGTTCCCGGGCTGATGGCAGCTACCGGATGACGCTCGACGGAGCGCCGGTCGGTCAGATGTGCGGCATCGCCACCTTCTCCGAGCATGCCCTCATCTCCGTCGATTCAGCCGTCAAGGTCGACAAGGACCTGCCGCTCGACAAGGCCTGCCTCGTCGGCTGCGGCGTCGGCACGGGATGGGGTTCTGCCGTGAACTCGGCGCAGGTCTACCCGGGCCACACGGTGATCATCATGGGCATCGGCGGCATCGGCATCAATGCGGTACAGGGTGCTGCCCACGCCGGGGCGTCCAACGTCATCGCCGTCGATCCGGTCGAGTTCAAGCGCGAGAAGGCGATGGAGCTCGGTGCGACACACGCCTTCAAGAACATGGAGGAGGCCACCGCCTTCGCACAGTCGGTCACCAACGGCCAGGGCGCCGATTCGGCCATCGTCACCGTCGGAGTGGTCAAGGGTGAGCATGTCGGCGAAGCGTTCGCAGCGATTCGCAAGGGCGGGACCGTCGTCGTGACCGGTCTCGGGGACCTCACCGAGGTCGGCATCCCGGTGTCGCTCGGGGAACTGACGCTGTTCCAGAAGCGCATCCAGGGATCGCTGTTCGGGGAGTCGAGCCCGACACGGGACATCCTCATGCTGTTGGAGATGTACCGCAAAGGTCGCTTGAAGCTCGACGAACTCGTCACCCGGACGTACACGTTGGACACGATCAACGAGGGCTACGCCGACATGCATGCCGGCAAGAACCTGCGCGGCGTGTTGATCCACTCGTCCTGACCGGGCGCTGCGCCGCTGCGGACCGCAGCGGCGCAGTGACCAGCAATCCATCGAGTCGTTTGGCGGACCATCTCCACGCATCGGCACCCAGCAACATCGGCGTCTGCTGCCGATGCACGATTCTTTCGCTGCCTCGTGCTTCGCCGAGAATGACACCCATGACTGCACTCGACCCGCTGGCAATGTTCCGACTCGACGGTGTCACGGCCATCGTCACAGGAGCCTCGTCGGGCCTCGGGGAGCGCTTTGCCAGGGTGTTGCACGCCGTCGGTGCGAACGTCGTGCTGGCTGCGCGCCGTACGGATCGTCTCGAGACGCTGTGTGTCGAGTTGCCAGGTGCCTTCGCGGTAACCGCCGATCTGACGATCGCAGCGGATCGGGAACGGTTGGTCGCCGAGACCCTCGAGCGCTTCGGATCGATCGGCGTGCTCGTCAACAATGCGGGAATCGGCTTGGCGGTTCCGGTCGAAGACGAAGAGCTCGACATCTTCCGTACGACGATGGAGATCAACGTCACGGCCGTCTGGCATCTCTCGAAGCTGTGCGGCCCTTCGATGATCGCCGGTGGGGGAGGCAGCATCGTCAATGTCGCCTCGATGCTCGGCCATGTCGCCTCGTCGCCGATCAAGCAGGCGAACTACTGCGCGTCCAAGGGTGCCGTCGTCAACCTGACGCGTGAACTCGGAGCGCAATGGGCCCGCAGGGGAATCAGGGTCAACGCGTTGTGTCCTGGCTGGTTCCCCAGCGAAATGACCTCCGGTATGGAGACGGACGAAGCGGCGATGCGCTTCATCAAGACGATGTCACCGATGCCACGCATGGGCCTGGAACACGAACTCGATGCCGCGCTACTGCTGCTCGCTGGTCCCGGCAGCACGTTCATGACCGGTCAGAGCCTCATCGTCGACGGGGGCTGGACCGCCCGCTGACGTACAGGTCGCTGCCAAGATCACCGAAGCCACGGGGCCGTTCAGCTCAGGGTCCGTTTGAGGATCTTGCCGGTCTGATTGCGCGGCAGTTCATCGACGAACGTCACGGTCTTGGGAACCTTGAACGTCGCGAGGTTGGCGCGTACATACTGCTTCGCGGCGGCGGCCGTCAGTCGCTTGCCGGGTCTGCGGACGATGAAGGCTGCGAGCGCCTGCCCGAACTGCGGGTCCGGGACGCCGATCACGGCGACCTCGGCGATCGCCGGGTGTGAGGCGAGCAATTCCTCGATCTCGCCGGGGAAGAGGTTTTCGCCCCCGGAGATGATCATGTCGTCGTCCCGGCCGTCGACGAACAGGTAGCCGTCGTTGTCGATGTGGCCGACGTCGCCCGATGACAGCAGACCGTGGATCGATTCCTTCGTCTCTCCGTTGGTGTAGCCGTCGAAGCGCGACGAGTTGCCGACGAAGATCCGCCCGCTGACGCCCGTCGGGACGGCGTTGCCGAGCTCGTCGAGGATCTCGACCCGCACCCCCGTGGCCGGCTTGCCGACCGTCGTCGGATGCAGTCGGAGATCGGCCGGGGTGGCAACGGCGGCGATGGAGACCTCGGTCGAACCGTAGGTGTTGTAGACTACGGGACCGAACTGACCGGCCAACGTCGTCGCCAGATGGCCGCCGAGCGCCGACCCGCTGACGGCGATCACCTCGAGTTCCGACATCTTCAGACGCGCAGCCGCGAGCTCGTCGTCACCCACCGCCACCATCCTCTGCAGCATCACCGGAACGGCGACGAGCACCCGCGCCCGGTGGCGGCCGAGATCCTCAAGCGTCTTCGACGGGTCGAACCGCCTGGAGACGACCGAGGTTGCACAGCGCGTGACACCGAGCATCAGGTGCGACAGCCCCCACGCATGGAACAGCGGCGCGGCAATCAATTGCACGTCGCCGGGCCGCAAGGGGACGCGAGAGAGCAGTGCAGTGACCCCCTCGATCGCGCCGGCGTCCGGTGCGCGTGCCGCTCCCTTCGGACGGCCGGTCGTTCCGGATGTGAGGATCACGGTCCGGCCCTGATGGCGCTTCGGCGGCACGGTTCGTCCGCTTGTCGTCGCGCCGGTTGCAGTCGTGCCATCGATCGACCGGCATCCCGGCACCGAGGCAACGACGTCGCCGAAGTCGTCGTCGTGCAGGAGCATCGTGATGTTCTCTGCTGCGCAGACATCGTGGAGTTGCGGACCGGCGAACCCGGTGTTCATCAACACGACGTTTGCGCCCGTCTTGGCAACGGCGAACAGCGCCTCGACGAATCGCCGGTGGTTGCGGCACAGCACGCCGACGTTCGTCCCGTCGCCGACACCGTTGTCGAGCAACTGCGCCGCCAGCCCGTCGGTGTGCTGCCAGAGCGTCCGATAGCTCACCGGACCGTCGTCGTCGATGATCGCCGCCCGATCGGGCGTCCTGGCGACTGACGATGCCAGCGCCGCCGACGTGGTCAGTCCCCACGGCACCGACGACAGCAACGCCCGCGCCAGGCGATCAGGGCGCTCGAACAGATTGAAGTTCGTTCTGGCGAGGACCGCCGCTGAGGCAAGTTTGCTGGTGACCGACATCGTGACCTCCGGCGACGACCCTACTTGCCGCTAGGTTCGCGCTCATGACTGCTGTCTTCGTCCATGGGGTGCCGGAAACGCCGGTGATCTGGGATCCGCTGCTCGCCGAATTGGGTCGCAAGGACATCGTCAGCCTGCAACTCCCTGGCTTCGGTGTCGATGCGCCGGTTGGTTTCGGAGCGACCAAAGAGGAGTACACGGATTGGCTCGTCCATGAGTTGGAGGCGGTCGTCGCAGCCGCCGGACCCGTCGACCTCGTCGGGCACGACTGGGGAGGCGGTTTCGTCGTGCGCGTTGCATCGACTCGGCCGGACCTGCTGCGTTCGTGGGCCTCCGACGTCCTCGGGCTGTTCAACCCGGCATACGTCTGGCACGACCTCGCCCAGATCTGGCAGACGCCGGAGGCGGGGGAGCAGTTCTTCGAACAGTCAGCGACGACGCCGGCGGCCGACCAGGTGGCGTTGTACGAGTCGATCGGTATTCCCGCGGCGACGGGTGAGAAGTTGGTCGCTGCCGCTGGGCCGGAGATGGCGCGGTGCATCCTTGCGCTGTACCGCTCGGCAGCCCAGCCGAAGATGGCGGAGTGGGGTGCCGAACTCGGCCAGGCCGGAGTTCGACCCTGCCTGGCGATCGTGGCGCCGAACGACCCGTTCGTCAACAGCAACGACCTCGCCCTGTCCGTCGCCGCAGATCTCGGAGCGAAGATCGGCGAAGTGCCGGGTCAGGGCCACTGGTGGATGCTCGGCGACCCGATCGCCGGAGCACGCGTGCTCACGGAGTTCTGGGCATCTCTCGGCTGACGTCGAGCCACCGTCTGCGCAAACGCCCACACCGTTTGCCGACGTGCCCGTCTACTGGACGCCCGGGGTCAGGTCCGGCGCATCGTGACGCCGTCCGGGTGCTCCGCTGCCGGCGGCCAACTCCCGAAGTCGTTCAGATGGCCGAACTCAGCGAGATGGTTTGGTTGCAAATCGTTCGTGTACGAATTAGTCTGAGGTGATGCATTCGGAGGAAAGGATATGAGTGCGCTTGACGACGTTCAGCTCGACACCTCCGAGTCAGGCCGACAGGAATTTATCGGGAGACGACTCAGCCTCGCTGCCCGGCGGTGTCGTGAGTGGATGGACCGCGAGATGGCGGGACACGGTGGCGGTCTCCTCGGCTGGCTCGTGCTCAAACATGCAGGACATGTCGATGAAGGTCCTGGACTGAGTCAACGTGAACTCGCCCAGCGATTGTCGATCGGTGGGCCGGCGTTGGTCCGTCACCTCGACCGCCTGGCCGGTGAAGGTCTACTCGAGCGACGCCCCGACCCTGTCGATCGCCGGGTGACCCGGCTGTTCGTCACCCCCGCCGGCGAAGCACGAGGCGCCGAACTGGCAAAGATCGCTGTCGGCATCGACGCCGAACTGCGCTCGATCCTCACCGAACACGAGGCGGCGACGCTCGTACGCGCGCTCGAAAAGATCGAACGTCACATCGCCACGCAACACCCTCAGCATCCTCTACACGCGCAACACGCTCACAAAGGAACGGTCAACAGATGACGAACACGTTGGTGCCGAGCGCGGCACCACCAGCATCGGTCGGAACGGACGAAGTCATCCGCACGGTCGAATTGACGAAGGTATATCCCGGCGGGGTCAAGGCCGTCGACCATCTCAACCTCACCGTCCGCCGCGGCGAGATCTTCGGACTCCTCGGTCCGAACGGGGCCGGCAAGACGACCTCCGCCGGAATGCTGACGACACGCGTCGTGCCGACCGAGGGCATGGCGCTCGTCGGCGGAATCGATGTGTGGAAGCATCCGGCAGAAGCAAAACGTCTGATCGGCGTCGTGCCGCAGTCGAACACCCTCGACCGCTCGCTCACGGTTCACGAGAACCTCTTCTTCCACGGTCGGTTCTTCGGGATGTCGACGAAGCAGGCCAAGGAGCAGGCAGACATGCTGCTGCAGCGCTTCAAGCTCACGGAGCGGGCGAAGATGCCGGTGATGGCGCTGTCCGGCGGCATGGCCCAACGGTTGATGGTCGCCCGTGCGGTGATGCACCGGCCCGCTGTGCTGTTCCTCGACGAGCCGACAGCCGGTCTCGATCCGCAGAGCCGAATCGCCCTCTGGGAGATCCTCGGTGAACTGCACACCGACGGCCAGACGATCCTGTTGACGACGCACTACATGGAAGAGGCCGATCAGCTGTGCAGCAGATTGGCGATCATCGACCACGGCGTCGTACTCGCCCTCGACACCCCTGCAACCCTCAAAGCATCGACCGGTATCGATTCCATCGTCACCGTGACCGCCGTCGGGGACCTCGATCGCCTGGCGACGCTGTTGCAGGCGGAGGTGCCGGGCGCGACGACTGCGAAGGTCGTCGACGGTGTCGTCCGCCTGGGCGTCACCGGCCCGAAAGGTGTGCTGCCACACGTCATCCAAATCGCCGAGAATCACGGCATCACCGTGACCGACCTGTCGGTCGCCATCCCCACGCTCGAAACCGTCTTCATCGACCTCACCGGAAAGGATCTCCGCGAATGACCGCCACCGCCAATCCAACCGCCGCCGCAGACGCGCCCGCCCCATCGTCGTCGGTGTCGTCCTTCGCCCATTGGACGCCTCCGCAAGCGTCGTCAGCCACTGCGTTCCTCGCACTACTGCAACGTGACTTCCATGTCCTGCGCAAGAATCTCAAGGAGTTCATTCCGCGGGTCATTCTCCAGCCACTGATGCTGGTGTTCGTGTTCACCTATGTGTTCCCGAAGATCGGCTCGGCCGTCGGCGGCAGCGACGGTGCATCGGGATTCTCGACGCTGCTCGTGGCCGGCGTGCTCGGATCTGTCGTCCTGTTCCAGGGCATTCAGGCGGTTGCACTGCCGATGGTCCAGGAGTTCGGCTTCACCAAGGAGATCGAGGATCGCGTCCTCGCCCCGTTGCGTGTCGAGTTGGTCGCCATCGAGAAGATCGTTGCCGGTTCACTGCAGTGCATCCTGGCGGCGTTGATCGTCTTCCCGATCGCCTATGTCGTGCCGTCGACGCCGGTCCACATCGCCTTCCATTGGCCGATCCTGCTCACCCTCGGGCCACTTGCGTGCATCGCCGCCGCCTCGCTCGGGCTGATGTTCGGCACCTTGTTCAACCCGCGATCGGTTCCGCTGCTGTTCGGCATTATCCTCGTCCCGCTGACCTTCCTCGGCTGTGTGTACTTCCCGTGGCAACGGCTGCAAGCAATCCGCTGGCTGCAGATCGCCGTGCTGCTCAACCCGCTCGTGTACATGTGCGAAGGCTTTCGCGCTGCCCTGACCAACGTTGGCAGTATGACCCTGTGGGCTGTCTATCCGGCGCTGCTGGCGTTCACCGCCGTGTTCATCGTCGTCGGCCTGCGGATGTTCAAGAAGCGCGTCCTCAGCTGACACCCGTGTGTGCCGCCCGTGTCACCGATTGTCGCAGGGCTTGCGATATCTCGTGACTCGGGCCGCCCATCAACAGGACCGATAGCGTGACGGCAGTGACCGCTCGGCCGAACGTCCTGTTCATCACCCTCGACCAGTTCCGTGCGGACAGCCTGTCGTGCGCAGGCCATTCGCTCGTGCGCACGCCGAACCTCGATGCGCTCGCAGCCGAGGGCGTTCGTTTCGCCCGCCACTATTCGCAGGCCGCGCCGTGCGCTCCCGGTCGCGCAGCGTTGTACACCGGGACGTATCAGATGAACAACCGTGTCGTCGCCAACGGCACGCCGCTCGACGATCGCTTCGACAATGTCGCCAGGGCTGCTCGGCGTGCAGGGTACGAGCCGGCGCTCTTCGGATACACCGATCAGGGGGTCGACCCACGGACGGTCGAGCGGGACGACCCGCAACTGTGGAACTGGGAAGGCGTACTGCCCGGATTCGACTGCCTGTTGAACCTCGACGAACGATACGAACCGTGGATGCAGTGGCTGCGGTCGGCTGGCTACACGGGTACCGATCCTGACGAAGCGCTGGCGACGGAAAACGAACGCCCGGCGTCGCAGTCCATCTCGACGTTCATGACCGACCGGATGATCGACTGGATCGGCGAACAGTCGCAGCCATGGTTCCTGCACGCCTCCTATCTGCGTCCGCATCCGCCGTTCAGCGCCGCGGGGGAGTACTCGACGATGTACGACCCGCTCGACTGTCCCGCGCCGCTGCCGATTCTCGAGCACCGTCACCCGCTCTACGACGCCTTTCTCGCACAACCGATTGCCGCCGCGCCGGCAGAACGGGCGGACGTCGCTGCTGTCCAGGCGCAGTACTTCGGCATGATCTCCGAGGTCGACGCCCAACTCGGCCGTCTGTTCGCCGTCGTCCGTGGTGGCGGCCAGTGGGACGACACCCTCGTCATCGTCACATCGGATCACGGCGAGCAACTCGGTGACCAGGGATTGTTGCAGAAGCTGGGTTTCTTCGAGTCGAGCTATCACGTCCTCAATATCATCAGCGATCCGCACAGCCGCACAACGGCTGGATCGGTCGTCGAGGAGTTCACCGAGAACGTCGACATCCTGCCGACACTCTGCGAACTGATGGAAGTCCCGGTGCCGGCGCAGTGCGATGGATTTCCACTGACGCCGTTCCTGCGGGGCGAGGTACCGCCCGTCGCCTGGCGCACCGCAGCAACATACGAATGGGACTGGCGCTATCTGTCGATCCCGTACGGGGATCATGACGGGCCGTGGAATCGGCAGCTCGAACGCCAGCACCTCACCGTTCGACGGTCGGCGGACCAGGCGTACGTGCAGTTCGGCGACGGCAGTTGGCGGTGTTTCGACCTCGGTACCGACCAGACGTGGCAGACCGAGGTCAGCGACCCGGCGGTCGTGTTGGCACATGCCCAGGCGATGCTGGTGTGGCGATCGGCGCATACGGAACGCACGCTGACGGGCATGCTGCTGCGCGACGGCGGCATCGGCCGCTGGCCTGCCGCATCAGCCTCCGTGGCGAAGGTCTCGTCGCCGTCTTGACGCAATGTTGACGCTCCGCAGGCGTCGCCTCGGCGAGTTGACGTTAACGTAAGGATTGTTCCACGAGGAGGCAACTGTGTCGTCAATCTCCACCGCTGCGCCGAGCGCACAACCGCCCGCCGCCAAGCCACTGCCGGCACCGGGCGATCGATACAAATGGACAGCGTTGTCGAACACGACGCTCGGCATGTTCATGGCGTCGCTCGATGCATCGATGGTCTTGATCTCACTGCCGGCGATCTTCCGGGGCATCGGCCTCGACCCTCTGACCCCGAGCAACATCGGCTATCTGCTGTGGATGCTGATGGGCTACCTCGTGGTCACCGCTGTCCTCGTGGTCACCTTCGGGCGCCTCGGCGACATGTTCGGCAGGGTGCGGATGTACAACGCAGGGTTCCTCGTCTTCACACTCGCCTCGGTCGCCTTGTCGCTGACGCCGGGCAAGGGCGGCTCGGCGGCGATGTGGCTGATCGGCTTCCGGGTCGTACAGGGCATCGGTGGCGCGCTGCTGATGGCCAACTCGACAGCGATCCTCACCGACGCCTTCAAAGTCGAAGAGCGTGGCATGGCGATGGGCGTCAACATGGTCGCCGCCATCGCCGGATCGTTCATCGGCCTGATCGTCGGAGGTCTGCTCGCTGACGTCAACTGGCGACTGGTGTTCTGGGTCAACGTGCCCGTCGGTGTCTTCGGCACGATCTGGGCGTATTCGAAACTCGTCGAAACCGGCACACGCAAGAAGGCGCGGATCGACGTCGCCGGCAACATCACCTTCGCCGCCGGCATGATCCTCGTACTCATCGGCCTCACCTACGGACTGCAACCTCACGGCCACAGCGACATGGGCTGGACCGGACCGTGGGTGCTGACTGAGATCATCGGCGGTCTCGCCCTCCTCTGCCTGTTCTGGTACATCGAGACCAGGGCGGAGACTCCGATGTTCAACATCCGCCTCTTCCGGATCCGTGCGTTCTCGGCCGGCAACATCGCCGGCTTCCTCGCCTCCATCGGGCGCGGCGGCCTGCAGTTCATGCTGATCATCTGGCTGCAGGGCATCTGGCTGCCGCTGCACGGGTACAGCTTCGAGCGCACGCCGCTGTGGGCAGGCATCTTCATGCTGCCGCTGACCGCCGGATTCCTCATCGCCGGCCCGGTCGCCGGGTGGCTGTCGGACCGCTACGGTGCCAGGCCGTTCGCCACCGGCGGCATGATCATGATGGCCGCGAGTTTCGGTCTGCTGATGCTGCTGCCGGCGAACTTCTCCTTCCCGGTGTTCGCCGCGCTCCTGCTGATGAATGGGCTCGGCGTCGGCATGTTCTCTGCTCCGAACACCACCGGCATCATGAACAGCGTGCCCAACGACGAGCGAGGTGTCGCCAGTGGTATGCGGGCGACATTCCAGAACACCGGCATGGTGCTGTCGATCGGACTGTTCTTCTCGTTGATGATCGTCGGCCTCTCATCGACCCTGCCGGCGAGCATGGCGGCAGGATTGCAGGCCAACGGGGTCCCTGCGGCAACCGCCACGAAGATCGCCGACGCACCACCGGTCGGCAGCCTCTTCGCCGCCTTCCTGGGCTACAACCCGATGGAGAAACTCGTCAGCAAGGACACCCTCGCCAGCCTCTCGCCGCAGCAGTCGGCGACGATCACCGGCAAGCAGTTCTTCCCGAAGCTGATCTCCGGACCGTTCATCGACGGCCTGCGGATCGCCTTCTCTGCTTCGCTGCTGATGTGTTTGATCGCCGCTGCAGCCTCCTGGATGCGTGGCAAGAAGTATGTACACGGAGACAACGAAACGGGACCGTTCGGTGCCCCGAACGACGAAGGGCCAGGCGCCGCAGACGAAGCGCCCGTTGCCGAATCGTGGGTGCCCGCCTGATGACAGCGTCGATGCGGATCGGGGAGGTCGCAGAGCGGCTCGGGATCACGACGCGGACCCTGCGCTACTACGAGGAACTCGGACTGGTCACACCCTCTGCGCACAGCACCGGGGGCGCCCGCCGCTACAGCGACGAGGACTTTGCGCGCGTCGCCCGTGTCCGCAAACTCCAGGCGGTGATGGGGTTCAACCTCGACGAGATCCGCGAACTGTTACATGCCGACGACCGCATGGTGCAGCTCCGGAGTGAATATCGCGCCGGGACGAGCGCAACGCGCGCCAACGAGATCGTCAACGAAGCGGCGC
>JANXUF010000018.1 GCA_025356335.1 Actinomycetes bacterium
CCGAAACGCCCCATCAAAGAAAATCCACGCAGACCAGCCGACGACCGGCAGCGACAGAATCAACTGGAAAACATCGTCGCGCAGCCCGAACGGCGCCGCCACCTTGAAACCGAGAACGTCACGCCCGATACTCGACCACAACAGAATCGGGATGGAAAAGAGCGCCGCAACAAGGAACCGATTGCGCATATCCCTGACCATCGACGCCATCGACATCCCACCACCATGGCCGCCGTGACCCATCATCTCATGCGGAGAACGTCCAGCCGCCGGATCGCCATCGTCATGAGAATCATGACCCAGGTGCTGCTGGTGACCAGCGTGGTGTTCGTCCATCGCGTGGTGTTCGTGTTCGTCATCTGCGGGGTGATCGTGACTCGTTGCCTGTTTGACAGTGGTCCCATCCTGAACGGGTTCGACGAGTGGATCGCAGATGTGCGACGGCACGGACTGCCCACGGCAGTGGTAACCGCAGTCTCGAATCCAACTGCTCAGTTCGACCACGCTCGTGACCGCCGGGTCGTAGTCGATCAATGCGGTTTGGGCCACCGGGTTGGCGTCCACCGCGATCACGCCAGGACGACGACGCAGGACCGTCTCGAGAACAGACTTCTCGGTTGCCCATTGCAAACCTCCGACCTCGACGAGCACCGTCGCCCTGGAAGACTCGGAATGTTCGTGTTCGTGCGCCATCGTGTTCTCCTTCTCGGCCATCGACCGACGTCAAAAGGATGGCAAGGTCAGTCCGATGGTACGCCCGAGGCCTCGACACTGGCATCCGTAGAAGCGGCCCCCTTGCCTCTGATACTACGAACTGTCGTAACACTATCGACGACTCGGTGAGTACGGCTATCGTGATGTGATATCTATGAATAAACGACCACATGGCGCGCTTGAGCACGATGTGATGACGGTGCTGTGGGCGCACGGCGCGCCGATGCTCCCCGGCGAAGTCCAGAGTGCGTTCGACAGCAAGCTTGCCTATACGAGTGTGGCCACGGTGCTTGGTCGCTTGCACGTCAAGGGCATGGTCACCCGTAGCCCGGACGGAAGGGCGTTTCGGTACGAGGCAGCTGTTGGCGAAGCGCAGCTCGCTGCCCGCCGGATTGGTGA
Source organism: Actinomycetes bacterium (assembly GCA_025356335.1). GTDB lineage: Bacteria > Actinomycetota > Acidimicrobiia > Acidimicrobiales > Ilumatobacteraceae > JANXUF01. Next base: position 1,114 of record JANXUF010000018.1, read on the forward strand.
CGTACTCTCTTCTGTCAGCGATCGCAGGGCTGTCCTCAGCGGCTTCGTCGAGAGCCTGTCGAGGCGTGACGCGAAGATGCTCCGGGGATTCCTCGACGGTCCCGATCGCTGAGGTGTTTCCCTCCGTATTGTTCCCGTACCCTGCCAGCGGACCGATGGGAGGGGTCGATCTGCTGCCGGCGGCGTCCCTATCGCCGTTACGTAGAGCGGATCGAACGCTTCGCGCCAGTAGTCGGACGACTCCGGGAAGGATACCCCGGCCAGTATACTCTAGCGGGTCTGATCGAGGAGTACAATCGCTGTGGAGCTACCCAAGGAAACTGTCGCTGATTTGTCGAAGCGTTTGCGACGCGCAGAGGGCCAGGTGCGTGGCGTGCAGCAGATGTTGGCCGACGGCCGTGACTGCCGCGAGATACTGACGCAACTGTCGGCTGCGACGAAGGCGCTCGAACAGGCTGGATTCCTGCTCGTCGCCGCCGGCCTGACATGGTGCGTCTCCGACCCCGAACGTGCCACAGCCGAAGGCTACGGCCTGGGCGACGTGCAGAAGATGTTCATGAAACTCGCCTGAACTGGCCAGCGCCTCAGACGCTCTCGACGCGCTCCTGATGACTACGGTCCCTCGATGGCGAGTCGGCGCAGCTTGTAGCAAGGTCAACATCCTCTGATACCCTATGGGGTATATGTAGAAGAGTGATGTGTTCAACGTGCAAGCGACCTACATGGGCGGGTTGCGGCGCACATATCGAGCAGGTGCTCGGTAACGTTCCGCCGGGCGAGCGTTGTCAGTGCGGTGGGAGCCGCAAGCAGGCTTCCTCACCGAGCGAGCCACGCCCGTCCCTGCTGAGTCGACTCCGGGGTCGTTGAATCACCGAGCTTCGAGCGTCGCCGGGTGAATCCGCTGGCGAAGCGGTCGACGAGTCGATTGCCGAGAATCCACTACTTGAGCAATCTCCGGCGGTTGTGTGACCTTGTGCTCTAACCACCCTCATGCAGCGCCAGCATCGTGGGGAGCGGAGGTTGTGATGAACGAGGGATGGCACAGCAACGGGTGGGGCGGCGGCGGATGGCTCGCGATGATCATGATGATGGCGTTGTTCTGGGGTCTGATCGCGGCGATCGTGATTGGCGGGATTCGTTCTGGTTGGTGGTCGCGACACGACCACCAGCACAACCCATCGCCGAGCACAGCAACGCCTAGCAATGACGCCGAGAGGATTCTTCACGAGCGATTCGCACGCGGAGAGATCGATGAGGCCGAGTACACCCGACGACACGATCTGCTCAAGGAGCGGTCGCGATGACGAGTCCGCACAAGAAAACGGTCGGCGTGCTGTTGGCGGCGGCGGTGCTTGCTGCTGTCTCGGTGCTCGCTGTCGCCGGGGCGGGCGGGGCGTTCAATCGGGGCTCATGGCGAGGTCGGACATCCTGTGCCGTTCCGGCACTTCCGGGAGTTGTCCTCGATGCGACCTTGGTGAACATGGGGGGTCCGATGATGCAGGGTGCGGGTGGCTCGATGTCGGGGGGCATGATGCGCCTGTCGCTCGATCGCAATACGGTCGCCGCCGGTCAGGTGTCGTTCTTGGCGATCAACGCCGGCAGCGTCAACCATGAACTCGTGGTTCTTCCGCTCCCCATTGGCCAGGTCGTCGGTACCCGAGCCATTGGCGCTGATGCCAAGATCGATGAGACTGGCAGTATCGGCGAAGCATCGTCGACCTGTGGCGAAGGCAGCGGCCAGGGGATCGCACCCGGCGCGTCGAGTTGGGTGACTGTCACCCTGGCTCCAGGGCGATACGAGGTCGTCTGCAACCTTGCAGGCCACTACGCCGCCGGCATGTACGCCCAACTCACCGTCACCTGATCGACGACCGGTCGTCATTGTTTGGCGAAGCGTACTCGGGCCAGTATGATCCTCTTGGGAATATACCCATAGGGGTATAAGTTGTACTCGGTGGCGAGTGTCCACTTCCGGACACCTGGTTGAGAGGATCAAAGGTGACTACCGTGATCAATGCAGATGACCAGGTGAGCTTCCAGCGGGAGGTGCTCGATTCGACAGTGCCCGTCATCGTCGACTTTTGGGCCGCATGGTGTGGACCGTGTCGAATGGTGGCCCCAGAGCTCGAGGCGCTGGCTGTCCAGTACGGGACGGCGATCAAGGTCGTGAAGGTCGATGTCGACGCCAATCAATCTGTCGCCAACCGCTACAACATTCGCAGCATTCCGACGATCGGACTGTTCGAGGGCGGCGGGCTCACCAAGCAGGTCGTGGGCGCCCGTCCACGCCGGGCAATCGAGACCGAATTGGACCTCGACCGCTTCGCGTCGACCGGGCAGCACTGACAACCCGGTCCGTCGAGGCTGCGTCGGTTGCCGTTCATGGCAGTTGCCCGAGGTTGGCAGCACCTGGAGGCAGTAGATGCCGAAGCGGTTCTTCTGGAAGTCCTGCGTTCCGGACCTCGAATCGAGCAGTTCGCCGGATCGGTTCTGCCGGCGGCGACGTGCTTGCCATTGTCGAGGTCGTCGCCGAGCCCGCCGCCGCCTGCGCCGTCGATGGCTGCTCGGTCAGCAAACGTGGCCGCACAGTGCTGGCGTTCGTGTCCGCCATCAATGCCGTCGGTGCTCGTCACCGTTCGTCCGAGTAGTGCTGGCGCGCCGCACGATGCATCGCCGCGACGAGCTCGGCCGTGGCCGGGCCGTCGAGGTGCCGGTCGAGGATCGGGTAGTAGAGTTCTTCTTCTTTGGCCATGTGCAGGTGAATGATCGCGTCGAGTCCGTACCACGCCGAACGCAACTCGCTGTCCTGATCGAACTCAGTGCTCACGGTCGCTTGTAGCTGTGCGGTCCGCCGCCGGATCTCGTCGTGATCACGCCGCATCGTCGCAGTCGCCTCGCATCCCATGATCCGGTCGATAGCGGGGTACAGCACCTCGTCTTCGGCAGCCATGTGCGGATAGAGCAGGCGTTCGAGCAGTCGCAGGGCGCGTCGCGTATGTTCCCCCGCAGTTGCCGTGCCGATGACGTCAGCTGCATCGCGTACCGACGAAAGCTCGGGCAGCAGGGCCAGGTGCTCGTCACGGAGCGGTTGGCTGGGTGGGTTCATCATCACTCCTTTGATTGCAGCGTTTGCGAGAGCACGGCGTTCGGTGGCACCGGGGGCCGCGGCGGGTGGGCGATGGTGGCGAAACAAGCGGGTGGATCTTCAGCAGCGCCCGGCGGCGACGTCATGTGCCGGTCCTCACGCCGGTTCGGTGTTCAGGTGAAGATGATTTGGCCGCCGGCAGCCATTTCGTAGAACTCGCCAACGGTGATGATGTCCTGTACTTGTTGTATGAGGTCGTTCTTCTCGAGTCCGAAGAGATCGACGGATGCTTTGCAGGCATACATGCCGGCGCCGGTGTCGGCGATCATTTCGATGAACTCGGGAATCGCCGGGATGTCGAGTTGTTCCATCTTGTGGTTCATGTAGTGCGTCATGGCGGTGGAGATGCCGGGGATGCCGCCGAGCATCGTCGGCACGTGTAGGCCCGGGTTGCCGACGGTCGCCATCTTGATGTGTTCATGGCGGGCCTTGTGGATCGCGTCGAGACCGAAGAAGGTGAAGAACAAGTTCGCTTCGATGCCTTCGGCTCTGGCGCCGTTGGCCATGATCAACGCCGGGTAGATTCCGTCGAGGGATCCTTTCGAGATGATGATCGAAACTTTCGTGATCGGCTCGGGCAGCGTGTCAGCGTGGATGCTGTCGAGGGTGGATGGTTCGGACATGAGGGGTGCCTTTCAGATGCAGCCGCGTGGTTTGGGGATGCCGGCGATGCGCGCAGCGACTTTCGCCGGTCCTTTGGGGAACAGTTGGTAGAGCTCTTTCACTGACACGCCCGACGTCTTTCCGAGCGCACGAACGGTGGGACCGGTGCCCTTGTCGAGGAACTCCGAGCGCATGAACCGCAGCACGGTCCAGTGCCGATCGGTCAAGGGATCGATGCTCTCGCGTCGGGCGAGTTCTGCGGCCATTTCCTCGGTCCATTGTTCGGGATGGACGAAGAAGCCTTCGTCGTTGAGCTCGATCTGGGTGGCGGCGATCATGGTGGTGGGCATCGAATCATTCCTTGGGGGTTGTGGTCGCGCCGGTGGCGGCGACGGGGATCTTGCCGCTGCTCGGCATCGTCGCGCCGATGCCGGGTATGTCCCGCCCGGGCAGCAGGCCATGCCAGTAGACGGATTGGAACAACAGTTTGCCGAGGTGGTTGAGCCGTGATTGCTTCAACAGTGGTAAACCAACTCGGCCCGGGTAGTGACCGGTGAGTGGCTCGGTGTCGTAGTTGAAATCGATGAGCAACGCCTTGTGGAAACCCGTCTCGATGAAGCAGTTGGCGTGACCGTCGAATCCGTCGATCAATGGTTCCCCAGCGAGATGGCGGCGGACGTTCTCGACCAACGTCTCGCCCTCGAAATGGGTGACAGATCCCGCCTTGGACGCCGGCACATTTGCGGCGTCACCGATCACGAATACATTGTCGGCAACCTTCGATTGCAACGTGTGCTCGTCGGTCGGTACGAAGTTGAGTGCGTCCCCGAGGCCGATCGAACGCCCGACGTACGAGGCCCCGCCGTGTAGCGGGATGACGACAGCAAGATCGAATGGCACCTCCCGCTGGTCATACGAGATGAGCCGGCCCCCTGCACCATCGACCTCGCTGGTGTTGAACTCCGTTACGAGTTCGATGTTCTTGTCCGCCAACATCCCGCCGAGTTGCTTCGAGGCGACCGGCTTGGTGAAGGCGCCGTCCAAGGGCGTCACATAGGTGAGTTCGACTCGGTCACGGATACCTCGCTCGTGGAAATACCAGTCAGCCAGGAAACAGAACTCCAACGGCGCCACCGGACACTTGATCGGCATATCGACGACGTTCACCACGACACGGCCGCCGTCGAACGTCGCCAACGCTGCCTCCAACGCACCGGCACCCTCGGGTGTGTAGAACGTGAACACCTTGTCCATCCACCCTGGCCCTGCCAGGCCCTCGGTTTCCTCAAGGATCAGTGAGGCACCCGTGGCGACGACGAGCACGTCATAACCGAGCACCGACCCGTCATGGAGGTGAACCTCGTTGGCCCCGATCTCGACGCGCTCGATCCCCGACTCGTGAAACTTGATTCCGTCGTGCAACTGGCGCTGGCGCGGTCGGACGATGTCCTCGCTGTGAGCCAGCCCGAACGGAACGAACAACAAACCAGGCTGATAGACGTGGCGGTCATTCTGATCGACAACGACCAACTCGACATCCGTGCCGGAGAACAGCCGCCGCAACCGATTGGCAACCAGCGTCCCGCCGGTACCACCACCAAGTATCACCACGCGTTTCGCCATAACTCCATCGAACACCCGATCACACGATGACGTCAGGGCCGAAGGACCCAAGCGGCAATGGCACCCGTGATAGTCCGCTCGTGTCGTATCGAACTCAGCGGGCTGTTTGAGCGAAGACCGTCAACTTGGTGCGGTGGTCATGACACGACGACGTATCCGGCGTCATCGACGGCGGCGACGACGGCGGCATCGACATTTCCTGCAATTTGCCTCGGGCGGTGCGGTGCAATACCGCCGCCTTCACGATCGAGGTCGCCGAGCTGTCGCGTCGGTGAGGGTGAGCACACACCGCTCTCACCGACGGCTCGGCGTCACCGTCGACTCATGACCTGGCAGCGCCGACACCTCTGCTCCGATCGCCAGTCAGATCGCCGGGTACCCCGGCGCACTACCGGGGCCTGCGATGTCCGAGTTCGCCGATGAGGTGTGCTTCGTCTTCGGGTCGCAGGCTGGCGTGGACGTCGGTGATGCCTGCTTCGTCGGCCCGGCCAGTGGCGTGCTGCGCGGCGCCTAGGGTTGCGATGTGGTGTGTTCGTGCTGTGGTGAGGATCGCGTTCCGTCATCGGTGACGTCGTTGCGCTGTCATGTCGAGATCAAGGTATGCCGTGCCTGTGTCGGATGGCTGAGCACGCGAGTTAGCTCGATCGATGTGACGCCAACCCTGCCCGTGGCCGACATGGACACCGCGGTGCGGTTCTGTGAAGCTGCGGGCCTGGACGTTCACCGATACGGCGATGGGTTCGCGTTCGTGCAACTCGACGAACAGAGCATTTTCGACCTCGACCTCATTCCACAGATGGATCCCGCGACCAACCACGCCGGATGTTACGTCGTCACCGACGACGTCGATAGCTGGCACGCTCGCCTCGTCGCAGCCGGCTTGAACGTCACGTCGGTCGAGGACAGACCGTGGGGCATGCACGAATTCACGCTGACCGATCCCAGCGGCAACAACATCCGTGTCGGTCGGAACGTGATCCACGGCGAGAACGTGAATTCGTGATGCAGAAAAGACCGCAGTCGATGGCGACTTCGTTGCGCCGCGGCCGGGCTGTTGGTGCGCGGTGACCCGACGGCTTGCCGACGCCACCTCCGCCATCCCGCTGGGTCCAATCGCTGCCGACAGATCCGTCGACGATCTCGACACGACGACCGTCTCCTGCGCGCGACTCGGGGAACGGGCTGTGACGACCGGCTGGAGATCTGGGAGCTGTCCGCAGTCAGGAAGTCCTTGCGCTGATGGCTTCGACGAGTTCGTCGACGGTCGGGCAGCCACTCACCTCGGTCGCGGATCGAAACAGCCGGCACGAGATCGATGCTGGCGATCCGTCGACGACGAAAGGATCCCGACCATCGATCAGGATTGTCGGAGAACCCTGCATCCCCAATGCCTCGGCCTGCGCGAGATCAAGCACAAGCCGTGTATGAACGGACGCTGAGGTGATGCCGACGACGGCGAGCGCAGTGTGCACGCGAGTCTCCGCATCGGCTTGATTCGGACAGTCGGGGACGACCAACACATCGATCTGCACCCCGTCAACTGTACGCGGACGATGCTCGTGGCAGTGCACGCCTGCCGTTGTTGGGCCTGGGGTGGCCCGGTGCATTGCGCTAGGCCGTGGAGCCGTTGGATCGGTTCGGATCCCGGACGATCGAGCGGTTCGACGCTTGCCACGCGTCCATGCCGCCTGCGAGTTCAACGACATTGGTGTAACCAAGCCCGGCGAGTTTCGCCGAGGCGACGGCGGACATATGACGAGAACGTACTACATGATGTAGGAATTCGTCATCGTTGGGTCCGCCACATCGGTGTGTCCGGTGCGACGCAGCACCGCTTCTGTTGCCCCTCTGCAGAGCGCATCGATGTTCGATCAGCAGACTCGTTTGACGGACGGGTAGGAATTGACGGCGGCGCCGCCCCCGGGATGGATTTCGAAATGGAGGTGGTTGACCGGTGAATCACCGGTGTGACCGACATAGCCGATGACGTCGCCC
>JANXUF010000048.1 GCA_025356335.1 Actinomycetes bacterium
CGCCGAGGCCCGTTCCGTCGTCACGATGAGCGTCGACCCGATGCACGTCGAACGGGTCCTTGCGCTCGTCCCAGCTGTGCCGACGCCGGTGTGGGGGCGAGACGAACTCGCCGCCGGGGAGATGTGGAACTCGAATTCCGTTACGGCCTGGCTGCTTCGCAGCGCCGGCATCGACGTCACCGGAATCCACCCTCCCGACGATGGTCGAGCCCCTGGTTGGAACGCCGGCCTGGCGATCGCCGATCGCATGTGAATCGGCGGCGCCCAGCGGCGGGGGCGAGCCTCGATGAAGGACACGGCATCCTGCTCCGCGAGCCGTCAAGGCGATGAGACGAGCCGTTCTTTTCCTCGTCATCGGGATCGTCATCGTCCACGGGCTCGTTCATCTCATGGGAGCAGCGAAAGGGATTCGGCTGGATCCAGGTCTCTGCGTTGAAGGAGCCGGTCGGCACGAGTGCGGCGTTCACCTGGCTGGTGGCGGCCGCCGGCTGCACTGCCCTGCTACCGTTATCGGCAGTCGCTGACGGTTCGAGCGCTGACAGGTCGTTGCCATGAGCCCCACATCTCCAGACGATAGGCAGACGCTGACCGCGGGGGAACTCGTCGACGAACGCCTCGATGATTGGCGTTACCTGGCCGGCAAACTGCACGCTCGGTTCCAGACCCGCACGTTCGATATCGGGATGTCGTTGCTCAACCAGATCGCTGCGGCGGCAGACAGCGCCGATCACCACCCTGACGTCGATCTTCGCTACAGCCACCTCGACATCACATTGCGCAGCCACGATGTCGGCGGCATCACGGGACGCGACGTGCGTCTCGCCCGCCTCGTCAGCCAGTTCGCCGACGGGCTCGGTGCGACGCCGCTGACCGCAGAGCTCCAGGTCGTCACGCTGGCGCTCGACACCACCGATTCGGACGAGATCAGACCGTTCTGGCAGGCCGTGCTCGGCCTCGAGCCGGAAGCTGGATTCGATGATTTCTTCTTCGACTCCGACGGTCACACACCGGGCCTGTTCCTGCAGCAGACCGACGCTCACGAACCGCCGACGCAGCGTTTCCACATCGACATCGACGTACCCGCTGACGTTGCATCGACTCGGATCAGAGCAGCACTCGATGCTGGCGGGACGCTGGTCTCCGACGCCCACTCGCCGGCATGGTGGACGCTCGCCGACGCTCAAGGCAACAAGGTCGACATCGCCACGTGGCAGGGTCGCGACTGAGCTGCGAATACGAGGACGGTTCGGCGACGCCAAATCGGTTGCGCACGGTGCGTCGTGTCGCCGATGATTTGCATGTGATCGGTCCGCGTATCCATTGGAGTCGGGACGACGGCACAGGAGGCGCATGGCTTGGGAGGCGGTGAGATGAGCTTCGAGTCTGCGTCGATATTGGCGTTGCGACTCCGTTCGGGGGAGGTCTCTGCCAGCGAGGTCGCAACGCAACAACTCGAGCTCCTGCACGAAACCGATCGCCGCACTCACGCCGTCGCCTGGTTCGAGGATGCGCTCGTCGAGGTCGAGGCCAAACGATTGGACACGATGTTTGCTCGTGACCGCAGCGAGATCGGGCCGCTTCACGGCGTGCCGATCACGGTCAAGGACTGGATCGATGTCGAAGGGTTCCCGTGCGCTGGGGATCACGGCGACGCCGATCACGGCGACACCGATCACGGCGACACCGATCACGGCGACACCGAACACGGCGACACCGAACGCCACGGCGTACGGCGGCCGACAGCGGATGCCTCCGCCGTTCGTCGACTCCGGGCGGCTGGCGCAATCGTGATTGCCAAGACGGTGGCATGGGGGCCCGAGCCTCCTGCAGATCGTCTCGTACTCCACCCGACCCACCCCGAACGAACGCCAGGCGGCTCGAGCACGGGGGAAGCCGTTGCGATCGCGAGCGGTGGATCGTTGGTCGGGATCGGCAGCGACTCCGGCGGAAGTATCCGACTTCCGGCATCGTGGTGCGGCATCATCGGTTTCAAACCGACGGCTGGGCTCGTCCCGACAACGGGTCACTTCCCGAGGGTCGGAGATCGCTATGACGGTCGGACCCAGATCGGTCCACTCGCCAGGACCGTCGACGACATTGCAGCGCTCTCGGCAATCATCGCGGGGCCCGATTGGCGAGACGCAGGCGTTGCGCCGGTCGCAATTCCCTGGAACGACGTCGTTCCCTTACGCGGCATGAGCTTCGCCGTGCTGACGGGTGAGGCCGATGCCGGCGGGGCCGACGATGATGTCGTCGCTGGGATCGAACGCGTTGCATCCCTGCTCGAAGCCGCAGGACTGCGGCGCACCTCATGGACCGCACCGTGGTTGGCCGGCGGTCTCGAACTGACGCGTCGCTATTGGGCACGTGCCGGGCACACCGGCGCAGAAGTCGAGCGCCAACTACTCGATTGGGACACATTCCGCTACCGGTACCTGCGCGGGGCGGAACACATCGACGTCGTCGTGACGCCCACAACGGCGACCGTCGCCCCGGTTCGAACAGCGGTCGGTGGCGACCATTTCCTGTTCACGCTGCCAGCCAGTCTCACCGGCTCACCCGCCATCGCACTGCCGAACGGGTGGTCGAGGGACGGCTTGCCGCTGTCCGTGCAATTGATCGGTCGCCCATGGGAGGACCATCGGCTGCTGGCGATTTCCCGACTACTCCTCGATTCCCTCAGCCCGGCGCAGGTGTGACCCTCGCCCTGTCACGTGAACCCATTGCGCTGCCGCATGGACGGCGCAGGTAGGACACGCAGGCGCGGTAGCTTGCTGTTCCGAGATCGAGCACGGCAGGAGTTGGGAACGAATGAAGCAGGCGAGGTTCACGACTGTGCTGTTCGACCTCGACCATACGCTGCTGGACTCCGATGCCTCCGAAGCCATGGCGTTCGAGCAGGCGCTGCGAGCAGCCGGCGTCAACGAACCGCACCGTCACCTGCCGGCGTACGACCGCATCAACACGGCGCTCTGGCAAGCAGTCGAACGCCAGGAGATCACACCTGGACAGGTACGCACCACCCGATTCGAACAACTGATCGCCGAGGCCGGATTGGACGCAGATCCAGCGCAGCTGAGTGACGGCTTCGCTCTCGGTCTCGGCCAGCACGGAGAGCTCTATCCCGGAGCGTTGGAGATGCTCGAGGCCGTCGCCGAG
>JANXUF010000105.1 GCA_025356335.1 Actinomycetes bacterium
ACGCTCCGACGAGACGGATCACCGCCGCCCGGTTCGGGAAGATCCCGACGACATCCGTCCGACGGCGGATCTCCTTGTTCAATCGTTCCTGCGGGTTGTTCGAACGGATCTGCGCCCAATGCTCCACCGGGAACGCTGTGAACGCCAAAATGTCATCGGCGGCGTCCAACAGCATCACTGCCTGCTCGACGAACCCGGCCTGAGTCAACTTGTCGACGATGTCACCCAACTGCTCCCACGTGCTGTCACGATCGGCCTGTTCGAAGATCGACCGGACCATCGTGGCGATCATCGGCCACGACGCCTTCGGCACCTTGCCGGCGAGGTTCGCCATGAAATGTGTCCGGCAACGCTGCCACGACGCACCACCCAACACCGCAGCGATCGCTGCTTTGATCCCTCCATGAGCGTCCGAGATGACGAGCTCGACACCCGACAGGCCACGGGCCACTAGCGACCGCAGGAACGCCGTCCACCCGGCTGTCGACTCGTTCGTGATGATGTCGAACCCGGCGATCTCCCGCCGGCCCTCCGCCGTCACGACCGTGGCGATCACCGCCGAGACGTTGACGACACGGCCACCCTCACGAACCTTCTGGGTGAGCGCGTCTATCCACATGTAACGGTACGGGCCGGCGTCCAACGGACGCTCCCTGAACTCCGCGACCTTCGCATCCAACTGGGCCGCCAACCGTGACACCTCGGAGCGGGAGATCCCCTCGATCCCCATTGCCTTCACCAGATCATCAACCCGCCGTGTCGAGACACCCTCGACATACGCCTGGGCGACGACCGACGCCAACGCCTGCTCCGCCCGGCGCCGGTGCGTCAACAACCACTCCGGATAGTACGTCCCCGCCCGGAGTTTCGGGATCTGCAGATCAATCGTGCCGGCACGCGTGTCCCACGCCCGTTCCCGATACCCGTTGCGGCTGTTCACCCGCTCACCCGTACGTTCGCCATACGCGGCTTGGCATTGCATCGACGCTTCCGCCGACATCAACACCTCGGCGAAGGACTGCAACATCGACCTCAACAGATCGCTGTCACCACCGTCACCCTCAAAATGGTCGTGCAACCAGGCGGCCGCGTCGATAGAAGTAGTAGGGACTGTCACCGTGTTCTCCTCTTCAAAAAGTTTGTTGGAACTGCTTCTTGAAGACTGACGCGGTGACCGTCACACCCCGCGGATACCCGAAGGCGGCGGGAACAACCTACCCCTCGTACACCACCCCTTGGGACTCAACTTCGTCCGCTCGGGAAGCAGGCTTTTGTCATCTCCGGACCAGATCAGGACTAGATCAGTCCCGTCCCCGATCAACCAGGGGGTCGCTATCCGATGCGTTCCGTCAGAGTTCTCGGGTGTCGACGTTCTCGGGTGTCGACGCAACGCGATCGTAACATTGTGGGATACTCCGGCGATGAGTTCGAATGTCCCTTGGTGCAGTGTTGTCGGTCCTGTCAGTACTGCGGTGCCGTCTGTGATTCGTCGATGACGCCTCTGCCTACAGCGATGAGGGAGCGGCGCAGCCTAGTGACGGCGAAGAGACAGACAAGCCTCCCGTTTCAGAACATTGACTGGGCGTTAATGCTGATTACCGGCGCGTTGATGGCTGTTGGTCTGGCCTGCGTGTACTCGGCGTCGGCACCATGGTTGGCCTACAGCGGACACCCCACGACGGCCTACCTGGTGCGCGAAGTGGTGTTCATGATTGCTGGCGTGGCGGTGATGGCTGCGGTGATGGCGGTTGATTATGTGTGGTTGCGTGCGCGCGCCGGATGGTTGTATCTGGTGACGATCTTGTCGTTGGTCGCCGTGTTGTTGGTAGGAACGGGGCCGAGTGGGTCGAACTCGCATGCATGGTTCCACGTCGGTCCTGTGCTCGTTCAACCGTCGGAGTTCGCCAAGGTCACGGTGCTCGTGCTGGTTGCCGGCTACCTCGCGCAAGAAGGTCGCCACGGACCGCTGGAGTTGACCTACCGTCGTTTCATTACTGGATTATTGGTGATCGGCGTCCCGGTCGGCTTGGTCATGTTGCAGCCTGACTTTGGCACATCGACCGTGTTGCTGGCGATGGCGATGGGGATCTTGTTGATGGCCGGCGCACACGTTCGCTACATCCTGTTCATCACTCTCCTGGCCATCATTACCGTGGCGGCGATGACCTATAGCGGGTTCGTGCGTCAATATCAGATCCAACGCTTGACCGCCTTCGTCAATGTCGACGCCAGAGACAAGACAGGGACCTTTCTCAACTTGCAGCAACGCCACGCCCAACAAGCGGTGGCAATCGGCGGGCTCACTGGCAAAGGCTGGCTGAACGGAAAGATCACAAACGGTCGAGAAGTCGGCGCGCAATGGACCGATTTTGCGTTCACGGCATGGGCAGAACAATTCGGCCTCCTTGGTTCGGTCGCTTTGATGCTGCTCTATGCAGCGATGCTCTTCCGCATCTGGCGCATCGGTCGACTGGCACGTGACAACCTCGGTTTATTCATCTGCGCTGGTGCGTTGGCGATGATTTTGTGGCACGTGTTCGAGAACATTGGCATGTGTCTCGGGATCATGCCCGTAACCGGCATACCGCTACCCCTAGTCAGCTACGGCGGTTCCTCTGCCATTTCGATGCTCACGTTGATTGGGCTCGTGCAAAGCGTCCACATGCGCCGACTACGATGATGACGAAGTAGGTTCGCTGACCCGTTGCCCTCGCGGAGCCAAGAATCACCTCGTGACGGCGTGATACCTCCCTTCTCGAAATGACGAAGGGCTGCGCAACCACTCAGAAGGACAAAGCTGCGCCGGAGCGGCTTCGAAGGGCGACGATAGCGGCTTCAGCAGAGCGCCTTAGCTGGTTGAGTACTGACTAGTGAAACGAGAGCCGACCCGTACGGCCGGGCGGTTAGCTAGCTAGCTAGTGCAGTGCCGACGAGACGGCATGCGGGATGACAAACCGGCGCGGCTACTTGTTCCGGGAAGACGGCCCCACCCAATCGCTTTAGACCGCGAACTCGCACACCTTGCGACGCGGTTGCAGCAAACCCGATGTAGTCACTGCGGACGTATCTCTATCAATAGCCGAGGCCGGCATTCGCTGGAATGGACCTACCGTCTGCACTGTGAGTCGGGCGTGTGCCCCTGCGATGCAGGCTCGCCGACGACAGGAGCAGCCGGGTCCACGCGCATCGTCGCTGGGCCGCGCCCGCGCGTTGGTCAGCGTCGGCGAGCTGTCGGGGCGCGCGTGGATACTGTTGTCATGTCAGACCCTCCATGTTTGGTTCAGGCCAGACCCAGGAACGATTGGAGCCGCTGCCGGAGTTACGAATTGGGTTAGATCGAACACTATCAATCTGTGTTGGACCGTCAACTAGTATCTGCGCTATGGCGAAGATTGATCCGTCCGACCTGCTCGCGGTCGGCGAAGTGGCCGATTTATCGGGGTTGGCGCGACGACGGGCAGTTAGCATCTACCGAGCGAGGTATAGCGACTTCCGGGTTCCCGTTATGTCGAAGAACTCTGGTTTATGCGTTCTTTGGCTGGGTGCCGACGTCGAGGCGTGGGCTGCGGCGAGCCGGTCGTGAGCCTTCATCTTCCAACGATCACCTATCTCGTCGCAGGAATCGTCTGCGGGATAGCGAGCGTGGTCGTGGCGATCGTGCGGTCTCGGGTGGGTGGCCGTCACTGGTGGGAAGCAGACCACAGCGCGGACATCGACCCGGCCGATGGCGAACTCAGCTGGATCGCCTTCATGCTCGCAATCGGGTTTGTCGTGTTGACCGTGCTCTATCTCATTTTTCGCTGATGGCGAGATGAGATCCAACCCCGCCTGTCGGGAAAGCGAGGCAACGGCGGAGGTAGTTCCCGAGCAGCGCTCAGCCGTTGGCGTTGACGACGTTGTTGGCGTCAACGCTGCCGTTGGCGTCAAGCTGAGGCAGTCCGGCGAACAGCTCGTCCAGTAGGTTGGATCCATCGGTCGTCTGGTCGGTACTCGGTTCAGGTTCTGGGTCGCTCATGAACCCGATCCGTAACACTGCCACGGCGGGACGTCTGCGGTGCCGATGAAGCGCAGGGACACAGTGACCCCGCCCCGACTTTCGTTGAGGCTGGAGTCGGGCGGGGTCAAAGGTAACGATCCTGCATCGGAGCACATGACGGTGCCGAGCGGGATCTGGTGAACGGAACGCACAAGCGGCACAGCATGCCGTCAAGACCCCTCAATCGTCTCGAGCACTACCTCGGCCCGGCCGTGCAGCGTTTTTGGTGGCTTCCGTGATCGACATTTCGATGCGGTCAGGGAGAAGTCGGTGCTCGTTTCTCTCCGATTTTTTACGTGGTGGCCGGGTGTTCGCGATCGTTTTTGGCGCACACTGAGGTTGGTGGTGTCTGACGAAGATCGTCTCGGGTTGTCAGGGGAGCGTTGGATGGTGGCG